>LJCV01000116.1 GCA_001298575.1 Actinobacteria bacterium OK074
GGGGCGGACGGTGGGTGGGTCGCGTCGGTTCGCGGCCGGGGGAGCGTGTTTCACGTGCGTGCCTTCTGGGGAGGGGGAGTTGGGAGGGGGACGGGGGTGGGGGCGGGCATCAGCAGCGGCCGCGCCACGGGTACGCGTAACGGCCGTAGGAGTACCGGGGGATCCACCACTTCGTGTAGACCGACGCACCCGTGTTGATGTGCAGGCACTGCCCGCGGGCCGACGCGTTCTGGGCGACGAACTGGATGGCCGCGCCGACGAGGACGATCAGCCCGGCCAGGACCCCCAACACCGGCGCGGCCGGCGGGAAGACGACGGCGAGGATGCCGAGGACGGCTCCGGCGATGGTGTACGTCACCCAGCCGTAGGCGCCGATCCGGTAGGTCCACCGCTTGTTGGCCACGATGGTGATCGCGATCCCGCCGATGCCGGTGCCCCAGTTGGGGCCCCAGTACTTGGCGTGGATGCGGCCCCACGAATAGTAACGGGTCTTCGAACGGCTGAACTTGCCGTCCAGATCGGTGCAGTTGACCGGATCGCCGGAGCAGTACTCGTAGGCGTTGCTGTTGCCGCCGTACACCGGGTCGGTGGTCAGGAAGCGTCCGGTGGCCGGGTCGTAGAGGCGGGCGCCCATGAGGAGCGCGCCGGTGAGGGTCTCGGCGGAGCGCTGGTGTGCGCCCAGCCAGCCGTAGCGCGAAGTCGCGGTGGTGGTACGGGCGTTGCCGTACTCGTCGCTGTCCAGGGCCACCGGGGCGAGGCTCGCGTCCAGCGGGAGCTGGAGGGCGATGTCGCCGTGGATGGTGGCCAGTTGGAGGGTGACGTCGCCGGACTTGCCGGTCGTGGCGCCGAGTCCGGTGCCCAGTGACTCGACCATGCGGGTCACCGTGCCGCCGGTGTTCTCGGTGATCCAGCGGGGGCTGTCGCCGTCCGAGGCGTAGTGGTTGGTCTTCGCCTGGGTCTGGGTCCAGGCCGAGCCGCTGCCCGTCTCCACCGTCCAGGAGCTGGTCCGCAGCAGCGGGTCCAGGGTCCACGTCTGGCGGCTGGTGCCCACCGTCTGGCGGCGGGCCAGGTCGTTGGCGTAGTACTCCAGGGCCGCGCCGCTCGGCAGGGCCGTGGTGCGGCCGAACGCGTCATAGGCGTAACCCGAGTTGACCGCGCGGTCGGCGCTGTCGTAGGCGCTGGTGGCCGAAGTGCCGCCCGTGGTGGGGCAGTCCGTGCCGGGGGTGCCCGTGAGGGTGGTGGTCCCGGTGCGGTTGGCCCGCTGGTCGAAGGTGTACTTGCGTACTGTGCACACCGTGTTGGCGGTGTCGTCCACCTGCTTCAGGCGCCCGGCGGTGTCGTACTGGTACTGCTGGTCGGACCAGCCGGAGTGCCGCACGACCCGGCCTGCGCCCGAGCGGGCGACGGCGTCGCTGTAGACGAGGGCGCCGTCCGCGTCGCGGGTGTAGGTGCGCTGGACGGCCTCGCCGGAGGCGTCCAGGGTCTGGCGCATGGTGTAACCGCCGGGCAGGGACTCGGAGATGAGGTCGCCGTCCGCGTTGTAGGCCGCGCCGAAGGTGCCCGCGACCGAGTCGGTGGCCTTCACCGGCAGGCCGCGCGGCTCGGCGGTCGTGTCGTAGGTGTAGGTGACCGAGGACGGCACCGAGTCGCCGACCTTGACCGGCCGGTCCAGCACGTCGTACGTGGAGGTGGTGGTGCCACCGTCCGCGTCCGTGTACGAGATCTGGCGGCCCAGCGCGTCGTACGCGCGGGTGACCGAACTCCCGCTCGCCGAGACCGTTTTCGCGGTCTTCCCGGTGGCCGCGTCGTACTCCGTGGTCACGGCCGGGACCGCCGTGCCCACGCCACCGGAGACCGTGCTGGAGACCGGGCGGCCCGCGGCGTCGTAGGCCGTGGCCGTGGTCCGGGTCGTGCCGTTCGCGGTCTCGGTGGTCTTCGCCGGGCTGCCGTACACGTCGTACTCGTAGGCGGTGGTGGGCAGTTGGGACGGCTGTGAGCCGCCGCCGGTGATCGCGCCGCCCGGGGTGACCGAGCAGAGCAGGTCGGCCCACTCGGGGCGGCCCTGGCAGGTGCCCGTGCCGGTGGCCGACCAGTAGGCCGACACCCGGGTGGTGGCGCCCGTCGCGGTGGCGCCCGGCAGGACCTGCTGGGTGACGCGGCCCTGGGCGTCGTAGCCCGTGGTGGTGGTCAGGGCCAGGCCCTCGGCGTCCTCGACGCTCTTGACCGCCAGGCCCTTCGCCCAGTCGATCTCGGTCCTGGCGACCTTGCGCTCGCCCTGCGCCGCCGGGTGCTCGCGGACCTGAACTCCCGTGGTGGCGGTGGTGAGTTGGCCCTCCACGGTGGCGGTGCCGTCGGTGGGGCGGCCCTCGTCGTAGGCGTTGACCGTCCACGGCCGGGCGGTCACCGACAGGCCCGCCGCGAGGAGTTCGGTGCCGCCCTGGGTCAACGGGCGGGTGAGGTCGACGCGTTGGAGGGGCTTGAACTCCTCCAGGAGCCGGGCCCCGTTTGTGCTGTAGAGGGAGCGCTCCGAGAGCAGCTCCGCCCGTTCCGCGGTGGGGAGTTGGGCGATGCCCAGGTCGTCCAGCAGGGCCCGGTCCGTGGCGGTCAGGCCGAGGGCGCGGGCCCGGTTCCCGGCCGACAGCTCACGCACCGTGTTGCCGAACCGGTCGTACTCCAGCGCCGAGATGTGGCCGCCCGGAGCGGCCGTGTTCACCGGCTGCCCGGACACCCCCAAGTAGTGCACGGTGGCCCGCTTGTAGGCCGTCGCGGCCAACTCGGAACCCTGGTGCGAGGCGGGCACCGCGTCGGCCGGGAACACGGCGGTCGCGTCCGTCGGCGCCCCCGTCTGCCCCCACGCCTTCACGTCCGCCGCGCCCAGCGCGTACGGGGCGGCCGTGCCCGACAGCGGCACGTCGTAGACGACCGAGGTGACCGCCTCGCCCTGCTGGGTGCCGGTGCTGCCCGGCGCGAGCGCGGCCCGGCGGGCGGACAGCAGCATGCCCGCACCGGTGGCCGCGGTCCCGGACACCGTGCCGTACTCGAAGGTCCACGGCAGCTCCCCGGGCGGCGTCAGCCGGGTGACCCGGCCCGCGTCGTCATAGCCGTACTCCGTGACCAGAGCCGGGCTGACCTGCGGGTTCCAGGCGCGGCGCAGACGGCCGTCGGTGTCGTAGGCGTACGACTGCACGGTCCTCGCCGTCGCGGCGGCGGCGCCCGGAGCGGTCGACCACAGGCGGATCTCCTTCACCTGGCCCGCCACGTCGCCGAAGGCCGTGCCGCTCGCCGTGGTGGCGGTCGCGTAGCCGAACTCCAGGACCCGGCAGCCGCGCGTGGCGGAGTCGGCCTCGCAGGCCGAGGCGGTGGCCGCGGACGTCGGCGCGATGATCTTCTTCGGGCGGACGGCGGGTTTGCCGTCGACCGTGACCTGCTCCGAAACCGTCGTCGTGGTCGAGTTGTTCAGCCCGTCGAGGTACACGGTGGCCACCCGCCACGCCTGCGGGGACGAACCCGGCACCGGCTTGAACGTGGTGACCTTGCCGTCCGCGTCCCGCAGCGCGAAGTCGCCGCCGAAACCGCCCGTCAGGGTGTGGTCCGACAGCCACGCCTCCGGCACCCAGCCGGTCTTGTCCTTGGTCGCGGTGAAGTGGTACGCGGTGTCCTCGCCCAGCACGGACACGCTCAGCGAGGTGTCCGAGGTCCGCACCAACCCGCCGTAGGGCGAGCCGAGTTGACCGGCCGAGGCGCCGTACAGCCACTCCTTGCCGAAGATCGGCACCTGCCCGCCGTCCGTGCCCAACAGGGCGCCCGCCGCCCGCGGCTGACGCGAAGAAGCGCTGCGGACGACGGAGAGACCGAAGGCGGCGGCATCGGTGGCCGACAGGGCGAGGTCGCCGGTCAGCAGGTTCACCGAACCCGGCCCCACCTCGGTGCTCGCCGCGTCGGTACCGACACGGTTGACGACCACGCCGAGCGGCTCGGTGCTGCCCGCGGCGCTGTCCGGCCCGGTGAAATCGGCCTTGATCTGCACGGATCCGTCGGGGTCGACGGTGTCCGTGGCGTTCCACACCAGCGCCGCGTTCCGGCCGCCGGCCAGCGCGACCGGCCACGCGGTCAGCGCCTGACCGTCCCGGGTGACGTCCTTGACCGGGATCCGCGTCCAGTCGTCCGCCTCCGAACGGCGCCAGGAGAAGGCCACGTTGGCGTACTTGGCGGCGTCCGCCTCCGCGACCAGCGGCAGCCGGCGGGCGGTGCGCTCACCGTCGGCGGGCCGCACGAAACCGCCCGGACCCGCGTGGAAGGTGTACGAGGCCGCCTCCGACCTGTTGTCCGCCTTGTCCACCGCGCGCACCTGGAGCGTGTGCGTGCCGTCCTTGGGCGGGGCGATCGAGAGCGCCTTGTCGGCGGCGGCCCCGCCGGTGGCCACCTTCGTCCAGGTCGTGCCGTCCAGCGACCACTCCAGCCAGTTGTGGTCGGTCCCCGAGGGCGGGGTCACGGTGAAGGTGCCCGCCTGGCCGGCGCCCTTGACCCAACTCGCCGCCGGATAGTCGGTGGAGACGATCTTCGTGGGCGCGGAGGGCGCCTTGGTGTCGACGGTGAACGTCTTCCACGCCGACCAGCCGGTGTTGTAGTGCGTGCCGTCGTAGGGCGAGGTGCGGAACCTGTACGTCTTGCCGTCGGCCAGCACCCCCGCGGGCACGGTCACCGAGGCGACCTGCCCGGAGGGCACGTACGGCGAGACCAGGACGTTGCCGACCTGCGTGTCGGTGGCCGAGTCGAAGATCTGGAAGGTGCCGTCGACCTTGTCGCCGTCGGCGTCCACGAAGGTGTCGCGCAGCGTCGGCGTGGTGGTGTTCACGACGTAGGCGCCGCCGTAGGAGAAGTACGGCGGGCCCGCCTCCTGCTTGGTGCCGGTGCGCGGCCGGTAGTTGTAATTCACCACCAGCTTGGGCGGGTTGGCGGCGGCGTTCGCGGAGTTGACCCGCTTCCACTGCGCGATCACGGACTCGTCCGTGGCCCGCAGTCCCAGGTGACCGCGGGTGGCCTTCGCGGACGCCCACTCCTGCACCAGCGTCGTCACGTCGGCGTTGATCCAGCCGTCCGGCTGCGTGGTGCAGGCGGAGTTGCCGGTGGTCTCGGTCGAGGTCGCCTTCACCGCCGTCCACGCGGGCTGCGCGGTCCAGCGCGAGGCGGTCGAGGCCGCGCCCGCGGACCACACCTCCCAGGGGTACGCCTTGCAGTCGGTGTTGCCCGAGTGGAAGTTCCACAGCGACAGCTTCGCGCTCGACACCAGCGCGTCCTGGACGGGCGAGGTGTTCCACGAGACGAACGAACGGGCCGTGCGCGCCGTGCCGTTGGCGTTCGTGGTGCCCGGGTTGCCGAAGTCCAGCTCGGTGTCGGCGGACCAGTCGACGGTCTCGCCCTGCTGGACGTAGGTGTCGAAGACGTTGGACAGCGCGGACGTCGAAGGGTCCACCGTGACCGGGTAGTCGGTCTCCGGGTCGGCGAGGAACTCCGCGTCCGGGGTGACGACGAGATCGACGGCCGAGCCGTGCCGCACGACTTCGAGCCCGACCTCCGCCCGGCGGGTGTGCTCACCGGACCGCGCGTCCACGCTCGCGTCCCACATCACCGGGGCGGGCATCACGGCCTGCCTCTTGCTCTTCTTGTCGGTGAACTGCACGCTGCCATCGTCGAGTTGACGGACCGTCAGCCCCTTCGCCTTCAGCGGCAAGGTGTACGTGTAACCGTCGCCCGCGGGCCGCTTCTTGATCTCGACGTACTGCTCGAAGCCGGTACGGGTCGCCTCGACGACGACGTCGGCGCCGGGCACGGCGTTGACGTACTCCGCCCTCGGGCCGTCCAGCTTCGGTCGCGGGAGGCCGCCCTTCCACTGAAGGGTGATCTGCTGCTCGCCCTCGCCGAGGGTGACGAGGTCGGTCGCCTTCGCCGTGCGGGCGGCCGCGATCGACTTGGCGGGCGTACCGGTCTTTCCGGCCAGCCGCAGCCCCTCCGGGTGTGCCTTCGGGGCGACGCCGCCGTCGACCTCCCGGAGGTTCACGTCGACGTCGGTCCACTGGCCGTCGCGCTCGAACCGGACCGGTCCGGCGGCGAGTTCGGTGGTGAGGCTGCCGTCCTTGTTCACCCAGGTCGTCGACGTCCCGGTGCGCTCGCTCAGCGCCTCCACGCGGTGCCCGGACAGCCGGGCGGCGACCTTGGCGGAGAGCAGGTCGGCGGCCTCGCGGGCGGCGGGCTTCTCGGGCTCGGCCGAGGTGGTGGCCGGGCGCGGCTCGGCCAGGTTCAGGGCCACGGCGGTGCCCGAGCCCGCGCTCAGCAGCGCGGCTTCGGCGGCCAGCAGCAGCGTGGTGGTGAGGGCCACGCGCGACAGCGTCCGTCTGTGGCGGTGGAAGGAGAGTGCGGGGCCCCGGGCCGGGGGCGTGGTGCGTCTCATCTGGCGGGCGTCCCTTGTGAGTTCGGAGAGTGGCGGTGCGTGCCGGTGCGTGCCGGTGCGTGGGGGAGGTTCGGCGCTCGATCCGATCACCTGCGGGGTGGCCGGAAAAGTGAGATCTTCACCGGTTCTGTGGGTGAAAGCGGGGGTTCCGGTTCCCGGGCGTGATGGCCGGGTACGGCGGCCGGGCCCGACGGGTGGGTACGGCGGGTGGGTACGGCGGCCGGGTGCGGCGACATGGGTGTCGCGACGGGATGGGTGTCGCGACGGATGGACGGCAACGGCGTGCGGCGGCGAGCGTGTTGCCATGATCAGAGTGCTGCTCGTGGAGGACATGCACGTGGTGCGCGCCGGTCTGGCCGCCCTCCTGGGCGGCGAGTTCGACATGGAGATCGTGGCCCAGGCCGCGGACGCGCCGCAGGCGCTGCTCGCCGTGGACCGGGTCCGGCCGGACGTGGCCCTGGTCGACGTCGACCTGCCCGGGGCCGACGGCGTGGCGCTGGTGCGCGAACTGGCCGTGCGCGCGCCCCGCTGCCGCACGGTGATGCTCACCGCCCTCGACCGGCCCGGCCACGTCCGGCGCGCACTGGACGCGGGCGCCTCCGGCTACCTGCTGAAGACGGTGTCCGCACGGCAGTTGGCGGAGGCGGTGCGCCGGGTCGCCACCGGCGGGCGCGCGGTCGAGCCCGCGGAACTCGCCGCGGACGCCTCGTACGGGATCAGCCCGCTGACGGCCGCCGAGGCGGAGACCCTGCGGCTCGCGGCGAGCGGCGCGGCCACCAAGACCATCGCGGTGGAACTGTTCCTCGCGGTCGGCACGGTACGCAACCGGCTCTCCTCCGCGGCGGGGAAACTACAGGCACGCTCCCTGGTCGATGCCATCCGTATCGCCGAGCGGTACGGATGGATTTGAGGCTGCCGGCGCCGACGGGTCCAGCGGGAGTGTGGCCGTCAGGGTGAACCGGCCGTCGTGCAGGGTGGTTTCGAGTGTGCCGTGCAGGGCGAGTACCCGAAAGCGCAGGCCCGCGAGGCCACTTCCGGTGCGCTGCCCGGAACTGCCGGTGAGCGGGCCGTTGTTGGTCACCGTCAGGCGGACGGAGTGGGGCGTGTCCGTGGTGGCGACGTCGATCGCGCACGACGTGGCCCGGCTGTGCTGCAACACGTTGCCGGTCGCCTCGCGCAGCACCGCGCTCAGGCAGGTGCCCACCGCGGTGGGCAGGTCGAGCCGGGGCGGCAGTGCACTGCGCACGGCGACCCCCGCGCCCGTCAACAGGCCCTGCGCGTGCGCGACTTCGCCGCCGATGTCGGCGGCGGAGCGGTCCGCGGCGATGCGCCGCACCTCGCCGTGGGTGCGCCGGGCCAGCTCCGCGATGTCCCGCAGCGCCTCGTGGGCGGCGGAGGACGACGGCGTACGGGCCAGGGTGCTCTCGCCCCGCACGGCGATGGCGACGAGGTGCGAGCCGACCAGATCGTGCAAGTCCCGGGCGATACGGCTCCGTTCGCGGTGCGCGGCCAGCCGGGCGGTCTGCGTCTGGGCGGCCTGGAGGCGGGCGGCCAGCAGCGCGAGATGGACGACGGCGAAGATGCCGCTGCCGGTGACCGTCGTCGAGACGGCCACACTCAGGCCCCCGCGCCCGCCGCCGACCAGGCTGCTGTGCACCAGGAGCGGGCCGCTGGCGACCACGGCGAGCGCGAGGACCAGCGAGGCGGGCCGGGGCACGGTCAACAGCACGGCACCGGCCAGAAACCCCAACAGGCCGAGCCAGCGGTCCTCGTAGAACAGCACCGGCAGGTAGGTGAGCAGCACCTGGAGCGCCAGCAGCCCCCAACGCCAGCTGTGCGGAAGGCGGTACGGCGGCGGCGCGTACTGGCCCAGCAGCACCGCGGGCAGCAGGATCAGCAGCACCAGCCCGGTCACCAGGCTGCCGCGGCCGAGGGGTTGGGCCAGGACGTCGACCGCGAGCAGCAGCAGCGACCCCGCGACCAGCACCACCAGCGAACCGAACGCGACCCCGGTCGCCTGGTTCGCACCGCCCCGGCGCACCCGTCTTCTCCGGCCCGGCCACCAACCCACCGTCTCCCCCTTAGCCATGGGGCGAGCTTACGTTCGGGACGGGACCGGCCCCGGCGCCCCGCTCACGGGTGATCCCGCACGGGTGATCTTGGGGCCCGGGATGCGGTATGGTTCTACCAGAGCCGGTCGCCACAACTCCTGGTAACTGGTCGCGCGTTGGTGGTCCAAGGAAAGACGCCCCGCTTCCTGCGGGGAAATGCAGGTGCAAGGCCTGCCCGGCGCTCCAGGTCGAAGAGCCCCATCCCGTACGACACGGGATGGGGTTCTTCGCGTCACCCGGGTCGCGTCACCCGGGCTGTGCCGCCGTCGCCGTCCCCTCCAAGACGGAACCCCGCTCCATGACGTAACCGCGCTCCTTGTCGACGACGTTGCGCAGCGGGCGCCCCTCCGCGCGCCGCCGCAGGTTGTCCAGGAACAGGTCCGCCAAGTCCGCGCGCCAGCCGGTGACTTCACCCGCCGTGTGCGGGGAGACGATCACGCCCGGCATGTCCCACAGGGGGGAGGCGGCGGGGAGGGGCTCCTGGGCGAAGACGTCCAGTGCCGCTCCCGCCAGCCGGCCGTCGGCCAAGTGCCGTACCAGCGCCTCCTCGTCGACGAGGGCGCCGCGGCCGACGTTGACCAGGCGGGCGCCCGGCTTCATCGCGGCGAGGACCGAGGCGTCGACCATCAGGCGGGTGGCGGGGGTGAGCGGGGCCGCGAGGACCACGTAGTCCGCCTCCGCCAGGGCCGCCCGGACGGCCGAACTCGCGTGCACCGTACCGAAGTCGGGGTCGTCCGCGCGGGCGGTGCGGCCAACTCCGGTGACCCGCATGCCGACCGCGCGCAGTACGCGGGCCACCGCCCGGCCGATCGGGCCCGTGCCCCACACCAACGCCGTACGCCCGCCCACGCGTTCGCTGTCGCGGGGGCGCCACTCGCGGCGCCGCTGGTGTTCCCAGGAGCCGGGGAAGTCCTTGGCCAGGGCGAGGATCAGGCCCAGGACGTACTCGGCGATGGGGCCGTCGTACACACCGCGTGAATTCGTCAGCGTCACCGCCGGGTTGTCGACCAGCGCCGGGAAGAGGAGCGAGTCGACTCCCGCCGCGGCCACGTGGACCCAGCCGGGGGCCAGGTCCGGGTCCTCGGGCCAGGCCGCCGCGACCGCGGTGGTGAGGGAGTGCCAGCACAGGAGGGCGTCCGCGCCGGGCAGCAGGAGCGGGAGTTCCTGCTCGGTGGCGTACACCGTGTCCGCGAGCCGCTCGAACTCCTCGGCACGCGGCGGGAGTTGACCCTGGTGCAGGACGACGAGCCGGTCAGCCACGGGCGGGACCGCCGACCACCGGAATGGCCAGGTACTTGTACTCCAGGAACTCGTCGATGCCGACCCGGCCGCCCTCCCGGCCAAGCCCCGACTGCTTGACGCCGCCGAAGGGCGCCGCCGGGTTGGACACGAGCCCGGTGTTGATGCCCACCATGCCCGTCTCCAGCCGCTCGCCCACGCGCAGCGCCCGGTCCAGGTTCTCGGTGAACAGGTAGCCCACCAGGCCCCATTCGGTGTCGTTGGCGGCGCGGAGGACCTCCTCCTCGTCCTCGAAGGTGAGGATCGCCGCGACCGGGCCGAAGATCTCCGCCCCCATCAGCGCCGAGTCCGGGCGGACGCCGGTGATGACGGTCGGCGGGTAGAAGTTGCCCGGCCCGTCCGGGACCTGACCACCCGTCAGCACCTTCGCGCCGCGCGTGACCGCGTCCTGGACCAGCCCGTCGGCCTTGGCGCGACCGGCCGCGTCGATCAACGGCCCCACCTGCGCGCCGGGTTGGGTGCCAGGACCGACGGCGAGCGCCGACATCCGCTCGGTGAGCCGCTCCGCGAACTCGTCCGCGACCGCACGGTGCACGAAGAACCGGTTGGCCGCCGTGCACGCCTCGCCCATGTTCCGCATCTTCGCGACCATCGCACCCTCGACCGCCCGGTCCAGGTCGGCGTCCTCGAACACGATGAAGGGCGCGTTGCCGCCCAACTCCATCGACGTCCGCACGACCGTGTCGGCGCACTGGGCCAGCAACAGCCGCCCCACCTGCGTCGATCCGGTGAACGACAGCTTGCGGATCCGGCCGCCGCGCAGCAGCGGTTCGACGACCGAGGCCGCGTCCGTCGTCGTCACGACGTTGAGGACACCGTCCGGGAGGCCCGCCTCGGCGAGGATCCCGGCGAGGGCGAGGCTGGAGAGCGGGGTCTGGGGGGCGGGCTTGAGGACCATCGTGCAGCCCGCCGCGACCGCCGGGCCGATCTTGCGGGTGCCCATGGCGAGGGGGAAGTTCCACGGGGTGATCAGCAGACAGGGGCCGACCGGCTGGCGCATGACCAGGACCCGGTTGGCGCCGTCGGGCGTCCGCGTCAGACCGCCGTCGATGCGGACGGCCTCCTCGGAGAACCAGCGGAAGAACTCGGCCGCGTACCCGACCTCGCCGCGCGCCTCCGCGAGCGGCTTGCCCATCTCCAGCGTCATCAGGAGGGCGAGTTCCTCGCGCCGGTCGAGGATGATCTCGTAGGCCCGGCGCAGGATCTCGCTGCGCTCGCGGGGCGCGGTGGCCGCCCACACGTCCTGCGCCGACACGGCGGCGTCCAGGGCCAGTTGGCCGTCCGCCGCGGTCGCGTCGGCGACCTCGCACAGCCGGGCGCCGGTCGCGGGATCGTCCACGCCGAACCGGCCGCCGTCGGCCGCGTCCTGCCAACTCCCGCCGACGAACAGTTGCTTGGGGACGGTGTCGATGACGTGAGCGGGGGTGGGGGTGGTCATGTGCGGGTGCCTCCGGGCGAGTTGGGGTGGCGGGTATTACGACGTGGCTGCCGTGGCCGTCTCGACCGCCGCCGACCAGGCGCGCAGGCCCGCGTCGACGGCCGTCTCGTCGACGATCAGCGGGGGGATCATGCGGACCACGTTGCCCCACGGGCCGCACGGCAGCAGGAGCAGGCCCTCGTCAACGGCCGCCCGCAGCACGCGCGTTGCCGTCTCGGTGTCGGGGGAGCCGTCCGCCGTCACGAACTCGCTCGCCAGCATGAGGCCCAGGCCCCGGACGTCGCCGATGCCGGGCTGCTTCGCGGCGACCGCGTCCAGGCCCGCGCGCAGCCGGGCGCCCATCGCGGCGGCGTTCGCGACCAGGCCCTCCTCCTCGACCACGTCGAGCGTGGCCAGCGCCGCCGCGCAGGCGACCGCGTTCGCCCCGTAGGTGCCGCCCTGCGAACCGGGCCGCGCCTTCGCCATCAGCCCGGCCGACGCGGCGATTGCGGACACCGGGAAACCGCTGGCCAGCCCCTTCGCCGTAATGAGGATGTCGGGTCGGACGCCGAAGTGCTCGTGCCCCCAGAAGCGGCCCGTGCGGCCGACGCCGGTCTGGATCTCGTCGAGGATCAGCAGGATGCCGTGCCGGTCCGCGCGCTCCCGAAGCCCTTGCAGGAAGGCCGAGTTGGCGGGCACGTACCCGCCCTCGCCGAGCACCGGCTCGACGATGACCGCGGCGGTGTCGTCCGGGTCCGACACGGTCTGGAGCAGCTGGTCGAACTCGCGCAGCGCGAACCGCGTCGCCGTCTCCTCGTCCCAGCCGTAGTAAAAAGCGTGCGGGAAGGGCGTGATGACCACCCCGCCCATCAGCGGCCCGAACCCGGTGCGCACCTTCGTGCCCGAGGTGGTCATGGACGCGGCGGCGACCGTACGGCCGTGGAAACCGCCCTGGCAGACGACGACGTTCGGGCGCCCGGTGGCGTGCCGGGCCAGGCGCAGCGCGGCTTCCACCGCCTCGCTGCCGGAGTTGGCGAAGAAGAGGCTGTCCAGGCCGGCGGGCAGCACGTCGCCGAGCCGTTCGACCAGGCGTTGCAGCGGGCGGTGCATGACCGTCGTGTACTGGCCGTGGATCAGCGTGGCCACCTGCTCCTGCGCGGCGGCCACGACCCTGGGGTGGCAGTGGCCGGTGCTGGTGACACCGATGCCCGCGGTGAAGTCCAGATAGCGGCGGCCGTCCGTGCCGTAGAGGTGGACGCCCGCGCCGCGTTCGGCGACGACGGGGGTGGCCTGGCGCAGGTGCTCGGACAGGTGGCTCATACGACGGCTCTCCCACGGGGAGGTGTTGGGGGACCCCTTCACCCTGTGGTGGGCGGAGCCCGGGGGTCAATGACCACGGTGTTCGTCCAGGGCGGCCGGTGTGGACGGTCTGTCAAGCGGGCCGGGCCACGGAACAGACTGTCCACTCCGGGTTCGCCGAGGGAACACGGTGTTCATTGACGGTGGCCGCACGCTGAACCAGGGTGATGCCCAACCCCGGACTGCCCGGACCGCCTCACGAGCGTTGATCCGCCCCGCGATTCGCCCCGCGTACAGCGGCGTACGCCTTCCGATGCCTCCCGATGCCTTCCCGACGCCTTCCTGTGGCTGGTGCACGTCTCCCGCATGCCTGACGCACGACCTCCTCCGCTTCCCCCAGGAGTCTCAAGCATGTCCGTGACCTCGTCGTCGTCCCCGTCCCCCTCCCCATCGTCCTCGTCCTCCGCCGGCGGTTCGGCCGCGTCGCTCGACGACGCGCCCGTCTCCGCCTTCCACCGCCGGATCATGGCCGTCGCCATGGGCGGCCCCTTCTGCGACGGCTACCTGCTCGGCGTGATGGGCGTCGCGCTCGGCCTGATCACCCCGGCGCTCGACCTCGACACCCTGTGGACGGGGCTGATCGCCGCGTCCGTCCTGGTGGGCGTGTTCCTCGGCGGCGCGGTCTTCGGACCGGTCACGGACCGCGTCGGCCGCCACCTGATGTACGTCCTGAACCTGGCCGCCTTCGTCGTGTTCTCGGCGCTCCAGTTCTTCGTCGAGACGGCGTGGCAGCTGATGATTCTGCGGCTGCTGATCGGTGTCGCGATCGGCGCCGACTACCCGATCGCCTCCGCCCTCACCACCGAACTCGTGCCCCGCCGGCTGCGCGGCCCGGCCCTGTCCGGGCTGGTGCTGGCCTGGTGGGTCGGGTACGGCGTCAGCTACTGGGTGGGCTGGGCGCTGACCGGCCTCGGCGACGACGCGTGGCGCTGGATGCTGGCCTCCGGCGCGCTGCCCGCGCTCGTGTTCATGTTCTTCCGCGCGGGCATCCCCGAGTCGCCCCGCTGGCTGGCCTCGCGCGGCCGGGTCGAGGAGGCGCGCGCGGTCGTCCGCGAACACCTGGGCCAGGACGTGGAGTTGGCGGCCGAGACCGGGTCCGCGCGGGAGCAGCGCGGCGGTTCGGGGCTCGGCAACCTGGTGGAGATCTTCAGACGCGGTTACGCCGTCCCCGTCGTCTTCTGTTCCGTCTTCTGGATCTGCCAGGTCGCGCCCGCGTTCGCGGTCCGCTCCTTCCAGCCGCAGATGCTGTCCGCGTTCGGGGTGGAGAGCACCTACGGGGCCAGCGCGCTGATCACCACGATCGCCGTCGCGGGCATCGGCCTCGGGCTGGTCGTCGTCAACCGGATCGGCCGCCGCCCGCTGCTGCTCGGCAGCTTCCTGTGCATCCTGCTCTCGCTGGTCTGCCTGGCCGTACTGCCGCTGCACTGGGCGGTCCTGGTGGTGGGCCTGTTCGCCGCGTTCCAGTTCTCCGAAGCGGCGGGCAGCGGGCTCCAGTTCGTCTACCCGAGCGAGCTGTTCCCCACCGACCTGCGGGCCACCGGCGTCGGCATCGCCACCGCGATGAGCCGGGTCGGCTCGGCCACCTCCACCTTCCTTCTGCCCATCGCCGCCGACGACTTGGGCGTGCGCGGCACGCTCGGCATCGCGGTCGCGATCACCGCGGTGGGCCTCGTGGTGTCGTACGCCCTCGCCCCCGAGACCAAGGACCTGGGCCTGACGGCGGCCAGCAGCCGTTCCTGAACCACCCACCTATTCCCAGGAGTTACCGCATGCGCAAGGTCGTCAGCTTCGACTGCTACCGCACCCTCATCAACTTCGACACCCAGGCCGCCACGCACGAGATCGTCAAGGACCGGCTGGCCCGACTCGGCGTCGACGCCAAGCAGTTCCACCACGACGCGTACGTCATGCGCTTCCAGGGCGTCGTCGACGAGTACCGCCCCTACCGCGAGATCGTCCGCCGCACCCTGCGCAACGTCATGCTGCTGCACGGCCTGGAGTACCGCGACGAGGACGGCGAGGCGCTCATCGAGGCCATCAAGAAGTTCAAGCCGTTCCACGAGGTCCCGGACGCGCTGCGCCGCCTCAAGAGCGAGTACGACATCGCCATCCTCTCCAACAGCGAGGACGACCTGATCTCGTACGCCGTCGAGGAGTTGGGCGTCGAGTGGGACTACGTCCTGACCGCGGAGCAGGCGGGCGCGTACAAGCCGCTGCCGCGGGCGTTCGAGTACCTGATGACGGCCACGGGGCGCGGCCCGCAGGACATCATCCACACGGCCCAGGGCTGGGAGTACGACATCATGCCGACCAAGCGGTACGAGGCGGAGGGGATGCGGCGGGTGTGGGTGAACCGGTACGGGTTCCCGGGGTCGGCGGCGTATCAGCCGTACGAGGAGATCAGGGACTTGTCGGAGCTGCCGGGTCTGCTGGGCGTCTGAGCCTCTGAGTCTGAGCCTCTGCGTTTGAGCCCCTTCTCTGTCTCCGGCACCCGCATGCCCGCGTGCCGCTTCGAAAGGAACACCCCCGTGAGCGCCACCACGCTCGGTCAGCAGCCCGGACCGGTCAACGGCCGGATCTCCCACTGGTTCGCCGAACTCCCCACCCCCCGCCCGGCGTTGCCCGGCGACCGTGACGCCGACGTGTGTGTCGTGGGCGCGGGGATGACGGGCCTCTGGACCGCGTACTACCTGAAGTTGGCCGATCCCACGTTGCGAGTGACCGTCCTGGAGGCCGAGTTCGCCGGTTTCGGCGCGTCCGGGCGCAACGGCGGCTGGGCCTCCGGGCTGGTCCCCGGCGCCCGTGACCGGCTCGCCAAGCAGTACGGCCGCGACGCCGTCCTCGACTTCCAGCGCGCCATGAACGAGGCCGTCGACGAGATCATCGCCGTAGCCGAACGCGAGGGCATCGACGCCGACATCGTCAAGGGCGGCACCCTGCGCGTGGCCCGGACGCCCGCGCAGGCGACGCGGCTGCGGCACAAGACCGAGGCGGACCACGAGTGGGGCGTCACGGAGTCGGTGATGCTCACGCCCGCGGAGGCGGCGGACCGCATCCGCGTCGCGGGCATGACGGCCGCCGCCTGGACCCCGCACTGCGCCCGGCTCCAGCCCGCCGCCCTGGTCCAGGGGCTCGCGGCGGCGGTCGAGCGCCTGGGGGTGACGATCTACGAGAAGTCCCCGGTCACGGCCATCGAACCGGGGCGGGCGGTGACCGCGCACGGGACGGTGACCGCGCCCGTCGTGCTCCGCGCCACGGAGGGGTTCACCGCGTCCCTCAAGGGGCTCCGGCGGGCCTGGCTGCCGATGAACAGCTCGATGATCGTGACGGAGCCGCTGCCCGCCGAGGTGTGGGAGGAGATCGGCTGGGCCGGGCGGGAGACGCTCGGTGACACCGCCCACGGCCACCTGTACGCGCAGCGGACGCCGGACGACCGGATCGCGATCGGGGGGCGGGGGGTGCCGTACCGGTTCGGGTCCCGCACGGACACGGACGGGCGGGTCGCCGACCGCACGATCGCCCAACTCACCGACACCCTGTACGCCGCCCTGCCGCAGGCCGCGGGGGCGAAGATCGAGCACGCGTGGTGCGGGGTGCTGGCGGTGCCGCGGGACTGGTCGGCGACGGTGGGGTTGGATCGGGGGACGGGGGTGGGGTGGGCCGGGGGGTACGTCGGCCACGGGGTGACCTCGACGAATCTCGCTGCGCGGACGTTGACGGATGTGGTGCTGGGGCGGGAGTCGCGGCTGACTCGGTTGCCGTGGACGGGGCATCGGCCGGGGGTGTGGGAGCCGGAGCCGTTGCGGTGGTTGGGGGTGCGGGGGTTGTACGTGGCGTATCGGGTGGCGGCTTTGCAGCG
>LJCV01000117.1 GCA_001298575.1 Actinobacteria bacterium OK074
GTGGGGGCTTTCTTCCGCTCCGAGCGGAAATAGGCGAAAGGGCTATTTGCTCTCGGAGCGGAAATAACTCTCTTTCCTCTCGGAGCGGAAAAAAGTCCGCACCGCCCTCGCCCGCTTCCCCCACCGCAGCCGGTCGCGCAGCCTGGTGAGGCGCGGGTTGCGGTCGCGCTGCTCGCGGGCGACCCGGTCGAGCTCCTCCAGGAGCCGGCGGGAGCGGTGTTCGGTGTCCAGCTCGTCCAGGATGCGGTTGACCTCCGTCAACACGGCGCCCTGCAACTGCCACTGGCTCGCGTCCTGCTGGATCCCGTCGAGCAGCAGCCCGGCCAGTTTGTCGCGGGTCCCGGCCGCGGTCGTCAGCTCGGCGGCGAGCCGGGCCTCCGCGGACTGGGCGCTGCGGCTGACATCGGTCGTGACCAGGACCGCGAAGCTGACCAGGGCGTCGCCGACCTCCGCGAGCAGGTCCTCCACCACCGCACCCGTCTGCGGTTCGAACAACGGCCGGGGCTCACGCGCGCGGGCCAGGTCGGTGAGCGTGCGCGCGAGCACCCGCAGGACCACCGCGCAGATCTCCAGCGTGTCCAGGCCCGTACGCAGCACGACCCGGTGCAACAGGGCCTCGCGGACCCGCGGGTTGAGCCGCATGCTGTCCTCCGCCTGCGTCAGCGCCGCGTCCACCTCGACGATGTCGTGGTCCAGACGGCGCGCCTCGTGCAGCCGGGCGGTGGCCCGCTCGACCGGCGTACGGCCGGCCGCCTCCTCGCCGATGCGCAACAGCAACCGCCGCATCCGGCGCGCCAGGTCCTCGATGGACGCCCCGGCCGCGCCCACCCACACCGGCGGCGCGACCAGCAGGTTCGTGGCGAGCCCGACGACCGCGCCGATCACGGTCTCCAGCACCCGGGCCCAGGCCGTGGAACCCACCTGGGTGACGCCGAGCACCAGCATGGCGCTGATCGCCACCTCGGGCACGAACTCGCTGACCCGCACGAGATGCCCGACGGCCAGCGAGGCGAGGATCAGCAGGGTCAGACTCCACCAGGTCAGCCCCACCAGCACACTGAAACAGATGGCGACGACGACACCGGCGACCACCGAGTTCACCCGCCGTATGCCGGTGGTGAGCGTCGCGTAGAGGGTGACCTGGACCACGAGGAGGGCGGTCAACGGCGCGGTGAGCGGAGCGGCTTCGGGACTCACCCGCAGCGCGACGACGTAGGCGACCGTGGCGGCCCCCGCCGACCGCAGCGCCTGGACGACCACCGGCCGCTCCCGCCAGGCGGCGACCTGCCCGCCGACCGCACTCAACACCGTACGCACCTCTCGCATCCCTGGGCTGTTCCCTTCACACGCCGGCCTCGAACGTATGCGCAGGTAGTAGCGGTTGTCGACGGTCGTGTCACGGGGGACAGCCCTCCGTCCGGAGCTGCGGCGGGCCCCCGCCGCGGGCCGGGGGAGCACCGGATGGTCCATGCCCGGCCCGGCCCGCAGCCTGGGATCATGAGACGCCAACTGACCGGCATCGTCCTGTCCTTACTCGTCGGTGCCACCGCCGCCGTAGGAGCCACACCCGGCCCCGCCCCCTCCACGACGGGCGCCGCCGTCGTCGTAGCCGCCCTCGACAGAGCCGCGCACCCCCTGCGGACGGTGGAACCCTCGGGCGAGCCGGGCGACCTGCGCCCCCTCGACCGCATGACCGGTGACGCCCGGGTGGCCGGCCTGGGCGAGGCCACCCACGGTTCGCACGAGTTCTTCGCCCTCAAGGACCGCGTCTTCCGTCACCTCGTAGAGGCGGACGGCTTCCGCACCTTCGCCCTCGAAGCGCCCTGGAGCACGGGGCAACTCCTGAACGACTACGTCCGGTACGGCAAGGGCGACCCGCGCCGCATCATGGACGAGGAGTTCCAGTCCAACTACCTGTGGTGGAACAACACCGACTACCTGCGGCTCGTCGAGTGGATGCGCTCGTACGACATCGAGCACCCCGACGACCCCGTCCTCTTCCTGGGCGACGACATCGCCTGGACCGGACCGGAGGTCTACGACGCCGTCACCGGTTACGTGGCCGCCACCCACCCCGGAGCGAGCGCCCGGCTCGCCGCGCTCTACAAGGAGCTCCGGCCCACGGTGGCGGCGGGCGCGTACCTCGACGCGTACCCGAACACGCCGTACGCCGAGCGCGTGGCGATGGCCCGGCGCACCGGGGAGGCGCTGGCCCTGGTGGAAGGGCTGGGTCCGGGCGCCGACCGGGAGGCGTACGCGCGCGTGGTGCAGGACGCGCGGGTCATCGACCGGACCGCGCGGCAGTACGCCTTCGACTTCACCGACCAGGCGCAGCTCGCCGCGGCCATGCGCTACCGCGACGCGACGATGGCGGCCAACGTCCTGTGGTGGCAGCGGCACACCGGCACCAAGGTGCTCCTCTCGGCGCACGACAACCACGTCGGGTACGAGCCCCAGGACCCGGTCGACCACCCGAAGACACAGGGCGCGTTCCTGCGCGACAGCCTCGGCGCCGGGTATGTGAGCGTGGGCCTGACCTTCGGCCGCGGCTCGTTCAACGCCACCGGCCCGGACGGCACGGTCCGCCGCTGGACGCTGGGGCCGGCGCAACCCGGCACCAACGAGGCCACCCTGGACCGCGTACGCGCCCGGGACTACGTCGTCGACCTGCGCTCCGTCGCCGCCCCCGCCCGCGCGTGGCTGGCCACGGCCCGGCCGACGCGGACCGTCGGCACCGCCTACCCCGACGGTCCGTACGACATCGCGCTCGGCCGCAGCTACGACGTCCTGGTCCATCTCCACGCGGTGACGGCGGCCCGGCCGCGGGGCGAGAGGCCGCCGCCCGGCAATCCGGTTGCGGAGGCGCCGGGCGCCGGGTGATCTTGGGTTTCCGTACGGACGGAGGGAAAGCCCATGGATCACGACGTGCCCGGCACACCGGGGGAGCGCGCCCTGCGGCACGTGGCGGCGCGTTCCCGCGGCCCGGCCCTGGGCCCGGGACCGCGCCTCACCCTCAATTTCCACCCCGACCGGACCGCGCGCGGGCTGCCCATCCTGCGGGCGCTGGCCGAAGACGGCGTCTACCACTCGCAGTTCGTCACCGGGACCAGCAACGGCGGGCTCACCGCCCGTCCCGGCGGGGAGCGTTGGCGCTGGGAGAGCCGCATCTTCGGGGGCGCGTACGACGGCGCGGGTGCCCATGAGCGGCCCGTGTACGGGGCGTTGAACTTCCGGGACCAAGTCGTGGGCGCCGCCCCGCGGTTCGGGTCCTCGTACTTCCGGCTGGAGCCGGGCGCGGTGGGCCGGGCCACGTTCTGCTACCCGGACAGCGCGGCCGAGCCGACGGCGTTCGGGGTCGCCGCGGGGATGAACCTGATCGAGCTGGCCGAGGCGGACGAGCAGGACGCGCTGAACGACTACATCGAGGCGCAGATCCACGGCGGCGTCGACCTCGGCCGTGACGTGGAAGCCCTTGTCCTGGACGCCGGTTACCGCGGCACCGCGGTCGAGACGGCCGCGCGGCTGCTGCCCTGCGCCGTCGAGTGGCATCCCGGCTACAGGCTCACCGTCGCCGGACTGCGGCGTCAACCGGAGTACCGGGGGCCGGAGTTCGTGGACCTCGGCGCGCGCATCGCGGAGGGCGGACTGCTCACCCCGCGCGTCATCGGCGACGCCGCCCGCACGGGCCGGTACGAGCTTCAGGACCTGAAGATGGTCTGGCACTGCCTGGCCCGCTTCGGTGCGCCGGAGGGCGCGGGCACGGCCTACTCGGGCGGCCCCGAGACCGTCGGCACGGCGGCCACCGGCGGCCACACGCCCGGCGTCAGCACCCCCAACGCGTAGGCGCGGGCGACCAGTTCGGTGCGGTTGGCCGCGTTCCAGCGGGCGGTCAGGCGGCGCAGGTGGTAGGTGACGCCGTCGGTGGTCAGGCCGGTCTCGCGGGCCACCTGCGCGGTGGTGGCACCGGCGGCCAGCAGGGCGAGGACGCGGGCCTGGGCGGGGGTCGCGGGCGGCTCGCCGGGAGCGGTCCGGTCCCGGTCCGGACCCGGGTCCGTGTCGCGTTCGCCGAGGACGCGGAGCATCACCAGCAGCGCGGGTGTCTCCTCCACGGTGTCGCTCACCGGGTCCGCGGTCAGCTCCCCGTACCGGCGCACCCCGCCGGACGCCTGCCAGGCCACGGACACCTGGTAGCGGGAGCGGTGCCGCAGCCGCAGCGCCTCGGCGATCCGCTCGACCTGGGTGGTCTCCAGCGGCCGGAACAGATCCAGTACGTTGTGGCCGCGCAGCCGCCCCGGGGTCGTACCGCACTCCGTGGCCATCGCGGGGTTGGCCAGCAGGACCGCGCCGTACACGTCGCACACCGCGACCGGCACCGTGACCCGGTCGAAGAGCAGCAGGGCGCGATTGCGCCACACCACGGCCTCCAGCCGGTCCGCCTCCATCCCCGCCTCCTGCCACGGCATGCCACGCGGCGCAAGATCGACGCGCCCGCACCCACTACACAATCATGCAGTCGAGCGGCCTCGGACGGCGGGCCCCGTGGCGCAGGGTGGATACCGGTACTCATCCGTACTCCCGTACCGCGAAAGGCAGTTGTCGCGCCATGCCCCCCACCGCGCAGACCGCACCCCTCCCCTCCGACATCCCGGTCGTCGACATCTCCGACACCGGCCCCGGCAGCACCCCGCTCCAGCAGATCATGGGGCTGATGCGCGAACACGGACCCGTGCTCGTACGACGGCTGCACGGGCGGGACGTCACCTTCGTCGCCGATCTCGACCTGGTCACCGAACTCGCCGACGAGAACCGGTTCTCCAAGGCCATCAGCCCCGCCCTGGAGAACGTCCGCGAGTTCGCCGCCGACGGCCTGTTCACCGCGTACAACCACGAGCCCAACTGGGCCAAGGCGCACGACATCCTGATGCCCGCCTTCGCGCTGGGCTCGATGCGCACCTACCACCCGGTCATGCTGCGCGTCGCCCGCCGCCTCATCGGCTCCTGGGACCGCGCCGCCCGCGCCGGACAGCCGGTGAACGTCCCCGACGACATGACCCGCATGACCCTCGACACCATCGGACTGGCCGGATTCGACTACGACTTCGGCTCCTTCGACCGCGCCGAGGCGCACCCCTTCGTCGAGTCGATGGTGCGCTGCCTGGAATGGGCCATGATCCGCCTGGCCCGCACCCCCGGCGCCGACCACACCCGGGCCGACGCGGCCTTCCGCGCGGACGCCGACTTCCTCGCCAAGGTCGTCGACGACGTGATCACCGCGCGCGTCGCGGCCGGTGAAGCCGGGGAGGCCGGCGTCGACGACCTGCTCGGCCTCATGCTCAGCGCCCGGCACCCGGTCGACGGCACCACCCTCGACACCGCCAACATCCGCAACCAGGTGATCACCTTCCTGATCGCCGGGCACGAGACGACCTCCGGCGCGATGTCCTTCGCGCTGTACTACCTGGCCAAGCACCCGGCCGTCCTCCAACTCGTGCGGCGCGAGGCCGACGCCCTGTGGGGCGACGACGCCGACCCCGAGCCGACGTTCGAGGACATCGGGCGGCTCACCTACACCCGGCAGGTCCTCAACGAGGCGCTGCGGCTGTGGCCCACGGCCTCCGCGTTCAGCCGCCAGGCCCGCGAGGACACCCTGCTCGGCGGCCGCATCCCGCTGCGCGCCGGACAGGCCCTCACCGTGGTCGCCCCGATGCTGCACCGGCAGCCGGTGTGGGGCGACAACCCGGAACTGTTCGACCCCTCCCGCTTCACGCCCGAGGCGGAGGCCGCCCGCCCGGCACACGCCTTCAAGCCCTTCGGCACCGGTGAACGGGCCTGCATCGGACGGCAGTTCGCGCTGCACGAGGCGACCATGCTGCTCGCGCTGCTGGTGCACCGCTACCGCCTGCACGACCACGCCGGCTACCGGCTCACCATCAAGGAGGCGCTCACCCTCAAGCCGGACGGCTTCACCCTCACCCTGACCCCGCGCACCACCGCCGACCGCGCCCACGCGCCCCTGCCGGGCCTCGCCCCGGAGCGCACGGACGCCGTCACCGCCCACACCGCGCTGCCCGCACGGGTCCGCCCCGGCACCCGCGCCCTGTTCCTGCACGGCAGCAACTACGGCACCTGCCGCGAGTTCGCGGCCCAACTCGCCGACGAGGCCGCCGCGGTGGGCTGCGCGACGGAGGTCGCGCCCCTGGATGCCTACGCGGACGGCCTGCCCACCGACCGCCCCGTCGTCATCACCGCCGCCTCCTACAACGGCCAACCCACCGACGACGCACGCGAGTTCGCCACCTGGCTGAACGAGGCCACCGACGCGTCCGACGTCGCCTATGCCGTCCTCGGCGTCGGCGACCGCAACTGGGCCGCCACCTACCAGCACGTCCCGACCCGCATCGACGAACGCCTGGCCGGACTCGGCGCCGCCCGGCTCCTGGACCGCACCGCCGCCGACGCCTCCGGCGACCTCGCCGGCACCGTCCGCGACTTCACCGCCCGCCTGCGCGCCAAGCTCCTGGAGACCTACGGCGACCCGGACGCCGTCGCCGCCGAGGAGTCGAAGACGACCGCGTACGAGGTCCGCACGCTGACCGGCGGCCCCCTGGACGCCCTGGCCGAGCGGCACGGGCTGGTGCCGATGACCGTCACCGCGGCCCACGACCTGACGGCGCCCGGCCACCCCCGCCTCAAGCGGTTCGTGCGGCTCGCGCTGCCCGACGGCGCCACCTACCGCACCGCCGACCACGTCACGGTCCTCCCCGTCAACGGCAAGGCGCTCGTCGAGCGGGCCGCCACCGCGTTCGGCGTGGACCTGGACGCCGTCCTGGACATCCGCGCCACCCGGCCGCGCCGCGACGGCCTCGCCCTGGACCGGCCCCTGACGGTACGTCAACTGTTCACCCTGCACGTCGAGTTGCAGCAGCGCCCGACTGCCGCGCAGCTGTCCGTGCTGGCCGCGGCCAACCCCTGCCCGCCGGAACGCGCCCAACTGGCCGTCCTGGTCGGTGAATCGGCCGACGACCCGCGCACCCTCGTCGAGTTCTTCGAGGCGTACCCCGCCCTGCGCGGCGCCCTCGACTGGCCGACGCTGCTGGAGGTCCTGCCGCCGCTGCGCCCGCGCCACTACTCGGTGTCCTCGTCCCCGGCCGTCGACCCCGGCCACATCGACCTGATGGTCTCCCTGCTGGAGGCCCCGGCCCGGTCCGGCAACGGCACCTACCGGGGCGTCGGCTCCGGACACCTGGCGGACGTCCAGGCCGGGGACACCGTCCTGGCCCGGATCCAGCCCTGCCGGGAGGCGTTCCGCGTCGACCACTCCGCCCCGGTCGTGATGATCGCCGCGGGCACGGGTCTGGCCCCCTTCCGCGGCGTCATCGCCGACCGTACGGCGGCACGGGCGGCCGGGGCCCAACTCCCGCCCGCGCTCTGCTACGTCGGCTGCGACGCCCCCGACGCCGACTACCTGCACGCCGAGGAGCTGCGGGCCGCCGAGTCCGCCGGAGCCGTCTCGCTGCGCCCGGCCTTCAGCGCGGCCCCCGTCGCCGGGGCCCGCTTCGTCCAGCACCGTGTCACGGCCGAGGCCGACGAACTGTGGCGGCTGCTCGAAACCGGCGCCCGCGTGTACGTGTGCGGCGACGGCTCCCGCATGGCCCCCGGCGTCCGGGACGCCTTCCGGGCGCTGTACAGCGAACGCAACCCCGACGGTGACGCCGAGCAGTGGCTCAACGCCCTGGTCGCGGACGGCCGTTACGTCGAGGACGTGTACGCGGCCGGGTGACCCGCGGACGAGAACACCGGGTGCGCCGACAAGCCCCCATGGCAGAGTGGGCCCGTCGGCGGCGGAGATGGGGGATGCCCGTGGTGCCTGTGACGGACAATGCCCGCAAGCGTGCCCGGCGGGCGCTGGAGGCCGCCGGGCTGTCCGGCGCCGACCTCGTCGAGTGCCGTCCACTGGGCGGTGGCACCTACAACACGGTCGACGAACTGCTCCTGGCCGACGGCACCCGGTACGTCCTGAAGACCGAACCCCCGGCCACCGCCCCCGCCCTCACCTACGAGCGCGAACTCCTCGTCGGCGAGGCCGAGTTCTGCCGGGCCGCGGCCACCGCCGGGGTACCCGCACCGCACGTCGTCGGCCCGGGCCCCGCGAACGGCGGTCTGCTGCTGACGTTCTGCCCGGGAACCGCCGCTTGGGACGACCTCCCGCCCGCCGAACACGCCCTGCTGCGCCGCGAGTTGGGCGCCCAGGTGGCCCGGCTGCATCGCGTCGCGGGCCCCGGCTTCGGCTATCCAGCCGGTGCCCTGGCGGCCGACTGGCGCACCGCCTTCGCCGCGATGTACGGGGCGATCCTGGCCGACGCCCGCCACTTCGGCGCCCGGTTGCCCCGCCCCGTGGCGGACATCGCCCGCACGGCCGCGGCGGCGTACGACGCGCTGGACGAGGTCACACAGGCGCGGCTGGTCCACTTCGACCTGTGGCCGGGCAACATCCTCGTGGACCGCACGGGGGAGGGGCCGCGCATCGGCGGTCTGATCGACGGCGAGCGCATGTTCTGGGGCGACCCGCTGGCCGACTTCGTCTCCCTGGCGCTGCTCGCCGACATCCGGCAGGACGAGGACTTCCTGACGGGCTATCAGGAGGCGGGCGGAAACACGGAGTTCGGCCCGGCCGCCGTACGCAGACTCGCGCTCTACCGCAGCTACCTCTACCTGATCATGATCGTGGAGACGATCCCGCGCGGCATGTCCGACGACCATGTCGCCTGGGTGCAGGACGCGGTGGTGCCCCAACTGGAGGCGGCGCTGGATGGGTTGATGGCGTAGGGGACAGATTGGTTGGTGGCCCCGCGCTGCCGCCGTCCGCCGGTCGACGAGGAGTTGCCCGTCGCCCGGTCGACGCCTCCCCGGCGGGCGTCGACCGGACGCGCCGACCGTGAGGCTCAGGAACCGGTGGCCGCGAAGGCGTTCACCCCGGTCAGTTCCGCCGACAACTCCCAGAGGCGGGCGGCCTGTTCGGGGTCGATCGCCCAGTCCTTGACGCCGGCGGTCTCACCGTTGTCCGGAGCGGGCCCGGCGATGTCGCAGTCCTCCAGGTAGACACCGCCCATGCCGTCCAGCTGGGGCGAGGTCGCGGCCCACACCTGCGTGGACGCGCCCTCCGCCGGGGTCTTGAAGCCCTCCGGGTTGAGGGTGTTGCCCTGCTCGTCGATCCAGCCGCGCTCGATCATCTCCGCCTTGGGGATGTGGCGCTGCAACGGGGTGAGGATGCCGCCGGGGTGGAGCGCGAAGGCCCGTACGCCGTGGTCGGCGCCGAGCTTGTCGAGGTGGACGGCGAACAGCACGTTCGCCGTCTTGGCCTGCCCGTACGCCTGCCACTTGTCGTAGTCGCGCTGCCAGTGGACGTCGTCCCAGCGCATCCCGGCGAAGTGGTGGGCGCGCGAGGACACCGACACCACTCGGGCGCCGCCCGGCTGGATCGCCGGCCACAGGCGGTTGACCAGCGCGAAGTGACCGAGGTGGTTCGTCGCGAACTGCGCCTCCCAGCCGGGCCCGACGCGGGTCTCGGGGCAGGCCATGATCCCGGCGTTGTCGATGACGAGGTCGACGGTGCGGCCGGAGGCCAGGAACCGCTCGGCGAAACCGCGCACGCTCTCCAGGTCGCCGAGGTCCAGCTGGTCCACCTCGACACCGTCGAGACCCGCCAGGGCCTCCCGCGCGGTGTCCGGGCGGCGCGCCGGTACGACGACCCGGGCACCGGCCTTGACGAGCGCGCGGGTGGTCTCCAGACCGAGCCCCGAGTAGCCGCCGGTGACGATCGCGAGCCGTCCGGTCAGGTCGATGCCCGCGAGTACGTCGTCGGCGGTGCTGTGGGCGCCGAATCCCGAACCGATCTTGTGCTGTGCAGTGGTCATGCACAGCACGTTACGAATTGGAGTGCGCTCGAAGTCAAGGTGCATTCGGGGTCGGTCGACCGGGAAGCCGGAGTGCTCCGGTCCGCGCCTTCGAAGCGGTCCGGTCCGTGCCGAGGGCGCCGCGCGCCCCGGAGCGGCCAAAAAGGAAGCCCCGACCGGACGGGGGAATCGCGGTCGGGGCGGTCTGTGTGTGGGCACGGACGGCGGTCGCCTCTCGGCGAATGGCTCCACAGGGCTTCAGCCGAACGATCTTCCCTGTGGGCGGAAGGTGAGGCCCGGGGACACTGTTCCGTCCGCACCCACGGTTTGTTCAACGGGAAACTACCGGGGGGTGTTCCTGATTGAGGAGAGGGTGGGGGTGATCTGTGTCACTTTCGTGATCATCTCGTTGTCGTGCGTTCATGACGGCACTCTTCGGTCCCTGGTCCACGTCAGCAGCTCGTCGGCGCTCCAGGTGGTGATCACGCGCTCTGCGGGCACCCCGCACTCCTCGGCCCGGGCGCAGCCGAGGAGCTGCCAGTCGAGCTGGCCGGGGGCGTGGGCGTCGGTGTCGACGGCGAACAGGACGCCCGCGTCGACCGCCTCGCGCAGCAGCCGTCGTGGCGGGTCGAGCCGTTCCGGGCGGCTGTTGATCTCCACCGCCGTACCCGACTCCGCACAC
>LJCV01000118.1 GCA_001298575.1 Actinobacteria bacterium OK074
GGGGGTCCCCCCCGCCGGTGGGGAGCGGGGCGGTTCTCCCCGCCACGAACGCCCCCAGCGCGTCCGCGAGTTCGGCGGCCGGTGCCGTAACGACCAAGCGGTGGCGCAAGTGTCGTCGGCCCAGTGCGGTCGTGGTGAGCAGGTCGGCGGGGGCGAGGCCGGGGTCCCGTACCAGCGTGTCGTGGAAGGCGCGGGCGTAGGCGGTCAGGGCCTCCGGTGTGGCCGCCGACAGGGGGAGGAGCGCGGGCGTGGGGGAGGGATCCGCCGGGCGGGGCGGGGGTGGCGGGGCCTGCTCCAGGATCACGTGTGCGTTGGTCCCGCCCATGCCGATGGAGTGCACACCTGCCCGTCGCACACCGTCACCCTGCCAGAGCGTGGCCGTCCGTGGCAGGACGAACGGGCTTTTGTCGACGCCGAGTTCGGGGTTGGGGCGGGTGAGGTTCACCAGTGGCGGGAGCACGCCGGGGGGCAGCACCAGCATCGCCTTGATGAGCCCCGCGAGGCCCGCCGCGCTGTCCAGGTGCCCGATCGCGGGCTTGGTCGAGCCGAGCGCGCAGAACCCGACGCGGTCGGTGTGGCGGCGGAACGCCTCGGTGAGCGCGGCGAATTCGATCGGGTCGCCCTTGTAGGTGCCGGTGCCGTGGGCCTCGACGTAGCCGATCTCGTCGGGGGTGACCTGGGCGTCGCGGAGGGCGTCGAGTACGGCGTCGCGCTGGCCGGTGACCCCCGGCGCGGCGAAACTCCCGTGCCTGGAGGGGGAGTTGGCGGTGCCGTAACGGCCCTTGTCCGCCCCGTCGTTGGTGACCGCCGAGCCCAGGATCACCGCGTGCACGGTGTCGCCGTCGGCCAACGCCCTTGCCAGCGGCTTCAGCAGGACCGCCGCCGCGCCGTTGCCGCCGACCGTGCCGTCGGCCGCCGCGTCGAAGGCGCGGACTGTTCCGGTCGGGGAGACCGTGGAGCCGGGCACATGCCGGTGCCCGGTGATCTGCGGCAGGTGCAGGGCCGACGAGGCCACCAGCATCAGGTCGGCGTCGCCCGCGAGCAGCGTCCGGCAGGCCAGGTGCACGGAGACCAGCGCGCTGGAACAGGCCGTGGCCACGGTGACCGCCGGACCGCGCAGCCCGAGCCGGAACGCGGCCCGAGTCGCGGCGAAATCGGGGTAGTTGCCGACCTGGATCTGCTTCGCGGTCGTCCAGTCCGTCGTCCAGTCGGCCGCTCCGGTGGTCGTTCCGTCGGCCGTCTTCCCCTCGGTCGTCCCGTTGGCCGTCCCGTTGGCCGTCGAGCCGCCCCCGGCAAGGACGTTGGCACCGAGGTAACTGTGCAGCGAGTAGAGGCGGTAGCCGACACTGCCGTAGACCCCGATGCGGAGATCGCGGAGATCGCGGAGATCGCGGAGATCGCGGAGATCGCGGAGATCGCGGAGATCGCCGAGGTCGCGGCGGTCGTCGGACGCGCCAGGGCCGGCGTATCCGCCGTCCTCCAGTGCCAGTTCGCAGCACTCCAGGAACAACCGCTGCTGCGGATCGGTGAGTTCGGCCTCGCGTCCGCTCATGCCGAAGAAGCCCGCGTCGAATCCGTCGACGCCGTCGTCCAGCAGGGCGCTCGCGCCTCCGAAATCCGGATCGTCGAGGACGTCCTCCGGTACCCCGCTCGCCGCCAACTCCCGCCGCGTGAAAGGCCGTACGTGCGAGACGCCCGCCCGGATGTCCCGCCAGTAGGCCGCGGGCGTGTCAGCTCCCGGGAACCTCAGCGCCATCCCGACGACCGCCACACGCCGGTCCTCCTGCCCCCGTCGGTCCCGCACCCCGTACCCCCTCGTCGTCTTCGCCGCTCTCATCCGTGCCGCCCGCGACGCCAGTTGACCCGGCCGAGACCCCCGCAACTCCGGCGGCCACCCCCGCCACACGTTGCCGCAGGACCAGGCCGACGTACACCACGGCGACCACGATGGCCGCTCCGTGGGCGACGGCCACGACCGCGAGCGGGCTGAACGCGTCGAGCGCGGCGCCGACCGCGATCATCCCGACGCCGAACCCGAAGTTCTCCACGGTGGCCGACAGGCCGAACGCGGGGGTGCGCAGGGCGTCCGGCAGGGTCTGGAGGTGAGAGGTGTACGACACCTCGGTCAGCCCGTCGGCGGCGCCCGCGAGCAGCGCGATCACGACGGTCGCCGCCCACGGCAGCCCCGCGAACGCCAGGATGAAGGCGGCGGACATCGCGATCGTGCCGAGCCCGAAGCCGAGCGCGCCCACGGCCCGGCCTGAACGGCGCGTGTACCGCTGGATCACCTGCTGGACCAGCACGTTGCCGAGCGCCCACACGCACCAGAACACGCTGACGAACACGGCCGGATCGTGGTGGTCGCGCTGCGTCGAGTACACAGGCAGCGCCGCGTTGTGCGACGACGAACCGAGCGCGTCCACCGCGCGCAGCAGCACCATCAGCCCGAGCACGGGCGCGGCGGCGAGCGCGACGACGGCGGCTCCGGTGTGCGTGCGCGTCAAGTCCCGCTTGTCGCCGCCGTCTTGAGAGCCGTCGTCCTTCGGTGCATCGGCCACCACGCCGTCAGCCACCACGCCGTCGGCCGGACCGTCGGCCCCCGCACCGTCGAGCCCCGCACCGTCGGCCACCTCATCGGCCGCCCCCGCCCCGTCCCGCGCCCCCGGCAACAGCGCCACCGCCCCCGCGCACACCAGGAACGTCACCATGTCCACCAGGAACGCCGCCGTGTACCCGAGCAGCGAGACGACCACGCCCGCCGACGCGAACCCGACCACCATGGCCATCGAACGCCAGCTGACCATAAGGGAGTTGGCCCACGTACGGCGTTCCTGCCCGACCATCTCCGGTACGACGGCGCTGCGCAGCGCGACGCTGAACACCGTGCCGGTGACCCCGGCGGACGCCGACACGAAGAACAGGGCGGCCGAACGCAGCCCGTCGGGTGCCGTCACCAGGACGACGAGCGTCGCCGCCTGGACGACGTTCACCCAGAACATGACCGCCTTCGCCGGCCAGCGGGCGAGGATCGGCCCGGCCAGCATGCCCGCGACGAAGCCCGCGCCCAGCCGCACCGCGAGGAACACGCCTACGGCCAGGGCCCGTTCGGTGACGGCGTACACGTACAGGTTGAGCGCCACCATGTTCAGGTAGCTGCCGTACGAGGAGATCGCGTAGCCCGCGACGAGGATCCGGTACCGGCGCTCCAGGTACCCCGTCCGCCCGTCCGGGTTGTCCCGCTCGCGGCCGTCGTCATTGCCGTCGCGGCCGTCGCCCCGCTCGTCCTGCGTGTCCTGCACGGTCGGGACTCCCTCTCGGTGACTCCGTTGACGTACGCAGGAGCGGCCGGACGCGCCGGACGGATGGCCCCTCCACGCATGGTAGGCGGGGCGATCCGATTCCGTCATCGAGAGGAGGGATTACGGATGTGATCTGCGCACTTTTGAATCTTCCTTCAGCCGACGCAGGGGATTGCCGGCCGCGCAGAGGGGTTGATTCCGGCCACCCTCGCGCGTATAAATAAGCAACTTTCTTTCTTACAGACGCGAAACGAGGGCCCGTGACCCGCCGCTACCCAGCAGGCCCGCAGCGGTTGCTGCGTTCGCTCAACGGCCGTGCCGTTCTGGAGGCGATCGACGAGTCGGGCCCGGTCACGACCACCGACCTGGCCGGACGGATCCCGCTGTCACGGCCGACCGTCGCCGCCGCGGTCGGGCTGCTGCTGGAGCGCGGCGTGATCACCGAGGTCGGCCCGGCGACCGGCCGCAAGGGTCCGGCACCGGCGCAGTACCGGGTGAACGCCGACTGCGCCTTCGCGATCGGCGTGGACGTCGGGCACCGGAAGATCCGCGCCGCCGTCGCCGACGTCACCGGCCGGGTGCGCGGGCGTGCCGAGTCCGAGCAGCGCGGTCATCGAGGCGCCGACGCGCTCGTCGGCCAAGTCCTGGACATGTGCGTGGAGTTGGCCGGGCAGGTGGGCCAACCCCTGGGCGGGATCACCCAGGTGGTCGCCGGACTGCCGGCCGCGGTCGGCCCGGACGGGCGTCAACTCTCGTACGCCGCAGGGCTGCCCGACGCCGGGCGGGGGCTCGGCGAGGCGCTCGGCCGGGCGGTGCCGGTGCCGTTGGTGCTGGAGAACGACGTGAACCTGGCCGCGTTGGCCGAGCGCACGCACGGACTGGGCGCCGACACCGACGACTTCGTCCTGGTCAGCCTCGGGGTCGGGCTCGGGCTCGGCCTGGTGGTGGACGGCCGGGTCCGGCGCGGCGCCACCGGCGTCGCGGGCGAGGCCGGTTACCTGCCCAGCGACCGCATGGTCGCGCCGGCCGGGCAGCGCCGGGACCTCGTACAGGAACACCTGGGCGCGCGCTACATCAGCGACCGCGCCCGGCGGCTCGGGCTGCCCGGTGACGGCAGCCCGCGCACCGTCTTCGCACTCGCGCGCGCCGGGGACCCGGGCGCGCTGGAGATCGTCGACGACACCGCACGCAGCGTCGCCTACGTGGTGGCCTGCGTCGTACCCCTCATCGACCCGGCACGCATCGTGCTGGGCGGCGCCATCGGCGCCAACGGCGATCTGCTGCTCGAACCGGTCGCCCGTCATCTGGCCGATTTCAGTACGTTCCGGCCGCCCATCGTGGCGTCGGACCTCGGCCAGGAGGCCGTACTCACCGGAGCCACCACGATGTCGGCCGAACTGGCCCGCGAGGCGGCCTTCGCCGCCGCCACCACCGCTGTCACGCAGCCGGAGCCATTGCCGTCTCCGTCCTGAACCACTGTTGCGTGGGCGCGGATTCACCGCCGTGTCCGCCTGAACCGTCGTCGTGCCGCGGGCGCGGAGCCGTTGTTGTCTCCGCCCCCACGCCGACGCACCACGCCGACGCACCGCGGCGACGCCGTCTTGCCGGACAGCGCCGCCGCTCCAGGTCGCCGGGTATTGCCGTGCCCGGTCGACCGACGACCGATCCGTCACCCAGGGAATCCCGTCTCCGAGGAAGGACGATCAGTGTTGAAACCTATCACCGGCCGTTTGACCGGCTCCGTGCCTCGCCCCATGACCGGCCGAACGACTGGCCCCGTGGCCGCCACGGCCGTCGCCACCGCCCTCCTGCTGACCGGCTGTACGTCCACCGGTCCCGCCTCCTCCCAGCCCACCTCCGCGATCTCGGCGGGTGCCTCGCACAAGGCGACCACCGTCACGGTGTGGACGTTCAACCATCTCCCCAACGAGGTGGCCGCGTTCAAGGCGACGCTGAGCCGGCTGCACGCCAAGTACCCATGGCTCACCGTCAAGTTCGTGCCCAACAAGGACGACGCCGCCTACGCCAAGGCGGTCGCCGCGGGTGATCCGCCGGACGTGTTCATCGGCTCCGTGCCCGACAACGTGGCGAAGTTCTGCTACAACGGCACGGTCGCGGACCTGAGTCCGTACCTGTCCTCGGCCAAGATCGACGCGGCGAAGACCTTCCCGGCCGCGACCCTCGCCTACACCCGCTACCAGGGCAAGCAGTGCGCGCTGCCGCTGCTGACCGATGCCTTCGCGCTCTACTACAACAAGAAGATGTTCGCCGAGGCCGGTATCACCAAGCCGCCCACCACGCTCGCCGAACTGACCGCCGACGCCAAGAAGTTGACCGTCAAGAACGCGGACGGCTCCATCAAGACGTACGGCTTCGTGCCCCGTTCCGACTACGACGTCAACCGCTACCTCTTCACCGGGGCGCACAGCGGCACCGACTTCTACGGCGAGGACGGCAGGACCACCTTCGCCTCCGACGCCAATTGGCAACAACTCCTCACGTGGGACCAGGAGTTGATCGACTACTACGGCGAGTCCAACGTGCAGGAGTTCGTGGGCCGTTACCAGCCGCACGCCGACGACGCGGGCAACCCGCTGCTGACCGGCGCCGCGGCCATGGAGTACGACGGCGAGTGGCACGTCGGCGAAATAGCCTCGGAGAAGAAGGACTTCGACTACGGGGTCGTACCGATGCCGGTGCTGGACGGATCGTCGGGCACCTACGGCGCGGGCAGCACCCTGGGCACCGTCGCGTATCTCTCCGCGGGGTCGAAGCACAAGCAGGAGGCGTTCTTCGCGCTCCAGCAACTCACCACCGACACCACGTTCTTGAACAAGCTCGCGGACACGGTCTACAACATCCCGACCACGTTCGCCGCGCTCAAGGCGTGGGACAAGCGGAGCGACCCGCACTGGAAGCCGTTCGTCGACATCTTCGAGAACGCGCACTCCTCCTACAAGACGCTCACCCCGGCGGGCATCGAGGACATGGACACCTGGCGGGCGTTCCTCCTCGACTACGAGCAGGGCAAGGTGAAGGACGCGGCGAGCGGACTCGCGGGCGTCGGAAAGAAGATCGACGACCTCAACTCCGAGAGCGGGCAGTAGAGATGACGACCGTTCTCGCCCCCGCAGGCGAGGCCCCGGGCACGGCGCGCACCCGCCGCCCTGCCCGGGGCGGGCGGCGGCGCAGTCCGAGCGGGGCCCGCTGGTGGGTCGTGCTCGCCCTGCTGTCCCCGTTCGTCGTCGGGTTCGCCGTCTTCGTGCTCTACCCGGTGGCCGCCACGCTCTACTACTCGCTCACCGACTTCCAGGCCGGCTCCTACCGGCCGGTCCAGTTCGTCGGACTGCGCAACTACCGGGCCCTGTTCACGCAGTCGGACACCTTCTGGGTCGCGGTGCGCAACACGCTGTGGATGGTCGTCGTCATGGTGCCGCTGCGCACCGGCTGGGCCATGCTGACCGCCTGGGTGATCATCCGCGTCAAGCGCGGCCGGGCCGTCTACCGCACGCTGTTCTTCCTGCCGTCGATGGTCCCGGTGGTGGCCGCCGCGCTGTCGTTCATCGTGCTGCTCAACCCGGTCGGCCCGCTCAACCGGCTGCTGGGGTGGGTCGGCGTCGACGGCCCCGGCTGGTTCTCGGACCCGGCCTGGTCCAAGCCCAGCCTCGTCCTGATGGCGCTGTGGGCCAGCGGCAACGTCATGGTCATCTTCTCGGCCGCGATGCTCGACGTACCCCGAGAGCTGTACGAGGCCGCCGAACTCGACGGGGCGGGCGCGTTGCAGAAGTTCCGCAGTGTCACCCTCCCGGCGATCTCCCCGGTCGTCTTCTTCGCCCTGCTCACCGGGATGATCTACACCTTCCAGTACTTCACCGAGGCGTTCGTGGCGTCCAGTTCGGCGAACGCCACCTCCTCCAGCAACGACCTGATCGGCTACCCGGCGGGCTCGCTGCTGTTCTACTCCACCGAGCTGTACCGGCAGGGCTTCGGCTACTTCAAGACCGGTTACGCCTCGGCCATGGCCTGGCTGCTGTTCCTGGTCATCTTCGCGGCGACCGTGGTGTTCATCCGCGTCTCGCGCCGCTTCGTGCACCACGCGGGAGGCGGCCGATGAGCACCCTGAACCTGACGAAGCGTCAACCCCGCGCAGGCCGACGGCTGTTGTACGTCCTGGCCGAGCACGCGCCCGCCGTCGCCATCGCGCTCTGCTTCCTCCTGCCGCTGACGATCGGCGTGCTGACCGCGTTCATGACCCAACACCAGGCGGGCACGGGCTCGTTGTGGCCCTCGCCCTGGGAGTTCGGCAACTTCCGCGAGGTCTTCAGGGCCATGCCGTTCGGCCGCGACCTGCTCAACACCATGGTGTACGCCGGACTTTCCACGATCGGGGTCGTCGTCTCCTCGGTGCCCGTGGCCTACGCGCTGGCCCGGCTGCGGTGGCGCGGCCGGGAGGGCGTCTTCCTGGTCGTCCTGGCCGCGATGATGATCCCGGCCCAGGTCACCAGCCTGCCGCTGTACGTCATGTACGCGCACATCGGCTGGGTGGGCACCCTGAAGCCGCTGATCGTCCCGTCGTTCTTCGGGGACGCGTTCAGCATCTTCCTGCTGCGCCAGTTCTTCCTCACCATCCCGGACGAGTTCACCGAGGCGGCTCGCGTGGACGGCGCGGGCGAACTCCGCATCCTGTGGCGGGTGTTGATCCCCATGGCCAAGCCGGCGATTGCCGCCGTGGCGCTGTTCGCGTTCCTGTACGCGTGGAACGACTTCTACAACCCGCTGCTCTACACCGGGAACAGCGACACCGGCCAGACCCTCGCGGTGGCCCTCAGCCAGCTCGCCAAGAACGGGCACCAGAACGCCTACCAGTTGCAGATGGCGGCCTCGCTGATGTTCCTGCTGCCGGTCCTGGTGCTGTTCTTCCTGGCCCAGAAGGTCTTCGTCGAGGGCATCGCGCTGACCGGCGTCAAGGGCTGAACTCCACGCGCCCGCACCCCACTTCTGCCCTCCTGCACTCTGCTGTACCTCTGGGAGCACGATGAAGATCACCGTTGTCGGCGGTGGCAGCACCTACACGCCCGAACTGATCGAGGGCTTCGCCCGGCGGGCCGACGTGCTGCCGGTCGACGAACTCGTCCTGCACGACGTCGACGCCGACCGCCTCGCCGTGGTCGGCGCCCTGGCCCGGCGCATCCTGACCCGGCACGGCTTCCCCGGCCGCCTGACCACCACGACCGACCTCACCGCCGCGGTGGACCAGGCCGCCGCCGTACTCGTTCAACTCCGGGTCGGCGGACAGGCCGCCCGGCTGGTCGACGAGACCCTGCCCAACCGCTTCGACCTGCTCGGCCAGGAGACCACCGGCCCCGGTGGCTTCGCCAAGGCCCTGCGGACGGTGCCGGTGGTGCTCGACATCGCCGAGGAGGTCCGCCGCCGGGCCCAACCGGGCGCCTGGATCGTCGACTTCACCAACCCGGTCGGCATCGTCACCCGCGCGTTGCTGGACGCGGGACACCGCGCGGTCGGCCTGTGCAACGTGGCGATCAAGTTCCAGCGGCAGCTGGCCGCCCACTTCGGCACCGACCCCGACCGTGTCCGGCTCGGCCACGCCGGTCTCAACCACCTGTCCTGGATCCGCTCGGTCACCGTCGACGGCACGGACCGCCTGCCGGAGCTGCTGACCGGCGCGGCGCTCGACGAACTCGCCGCCCAACTCCGCGTCCCGGCAGGGGCGTTGCGCGACCTGGGCGCCATCCCCTCCTACTACCTGCACTACTTCTACTGCACGCACGACGAGGTGAGAGCCCAACAGACCGGGCCCGGAGCCCATCGGGCCGACCAAGTCATCGCCATCGAGAGGGAGTTGCTCACCCTCTACGCCGACCCCGCGCTGGACCGGCAGCCCGAACTGCTCCAGCAACGCGGCGGCGCCTACTACAGCGAGGCCGCCGCGGCCCTGGTCACCAGCCTGCTCACCGGCGACGGCGCCCACCACTACGTGAACGTCCGCAACGACGGAGTCCTGCCCGGCCTGCCGGACGAGGCCGTGGTCGAGGTCCCGGCCCACGTCGACACCGCCGGTGCGCACCCCGTGCCCGTACCGCCCCTGCCGCCCGAGATGCTCGGGCTCGTCCAGGCGGTCACCGCGTACGAGACGCTCACCGTCGAGGCGGCGCTGACCGGGGACCGTACAGTGGCCCGGCGCGCCCTCATGGCCAACCCGCTGGTGCGCGAATGGGCCCTGGCGGAGGGGCTGTTGGAGGCGCTGCTGGAGGCCAACCGCCATCACCTGCCCCGGTTCCGCGCGGGCGAGGCCGTCGATGCCTGACCTCGTGGTGGGCGTCGACGGCGGGAACTCCAAGACCGACCTCGTCCTCGCGGACACGGAGGGGCGGCTGCTGGCATGGGTGCGCGGCGAGGGCACCCGGCCGCACACCGAGGGCATGGAGGTCACCACGCGACGGCTCGCCGAACTCGGCCGGCGCGCGCTCGCCGCGGCGGGGCTGCCCGGCACGACCCCGGTCTCGGTGGGCGCGTACTTCCTCGCCAATGTCGACCGCCGGGCCCAGGAGCGCCTGGCGCTACGGCAGTTGACCGAGCTGGGGGTGGCCGAGCGGACCGTCGTACGCAACGACACCCTCGCCGTGCTGGGGGCCGGCGCGCCCGACGGCTGGGGTGTGGCGGTGGTCTCCGGCGCCGGGATCAACGCCGCCGCGGTCCATCCCGGGGGCCGCTCCGCCCGTTTCCTCTCCCTCGGCGACATCACCGGGGACTGGGGCGGCGGGCTCGCCGTGGCCCGGGCGGGCCTGGGCGCCGCGGTCCGCGCGGGGGACGGGCGGGGGCCGGCGACGCGACTGCGGCGGGAGTTGCCGGGGCTCTTCGGCCTGGGCAGCGTGGAGGCGGTCGCGCTGGCCGTCGGTGACGGCGACATTCCGGTGACGGCGCTGCACGGGCTGGCACCGGTTGTCTTCGCGACGGCGGCGGGGGGTGACGTGGTGGCGCGCGGCATCGTGGAGCGCCTCGGCGACGAGATCGTCGCCATGGTCACCGCGCTGCTGCGGCGGCTGCGGCTGCTGCGTACGGCTACGCCGGTGGTGCTGGGTGGTGGGACGTTGCAGAACGACCACGTTCTGTTGCGGGACCACATCGGCGCCCGACTGGCCGTCGAGGCGCCGCTGGCTCGGCCGCGGGTGCTTGATGTGGCGCCGGTGGCGGGGGCTGTGCGGGAGGCGTTGGTGGTGGCGGGGGTGTCGGGGGGTGTGCAGCGGCGGTTGCGGTTGGGGGTGGCGGGGGGCGGCGCCTTGTAGCTC
>LJCV01000119.1 GCA_001298575.1 Actinobacteria bacterium OK074
CCGCATAGCGCCCCAACACCACCCCCCCCACCTCCACCGAAGCCCCCAACACCCCCGCCAGCCCATCCGCCCCCGCCTCCACCGCCCCCCGCGCAATGCGGTCCGGCAGGAACCCGGGTGCCAGGACGTACGGCGCCACGGCAACCCGCCCCCACCCCAACTCCCGCAACTCCCGCACCGCGTCCTCCGTCCGCGGCAGCGTCGCCGACGCGAAGGCGACCCGCACGGCCCCCCACCCCGACCGCTCCCACTCCCGCGCGACACCGGAGATCACCGCAATCGCCTCCGGATCCGTGGACCCCGCCGACGCCAGCACCACCCCGGTGGAGGACTTGTCCTGCGGCCGCAACCCGGCCTCGTACAACCGCCGTTCCAGCGCCGCGAGCAACCGCGGCGACGGCCCGAGCACCTCCGCCTGCCGGATCCGCAGCTGTGGCGGCGCGTCCCGCAGGACCGCCGGGATGTCGGACTTGGCGTGGAACGCGCGGGTCAACAGCAGCGGCAGCGCGACGACGTCACGCACGCCCTCCGCCGCCAGGGACTCCAACACCCCCTGCACGGAAGGGATGTTGAAGTCCAGGAAACCGGTTTCGACCCGCACGTCCGGCCGCAGCGACCGTACCCGCCGTACCAGGGCGTGCACGGTCGCCGCATGGCGTGGATCACGGCTGCCGTGCGCGACGACGAGCAGGACCGGCGCGCCGGAGGCGGGAGCGACCGGAGCACCGGACGACGCGGACGGAACCCGGGCGGTACAGACGCTACGAGCGGTACGCACAGAACGTCAGCTCTTCACCAGCAGCCCGCGGCTGCGCAGCACCCACCGCTCCAACGGGCTGAAGAACAGCAGGTCGATGGCGATGCCGACCCCGAGGATGAGGAAGATGGCGAGGAACACCATGGACATGGAACTGGCGTTGCGGCCGTTCTCCAGCAACTGCCCGAGCCCGACGCCCAGATCGGGGGAGGAGGCGATGATCTCCGCCGCCATCAGCGACCGCCACGAGAACGCCCAGCCCTGCTTCAGACCCGCCAAGTACCCGGGCAGAGCAGCCGGCATGACGATGTGCCAGGTGCCCTTCAGCCCCGTCGCACCGAGCGTGCGCCCGGCCCGCAGGAACAGCGGCGGCACCTGGTCGACGCCCGACACCAGGCCGTTGGCGATCGACGGCACCGCACCGAGCAGGATCACCGCGTACATCATCGAGTTGTTCAGGCCCAGCCAGATCACCGCGGGCGGCACCCACGCCACCGACGGCAGCGACTGCAGTCCGGACAGGATCGGCCCGATCGCCGCGCGCACGAACCGCACCCGCGCCACGAGCAGCCCCAGCGGGGTGCCGATCACCAGGGCGAACAGGAAGCCGAGCAGGCCGCGCGAGACGCTCGTCCAGATGTAACCGAGCAACTTGCCTTCCAGCCAGGCATCCTTGACCTGGTTCCACACATCGACGGGCGCCGGCAGCTTCGTCGGGTCGGTGACGATGTCGAAGCTGATCAGCGCCTGCCAGATGCCCAGCACCACGAGGATCGCGACGACCGGCGGCAGGATCTTCTGGTTCGCGGTCTGCCGGAACGGCACCCGGGCCCCGACGACGGTGGTCTCCAGGGCGTCGAGGCCCGCCTCCAGGCCGACCAACTGGAGGTTGCTGCTCGCGACGGCTTCGTCGGTCTTCCAGTTACTGCTGGCCATGGCGGCGGATCTCCCCACGCAGTACTTCGGTGATCTCAAGGGACAGTTCGGCCACGGGCGCGTCCTCGATGCGGCGCGGCTGCGGGATGTCCACCGTCCACTCCCGTGCGACGCGGCCGGGCCGGGAGGAGAGCAGCACCACGCGCTGCGCGAGCCGTACCGCCTCGCGCACGTTGTGCGTCACGAACAGCACGGACAGGCCCGTCTCCTGCCAGATCCGGGCCAGTTCGTCGTGCAGCACGTCCCGGGTGATCGCGTCCAGCGCCGCGAACGGCTCGTCCATCAGCAGCAGTCGGCTCTCCTGGCCGAGCGCGCGGGCCATCGCCACGCGCTGCCGCATACCGCCGGACAGTTCGTGCACCCGCTTGCCGTACGCGCCTTCCAGCCGGACGAGCCGGAGCAGGCCCTCGGCCCGCTCGCGCCGCTCCGCCTTCGGAACTCCCCTGAGTTTCAGGGCGAGTTCGATGTTCTTGCCCGCGGTCAGCCACGGGAACAGGGCGTGCTCCTGGAACATCAGAGCGGGCCGCCCGTGGGTCGTGATGGACCCGGCGGAGGGCTCGTCGAGCCCCGCCACCAGGTTCAGCAGCGTCGACTTGCCGCAGCCCGAGGCCCCCAGGAGGGTGACGAACTCGCCCGGTGCGACATCCAACGTGATGTCGTCGAGGACGAGTTGCTGCCCGCCGGGCCCGGCGAACGACTTCGAGACGTGTTCGATGCGGGCGGCATGTTCCACTGCCTCGGTGTCAGCGGCCTTGGTGAGCGCGGTGGCCATGGTTCGTCACCTCCTGGGAACTCAAGGACTTCAAGGACTTCAAGGACTTCGGGTCGTTCAAGAAGGGTCGTTCAAGGAACTCGACGGAAACCGGGGCTACTTGACGCCCAGGCCCGCGTCACTGACCGTGCTCTCCCCGTCGGCCTTGAGGACCTTGTTCAGGAGCGTGAGGTCGTAGATGCCGTCCAGGTCGGGCTTTTCGAGCAGACCCGCCTTGACCGCGTGCTCCGCCTCGGTGTTGAGGGTGGAGGCCAGCGGGTCGTTGGTGACCACGATCGACTTCCACGCCGAGTCCAGGACGCTCGTCGGCAGCGCCGCACCCGAGTCGGCCTTCAGCTGCGCGTTCGCCGCCGTCGCCGCCGCGGCCGAGTTGGCGTTGATCCACTTGTTGGTGGTGACCGACGCCTTCAGGACCGCCTCGACGGCCTTCGGGTGCTCCTTGAGGAAGCTCTGCCGCACGATCACGTTCGTGATCACGAACTTCTTGTCCGGCCACAGGTCGGCCTCGTCGAGCAGCACCTTGCCGCCCTCGGCGACCAGCTTGGACGCGGTCGGCTCCGGCACCCAGGCGCCGTCGATGGAACCGGACTTGAAGGCGTCCGGCGTGATCTTGTTGTCGGTGCGCACCACCGACACGTCACCCTTGCCGCTCTGCGCGTCGACCTTCCAGCCCTGGTCCGCGATCCAGTTGAGGAACGCCACGTCCTGCGTGTTTCCCAGCTGGGGGGTGGCGATCTTCTTGCCCTTGACGTCCTTCAGGGACTTGATCTTCTTCGGGTTGACGACGAGCTTCACCCCGCCGGACGCCGAACCGCTGATGATGCGCAGGCTCTTGCCCTTGGACGCGGTGTAGCCGTTGATCGACGGGGAGGGGCCGATCCAGCCGATGTCGATGGACCCGGCGTTGAGGGCCTCGATCTCGGACGGACCCGCGTTGAAGATCGAGTACTCCGCCTTGGTGGCGCCGAGCGCCTTCTGGAAGAAGCCCTTCTGGGCGCCGACGAGAGCGGTCGCGTGCGTCAGGTTGGCGAAGTAACCGATCTTCACGGAGCCGAGTCCGTCGATCTTCTTCGCCCCCGCGGCGACCTTGGCACCCGTGTCGGTGCTGTCGGAGTCGGAGCCGTAACCGCAGGCGGCGAGGGCGAGCAGCGGAAGAGCGGCGGCCACGGCGAGGCCGCGGCGGAACAGAGGGGAGCGCGAGCGGTTGGCAGGCACGGGAGGTGTTCCTCTCGTTGGCCCGGCGGGTCACGGACGTTCAGGTCGTGGCCGGGAGGTCGTCAGGTCTGCGTCGTCTCTTCCGGGACAACAGCGGGTGGGGGGAGGGCGAAGAGCGTGGGGACGGGGCGCGCAGGCAGTGCGCGTACGTCAGCCCGCACATCGCGACTCCCCGCCCTGTCCGCTGCCGACGACGCCGCTGCCGACGCGGCCGCCCTCCTTCGCGAACGTGGAGAAGACACAGCTGGTGGTCATGTCAGAAGTCCCACCCGTCGTCCTCGGCCGGGTTCTTCACCGGCTCGGGCGAGGCGAACGACTCGCCGACCATGCCCGCGGTGAGGGTGGTGCCGTCCGCCGGGTCGATCAGGATGAACGATCCGGTGCGCCGCGAGTCCGCGTACGCGTCGGCGGGCAGCGGTTCGGCCGTACGGATCTTGACCCGGCCGATGTCGTTGGCGACCAGCTGCCCGGGGTGCGGGTGCAGCGACAGGTCGTCGAGGGTGAGCCGGGACGGGATGTCCTTGACGATCGCCTTGACCGTGCGGGTGCCGTGCTTGAGCAGCACGCGGTGGCCGACGGTGAGCGGCTGGTCGGCGACGTGGCAGACGGTCGCCTCGACGTCCTGCGTGGCCGGCGGCGCGTCCTCCGCGGGGGCGATCAGGTCGCCGCGCGAGATGTCGATGTCGTCCTCCAGCAGGAGGGTGACGGACTGCGGCGTCCACGCCACCCGCACCGGCTTGCCCAGCAGGTCGATGCCGGTGATCGCCGTCGTACGGCCGGACGGCAGTACGGTGACGCGGTCGCCGACGCGGAACGTGCCCGCCGCGATCTGGCCCGCGTACCCGCGGTAGTCCGGGTGCTCGGCGGTCTGCGGCCGGATCACGTACTGCACGGGCAGCCGGGCGTGGCAGTGCGCCAGGTCGTGACTTACCGGAACCGTTTCCAGGTGTTCCAGCACGGTCGGGCCGCCGTACCAGTCCATGTGCGCGGACGGTTCCACGACGTTGTCGCCGACGAGCGCCGAGATGGGGATCGCGGTGACCTCGGGGACGCCCAGCTCCGTCGCGTACGCCGTGAACTCCTCGGCGATGGCCGCGAAAACGGTTTCGCGATATTCGACCAGGTCCATCTTGTTGACGGCCAGCACCACGTGCGGCACCCGCAGCAGGGCCGCGATTGCGGCGTGCCGGCGGGTCTGCTCGACGACGCCGTTGCGGGCGTCCACCAGCACCACCGTCAGCTCGGCGGTGGAGGCGCCGGTCACCATGTTGCGGGTGTACTGCACGTGGCCGGGGGTGTCGGCGAGAATGAAGCGGCGGCGGGGGGTGGCGAAGTAGCGGTAGGCCACGTCGATGGTGATGCCCTGCTCGCGCTCGGCCCGCAGCCCGTCGGTCAGCAGCGCGAGGTCCGGACCGTCCTGGCCCCGGTCGGCCGAAACCCGCTGCACGGCCTCCAGTTGGTCGGTGAGGACCGACTTGGAGTCGTGCAGCAGCCGTCCGACGAGCGTCGACTTGCCGTCGTCGACGGAGCCGGCGGTCGCGAACCGCAGAAGGGTGGTCTCGGACAGACCGGTCAGCTGCTCGGTGGTGCTGGTCATGGTTAGAAGTACCCCTCGCGCTTGCGGTCTTCCATCGCGGCCTCGGACATCTTGTCGTCCGCGCGGGTCGCGCCACGTTCGGTCAGCCGGGACGCGGCGATCTCCGCGATGACGTCGTCCAGCGTCGTGGCGTCCGAGTCGACGGCCCCCGTGCAGGACATGTCCCCGACGGTCCGGTACCGCACGAGCCGCTTCTCGACGGTCTCACCGCCCTTGGCACCGCCCCATTCGCCGGGGGTGAGCCACATGCCGCCGCGGTTGAACACCTCGCGGTGGTGGGCGAAGTAGATCGCCGGGAGTTCGATCTCCTCGCGGGCGATGTACTGCCAGACGTCGAGCTCGGTCCAGTTGGAGAGGGGGAAGACGCGGACGTGTTCGCCTGCTGCGTGGCGGCCGTTGTAGAGGTTCCAGAGTTCGGGGCGCTGGCGGCGGGGGTCCCACTGCGAGAACTCGTCCCGTAGCGAGAAGACGCGTTCTTTCGCGCGGGCCTTCTCCTCGTCCCTGCGTCCGCCGCCGAAGACGGCGTCGAAGCGTTCGGCCTGGATCTTCTCGGTCAGGGGGAGGGTCTGGAGGGGGTTGCGGGTGCCGTCGGGGCGTTCGCGGAGGACTCCGCGGTCGATGTAGTCCTGGACGGAGGCCACGTGCAGTCGTAGTCCGTGCTGCTCGACGGTGCGGTCGCGGTAGTCGAGGACCTCGGGGAAGTTGTGCCCGGTGTCAACGTGCAGGAGGGAGAAGGGGATTGGCGCGGGGGCGAATGCCTTCAGGGCCAGGTGCAGCATGACGATGGAGTCCTTGCCGCCGGAGAAGAGGATCACCGGTCGTTCGAACTCGCCCGCCACCTCGCGGAAGATGTGCACCGCCTCGGACTCCAACGCGTCCAAGTGACTGAGCGCGTACGGGTTTCCGGTGCCCGGCGTGACAGGAGTGACGGTCGCGGTCATGCGAGTCCCCTCTCGACGAGCAGTTCGAGAACGGCGGCAGCGGACTCCCGCACCGTCTGGTTCTGCGACTCGATGCGCAGATCCGGCGCAACCGGTTCCTCGTACGGGTCGTCGACCCCGGTCAGGCCCGATATCTCGCCCGCCGCCTGCTTGGCGTACAGCCCCTTCACGTCCCGTACGGAGCAGACGTCGACCGGGGTCGCCACATGCACCTCGACGTACGCGGCACCGCTGACCTGGTGGCGCTTGCGCACCGCCTCGCGGCTGTCGGCGTACGGGGCGATGACGGGGACGAGCGCCTTGACACCGTTGCGGGCGAGCAGATCGGCGAGGAAACCGATGCGCTGCACGTTGGTGTGCCGGTCGGCGCGGGTGAACCCGAGGTCCGCGGTGAGGAACTCGCGGATCTCGTCACCGTCGAGCACCTCGACGAGCTGGCCCTGTTCCCGCAGCAGGCCCGCCAGTTCGTAGGCGATGGTGGTCTTGCCGGCGCTCGGCAGACCCGTGAGCCAGACGGTGGCTCCGGCGGTCGTCACGTGGTTCTCCCGGGAGTCGGTGGGGGCCGCGGTGGCCGGGGTGTTCTCGGTGGGGGTGGGGCGGCCGGTGGCGGCCGTGGTCGTCGTCATTCGTGCAGCCCGCATTCGGTCTTCCCGAGGCCCGCCCAGCGGCCGGAGCGCGCGTCCTCGCCCTCCAGGACCCGGCGGGTGCAGGGGGCGCAGCCGACGGAGGCGTAGCCGTCCATGAGCAGGGGGTTGGTGAGCACCCCGTGCTCGGCGACGTACGCCTCGACGTCGTCCTGCGTCCAGCGGGCGATCGGGGAGATCTTCACCTTGCGGCGCTTCTCGTCCCAGCCGACGACCGGGGTGAGCGCCCGGGTCGGGGACTCGTCGCGGCGCAGCCCGGTGGCCCAGGCGTCGTACGCGGCCAGTCCCCGCTCCAGCGGCTGCACCTTGCGCAGCTTGCAGCACAGGTCGGGGTCGCGCTCATGCAGCCGGGGGCCGTACTCGGCGTCCTGTTCGGCGACCCTCTGCCGCGGGGTGAGCGTGATGACGTTGACGTCCATCACGGCCTCCACGGCGTCGCGGGTGCCGATGGTCTCCGGGAAGTGGTAACCGGTGTCGAGGAACACGACGTCCACGCCGGGCAGGGCGCGGGAGGCGAGGTGGGCGACCACCGCGTCCTCCATGGACGACGTCACGCAAAAACGCTTTCCGAAAGTTTCCGTGGCCCACTGGAGGATCTCCAGCGCGGAGGCGTCCTCCAGATCGCGGGCGGCCTGCTCGGCGAGCGCCCTGAGCGCGGCGTCGCGGTCGGCCTGCGGATCGCTGCCTGTGTCGGTCTCCTGGGCCGTATCGGCCTGTAGGGCTGTCACGTCTGGTCCCCTCCGTCAGCGGCTCGTATCAGCCCCCGGGACAACAGCCCGAGGAACTTCAACTGGAAGGCTCGACTGCATGCTCCGCATTCCCACGCCCCGTGGCCTTCCTCGTTCGGGCGCAGGTCCTCGTCACCGCAGTAGGGGCAGTAGAAGGGGGCGGCTCGCTCGCTCATGACAGTGCCTCCTCGGAGGCGCGGGCGGCCCAGGTGGCGAACCGCTCGCCGTCCTCGCGCTGCTCCTGGAAGCGGCGCAGGACGCGCTCGACGTAGTCGGGCAGCTCCTGGGAGGTCACCTTCAGGCCGCGCACCTTGCGGCCGAAACCGGCCTCCAGGCCGAGCGCGCCGCCCAGGTGCACCTGGAAGCCCTCGACCTGCTCGCCGTTGTCGTCCAGGACCAGCTGGCCCTTGAGACCGATGTCCGCCACCTGGATACGGGCACAGGCGTTCGGGCAGCCGTTGATGTTGATGGTGATCGGCTCGTCGAACTCCGGGATGCGGCGCTCCAGTTCGTCGATCAGCGAGGCGCCGCGCGCCTTGGTCTCGACGATGGCGAGCTTGCAGTACTCGATGCCCGTGCAGGCCATCGTGCCGCGCCGGAACGGCGACGGCTTCACCGTCAGGTCGAGCGCCTCCAGGCCCTCGACCAGCGAGTCGATCTGTGCTTCGTCGACGTCGAGCACGATCATCTTCTGCTCGACGGTGGTCCGCAGCCGGCCGGAGCCGTGCGCCTCGGCCAGCTCTGCGATCTTCGTCAGCGTGGTGCCGTCCACCCGGCCGACACGCGGCGCGAAACCGATGTAGTAACGGCCGTCCTGCTGTTGGTGCACGCCGATGTGGTCGCGCCAGCGCGCCACGGGCTGGTCGGGCGCGGGGCCGTCGGTCAGCTTCCGCTTGAGGTACTCGTCCTCCAGTACCTGACGGAACTTGGCGATGCCCCAGTCGGCGACCAGGAACTTCAGCCGGGCGCGGGTGCGCAGCCGCCGGTAGCCGTAGTCGCGGAAGATCGAGATGACGCCCTCGTAGACGTCGGGGACCTCGTCGAGCGGGACCCAGGCGCCCAGCCGCTGGCCGATCTTCGGGTTGGTGGACAGGCCGCCGCCGACCCAGACGTCGAAGCCGGGGCCGTGCTCGGGGTGGGTGACGCCGACGAACGCGATGTCGTTGATCTCGTGCGCCACGTCCAGCAGCGGCGAGCCGGAGATGGCGGACTTGAACTTGCGCGGCAGGTTGGAGAATTCCTTGTTGCCGACGATCCGGCGGTGGATCTCGTCGACGGCCGGGGTGCCGTCGATGATCTCGTCGGCGGCGATCCCGGCGACCGGCGAGCCGAGGATCACGCGGGGGGTGTCGCCGCACGCCTCGGTGGTGGACAGGCCGACGGCCTCCAGACGGTCCCAGATCGCGGGCACGTCCTCGATCCGGATCCAGTGCAGCTGGATGTTCTGCCGGTCGGTGATGTCGGCGGTGCCGCGTGCGAACTCCTGCGAGATCTCGCCGATGACCTTCAGCTGCCGGGTCGACAGCCGGCCGCCGTCGATGCGCACACGCAGCATGAAGTACGAGTCGTCCAGCTCCTCCGGCTCCAGGATCGCGGTCTTGCCGCCGTCGATCCCGGGCTTGCGTTGGGTGTACAGCCCCCACCAGCGCATCCGGCCGCGCAGGTCGTTCGGGTCGATCGAGTCGAACCCGCGCTTGGAGTAGATCGTCTCAATGCGTGTCCGCACATTGAGACCGTCGTCGTCCTTCTTGAACTGTTCGTTGCCGTTGAGCGGGGTGAAGTGACCCACGGCCCACTGACCCTCACCGCGGTGACGGCTCACCTTGCGGCGGGGCGCGGCGGGATTCTGCGGGGTGGCGGCCATGGTGATTACGTCCTTCGGGACAGGCGGGAAGCGGCTCTTGACCTGTGCGTACGAGTGCATGGGAGCGAAGCGTCGCGATGCGCGGGGGTGCAGCGAAGGCGGAAAGCGGGCGCCGCTCGGTCGCTCAGCTCGCCAGACAGATGGCGCTGGACATGCGGCCGAGATCGACGTGGCGCCGACTCACCAAGGCAATTCCAGTTCCAGACATGACGGAAGCGTGTCACGGCGATCTGGACAGCGTCCAGCATTGCCCGACATCCGGACATCTTCGTCTCGCCATGTGATACGAGGTGGTGTTGCTCACATGGCGCGGACCTGCCGGTGTCTGTGCAGGTCAGGCAGGTCAAGCCCCTGGCCAGGGGCCGGGTGTCGACCGCTCGGTCTCCTCCTCGACCTTGGTGTCGAAGAGCGCGAAACCGCGACGCAGATAGTTGCTCATGGCGTGCTCTCCGTCCTTGCTGCAGGTGTGCACCCAGACCCGCTTGGTCTCGGCCCGCCCGGGCCACCGTCCGGCCAGGTCCCAGGCCCGGGCGACGCCGTACGCGAGCAGATGACCGCCGATCCGGCGGCCCCGGAAGGCCGGGAGCAGCCCGAAGTAGGCGATCTCCACCACCCCGTCGTCCTGCGGGTCCAGCTCCACGAACCCCGCCGGCGTCCCCCGCTCGTACGCCACCCAGGTCTCCGTGCCGGGCCGCCCCAGGTACTCCTGCCAGCGCGCGTACGGCCAGGTCAGCCGGTCCGTCCAGTGGATGTCGCCGCCGACCGAGGTGTACAGGAAACGGCTGAACTCGGGGGAGGGCACCTCGGCGCGCACCACACGGACGTCACCCTCGGGAACCTGCGCGGGCAGCAGGTCGGCGGGGGAGGTCTGCTCCAGGGACCAGGTGGTCACGGCGATGTTGCTCATGGGATCAGGGAATCACGGGACTTCGGCGCTGCTCCAGTGAGATGGGTTACTCCGGTTGGGAGAGGGGCCGCTGGTGGTGGGGGGCGGTTGGGCG
>LJCV01000120.1 GCA_001298575.1 Actinobacteria bacterium OK074
AGGCGCCCCGCGCCCCTTTCGGGACGCGGGGCGCCTCAGTGCTGCGAAGTGTCTCAGTGCTGCTGGCGCGCCGACGTCACCCGGTACACGTCGTAGACGCCCTCCACGCCCCGTACGGCCTTCAGGACGTGGCCCAGGTGTTTCGGGTCGCCCATCTCGAAGGTGAAGCGGGAGGTGGCGACGCGGTCGCGGGAGGTCTGGACGGCCGCGGAGAGGATGTTGACGTGCTGGTCGGACAGGACGCGGGTGACGTCCGACAGGAGCCGGGAGCGGTCCAGGGCCTCGACCTGGATGGCGACCAGGAAGACCGAGGACTGGGTGGGCGCCCACTCGACCTCCAGGATGCGCTCCGGCTCCCTGGACAGTGACTCCACGTTGACGCAGTCGCTGCGGTGCACCGATACGCCGCTGCCGCGCGTGACGAAGCCGATGATCGGGTCGCCGGGTACGGGCGTGCAGCAGCGGGCCAGCTTGACCCACACGTCGTCGACGCCCTTGACGACCACACCCGGGTCGTTGCCGCCGCGCCGCTTGCGGCCACGCCCGCGCGCGGGCGGTACCGTCTCGTCGATCTCCTCGGTCGCGGCCTCCTCGCCGCCGAGGGCCTGCACCAGCTTCTGTACGACGCCCTGCGCGGCCACATGGCCCTCGCCGATCGCCGCGTACAGGGAGGAGATGTCCGGGTAGCGCATCTCGTGCGCGAGGGTGACGAGCGAGTCGCCGGTCAGGATGCGCTGGATGGGCAGGTTCTGTTTGCGCATCGCGCGCGCGATGGCGTCCTTGCCCTGCTCGATCGCCTCGTCGCGGCGCTCCTTGGAGAACCAGGCGCGGATCTTGTTGCGGGCCCGCGGCGACTTGACGAAGCCGAGCCAGTCGCGGGAGGGGCCCGCGCCGGCCGCCTTGGAGGTGAAGACCTCCACCAGGTCGCCATTGTCCAGGGTCGATTCGAGCGGTACGAGGCGGCCGTTGACCCGTGCTCCTATGGTCCGGTGGCCGACCTCCGTGTGGACCGCGTACGCGAAGTCCACCGGGGTGGCCCCGGCCGGAAGCGCTATGACGTCGCCCTTGGGCGTGAAGACGAAGACCTCGTTGCGCGAGAGGTCGAAGCGCAGGGACTCCAGGAACTCGCTGGGGTCCTCGGTCTCCTTCTGCCAGTCGAGCAACTGCCGCAGCCACGCCATGTCGTTGACGGCGTCCTTGTCGCGGGCCGTCGAACGGGGCGCGTCGGTACGGACCTTGGAGGCGCCGGCGACGGCCTCCTGCTTGTACTTCCAGTGCGCGGCGATGCCGTACTCGGCGCGGCGGTGCATGTCGAACGTGCGGATCTGGAGTTCGACGGGCTTGCCGTTGGGGCCGATGACCGTGGTGTGCAGCGACTGGTACATGTTGAACTTGGGCATCGCGATGTAGTCCTTGAACCGGCCGGGGACCGGGTTCCAGCGCGCGTGCACGGTGCCGAGGGCGGCGTAGCAGTCCCGGACGGTGTCGACGAGGACGCGGATGCCCACCAGGTCGTAGATCTCCGCGAAGTCGCGGCCTCTCACGATCATCTTCTGGTAGACGGAGTAGTAGTGCTTGGGGCGGCCGGTGACGGTCGCCTTGATGCGGGCCGCGCGCAGGTCGGACTGGACCTCGTCGGTCACTATGGCCAGGTACTCGTCACGCTTCGGTGCCCGCTCGGCCACCAGCCGGACGATCTCGTCGTACATCTTGGGGTAGAGGATCGCGAAGGCGAGGTCCTCCAGTTCCCACTTGATGGTGTTCATGCCCAGGCGGTGGGCGAGCGGCGCGTAGATCTCCAGGGTCTCGCGCGCCTTCTTCTCCTGCTTCTCGCGCTTGAGGTAGCGCATGGTGCGCATGTTGTGCAGGCGGTCGGCGAGCTTGATGACCAGGACGCGCGGGTCCTTGGCCATCGCGACGACCATCTTGCGCACGGTCTCGGCCTGCGCGGCCTCGCCGAACTTGACCTTGTCGAGCTTGGTGACGCCGTCGACGAGCAGGGCCACCGAGTCGCCGAAGTCGCGGCGCAGCTGGTCGAGGCCGTACTCGGTGTCCTCGACGGTGTCGTGCAGCAGGCCCGCCATCAGCGTGGCCGGGTCCATGCCGAGTTCGGCGAGGATCGTGGTCACGGCGAGGGGGTGCGTGATGTAGGGGTCGCCGCTCTTGCGCTTCTGGCCGCGGTGCCAGCGTTCGGCGACCTGGTAGGCGCGCTCGACCTGACGCAGGGTGGCCGCGTCGGTCTTCGGGTCGTTGCTGCGCACGATCCGCAGCAGGGGCTCCAGGACCGGGTTGTACGGGTTGGAGCGCTGGCCGCCGAGACGGGCCAGCCGGGCGCGGACGCGGTTGGGGGAGCCGGTGCGCGCGGTCGGGGCCTGCGAGGGACGGACGGCGGGGGTGCGCTCGACGGGGGCCGGCTTGGGGCGCGGCTCTTCGGCGGCCCGCTCGACGGGGGCCGACTGGGCGTGCTCCACCGAACCCTGCGCGGGACGCTGTGCGTTGGGGGCGCTCCGGGCGTCCGGCGCGGGTGTGGCCGCGGGCGCCGAGCCGGGCTCGGGCTTGGCGGCGGTCAGGGGCTGGGCCTCGTCTGGCAAGAGGACTCCTCGTGCGCGATCCGGGTGCCCCGGTCAGGCTCCGGAGCACCCATGGTAGCGATGCCGGGCCCCGGCATCGCGTTCAGGCCAGTGGGACTGCCTGCTACGGCCTTCTACGGGAGGAACACGAGAGGCGGGCACCGGATTCCTCCGGCACCCGCCTCAAGGGGCTCACAGCGGCGTCCAGGGGCCCTCGGGCCGGTCCTGCGGCGTCCGCCCGGCGGCTTCCGGCGGCCCGGGGCCGGTCCTCACGGTTTTCCGCCGCTCGGACCGCTCCCGGGGCCGCCGGGACCGTCAGATCTGGAGCAGGGCGTCCAGCGGGGCGCCCGCCAGGCTCGGTTCCAGCCGGGCCCGGCCGCCGAGGATGCCCAGCTCCATCAGGACGGCGACGCCCGCGACGGCGGCCCCCGCCCGGCGGATCAGCCGGAGCGATGCCTCGGCGGTGCCGCCGGTGGCCAGGACGTCGTCGACGACCAGGACCCGGTCACCGGCGCCGAGGTCCTCGGCGTGCACCTCGATCTCCGCGGAGCCGTACTCCAGGTCGTACGTCTGGCTGAGGGTGGCTCCGGGGAGCTTGCCCGCCTTGCGCACGGGGACGAAGCCGACGCCCGCGCGGACGGCGACCGGGGCGCCCAGGATGAACCCGCGGGCCTCCAGGCCGACGACCTTGGTGGCGCCGGTGCGCCCGACGGCCTCGGCGAGGGCGTCGGTGAGCGCGCCGAACGCCGCCGGGTCGGCCAGCAGCGGTGTGATGTCCTTGAACATCACGCCCGGCTCCGGGTAGTCCGGAACGTCGCGGATCCGGCTGAGCAGCAGCGCCGTCACATCCGTCGGCTCCGTCATCGGCGCTTCCCCGAGGGCCGGCCGCGACCGCCGCGGCCACGGGTGGAGGGCTGGTTGCGGGTGGCGCGCGGGCCGACGACCGCCGGGGTGGCGTCCTCCGGCCCGTCGTCGTGCGCCCCGGCCGCGGCGCGGGACTCGGCGATCTCCTCGTCGGCGGCGGCCTGCGCCCGCTTGGCGAGGACGCGCTTCTTGAGCGCCTTCATCTGCGGCTCGGCCTCCTTGAGGTCGGCGACGAGCGGCGTGGCGATGAAGATCGAGGAGTACGCACCGGCCGCGAGGCCGACGAACAGCGACAGCGAGATGTCGTTGAGCGTGCCCGCGCCGAGGAAGCCGCCGCCGATGAACAGCAGGCCCGCGACCGGCAGCAGCGCCACGACCGTGGTGTTGATGGACCGGACCAGGGTGCCGTTGATCGACTGGTTGGCGACCTCGCTGAAGTACCAGCGGTTCTGCTTGGTGAGGTCCTTCGTCTGCTCCTTGAGGCTGTCGAAGACGACGACCGTGTCGTAGAGCGAGTAACCGAGGATCGTCAGCAGACCGATGACCGTACCGGGGGTGACCTCGAAGCCGACCAGGGCGTAGACGCCGGTGGTGATGGTGATGTCGTGGATCAGCGCGACCAGGGCCGCGATTGCCATCCGCCACTCGAAGGCGATAGCGAGGTAGATGACCACGAGGACCATGAAGATCGCGAGGCCCTCCCACGCCTTGTTCGCGACCTGCTCGCCCCAGCTGGGGCCGACCAGGTCGGCGTTGATCTTCTCCGCGTCGATCTTGAAGTCCTTGGCGAGCGCGGTCTTGATCTCGTCGGACTTCGCGGTGTCCAGGCCCGCGATCTGGATGCGCAGACCGCCGGTGCCGAGCTTCTGCACCACCGCGTCGTGGCCCGCGGCGCTCTCCGCGTACGTCTCGGCCTGGGTGACGGAGACGCTGGTCTTCGGGGTGGTGAAGACGGCACCGCCCTGGAAGTCGATGCCCATGTTCAGGCCGCGCACCGCCAGGCCCACGATGGCCGTGATGGTGATCAGGATCGAGACGCCGTACCAGATCTTGCGGTGGCCGATGAAGTCGTAGCTGATCTCGCCACGGTGGAGTCGGGCGCCGAGGTTGCCGAGCTTCGACATCTCACGCCTCCTTTGTGTCGACGGGGCCGGCGGTGGGCGAGAGACGTCGGGTGCGCCGCACCGGCGGCTGGGCACCGAGGCTCTTGGGGTCGAGACCGGACCACTTGTGGCCGTCGGAGAAGAACCTGCGGCGGGCCAGCAGCGACATCAGCGGCTTGGTGAAGAAGAAGACCACCACGACGTCGAGCACGGTGGTCAGACCCAGCGTGAACGCGAAGCCCTGGACCTTGCCGACGGTCACGACGAACAGCACCGCGGCGGCCAGGAACGACACGAAGTCGGAGACCAGGATCGTGCGCCGGGCGCGCGGCCAGGCGCGCTCGACGGAGGGGCGCAGGGTGCGGCCCTCGCGGATCTCGTCCCGGATGCGTTCGAAGAACACGATGAACGAGTCCGCGGTGATACCGATCGCGACGATCGCACCGCACACCGCCGGGAGGTTGAGCGCGAAGCCGATGGTCGGGCCGAGCAGCGACATGATCACGTAGGTGAGGATCGCGGAGGCCATCAGCGAGGCAATCGCGACGAGCGACAGGCCCCGGTAGTACACCACCAGGTAGATGATCACCAGGATGAGGCCGACGGCACCGGCCAGCAGACCGGCGTGCAGCTGCTCACCGCCGAGCGCGGCGGTGACGGTGGTGACGCTCTGCTCCTCGAACGACAGCGGAAGCGCGCCGTACGACAGCATGTTGGCGAGGTTCTGCGCCTCTTCCTGCGTGAAGCTGCCGGAGATCTGCGCCTGGCCGCCGGTGATCGAGTCCTGCACGTACGGGCTGGAGACGACCTCGCCGTCGAGGACGATGCCGAACTCGTTCTGCGGGCTGGAGTTCTTCGCGAGCGAGGCCGTGATGTCGGCGAACTTCTTGGAGCCGCTGGAGGTGAAGGTCATCTGGACCTGCCAGCCCGCGGCACTCGTGGTGTCGTAGACCGCGGACGCCTTCTTGACCTCGGTGCCGTCGACGGCGGCCGGGCCGAGCACGTACTTGTACCAGACGCCGCTGATCTGACCGCAGGCCACGGTCGAGTCGGTCGACTTGGCGTTCTCGCCCGCGGTGGCGCGCTGTGCGGCCTTGGAGCAGTCGAGGGCCGTGTACTGGGCCTCCAGCGCGGTCGCGGCGGCGCTGGCGCTCGCGGAGGCCGAGGCGGCCGGGGTGGTGGACGCGGAGGCGGACGGGGTGCTGTCGGCCTTCAGGGCGTCGGTGACCGCGCGGCCCTGCGACGTGCTGGACGAGGTGGGCGTCGGGGACGTCGAGTCCGACGAGGACGCCTTCTCGGAGGCGGACGAGGACGCGCTCGGCGAGGCGCTGGAGCCGCTCGACGAGGACGTGCTCGGCGAGGGGCTGGTCGTCGCCGTGCCGGCGGTGGCCTCGGAGGCCAGGACCGGACGGAAGTACAGCTTGGCGGTGGTGCCGACCTGCTCCCGGGCCTCCTTGGAGTTGGTGCCCTTGGGGATGTTGACGATGATGTTGTCGCTGCCCTGGGTCTGCACCTCCGCCTCGGAGACACCCAGACCGTTGACACGGCGGTTCATGATCTCGACCGCGGTGTCCATGTTGGCCTTGTTGATCGCGGAGCCTTGGTCGGCCTTCGCCTTGAGCGTGATGCTCGTGCCGCCGGCGAGGTCGATGCCGAGACGCGGGGTGGTGTGTCCGGAGAGGAACATTCCTCCGGTGAGCGCCACCATGGCGATCAGGATGAAGGCCAGCGAGCGCCCCGGCCTGCTCTGGGCGCTCGCGCTCCGGCCCTTCTTCGGTGCTGCCACCTTCTCGTAACTCCCTCTCGGGCCGTCTGCGCGCGGGGTTGGCGCGCGGGCGGCCATGGCATGGTTCGGGATTCCGTGCGCAAGCGCGCTTCCCTGTGGGGCCGCGGCGAGCGGTCGTGCCGCGGCCGGGAGCGGCTACTTGGCGCCGGTCTCGCCGTCGGACTTCTTGAGCTCCGCCTCGTCGGTCTTGTCGGCGACGGCCTCGTCGGCGTCCGCGGTGTCTTCCGCTTCCGCCGTGTCGGCGTCCGCCGCGTCCTTCTTGCCGAGGTCGACGGGCTTGTCGTCGGAGTCGTCGGCAGTGGCGTCGGCGGGCTCGTCGGTCTCGGTGAGGGAGGAGGCGTCGTCCGGCACGATCGCGCCGTCGGCCTTCAGGTCGTGCTCGATGCCGTGCACGATGCGGTTGTACTCGTCGTCCGAGAGGACGGCGCCGATCGCGTTCTTCGCGAAGAGGAGCTCCACGCCCGGGCCCGCGTCGAGGAGAACCGTCTCCTCGTTGACCTCCTTGACCGTCGCGTACATGCCTCCGATCGTGCGGACGCCGCTGCCGGGCTGCATCTGGTTCCGCATGTCCGCGGCGCTCTGCTGCTTCTTCTTGGCCGAGCGGGTCATCAGGAACATGGCCCCGATGAGCACGATGAAGGGGAGGAGGGTCAAGGTATTCACGGGACGGAGTTTCCTTCGCACAGCCGCGCGGAGAGCGGCCTGGTGGATGGGGGTGTGGTCGACGCCACCCGCAAGGGCGGCATCGGCGGAGTCTAAGCGAGTCCGCGCTTCAGGAACAACGCTCAGCATGGCACCCGGGTTCCTGGGCCCGCGACTCCCCCACCGTCACACTCCGAACACGACCCGAACGCGACCTGGACACGGTGCGTCGCCGTGTCCACGCGGGCCCGGCCGTCACCGCCGTGCGCTCACGGCGCGGCGGGTACGGACAGTCGTGGCCGCCGGGCCGAAGCCTCCGTACGGATGTCACGTGTACGGCTGTCCGCCGGTGCGGCCCTCACGCCCCGAACAGGTCGCCCTGGCCGGCCGAACCGGCCGCGCCGCGGGGGGCGGTGAGGCCGAGGTGGGCCCAGGCCGCCGGGGTCGCCACACGGCCGCGCGGGGTGCGGGCGAGCAGGCCCTCGCGGACGAGGAAGGGTTCGGCGACCTCCTCGACCGTCTCGCGCTCCTCCCCCACCGCGACGGCGAGCGTGGACAGCCCGACCGGGCCGCCGCCGAACAGCTTGAGCAGGGCCTCCAGGACGGCACGGTCGAGCCGGTCCAGGCCGCGGGCGTCGACCTCGTAGACCTTCAGCGCGGCCCCGGCGATGTCACGGTCGATGAACCCGTCGGCCTTGACCTGCGCGTAGTCCCGTACGCGGCGCAGCAGGCGGTTGGCGATACGGGGCGTGCCGCGGGAGCGGCCGGCGATCTCGGCGGCGCCGTCGGTGTCGATCTCGACGTCGAGGAGGCTCGCCGAGCGGTGTACGACGCGTTCGAGTTCGGTGGGCTCGTAGAACTCCATGTGCCCGGTGAAGCCGAAGCGGTCGCGCAGCGGGGGCGGCAGCAGTCCCGCGCGCGTGGTGGCGCCGACCAGGGTGAACGGGGGCAGTTCGAGCGGGATCGCGGTGGCGCCGGGGCCCTTGCCGACGATGACGTCGACGCGGAAGTCCTCCATCGCCATGTAGAGCATCTCCTCGGCGGGCCGGGACATGCGGTGGATCTCGTCGAGGAAGAGGACCTCGCCCTCCTGGAGGGAGGACAGGATCGCGGCGAGGTCGCCGGCGTGCTGGATGGCGGGGCCGCTGGTGATGCGGATGGGGGCGCCCATCTCGGCCGCGATGATCATCGAGAGGGTGGTCTTGCCGAGGCCGGGGGCGCCGGAGAGCAGCACGTGGTCGGCGGTGGCGCCACGCGCGCGTGCGGCCCGCAGCACCAGGTCGAGCTGTTCGCGGACCTTCTCCTGGCCGATGAACTCGTCCAGGTCCTTGGGGCGCAGGGCGGCCTCGACGGCCTGGTCCTCCCGGTCGGCGACGGATCCCACCAGCCGCTCCGCGGCGGTCCCGGCGAGCCCCTCGGCGGCGTCGGTGTCGGTGGTGTCGTCCCAGTTCACTGAAGTTCTCCTCGCGGTGGCGCGCCGGGCGGGTCGGTCGGCCGGGGGTCCCGGCGCCCGGGGATTGCTCCCCGGGAGGACACGGTAGGGGGTGTGCCGCGCCGCCGGGGTGACGGTCGGATGGTCGTACGAGGTTGGCGGCGCCCTCAAGTGCCCGGCTAGCGCGCTCTGTTGAGGGTCTGGAGGGCCGACTTCAGCAACTGGCCCACCTGGGGGGTGCCTTCGGCCGCCTCGGCCTGGGGGGTCACGGCGGCCACCGCCTCGTCGGCCTCGCGGGTGGCGTACCCGAGGCCGATCAGGGCGGCGTGCAGCTGGTCGCGCCAGCCGGAGGTGACCGGCGCGCCGATGGCGGGGGCGGTGCCGAGGGGCGCGCCCAGCCGGTCCTTCAGCTCCAGGAGCAGCTTCTGGGCGCCCTTCTTGCCGATGCCGGGGACGGCGGTGAGGGCCCGCTCGTCGGCCGTCGCGACGGCGCGGCGCAGCGCGTCCGGGGTGTGCACGGCCAGCATGGCCTGGGCCAGGCGGGGGCCGACGCCGCTCGCGGTCTGGAGCAGTTCGAAGGTCTGGCGCTCGTCGTCGTCCACGAAGCCGTACAGCGTGAGGGAGTCCTCGCGGACGACGAGAGAGGTGGCGAGCTTGGTCCGGTGTCCCATGCGCAGCCCGGAGAGCGTGTTGGGCGTGCACTGGACGGCGATGCCGATGCCGCCCACCTCGACCACGGCGGAGTCGGGGGCGAGGGCGGCGACCGGGCCGCTGACGAAGGCGATCATGCGGTGCGGCCTTTCGATGGTGTCGGTGCCTTGGCCGCGTGCAGGGCGACCGCCTGTTGCAGTCGGTTCTGCGCGACGGCCTGCTGGAGCCGATTCTGGGCGGGGGCGCGCCAGATGTGGCAGATGGCGAGGGCGAGGGCGTCGGCGGCGTCGGCGGGTTTCGGGGGTGCGTCGAGCCGCAGCAGCCGGGTGACCATGGCGCCGACCTGGGCCTTGTCGGCGCGGCCGTTGCCGCTGACGGCGGCCTTGACCTCGCTGGGCGTGTGCAGCGCGACGGGGATGCCGCGGCGGGCGGCGCACAGCATGGCGACGGCGCTGGCCTGGGCGGTACCCATCACCGTACGGACGTTGTGCTGGCTGAACACCCGCTCCACGGCGACGAATTCGGGCCGGTGCTCGTCCAGCCACCGCTCGATGCCCTGCTCGATGGCGACGAGCCGGTGGCCGAGGTCGGCGTCCGCGGGCGTACGGACGACACCGACGCCGAGCATCGTGAGCGGACGCCCGGCGACGCCTTCGACGACGCCTACGCCGCAGCGGGTGAGACCTGGGTCCACCCCGAGTACACGCACAGCAGCCCTCCCCTCTTTGCGGCTGAACCGCCGCCGCTCTCGCGGGCCTGGCTGATCACCGTCGGGGTTCCTCAATTGACGGTTGCGGTCCGCGGACAGTGATCTTTGATTCTCGCCAGGCTATCCGCTGCCACTGACAACAACGGCGGGGCGGGGGGGGGGGGTCCCCCCGCCCCCCCCACCCATCGGGGGCCGGGGGGCCGCGTAGCGGCCCCCCCCCCCCTCCTCTCCTCCCCGCCGGTGCCGGTG
>LJCV01000121.1 GCA_001298575.1 Actinobacteria bacterium OK074
CCTCCACCCCCCCCCCCGCCCCCTCCCCCTGGGCCCGCCCCGCCCGGGTGCCCCCGGGCACCCCCCACCGGCCCCCCGGCAACGGCCTGTTGCTCGCCGAACTCCCGCTCCCGCACCGCCCGAAGGGCTCCCCCTACACGGTCAACGACCAGCTGATGGCGGCCACCGCGCTCACCCTCGCGCACTGGAACTCCGAGCACGGCGCCCCGTCGCGCCCGCTGCGCATCACCATGCCGGTCGACGACCGCCCCCGTACCCCCGACATGCCCATCGGCAACGGCACCCGGCTCGTCGAAGTCCCCATCCCCCTGGAGGAGTTGGCGGCCCCCATGACGGAGCTGCTGCACCGCACCGCCGCCCGCACCCGCGCCCTCAAGTCCGCCGCCCGCCCCCAACTCGGGCACGGCGCCGCCCTGTTGACCGCGCCCGTGGTGCCCGTGGCCTGGCGGGCCGCGCTCACCCGGGCGCTGCGCCGCGCCGCGTCGCCGTGGGTGTCGACCACGCTCCTCAGCAACATCGGCCGCATCCCCTACCCGCTGGACTTCGGCGAACAGGCGGGCCGGGCGCACGCGGTGTGGTTCTCGGCCCCGGCCCGCATGCCGCGCGGCCTGACCTTCACCACCGCCTCCACGGCGGGCCGCCTGCACCTGTCCCTGCGCTGGTCCCGCGCCCTGCTCGGCCCGGACGACGGCGCCCACCTCCGCGACCTGTTCGCGCACTACCTGAACGCCACGCAGGAGGCCCCCGAATGACCCCGCCTGCCCCAACCACCGCGTCGGGCAAGCCGGTTGAGACCAGGCGCCCAGGCCGCGGGCAGCTCCGCGACTTCTACGAGAACCCGGCCGTACCCGTCGCCTCCGGCACCGCCCGCTCGCTGCGCCAGGCCCGGATGCTCGCCGCCGCCCTCGGCCCGGCCACCGCGGCCGACGGCGCCCCGGACCCGAAGACGGTTCTCGACATCGGCTGCGGCGACGGCACCGCCGCGGCCACCGCCGCCCCGCTGCTGGCCGGGCACCGGTTCGTCGGCGTCGACTGGTCCCAGGACGCGTTGCGGCGCGCCCGTACCCGGCTCCCGCACCCGTCGTCGTACCCGGTGCGCGGTGAACTCACCGACGGGGGGCTGCCGTTCAGGTCGGGCTGTGCCGACGCCGTGCTGTTCAGCGAGGTCATCGAGCACCTCGTGGACCCGGACGCCGCGCTCGACGAGATCCGCCGAGTCCTGCGCCCCGGCGGCCACTTGATGCTCTCCACCCCGAACCTCGCCGCCTGGTACAACCGCGCCCTGCTGCTCGCCGGGGTCCAGCCCGTGTTCTCCGAAGTGAGCCTGCGCGGCATCCACGGGCGCCCCGGCCGGGAGGTCGTCGGCCATCTGCGGCTCCACACCGCCCGTGCGCTACGGGAGTTGGTGACCGCGTCGGGCTTCGACGTCGTCCAGCTGAAGGGGGCGCCCTTCCACGGTGTGCCGCGACCGCTGCGGCCCCTGGACCGGCTGGCGTGCGGTGCGCCCGCGCTCTCCTCGATCCTGCTCCTGCACGCGCGAAGGTCGTAGCCATGTGGTGGGGAGTCGCCGCGGCGCTGCTGGCGAACACCCTCTACAGCACCGGATTCGTGCTGGAGAAGCGGGCGTTGGCCGCACTGCCCGCCGTGGACGTGCGCCGTCCCGCGCGACTGCTGCGGGTCGTGCTCGGCAGCCCGCTGTGGATCGGCGGTTCGATCGCGCTCGCGGCCGGTTTCGGCGCGCAGCTCGCCGTGTACCGCACGCTGCCGATCGCCGCCGCGCAGGGCATCTTCGTCTCCGGTCTCGTGCTGCTCGTGCTGCTGTCCGCGCGGCTGCTCGGCGAGGAGACAACGGGCCGCGAACGGTACGCACTTGGCGCCATCCTCGCCGCCCTGCTGATGGTGGTGCTGTCGCTGCGCGAGGGCGCGGACCAGGTCAGCCGGGCGGCGCCGTACCAGCTCATCCTGACGGTCTGCGTACCGTCCCTCGCCCTCGGCATCTGGCTCTACGGCGCCGCCGAGCGCCGCAGCCGCCACCGGCACCGGCGGCCGACCACCGGGGTCGAATACGGCGTCGCCGTGGGCCTGTTGTACGGGGTCAGCTCGCTGGCCATCAAGGGCATCTCCGGCTATCTGCCCGACCTGGCCTCAAGTGGCCTGCCCGCGACGGTTCTTGACGTGCTCCGCTCCCCGTACCCGTATCTCCTGCTGTGCACGGGCGCGTTCGGCCTGGTGATGTCACAGGCCGCGCTCCAGCGCTGCCGGGCCTCGCTGATCGTGCCGGTGTGCACGACGGTGACGAGCCTGTACACGGCGGTGCTCGGCACGCTGTCGTTCGGCGAGGCGCTCCCGCACCAACCGCTGCGGCTGGCCCTGCGGTTGGGCGGCACGGCCCTGGCGGTCGTGGTCCTGCTGAGCATGCCGAAGCACGACACGACGGACGCGGCGGACGCGGCGGCGGAGGCAGCGGAACCGGCAAACGCGGCCGACGCGACCGACGCGACGGACCCGGCCGAGCCCGCCGCCGAGTTGCCCCAACCCTCCACCCAGACGAAGGAGTTGACCCCTCCATGACCCCCGACGACCCCCTGCTCGACATCCTCGCCTGCCCGCTCGACAAGGGCCCGCTGCACCTGCTGCCCCCCACCGCGGAGGAGCCGAAAGACGGGGTGGCGGCAGGGGCGGAATCGCTCTACAACCCACGCCTGCACCGCCGTTACCCCATCGTCGACGGCATCCCGCAGCTGCTGCCGTCCTCCGGTGAGCAGGTCGGCGAGGACGAGCACGAGCGGCTGCTCAAACGCATCGAGGCGGCCGAGCGGTCGGCCCCGTGACCACGCTCGCCGCGCGCCTCGCCCCGCACCTGCCCGTCCGCGCCGTGGCCGCCACCGCCCGGCTCCTCTACCCGCGCTTCGAACCGGAGTTGGCCCGCCTGGACGACCTGTGCCCGCCGGGCTGCGGCACCGCCGTGGACGTCGGCGGCTGGTACGGCCCCTGGACGCACCGCCTGGCCCGCCGCGCCGACCGCGTCGTCACCCTCGAACCGGTCCCGCATCTGGCCCGGTTGCTCGCGGCGAACGCCCCCGACAACGTCCGCGTGATCCGCGCCGCCGCCTCCGACCACCCCGGCACCGCCCCGCTGTGGCTGCCGTCCGACGACGCGGGCGACCGGGGCGTGTCCTCACTCGTACCGCGCCGCGAGGTGCACGCCCGCGCCCTGAAGGTGGCGTGCGTGGCGCTGGACGGACTCGGCCTGCACGACGTCGGCTTCATGAAGATCGACACCGACGGCAACGAACTCCCCGTGCTGCGCGGCGCGAAGGACATCCTGACCCGCGACCGCCCGGCGCTCTTCGTCGAGTTGGAGTCCCGCATCCAGCCGATCGCCCCGGTCGTCGACCACCTCGCGGACCTCGGCTACGCGGGCTGGGTGCTGCCGTCGCACACCTGGCTCCCGCTCGACGCGGCCCTGTTGGAGGCCCACCAGGCGATGGCGTCGTACGTGGTGGCGCAGGGCCTGCTGCGCAGAGTGCTGCCGTTCGGGGTGCTGCGCGGCCCGCGATACGTGAACTCGGTCCTGTTCCTCCCGGACGGCCGCAGGCCGGGAGACGCCCCGCGGGAGACCCGCGCCTCCGGACGCCACGGAACGCCGTCGGACCCCGATGTCGTACCCGTGCGCGACGATGGACGACATGCCGCCCACGAACCAGCCGAACCCTCCGACAGATCCGAAAACCCGGAAGGACCCGCCCCCCGGCCGCAGCACCCCACCCCCCACACCCCCCCTCACGCCCCCCGACTTCCAACTGGTCCTGCTGCGCCGGATGGCCGACCACAACCCGGACCTGGTCGCCGACGCCAGGCGTGAGCTGGGCGTCTCCATCGCGGAGATGAGAGAGGCCAACAAGCGTTGGCAGGCGATGCTGCACTCCCCGCGGGCACGCCCGCCGGTCTCCCGCTACCGCTCGATCCTCGGCGACCCGGAGTCCCGCACACCCCGCCGCCTGGGCGACCTGACCTGCGACGCCCTGGTCTGGCCGGTCCCCCTGTGGCCGGACCTCCGCTTCGAGGTCCTGGTCGGCCCCACCGGCGCGGTCTGGAACGAGTGGCTGATCCGCGCCCCCGGCACCCCCGCCCCGCCCCTGACGACCCTGGAGGACCTGACCCCCTGGTCCTGCACCACGGACGAGGCCGCCCGCGCCTTCGCCCCCGCCCGCCCCCTGGAGGGCACGGCCCCCACCCGCTGGGGCCTGACCTTCACCGCACCGGACGCGACGGGTCAACGGCACGTCGTGGTCGCGGAGTTCACGTGGGGGTTGCTGCAACGGGTGGCGGTCACCGACCGGCCGTGACGATCGCCGCCACGACCTCCGCCGACGACCCCGGATGCAGATCCAGGAACAGGTTCGGCTCGATCAACTCCAGCTCCATCACCCGGGGTTCGCCGTCGTCCCCGTCGACCAGGTCCACCCGGGCGTACAGCAGCTCGGGGTTGCCGGGCACGGCGGCCAACGCCTGCTGGGCGACGGCGAGTTCGGCGGGCGTCACGGTCCAGGGCTCGATGCCCGGGTGCGAGACCTTGTCCGCGTCGTACGGCGTCCCGGGCGCGAGCACGGCACCCTTGCGGCTCGCGTGCAGCAGGCGTCCGCCGAAGAACTGCAACGCCCGCTCCCCCGCCACGTCGACGCCCTTCAGATAGGGCTGGACCATCGCGGTGAACCCCTCGGCGTGCATGCGCGCCAGGTGCCGCTCGGCCGTCTCGCGCTCGGCGGGGGTGTACCGGGCGGCGTAGCGGGCGCCCGCGCCCGACGTCGGCTTGATCACGTACTCGTGGTCGGCGGGCAGGTCGGGGGCGTCCCCGGGGGCGAGGTACCGCGTGGGCACGGTGGGCACGCCCGCGGCGGCCAGTTCGCCGAGGTAGCGCTTGTCGGCGTTCCAGCGGTCGACGTCGGCGGGGTTGGCCAGCCGCGTGACCTGGGCGCACTTCTCGGCCCACGCCACGAACTCCGCCACCCGCCAGCTGTAGTCCCAGGTCGACCGGATGACGACGAGGTCGTACGCGGCCCAGTCGACCGCGGGGTCGTCCCAGTACACGGCCACCGGCTCGGCCCCGGCCACCGCCAGCGCCCGCACCAGCCCCGGCAGATCCCGGTCCTTGCTGATCGCCTCCTGCCCGGGGTCGTAGGTGGCGAGGGCGATACGGGGCGCGGGGGACATGCGGGGGCTCCTGATCTCTATACGGCCGTATGGGACGAGCGTCCTGTACGGCTGTCCTGTACGGCCGTTTTATACGGCTTGCCACAAGCGTTCCGTCGCAGGTTAACCGCCCCCTCCGCAACCGCGGCAACCCATTTGACCTTCCCCTTCGGTGAACCCCCAGCATCGGTGGTGAGACGAGGAACGTACGCGAGGTGGCCTCATGGACATGCTGACGATCGGCGCCTTCGCCAAGGCGTGCCGACTGTCGCCCAAGGCGTTGCGGCTGTACGACGAGCTGGATCTGCTGCGGCCCGCCCGGGTCGACCCCGACACCGGCTACCGGTACTACGCGGCGGGCCAGTTGGAGCAGGCCCGGCTGGTGGCGTGGCTGCGGCGGCTGGGGATGCCGTTGGCGCGGATCCGGCTGGTGTGCGCGCTGGAGAGCGTCGAGGCCGCGCGGGAGATCCGTGCGTACTGGGCCGGTGTCGAGGCGGAGACCGTCGCGCGCCGGGACCTCGCCGGGTTCCTCGTCGAACACCTGTCGCCGTCCACACCGAGAAGGGACACCACCATGCTGCGACTCCGCTGCTCCGCCCTGTCCGACCGGGGCCTGACCCGCCCCGCCAACCAGGACGCCGTGTACGCGGGCGCCCACGTCCTCGCCGTGGCCGACGGATGCGGCCCCACGGGCACGGCGGCCAGCGCAGCCGCCGTCGAGGCACTGCGCGCCCTGGACGACCGGGAGCCGACCACGGGCGCAGGCGCAGGTACCGGCGCCGACGCCGGCGCCGGCATCCTCGGCCTCCTCGAAGACGCGTTCCAGAACGCGAGCCGAGCGGTCGTCGAAACGGCGGGGCCGCAGAACCACAAGCCCGGAACCACCACAGGCACCCCGGGCGCCACCACCACCGCGGACACCACGGGCACCACCCTCACCGCCGCCCTCTGGACCGGCTCCGGCCTCGCGCTCGTCCACATCGGCGACTCCCGCGCCTACCTCCTCCGCGAGGGCGAACTGTTCCGCATCACCCACGACCACACGGTCGTCCAGTCCCTGCTCGACGAGGGCCGCCTCACCCCGGAGGAGGTCGCCTCCCACCCCGAACGCATGCTGCTGCTGCGGGCGTTGGGCACCACCGACCCGGCCCCCGTACCGGATCTGCGCCTGCACGACGCCCGCCCCGGCGACCGCTTCCTGCTCTGCTCCAAGGGCCTGTCCAACGCCGTACCGGAGGCGGAGATCAGCCGCGTCCTGGCCACCTCCCCCACCCCCGGGACCGCGGCCCGCACCCTGATCGACACGGCGAACGGCGAGGGCGGCGGCACGGACAACGCGAGCTGCGTGGTGGCGGAGGTGACGGATGCGGCGGAAGGGTCCGAGGCGACCGAAGTGACCGAAGTGACCGCGTCCGGGTGACCGTCCGAGCGCGGCCGTCGCGGCTCTGAGGGGTTCACCACGCATCGCGGGAGTTTCGGCACGCATGGTGTAGGAACGGTTCTGATGTCCACGTGTCCGTGATCAGCAGCCACCGCCACCCAAGGAGCGTGCCGCGTGTCCTCCCTCTTTCCGGTTCTGACGGATCCCTCGGCCGCGCGTCGGCCCGCGCTGCGGTTCGGTGAGCGGGCCCTGACCTACTCGGGGCTCGCCGCCGCGGCCGGTGCGGTCGCCGCGCGGATCTCCGGGCGGGGCCGGGTCGCCGTCTGGGCGACGAACTCCCTGGAGACCGCCGTGGGGGTGGTGGCCGCGCTGGTCGCCGGGGTGCCCGTCGTCCCACTGAACCCCAAGTCGGGCGAGAAGGAACTGGCCCACATCCTGTCGGACAGTGCACCGTCGCTGGTGCTGGCCGCAGCCGCTGATGAACTGCCGTCCGCTGTGCGGGAGTTGGAGCGCGTCGATGTCGACGTGTACGGCGTCGGCGACGTGCCGCCCAGCGACGACCTCCCCGACACCGACCCCGCCCTCGTCATCTACACCTCCGGCACCACCGGACCGCCCAAGGGAGCCGTACTGCCCCGTCGGGCCGTGGCCGCCACGTTGGACGCGCTCGCCGATGCCTGGCAGTGGAGCGGCGAGGACGTGCTCGTGCACGGGCTGCCGTTGTTCCACGTGCACGGGCTGGTGCTCGGGGTGCTCGGTCCGCTGCGGCGCGGCGGATCCGTGCGCCACCTGGGCCGGTTCAGCACCGAGGGTGTGGCGCGTGAGCTGAACGACGGGGCCACCATGCTCTTCGGTGTGCCCACGATGTACCACCGCATCGCCGAAACCCTGCCCGGCGACCCGGAGTTGGCCAAGGCGCTGGCCAACGCCCGGCTGCTGGTCTCCGGTTCGGCCGCGCTGCCGGTGCACGACCACGAACGGATCGCCGCCGCGACCGGCCGCCGCGTCATCGAGCGCTACGGCATGACCGAGACCCTGATGAACACCAGCATCCGCGCGGACGGCGAACCCCGCCCCGGCACGGTCGGCGTACCCCTGCCGGGAGTTGAGCTGCGGCTGGCGGAGGAGGACGGCTCGCTCATCACCGCCTACGACGGCGAACACGTCGGCGAGATCCAGGTGCGCGGCCCGAACCTGTTCACCGAGTACCTCAACCGGCCCGACGCCACCGCGGACGCCTTCACCGCGGACGGCTGGTTCCGCACCGGGGACATGGCGGTGCGGGACGACGACGGGTACGTACGGATCGTCGGCCGCAAGGCCACCGACCTGATCAAGAGCGGCGGTTACAAGATCGGGGCCGGTGAGATCGAGAACGCGCTCCTGGAGCACCCGGGGGTGAGCGAGGCCGCGGTCACCGGCGAGCCCGACGACGACCTGGGCGAGCGGATCGTCGCCTGGATCGTCCCGGCGGACCCACAATCCCCGCCCGCCGCGGCCGAGTTGGCCGACCACGTGGCCCGCCGCCTCGCCCCGCACAAGCGCCCGCGCGTCGTCCACTACCTGGACGCGCTCCCCCGCAACGACATGGGCAAGATCCTGAAGCGGGCCCTCCCGCATGGCTGAGCCGCACCCGGCCGACCGCCGCTCGGCCCGCGAGACGATCGCCCTCCTCACCGACGGCTTCACCGAACTCCCGCCGCCCGTACGGTCGTACGCCCCCGACGGCCCCCTGTCCTGGCAGGGGTACGACGCCTCCCGCGCCCGCGCCGCCGAACGCACCGGGGAGGAGGAGTCGGTGGTGTGCGGCCACGCGGCGATCGGCGGGACCGAAGTCGTGCTGATCGCCTTCGAGTTCGGCTTCCTCGGCGGCTCGCTCGGCCAACGCACCGGCGACCGGCTGGAGTCGGCGTACGGCTACGCCCGCGAGCACCGGCTACCGGTGGTCGCCCTGGTCGCCACCGGTGGCAGCCGTATGCAGGAGGGCATGCTCGCGCTCACCCAACTCCAGCGCGTGGCACGGCAGTCGGCCCTGACCCGGGCCGCCGGGCTGCCCCAGCTGTCCGTGCTGCGCGACCCGACCACCGGCGGCGGCTGGGCCACGCTGGGCGCGGGCGCAGACGTGGTGCTCGCCCTGCCGGGCGCCCAGGTCGGCTTCGCGGGCTCCCGGGTCCGCCCGCCGGACGCGGACCCGGCGGCGTACACGGCCGAGGCCCAGCTGGCGGGGGCGGCGGCCGACGCGGTCGTCGCACCGGAGAAGTTGCGGGAGACGGTGGGGAGATGGCTGTCCCTGCTCGCCCCCGCCACCCCTGCCGCCCCCGCCTTCCCGGCCGAGGTCCACCCCGCCCCCGTACCGCCCGCGTTGGCGACGACCACCGACCTGCCCGCCACCGGCCGCGAAGCCGTCCGCCGCGCCCGCGCCCCCGAACGCCCGCGCGCCGACGCCTACTTGGCCGCCTACTTCACCCACCGGGTCACCATCAGCGGCGACCGCGCCGGCGGCACCGACCCCGACGGCATGGTGTGCGGGTTCGGCGCGTGCGCGCTGCCGGGATTCGAGGGCCGTACGGTCGCGTACGCGGCGCAGACCGGCGCCGCGACCCGCCCGGCGGGCTACCGTACGGCGGCCCGGCTGATCCGGCTGGCCGGACAACTCGCCCTGCCCGTGCTGACGTTGGTGGACACCCCGGGCGCCGCCAACGACGCGGACGCCGAGCGGCAGGGCGCCGGCCCGGCCATCGCGGAGCTGTTCGGCGCGGTCGCCACCGCCCGCACACCGATCACCACCCTCGTCATCGGCGAGGGCGGCTCCGGCGGGGCGCTCGCGCTGGCCGCACCGGGCAACACCTGGGCCACGCCGGACAGTTACTTCTCCGTCATCGCCCCGGAGCCGGCCACCGCGATCCTCAAGCGCCCGCCGGGCGAGGCCGACGCCACGGCCGACCAACTCCGGCTGCGCCCGCAGGACTTGGTGGAGCTGGGGGTCGTACGCGGTATCGCCGGACCCCAACTCCCGCACGAATCGGAGCAGTCGAGCCAGCCGGACCAGTCGCACACCCGAACAAGGGAGCAGGTGTTCCCCGGAACAGGTGATCATCCCTCTTGACGCTTCCCGGGGACGTCCGCGACGGGTGATGCTTACGGGGCGCGAGCGACGGGATGCATACCGTGACCGCGCGAGTCCCACACGAGAGCACCACAGCGTCACCAAGGAGATCGCACCATCATGAACATCATCACCCACTTCCTCGCCGACCTCATCTGCTTCGTCGGCTGGCTGGTCTGAGCCCGACGCGAGCCACGTGGTAGGCAGTAGCCAGAGGCACAACGCGGCGCCGTCCCCCCGTCCCAGGGAGGCGGCGCCGCCGTACGTCCATGGCCGCGGCCAAAAGATCACCCGTCCGGCCCCTCCCCACCCGGCCCACCCCAGCAGGCGCGCCCCCCCA
>LJCV01000133.1 GCA_001298575.1 Actinobacteria bacterium OK074
CCCCTCTTCCCCCTCCGCCACCGTAGGCGCCCCACCCCGCCGCGCCCCCAGCCACTCACCCACCAACCTCGCCACCGGCTCCGTATAACGCGCCGTCAGCGGTCCCACGACCACCAGGATCAGGACGTACGCCGTCGCCAGCGGGCCCAGGGACTCCTCCACGCCCGCCGTCACCGCGAGTCCCGCGATCACGATCGAGAACTCGCCCCGGGCCACCAGCGCACCCCCCCCGCGCCAGCGGCCCCGGGCCGGGATGCCGGCGCGGCGGGCGGCCCAGTAGCCCGTGGCGATCTTCGTCAGGGCGGTGACCGCGGCCAGGGCCAGGGCGGGCAGCAGGACCGGGGGAATGCTCGCCGGATCCGTGTGCAGCCCGAAGAACACGAAGAACAGCGCGGCGAACAGGTCCCGCAGCGGGCTCAGCAGCGTGTGCGCGCCCTCCGCGACCTCCCCGGACAGCGCGATGCCCACCAGGAACGCGCCCACCGCCGCCGACACCTGCAACTGCTGCGCGATGCCCGCCACCAGGATCGTCAGGCCCAGCACCACCAGCAGCAGCTTCTCCGGGTCGTCGCTGGAGACGAAGCGGGAGATCAGCCGGCCGTAGCGGATCGCCACGAACAGCACCAGGCCCGCGACGCCCAGCGCGACCCCCAGCGTCACGCTGCCCGTGGCCAGGCTCGCGCCCGCCACCAGCGCGGTCACGATCGGCAGGTACACCGCCATCGCCAGGTCCTCCAGGACCAGGATGCTCAGGATCACGGGAGTCTCGCGGTTGCCGACCCGGCCCAGGTCGCCCAGCACCTTCGCGATCACGCCCGACGACGAGATCCACGTGACGCCCGCGAGCACCACCGCCGCGACCGGGCCCCAGCCCAGCAGCAGCGCCGCCGCCGCGCCCGGCAACGCGTTGAGGGCGCAGTCGACCAGGCCCGACGGGTAGTGCGCCTTCAGGTTGGAGACCAGGTCGCTGGCCGTGTACTCCAGGCCGAGCATCAACAGCAGCAGGATGACGCCGATTTCGGCGCCCGTGGCCACGAACTCCTCGCTCGCGCCCAGCGGCAGCAGCCCGCCCTCGCCGAACGCCAGCCCGGCCAGCAGGTACAGCGGGATCGGCGAGAACCCGATACGGGCGGCGAACCGGCCCAGCAGGCCCAGGGCGAGGATGATCGCACCGAATTCGATCAACAGGGTCGCGGAGTGCACGCGTTCACTCCCGCCCGGTCCGCTGGAGTATCGCCGCCGCCGCGTCGACACCCTCGCGGGTGCCGATGACGATCAGCGTATCCCCGCCCGCGAGCCGGAAGTCCGGCGCGGGGGACGGAATGGCCTCGGCCCGGCGCAGCACCGCCACGACGGACGCCCCGGTCTCGGTGCGCAGCCGGGTGTCGCCCAGGACCCGCCCGTTGTACCGGGAGGCTGCGGCCACCTCGACGCGCTCGGCGACCAGGCCCAGATCCGTGGTGTACAGCAGGCTCGCGCTGTGGTGCGACGGCTTCAGCGCGTCGATCAGCGCACCCGCCTCCGCACCGGTCAGCCGCAGCGACTGGGCACAGGTGTCGGGGTCCTCGGCCCGGTACACGCCGACCGTACGGGCGCCGTCCCGGTGCGCGACCACGGACAGATGGCGGTGTTCCCGGGTCACGAGGTCGTACTGGACCCCGATCCCCGGCAGCGGTGTCGCCCGCAGGCGTGGTGCAGACACGATTCGTCCTCTGTTGTTCCGGTCCGGTCGGTCTTACGTGCGGCCATGCTGCCACCCTTCCGTACGGTGGCGACATGGGTGTTACGACGGATGGACGGGGCCGGCGCGGGCGGGAGAGCCTGGTGAAGGCCGGTCGGAACGGGCCCGGCGCCGAGACGGAGGGCGGCGCCGAGCCCGGGTCCGACGGCGGAAGCGGACTCGGCGGCAGCGGCGACGGAGGCGGGATCAGGAACGTGTCGCTGTTCTGGCGGATCTTCTCGCTCAACGCCGTCGGCCTGACCGTCGCGGCCGTGCTGCTGGTCGGACCGGTCACCGTGTCGACGCCCATCCTGCCGAAGGAGGCGGTGATCGTCGCCGGCGGGCTGGCCGCACTGCTCGTCCTGAACGCGGCCGTGCTGCGCATCGGGCTCGCTCCGCTGCAACGCCTGGGCCGGGCGATGACCGCGGCCGACCTGCTGCGTCCCGGCGCCCGCGCGGCCGTCGCCGGGCCCGCCGAGATGGCCGACCTGATCCACACCTACAACGCCATGCTCGACCGCCTGGAGACCGAGCGGGCCACCAGCGCGGCCCGCGCGCTGTCCGCCCAGGAGCGCGAACGGCACCGTATCGCCCAGGAGTTGCACGACGAGGTGGGCCAGACCCTGACCGCCGTGCTGCTCCAGCTCAAGCGGGTGGCCGACCGGGCGCCCGCGGGACTCGGCGAGGAGGTGCGGCAGGCGCAGGAGGCGACCCGCAGCGGGCTCGACGAGATCCGCCGCATCGCCCGGCGGCTGCGCCCGGGCGTCCTGGAGGAGCTCGGGCTGTCCAGCGCACTGCGTTCGCTGGCCGCCGAGTTCACCACGCACGGGCTGAGCGTGCGCCACCGTATCGACCATCCCGACGCCGAACTGCCGCCGCTCACCGAGGAGATGGAACTCGTGATCTACCGGGTGGCCCAGGAGGGCCTGACCAACACCGCCCGGCACGCGGGTGCCGATCGCGCCGAACTCCGGCTGCGCGCACGCCCGGACGGCGTGGAACTCCTCGTCCGCGACAACGGCCGCGGCCTCACCGACCCGCCCCACGAGGGCGCCGGCATCCGCGGCATGCACGAACGCGCCCTGCTGATCGGCGCCACGGTGACCGTGACCGCGCCCCCGGACGGCGGCACGGAGGTACGGCTGCGGGTGAGGACGCCATGATGCGCGCCACCGCCCCCCTGACCCGCGTCCTGCTCGCCGACGACCACACCCTCGTCCGGCGCGGCGTGCGGCTGATCCTGGACGGGGAGCCCGACCTGACGGTCGTCGCCGAGGCGGGGGACGGGGCCGAGGCCGTCGCGCGGGCCCGGGACACGGACGTGGACCTGGCCGTCCTCGACATCGCGATGCCCCGCATGACCGGCCTCCAGGCGGCCCGCGAACTCTCCCGCCGGCTGCCGGGGCTGCCCATCCTGATCCTGACGATGTACGACAACGAGCAGTACTTCTTCGAGGCGCTCAAGGCCGGTGCCTGCGGCTTCGTGCTCAAGTCGGTCGCCGACCGCGACCTCGTCGAAGCCTGCCGCGCGGCCGTGCGCGACGAGCCGTTCATCTACCCGGGAGCCGAACGGGCCCTGGTGCGCACCTACTTGGACCGGCTGCGGCGCGGGGACGGGCTGCCGGAGCGGGCGGTCACCGACCGCGAGGAGGAGATCCTCAAGCTCGTCGCGGAGGGCCACACCTCCAAGGAGATCGGCGAACTCCTGTTCATCAGCGCGAAGACGGTCGAGCGCCACCGCGCCAACCTGCTCCAGAAACTCGGCATGCGCGACCGCCTGGAACTCACCCGCTACGCGATCCGCGCCGGCCTCATCGAACCCTGAGAACCCTCAGCCTCCGCAAGGCAGTTCAGGCCCTCACCGCCGCGCACACACCCCCGTCGACCAGCAGATCGACCCCGCTCATGAACGCCGCCTCGGACGACACCAGGAAGGCCACCGCGGCGGCGACGTCCTCGGAGCGACCGGTCCGGCCGAGCGGGGTCCGCCGTACCAACTCCGCCATCGCGCTGTGCTGTTGGGCCTCCAGCTGCCCCTGCGGGGTGTCGATGATGCCGGGCGAGACCGAACAGGCCCGGGCGCCCACCGGGCCCAGCCGGACCGCCTCCCGCCGGACGAAGCGGTGCACACCGTGCTTGGCCCAGGCGTACGCCACCCCGGTGTCCTCGACCTTCGGGCCCAGAGCCTCGCGCAGGCGGTCGAGGAACCCCTCGGCGAGCGGGTCGTCCAGGAGCGCGGCGACGGCCGGGGTCGGGGCGAGGTCCGAGAGCAGCGGGGCCATGGAGGCGAAGCACACCAGCGCCGTTCCCTTGGTGGCCAGCGGGCGCAGGGTCTCGGCGAGCAGGGCGGTGCCGACGAGGTCGACCTCGAACACGCGGCGCCAGTCGGCCATGGACGGGGAGATCCCGGCCGCGTGCACGACCGCGCGCAGCGGCCCGAGCGCCCCGGCCCGGGCGGCCAGCGCCGCGAGCCCGTCCCGGTCGGTGATGTCCAGCGGGTATGGCTCGACGACGGTGCCGGCGCCGGAGAGCTCCGCGGCGGCCCCGGCCGCGGTCGCCGGGTCGCGGTCGACCAGCAGCAGCACGTCCACCACGCCGACCAGCCGCCGCGCGCAGGCGAGCCCCATGCCGCGCCCGGCGCCGGTGACGATCCCCACGCCGCTCACGCGCCGCTCCCCGCGGCGGCCGGCGCGGCCGGTGACCAGTACTTCTCCAGCGACGGCCGCACGGCCCGGGTGACCAGCTCGACCCGGAAACCGGCCGCCCCGCGCAGAAACGCGAAGAACGGCGCCCCGTCGGCCCCTTCGCGCGTGGCCTCGATCACGTACCCGTGCCGTTCGAGTTCCGCGACATCGCCGCCGACGTCGTCGGACCAGTACCCGACGTGATGCAGCCGCGAGCCGGGCTCCGGCTCCCACAGCGTGCCGGGGATGCGCCGGACGACTTCGAGCCGGGGCTCGGTCGAGGAGTAGGCGCACCGCAGATCCAGTACGGCGGTGCCGCCGCCGGGCAGCGAGACCTCGGTCGGGCCGCCGATCTCGGGACACCAGCGGTGCCCGAACAGCGCGGACAGCTCCGCCTCGGTCGCCTCCAGGTCGTCGACGACGATCCCCACGTGGAACTGGTCCTCCGCCTTCAACACGCGACCACCATCCGTGAACTCGTGCGAGAATTGCGTTCTCCCTCAGCGAGAGACATGTTTGCACGGGGTGGGCGGGGGCTTCCAGAGGCGTGCACGGGGCGGTTGGACGGTTCCGGAAACAGCCGTGCCGGCCGCGACCCGACGGGGTCGCGGCCGGCACGTCACCGGCGGGCGCCGACTACGCCGTCGTACCGCCCGAGTAGTCGCTGTCGAAGGTGTTCTCGATCGTGGTGGCCACCGACTGGGCCACCCCGGTGCCGGTCAGGATGATGCCCAACTCCCGGTTGTTGGCGAGGGAGTTGCTGCTGATGTTCATGGAGCCCGCCTCCACCGCCTGGGTGGACAGGCCGTAGTCGGCGACCATGGCCTTGGCGTGGATGTAGAAGCCGTTGGGGTCGGAGTAGCCGACGACGGTACCGCCCGCCGCCTTGATCGCGGAGACCTCGCTGGAGTAGCTCGACGGGCTCTCCAGGACCACCCGGACGGCCACGCCCGCCTTCGCTCTGGCGACGATGGCGTTGACCACCGTGCTGTCGCTGAACTCCAGCTCCTCGACGTCGAGCGTCGTGGTCGCCGCGTTGATCAGGGCCACCAGGCGGCTGCGCGAGTCGGTGGGGGACCACAGCAGGTGGTCGCCGTCGGTGGGGGTGACCGAGGTGTCGGCGTAGTCCGCGTTGAACACCTTCTCGATCGCGGCGACGTCGCGGGTGTCGTCCGTGAAGACGCCGTAGTCGCGGCCGGTCGTGTAGTACTGCGAGGTCAGGTTGCCGGTGAGGACCAGCGACTTGGTGTCGTCCACGGTGATCGTCTTCTGGTGCGTGTAGACGAAGGTGGACGGCGACCACACCACGCCCACGCCCGCGGCGGTCAGCGCGTTGTACGCCGAGCTGTTGGCGGACTGGTGGGCGGTGTCCAGGATCACCCGGACCGTGACGCCCTTGTTCTCCAGGGCGATGAGGTCGTTGACCGCGGTGGTGTCCTCCAGCTCGTACATCGTCATGTCGAGCGAGGTGGTGGCCGAGTTGATGAAGTCGTAGATCGTGGGCTGGCTGGTGGTCTGCGAGAAGGCGAACGCGGTGTAGCTCGCGGCGTTCGCGGGGACGGCGGTGGCGAGTACGGCGGCACCCGCCGCCAGGCTGACGCCCGCGCGGCCGAGGATCTTCCACAACATGCGTGACTCCTGGTCGAGTTGAGGCCCACCCGAGGGGGGATGCGGAGGTGGGCGTGGGCATGACACCACGCGCGTAGAACGTGGAGGAAGAGGAGCCCGGTGAACGTGGGGTTACCGGGTGGGCGCATGGCCGGACAAAGAGGACTTCACGCAGGTGGGAGGCGGTTCATGTACTCCTCGTCGGATCGCAAAATCTTCGTAGGAGACCGAGCCGGGTGCCCCTGGCCCCTTGCCGTGGGCGGCGGCCGAGCCGGAGGCCCTCCCGGAACCGCCTACCCTTGGGGGATGACCAGCAGCGGCGACCGGAGACTCGCAGTGGACGTGCACAGCTCGCAGAGCGACGTCCGACGTTCGAAGACCTACGAAGTCCGAACGTACGGATGCCAGATGAACGTCCACGATTCCGAGCGATTGTCCGGGCTGCTCGAAGAGGCCGGTTACGTGCGCGCGCCCGACGGGGCGGACGGCGACGCGGACGTCGTCGTCTTCAACACCTGCGCCGTCCGCGAGAACGCCGACAACCGCCTCTACGGCAACCTCGGCCGGCTCGCCCCGATGAAGACCAAGCGCCCCGGCATGCAGATCGCCGTCGGCGGCTGTCTCGCGCAGAAGGACCGCGACACCATCGTGCGCCGGGCGCCCTGGGTGGACGTCGTCTTCGGCACCCACAACATCGGCAAGCTGCCGGTGCTGCTCGAACGCGCGCGCGTGCGGGAAGAGGCGCAGGTCGAGATCGCCGAGTCCCTCGAAGCGTTCCCCTCCACCCTGCCCACCCGGCGCGAGAGCGCCTACGCGGCCTGGGTCTCCATCTCCGTCGGCTGCAACAACACCTGCACCTTCTGCATCGTCCCGGCCCTGCGCGGCAAGGAGAAGGACCGCCGCACCGGCGACATCCTCGCCGAGATCGAGGCCCTGGTCGGCGAGGGCGTCAGCGAGATCACACTGCTCGGCCAGAACGTCAACGCGTACGGCTCCGACATCGGCGACCGCGAGGCGTTCGGCAAGCTGCTGCGGGCCTGCGGGAGGATCGACGGCCTGGAGCGCGTCCGCTTCACCTCGCCGCACCCGCGCGACTTCACCGACGACGTCATCGCCGCCATGGCCGAGACCCCGAACGTCATGCCGCAGCTGCACATGCCGATGCAGTCCGGCTCGGACACCGTCCTGAAGGCCATGCGCCGCTCCTACCGGCAGGAGCGTTACCTCGGGATCATCGAGAAGGTGCGCGCCGCCATCCCGCACGCCGCGATCACCACCGACATCATCGTGGGCTTCCCCGGCGAGACCGAGGAGGACTTCGAACAGACCCTGCACGCCGTCCGCGAGGCGCGGTTCGCGCAGGCGTTCACCTTCCAGTACTCCAAGCGGCCCGGGACCCCGGCGGCCACTATGGACGGCCAGATTCCCAAGGAGGTCGTCCAGGCCCGCTACGAGCGGCTTGTCGCCCTCCAGGAGGAGATCTCCTGGGACGAGAACAAGAAGCAGGTCGGCCGCACCCTCGACCTCATGGTCGCCGAGGGCGAGGGCCGCAAGGACGGCGCCACCCACCGCCTCTCCGGCCGCGCCCCCGACAACCGCCTGGTCCACTTCACCAAGCCCGGCCAGGACGTCCGCCCCGGCGACGTCGTCACGGTCGAGATCACCTACGCCGCCCCGCACCACCTCCTCGCCGAGGGCCCCGTCCTGGACGTCCGCGCCACCCGCGCGGGGGACGCCTGGGCCAAGCGCAACGCGGCGGAGACTGCGAAACCGGCGGGCGTGATGCTGGGCCTGCCGAGGATCGGCGCCCCCGAGCCGCTGCCGGTGGCCACGGGGAGCGGCTGCGGCTGCGACTGAGTCACACCGCCCGGCCGGAGAGTGACCCCCGGCCCCCGCCCGGGGTTACGCTGCCGATCATGCTTGTAGCCGCCGCCGTGTGCCCCTGTCCGCCCCTGCTCGTGCCCGAGGTCGCCGCCGGAGCCGCGGCCGAACTCGACCCCGCGCGTGCCGCGTGTACGGACGCGCTGGGCGTGCTCGCCGCGGCCCGCCCCGACCGCCTCGTCGTCGTCGGCCCCGCCGAACAGGGCGGCCGCGGCCCGCACCCGCAGGGCGCCCGGGGCTCCTTCCGCGGCTTCGGCGTCGACCTCGACGTACGCCTCGGCGGCTACGACGGGGCCGCCGCGCCCGGTGGCGAACGCGTCCTGCCGCCGTCCCTCTCCGTGGCCGCCTGGCTGCTGGAGCGGGTCGGCTGGGCCGCCGCGCCGGTGGAGGGGCTCGGCGTGGGGGAGCCGCTCGCGACCGCGCGGTGCGTGCAGGTCGGCGAGGAGATCGGCGCGCAGGCACCCCGGGTCGCCCTCCTCGTGATGGGCGACGCCAGCGCCTGCCGCACCCTCAAGGCCCCGGGCTACCTCGACGACCGCGCGGAACCCTTCGACGCGGAGGTCGCCCGCGCGCTCGGGGCGGCGGACGTGGCCGCCCTCAAGGCCCTCGACCCGGAACTGGCGTACCGGCTCAAGGCGTCCGGCCGCGCCCCCTGGCAGGTCCTCGCGGGCGCCGCCCGGGGCGCGGACCTGAAGGGCACCCTGCTGTACGAGGACGCGCCGTACGGGGTGGGGTATCTGGTGGCGGCCTGGGCGTGACGGGCAGTCGCGAAACACGGCGAACGGCCGCGCATCCTTACAGAGATGCGCGGCCGTCCGCCGTGTCGCTATCGCCGTCGTGCGGTCAGGAGGCCGGTGGCGACTGCGGTGCGTCCGGCGGTGTCGGCTCGCCGGAGGTGCCGCTGTCGTCCCGGTGCGCGAGTCGGTCCACGGCGTCCTTCGCCTTGCCCGTGCCCGTCTGGATCTTGTCGCTGTACTTGCCCCTGGTGCGCTCGTCGACCACCTTCGCGGCCTTGTCGAGCCCACGCTCGATCTTGTCCTCGTGCTTCTGCGCGAGTCCGGAGACCTTGTCCTTGGCCGGGGCGAGTTTGGATTTCAAATTGTCCAGGAGACCCATAGTGCACCTTCCCGCGCGGGTCAGTCATGTGCGGGCGCTCTCACCGGCCTCCGAGTCGGCGGCCTGCTCGGCGGACTGCTGCTTGGGGATCCCGACGACTTCGGCGGTACCGGAGGGGGTGGCTTCGGTTTCGGCGGTTTCTGTTTCCGCTTGCGTTTCCGCCGGTTCCGATCCCGTCTCCGTCACCTCGGTGGTCTCCGTACCCTTCGACCTGCGAAGAATGCGTGCAAAAACGCCCATATCATCTCCATACGTTACTCGTGCGGGCGAAATCCCGCGTCGCGCGGTGCGTCCGGTTGCGCCGTGCGGGTGCCCGGCCCCCAGGTGGCGGCCGGAACTCCGGGAAGGGCAACGACCCCACTTCCTGTGCGTCACCTAACTCGTTCGAGGACAGGCCGTCAGGTTTGCGAGACTGGGGCAGTGAGCAGCGCACCCTTCGTCCCCCGCGTCATCGCCGTCGTCGGGCCCACCGCGGCCGGCAAGTCCGACCTCGGCGTCTTCCTGGCCCAGCGGCTGGGCGGCGAGATCGTCAACGCCGACTCCATGCAGCTCTACCGCGGGATGGACATCGGCACCGCCAAGCTGACGCCCGAGGAACGCGGCGGCGTCCCGCACCACCTCCTGGACATCTGGGACGTGACGGAGGCGGCCTCCGTCGCCGAGTACCAGCGGCTCGCGCGCGAGCGCATCGACACCCTCCTCGCCGCCGGCCGCCGGCCCATCCTGGTGGGCGGCTCCGGGCTCTACGTCCGCGGCGCCGTCGACCACCTGGAGTTCCCCGGTACGGACCCGGAGGTGCGCGCCCGGCTGGAGGCGGAACTGGCCGAGCACGGCTCCGGCACCCTGCACGCGCGCCTGGCCGCCGCCGACCCGGAGGCCGCGCACGCGATCCTGCCCAGCAACGGCCGCCGGATCGTGCGCGCCCTGGAGGTCATCGAGATCACCGGGAAGCCGTTCACGGCGAACCTGCCGCGCCACGAGTCCGTCTACGACACCGTGCAGATCGGCGTGGACGTGGCCCGCCCGGAGCTGGACGAGCGCATCGCCCGCCGGGTCGACCGGATGTGGGACGCGGGGCTCGTCGACGAGGTGCGCGCCCTGGAGGCGCGGGGCCTGCGCGAGGGGCGCACGGCATCGCGCGCGCTCGGCTACCAGCAGGTGCTCGCGGCGCTCGCGGGGGAGTGCACGGAAGCGGAGGCGCGCACCGAGACCGTACGCGCCACCAAGCGCTTCGCGCGCCGTCAGGATTCGTGGTTCAGACGCGACCCGCGGGTGCATTGGCTCAGTGGTGCCGTGGCCGATCGGAGGGAACTTCCGCAGCTCGCGCTGGCATTGGTCGAACGACCGGTTACAGCCTGATCACGTCATGGCATCGGGACGCTCCGGCCGCGGTCCGGGCCTTCGGCGGCGTGCCATCATCGAGCTTCGATCGACCAAAGTGGAGTCCGAGTTGGGAGGGCGCGTGGCGATGGAGGCCGGCCCTCGCGACACCGCGAAGCGTGCGGAGCAAGGCGGCGGACCGAGTGCGGAACAGCCGGTTCCGGACGACGCCGCGGACCGACCCGTCCCCGGGACGGAATCCGAGCTTCCGGACCCCGACACCGACCCGCTCGACGACGTCCTCGGCGACGCGCTCAGCTCCGACGGCCCCGACGACGACCCGCTGCCCGGCGGGGTGACCGCCGACGGCCCCGACGCCGAGGAACTGGCCGCCGCCGGACCCGAGGTCGAGGTCGAACTGCGCCCCCAGCGGCGGCTGCGGCTCTGGCACCTCGCGCCCATCGTGACGCTGGCCGCGGTCGGCTCGCTGATGTTCGCCTTCCCGCTGGCCTTCGAGTTCGGCGACGGCGGCGCGGTGGTCGCCATGCTCGGCCTGCTGATCTGCTCCTGCGCGGCCGGCTGGGGCATGATGGCCGCCCGCCGCGTCGGACACACCCTGCCGGGGCTGCCACCGCGCGGCTCGGGCCGCTGGCCGGACTGGCGGGTCGTGGTGGCCTACGTCGTCGTCATCGCGGCCGTGGTCGTGCTGGCCGTGTGGCGCGTGGCCCGGCTGCGCTGACGACCGCGCGGGACACGGACTGTCGTACCCGCGCCGTACGATCGACGCATGAGCACGCGGATCGCCTTCCTCAAGGGGCACGGCACGGAGAACGACTTCGTGATCCTCCCGGACCCCGACAACGCCCTCGACCTCACCCCGGCCGCCGTGGCCGCCCTGTGCGACCGCCGCGCGGGCCTCGGCGGCGGCGGCCTGCTGCACGTCGTGCGGTCCGCCGCGCACCCCGAGGCGCGGGCGATGGCCGCCGAGGCGGAGTGGTTCATGGACTACCGCAACGGCGACGGCTCGATCGCGGAGATGTGCGGCAACGGCGTACGCGTGTTCGCCCGCTACCTCCAGCGGGCCGGGCACACGGGCGAGGGCGACCTCGCCGTCGCCACCCGCGGCGGCGTGAAGAGCGTCCACATCGCCAAGAACGGCGACGTCACCGTCGGGATGGGCCGGGCGCGGCTCCCCGAAGGGGACGTGACGGTGAGCGTCGGCGGACGCAGCTGGCCCGCCCGCAACGTGAACATGGGCAACCCGCACGCCGTGGCCTTCGTCGACGACCTCGCGCACGCCGGCGACCTGTTCACCGCCCCGCCCGTCAGCCCCGCGGCCACCTACCCGGACGGGGTCAACGTCGAGTTCGTCGTCGACCGCGCCCCGCGCCACGTCGCGCTCCGCGTCCACGAGCGCGGCGCCGGCGAGACCCGCTCGTGCGGCACGGGCGCGTGCGCCGTCGCCGTGGCCGCCGCCCGTCGCGACGGCGTCGACCCGGCCGTCACGGGCACCCCGGCGACATACACCGTGGACGTCCCCGGCGGCACCCTGGTGATCACCGAGCGGCCCGACGGCGAGATCGAGATGACCGGCCCCGCGGTGATCGTCGCCGAGGGCGGGATCGACGCGGCCTGGCTGGAGACGGCGGCCCGCTGAACCCCGGCCGCCTCCCGCCGGTCTCCGGCCGAGGGGGGCGAACGGACGGCGCGCTGAAGCATGGGGTGGCACGAAAACGTAACGCTCGCGATGGTGTCCGTGGCCGGAAAACGCGCCACCGGACGCCGTCGAGAGGCTGGGAGATCACCACCAGGACCGCCCTCGGTGCTCCGAACCGAAGACGACGCGCCCCCCGTTCTGTTCGAATCCATGGCGGACCCGGGTTCGGATGGCTCGAATCCGTAAACCCCCTCTTCGTCGCTCGAATGGGTGATCCGTTTCACGCTCGACGAGAGGCGGTCAAGCGCACGTGGTGGGCTCGGTAGCATCAAGCACCGGCCCGGACGGGGGGAACGCCGCCATCCCCTGAGCCGTTTCCGCCCTGGGGCACCCCGTCCGCCGGACGACAGCCGGAGGTGCCCATGAGTGCGGAGGCCACGAACCCTGCCACGCCCGTTCCCCTGACCCAGGGGACGTTCCGCAGGAAGACCCGTGCCCGGATCGACCTGCGCCGCCTCGGCCGCGCCGCCCTGCTCGGACCGACAGCCCGCAACGCCCTGCCCGACGCGATCAGCCATGTCGCCGAGGCGCATCGCGCCCACCATCCCGATGCCGACCTCGAAGCCCTGCGCCGCGCGTACGTCCTCGCGGAGTCCTCGCACCGCGGCCAGATGCGCAAGAGCGGCGAGCCCTACATCACCCACCCGCTCGCCGTGACCCTGATCCTCGCCGAACTCGGCGCGGAGACCACGACGTTGACCGCCTCCCTGCTCCACGACACCGTCGAGGACACCGAGGTGACGCTCGACCAGGTCGGCACCGAGTTCGGCGCCGAGGTCCGCTATCTCGTCGACGGCGTCACCAAACTGGAGAAGGTCGACTACGGCGCCGCCGCCGAACCCGAGACCTTCCGCAAGATGCTCGTCGCCACCGGCAACGACGTCCGCGTGATGTCGATCAAACTCGCCGACCGGCTGCACAACATGCGCACCCTCGGCGTGATGCGCCCCGAGAAACAGGCCCGCATCGCCAAGGTGACCCGTGACGTCCTCATCCCGCTCGCCGAACGCCTCGGCGTGCAGGCCCTGAAGACCGAACTGGAGGACCTGGTCTTCGCGATCCTGCACCCCGAGGAGTACGCCACAACCCGCGAACTCATCGTCGAGAACGCCGCGTCGGGCGCCGACCCGCTCGCCGCGATTGCCGAGGACGTCCGCGCGGTCCTGCGCGAGGCCGGCATCCAGGCCGAAGTCCTCATCCGGCCACGGCACTTCGTCTCCGTGCACCGCGTCTCCCGCAAACGCGGCCCGCTGCGCGGCGCCGACTTCGGCCGCCTGCTCGTCCTGGTGGGCGAGGACGCCGACTGCTACGGCGTCCTCGGTGAACTGCACACCTGCATGACCCCGGTGGTCTCGGAGTTCAAGGACTTCATCGCCGTACCGAAGTTCAACCTCTACCAGTCGCTGCACACCGCGGTCGCGCGCGGCGACGGCGAGGTCGCCGAAGTCCTCATCCGCACCCACCAGATGCACAAGGTCGCCGAGGCGGGCGTCATCGCCCTCGGCAACCCCTACGTGCCCTCGGCCGCCCCCGAACCGGACACCGAGGCGGCGGTCGACGGCGAACGCGCCGACCCGACCCGCCCCGGCTGGCTCTCCCGCCTCCTGGACTGGCAGGAGGGCGCCTCCGACCCGGACACGTTCTGGTCGACCCTGCGCGAGGACCTCGCCCAGGACCGCGAGATCACCGTGTTCCGGCCCGACGGGGGCGCGTTGGGGCTCCCCGAGGGCGCGAGCTGCGTGGACGCGGCGTACGCGCAGTACGGCGAGGACGCGCACGCCTGCATCGGCGCCCGCGTCAACGGCCGCCTGGCGACGCTCAGTACGGTCCTGGGCGACGGCGACACCGTCGAACTCCTCATGGACCAGGACGGCTCCTCGGAACCGTCCCGCGAATGGCTCGACCACGCGCACACCCCCGCCGCCCGCATCGCCATCCAACGCTGGCTGGCGGCCCATCCCACCGACAGCACCGACAGCACCGACACCACCCGCCCCCCGGCCTCCCACGCCCACGCCCGCCCCGCGGCCCTCACGGCCGGCACCACGGAGGCCCCGCACCCCGACCGCCCCGAGGCCAGCGCCGTCGTCGACCTGCCCGGCGCCGCCGTCCGCATCGCGGGCTGTTGTACGCCGGTACCCCCGGACGAGATCACCGCCTTCGCCGTCCGCGGGGGAGTGGTGACCGTCCACCGCGTCGACTGCGCCGGCGTCGCCCGCATGCAGAACTCGGGCCGCACCGAGGTCGGCGTCCGCTGGGGCGACACCACGGAATGCCGAGTAACCCTGGTGGCCGAATCCTTCGGCCGCCCCCACCTCCTGGCCGACCTCACCGAGGCAATCGCCCTGGAAGGCGTAGGCATCGTCTCCGCCACGGTGGAACCCCCCACCCAACAACGCGTCCGCCACACCTACACCCTCCAACTCCCGGACGCGGCAACACTTCCGGTACTGATGAGAGCGATGAGGAACGTACCGGGGGTGTACGACGTGGGGCGGGCGCCCCGCTAGCCATAGAACGCTACGGGGTAGCAGCCGCTTTTCAGGGGCGCGGGGAACTGCGCGAGCAACCACAACGAGCCGCCACTCGAAAACGCTCAACGCCCCCTACGGCGAGACGCATTTAGCCCCCTTTCGAGTGGGTTTAACGCGAGCCGCCATCACCCCCTACGTACCCCCTGGTAAGCGGTAACCCATGCCGCGAACCCCCCACTTCACCAGGGCCCTGCTAGCCACCGCCGCAGCCCTCACCCTCGTAGCCGCCGCAAGCCCCCCGCAGGCGCTGGGCGTCGGCGACAGACTCTTCCCCACCCTCGGCAACCCCGGCTACGACGTAACGTCGTACGACCTCTCCTTCGCCTACCCCGGCTCCAACACCAAACCCCTCACGGCGACCACCACGATCGACGCCCTCACCACCGAGCGCCTCGACACCCTCAACCTCGACTTCACCCACGGCAAGGTCGAGTCCGCCGACATCAACGGCATCCCGGCGACCTTCACCTCCGTAAAAGAAGACCTTGTCCTCACCCCCAAGTCCCCGCTCCCGCAAGGGACTCCCGTGCACATCACCATCCGCCACACCAGCGACCCGGTCTCCCCGGGCGACGGCGACGGAGGCTGGGTCCGCACCACCGACGGGCTCGCGATGGCGAACCAGGCGGACGCCGCCCACCTGGTCTTCCCCTGCAACGACCACCCCTCCGACAAGGCGATGTTCACCTTCCACGTGACCGCGCCGAACGGCTACACGGCGGTCGCGAACGGCCTCCCCGTCGGGCAGACCCGCACCGCCCGCGCCACCACGTGGACGTACCGCACGGCGCACCCCATGGCCACCGAACTCGCGCAGGTCTCCATCGGCCGCTCCAGCGTCGTACACCGGGCGGGGCCGCACGGGCTGCCCCTACGGGATGTCGTACCGACCAAGGACAAGGCCGCGCTCGAACCGTGGCTGGCGAAGACGCCGGACCAGATCGCGTGGCTGGAGAGCAAGGTCGGCGCGTACCCGTTCGAGACGTACGGCGTGCTCATGGCGCAGGCGCAGACCGGGTTCGAACTGGAGACGCAGACGCTGTCCCTCTTCGAGGAGAACCTGTTCACCGAGACCGGGTACCCCAAGTGGTACGTCGAGTCGATCATGGTGCACGAGCTGTCGCACCAGTGGTTCGGCGACAGCGTCACCCCCGCCACCTGGTCCGACCTGTGGCTCAACGAGGGTCACGCCACCTGGTACGAGGCCCTGTACGCCGAGGAGAAGGCGGACCGGCCCATGGAGACCCGCATGAAGGCCGCCTACGCCCGCTCCGACGCCTGGCGCGCCGCCGGGGGCCCGCCCGCCGAGCCCAAGGCCGCCGCGCCCGGCCAGAAGATCAGCATCTTCCGGCCCAACGTCTACGACGGCGCCGCCCTCGCCCTGTACGCGCTGCGCCAGGAGATCGGCCGCCCCGCCTTCGAGCGTCTGGAGCGGACCTGGGTGCGTCTGCACCACGACGGCACCGCCACGACCGCCGACTTCGTCCGCCTCGCTTCCGACGTCTCCGGACGCGACCTCACCGGGTTCTTCCACGGCTGGCTGTACGCCGAGAAGACCCCGCCCATGCCCGGCCACCCCGACTGGAAGTCCGACCCGCCGGCCACGACGAAGGCCAAGCCCGGGCCGCACACGGCGCCGCACGCGGCATCCGCGAAATAAGTCCGTGACGGGACGGTCCGTGCCGTGCGACCATTTTCCGGTCGGCGGCACCGGGCCTTTCCGGCCGACGGCACCGGGCCTTTCCGGCCGACGGCATCGGGCCTTTCCGGTCGGCGGCACCGGCTCCGGGAATCTCCTGGAGCGCCCGGACGTTGTGCACTGTGACGCGAGACAGCCGTATCCCCTGAAGACGTAAGGATCCAATGACCTCCTCTTTCTCTTCCCAGGCCGCTGAGCGCGACGCGCACACCCACCCCGAGAGTCTTCGGGCCGATGCCCTGATGGAAGAGGACGTCGCCTGGAGCCACGGGGTCGACGCGGACCGCGACGGCGACCAGTTCGACCGCTCCGAGCGGGCCGCACTGCGCCGTGTCGCGGGTCTGTCCACCGAACTTGAGGACGTCACCGAGGTCGAGTACCGCCAGCTCCGCCTGGAGCGCGTCGTACTCGTCGGGGTGTGGACCTCGGGGACCGCGCAGGACGCGGAGAACTCGCTCGCGGAGCTGGCCGCCCTCGCCGAGACCGCGGGCGCCCTCGTGCTCGACGGCGTGATCCAGCGCCGCGACAAGCCCGACGCGGCGACGTACATCGGCTCCGGCAAGGCGGACGAACTGCGCGACCTGGTCCTCGAATCGGGCGCCGACACGGTCGTCTGCGACGGTGAACTCAGCCCCGGGCAGCTCATCCACCTCGAAGACGTCGTCAAGGTCAAGGTCATCGACCGTACGGCCCTGATCCTCGACATCTTCGCCCAGCACGCCAAGTCCCGGGAGGGCAAGGCACAGGTCGCGCTCGCGCAGATGCAGTACATGCTGCCGAGGCTGCGCGGCTGGGGTCAGTCGCTGTCCCGTCAGATGGGCGGCGGCAAGGGCGGCGGCCTCGCCACCCGCGGTCCCGGTGAGACGAAGATCGAGACGGACCGGCGCCGTATCCGCGAGAAGATGGCGAAGATGCGCCGGGAGATCGCGGACATGAAGACCGGCCGCGAGATCAAGCGCCAGGAGCGCCGCCGCAACCACGTGCCGTCGGTGGCCATCGCCGGTTACACCAACGCCGGCAAGTCCTCGCTCCTCAACCGCCTCACCGGCGCGGGCGTCCTCGTCGAGAACTCGCTGTTCGCGACGCTCGACCCGACCGTGCGCCGGGCCGAGACCCCGGGCGGACGGCTGTACACGCTGGCCGACACCGTCGGTTTCGTCCGGCACCTGCCGCACCACCTGGTCGAGGCGTTCCGCTCCACGATGGAGGAGGTCGGCAACTCCGACCTGATCCTGCACGTCGTGGACGGCGCGCACCCGGTCCCGGAGGAGCAGCTGGCCGCCGTGCGCGAGGTCATCCGGGACGTCGGCGCCATCGACGTACCCGAGATCGTCGTGATCAACAAGGCGGACGCGGCCGACCCGCTGGTGCTCCAGCGGCTGCTGCGGATCGAGAAGCGCGCCATCGCGGTCTCGGCCCGCACCGGCGAGGGCATCGCGGAACTGCTCGCGCTGCTCGACAACGAACTGCCGCGCCCCTCGGTCGAGATCGAGGCCCTCGTGCCGTACACCCACGGCAAGCTGGTCGCCCGCGCCCACAGCGAGGGCGAGGTGCTCTCCGCGGAGCACACGGCGGACGGCACCCTGCTGAAGGTCCGCGTCCACGCGGACCTGGCGGCGGACCTGGAGCCGTACGTGCCGACGGCGGTCGTCGCCTGAGCGGCAGGCGGTTCGACGATCTGTAGGCGAAGGGCTCGCTCCCGTGCGGGGGCGGGCCCTTCGGCCGTGCGACGCGGCGAGCGGGACCGAAGCGGTTGTCGCACGAGGGTGATCGAATCGGTCACTTCCGGTCACCCGGGCCGGTCGCCGGGGGTGCGCGTGCTCGGTCGCGGCGCGCGTTGTCAGTGCCGGGCCGTAGGGTGGTCGCGCTATGACGAAGCCCTCACTCCCTGAACTCCTGCACGCCGCCGTCACCTCCGTCGGCGGCACGGAGCGCCCCGGCCAGGTGACCATGGCCCAAGCCGTCGCGGACGCCGTCGACGACGGCACCCACCTGCTGGTCCAGGCCGGTACCGGCACGGGCAAGTCCCTCGGCTACCTCGTGCCCGCACTCGCGCACGGCGGCCGAGTCGTGGTGGCCACCGCCACGCTCGCGCTGCAGAGACAGCTCGTCGAACGGGACCTGCCCCGCACGGTGGACGCGCTGCATCCGCTGCTGCGCCGCCGCCCCGAGTTCGCGATGCTCAAGGGCCGCTCGAACTACCTGTGCCTGCACCGGCTGAACGAAGGGGTGCCGCAGGACGAGGAGGAGGGCCTCTTCGACCAGTTCGAGGCCGCCGCGCCCACCAGCAGGCTGGGCCAGGACCTGCTGCGGCTGCGCGAGTGGTCCCAGGACACCGAGGACGGCGACCGCGACGACCTCACCCCGGGCGTCTCCGACCGCGCCTGGTCCCAGGTGTCGGTCTCCTCCCGCGAGTGCCTGGGCGCCTCCAAGTGCGCGTACGGCGCCGAGTGCTTCGCCGAACTCGCCCGCGAGCGCGCCAAGTTGGCCGAGGTCGTCGTCACCAACCACGCGCTGCTCGCCATCGACGCCATCGAGGGCGCCCCCGTGCTCCCGCAGCACGAGGTACTGATCGTCGACGAGGCGCACGAACTGGTCTCGCGCGTCACCGGGGTCGCCACCGGGGAGCTGACCCCCGGCCAGGTCAACCGTGCCGTGCGCCGGGCCGCGAAGCTCGTCAACGAGAAGGCCGCCGACCAGCTCCAGAGCGCCGCCGAGGGCTTCGAACGCCTGATGGAACTGGCCCTGCCCGGCCGCCTGGAGGAGATCCCGGAGGACCTCGGCTACGCGCTGATGGCCCTGCGGGACGCCGCCCGTACGGTGATCTCCGCGCTCGGCAACACCCGCGACAAGTCCGTCCAGGACGAGGACGCGGTCCGCAAACAGGCGCTCGCCTCGGTCGAGAGCGTGCACGGCGTGGCCGAGCGCATCGCCAACGGCTCCGAGTGGGACGTCGTCTGGTACGAACGTCACGACCGCTTCGGTGCTTCTTTGCGCGTCGCGCCCATGTCGGTCTCCGGGCTGCTGCGCGAGAAGCTCTTCGCGGACCGCTCGGTCGTCCTCACCTCCGCGACGCTGAAGCTGGGCGGCGACTTCAACGGCGTCGGCGCCTCCCTCGGGCTCGCCCCCGAGGGCACGGTGGGCGCCGAGGGCGAGGAACTGCCGCAGTGGAAGGGCGTCGACGTCGGCTCGCCCTTCGACTACCCGAAACAGGGCATCCTCTACGTCGCCAAGCACCTCTCCCGCCCGGCACGCGACGGCGACCGCGCGGACATGCTCGACGAGCTGACCGAGCTGATCCGGGCCGCGGGCGGCCGCACCCTCGGGCTGTTCTCGTCCATGCGGGCCGCGCAGCTCGCCGCCGAGGAACTGCGCACCCGTATCCCCGAGTTCCCGATCCTGCTCCAGGGCGAGGAGACCCTCGGCGAGCTGATCAAGAATTTCGCCGCCGACCCGGACACCTGCCTCTTCGGCACCCTCTCGCTCTGGCAGGGCGTGGACGTCCCCGGCCCGAGCTGCCAGCTGGTCGTCATGGACAAGATCCCGTTCCCGCGCCCCGACGACCCCCTGATGAGCGCCCGCCAGAAGGCCGTCGAGGACGCGGGCGGCAACGGCTTCATGGCCGTCGCCGCCACCCACGCCGCGCTGCTGATGGCCCAGGGCGCCGGGCGGCTCGTCCGGGCGTCGGGCGACCGCGGTGTCGTGGCGGTGCTGGACCAGCGGCTGGCGACGGCCCGGTACGGCAGCTACCTCAAGGCCGGGATGCCGGACTTCTGGTACACGACGGACCCGAACCAGGTACGGAGGTCGCTGGCGGCGATCGATACGGCGGCGCGGGTGCGGGAGAGCGAGGCGGCGGCTGCGGCGGCCGCGGTGGCTCAAGAAGCTCAGGAGGCTCAGGAGGTCCCGGAAGCTTCGGAAGCCTCGGAGGGCTCGGAGGGCGAGGGCGAGACGGTGGCGACGACGGCCCCGTAACGGCCGGATCCCCCACTGCCGTTGAGCACAGTGGGGGATCCTGGAGCACAGGGCCCCGGAACCGGCGCAGGGGTTCCGGGGCCCGGATCGAGGGCGGGGCGAGCCCGGCGTCACACGCGCCGCAGCACCGCCACCACCTTGCCGAGGATGGTCGCGTCGTCGCCCGGAATCGGCTCGTACGCGGAGTTGTGCGGCAGCAGCCACACGTGGCCGTCCTCGCGCTTGAAGCGCTTGACCGTGGCCTCGCCCTCCAGCATGGCGGCCACGATGTCGCCGTTCTCCGCGACCGGCTGGCGGCGGACCGTCACCCAGTCGCCGTCGCAGATCGCCGCCTCGATCATCGAGTCACCGACGACCTTGAGGACGAACAGCTCGCCGTCGCCGACCAGTTGGCGCGGCAGCGGGAAGACGTCCTCGACGGATTCCTCCGCCAGGATCGGCCCACCGGCGGCGATCCGGCCGACCAGCGGGACGTACGACGCGGCGGGCTTGCCCGCGGTGTCGGTGGGCTGGACGCCGGACGCCTGGTCCGAACCGCGGACCTCGTACGCGCGCGGGCGGTGCGGGTCGCGGCGCAGGAACCCCTTGCGTTCCAGTGCCATCAGCTGGTGTGCGACCGAGGAGGTGCTGGAGAGCCCGACGGCCTGGCCGATCTCCCGCATGGACGGCGGGTAGCCGCGCCGCTGCACGGAGTCCCGGATGACCTCGATCACCCGCCGCTGCCGGTCGGTCAGCCCGGAGCTGTCCGCCCGGATTCCGGGAGGTCGTCCTGGGAGGGACCGCCTGGGTCCCTCTGGATACGTCGTGGCTTCGTTCATCGTATGCACCGGCTCGAGTCGGCCCTGGGAGCGGTCCTGGGCGGTGATGGTGGCACTGTCTGCGGTGGTGGTCACGTCGGCCCCTCTCGATGGTCTCCCGTGCAGCACAACGGTAGTTGCTTTCGAAAGGTTGCGCCAAACACACGTTCGAGTGAAAAAGAGAGGATTGCCGGACGTGAGCTGGCGGCCGGGTGTATGGATGGCGTTGTACCGAGCGGACAAATGCGCGCATTACGGACTGTTCACCGCCGGAGCGGGGCCTTGTGAGCAACGCCCGCCGACGGGCAGTCTGCCACCCGGGGTGCGCGGAGAGGTCGGCCGGGTCCTCTCTCCATGCGGCCTCCATGCGACCCTCATGCGGCCTCCATGGGGACTCTGCCGGCCGGGGCCACGGTAGCCGCGTCGGGGCCGGAACCGTACGCATGCCGGGGGGTGTTCGGCGTGGTGCGGGGGACTGCCCCGGCGGCACATGCCAATACGTCCGTGACGGGCGTGTCGCACGCGTATGTACGAGCCAATCGCTACATCTAGTGGTTGGATGCTGACAGTGGCCCAGAAGTTGTGGTCCCCCGGTCTTCCGAGGCCCGGCCGATCGCCTATGCTGGGGGCTGCTTCGAGGGGCCCGTGGGGCTCGCGAGGCCCATGAGTCGTGCTGCGAAGGAGGGTTGGACCATGCACTGCCCCTTCTGCAGGCACCCCGACAGCCGTGTCGTCGACAGTCGTACGACCGACGACGGCACCTCGATCCGCCGGCGCCGCCAGTGCCCCGACTGCTCCCGTCGTTTCACGACCGTGGAGACGTGTTCGCTGATGGTGGTCAAGCGGTCCGGGGTCACCGAGCCCTTCAGCCGTACGAAGGTCATCAACGGCGTACGCAAGGCATGCCAGGGGCGGCCCGTCACCGAGGACGCCCTCGCACAGCTCGGCCAGCGGGTCGAGGAAGCGGTACGCGCCACCGGAAGCGCCGAGTTGACCACCCACGACGTGGGGCTGGCCATACTCGGACCCTTGCAGGAACTCGACCTCGTCGCCTATCTGCGATTCGCGTCCGTCTACCGGGCGTTCGACTCGCTGGACGACTTCGAGGCCGCCATCGTGGAACTCCGGGAAGAGCAGCGGGAGCACCCCGCCGTGGCCGACGACGTCCACGCGCCCCCCGGAGAGACCGGCGCGGAGCGCCAGGGAACGGACCGCGGGTCCGGAGGGACGCCCGGCGTCCCCGTGCCCGCCATCGCCGCCGACTGACGCGAGCGCCGGACCGGCACCCGGAGCACAGCCAAGGGGGCAGGACCGGCGCACGACCGGCGGCGCACACAGACCTGTCACGCGCGCCCGCGCACGCCGCGGATCCGCGTGACGACGCAGACACACCACACCGTGCCACGGGAAGAAACGGGCACTTCAGGGCGTTTTAGCCCGATATCAGGGAGGCGGCATGACAGAGACGGCGAGCGGTCCGGCACGGAGTTCCCGAGCCAAGGCCACAAAGGCGAGCAAGGGCCTGCGTATCGAGCGCATTCACACGACCCCCGGCGTGCATCCGTACGACGAGGTGGAGTGGGCGTCTCGCGACGTCGTCATGACCAACTGGCGCGACGGCTCGGTCAACTTCGAGCAGCGCGGGGTCGAGTTCCCCGAGGCGTGGTCGGTGAACGCGGTCAATATCGTCACCAGTAAGTACTTCCGCGGCGCCGTCGGCACCCCGCAGCGCGAGACCAGCCTCAAGCAGCTGATCGACCGGATCGTGAAGACCTACCGACAGGCAGGTGAGGACCACAAGTACTTCGCCTCGCCCGCCGACGCGGAGATCTTCGAGCACGAGCTGGCGTACGCCCTCCTGCACCAGATCTTCAGCTTCAACAGCCCGGTCTGGTTCAACGTCGGCACCGCCCAGCCGCAGCAGGTCTCCGCCTGCTTCATCCTGTCCGTCGACGACTCCATGGAGTCGATCCTCGACTGGTACAAGGAAGAGGGCATGATCTTCAAGGGCGGCTCGGGCGCCGGCCTGAACCTCTCCCGGATCCGCTCCTCCAAGGAGCTGCTCTCCTCCGGCGGCAACGCCTCCGGCCCGGTCTCCTTCATGCGCGGCGCCGACGCCTCCGCGGGCACCATCAAGTCGGGCGGTGCCACCCGCCGCGCCGCCAAGATGGTCATCCTGGACGTCGACCACCCGGACGTCGAGGACTTCATCGAGACCAAGGTCAAGGAGGAGGAGAAGATCCGCGCCCTCCGTGACGCGGGCTTCGACATGGACCTGGGCGGCGACGACATCACGTCCGTCCAGTACCAGAACGCCAACAACTCGGTGCGTGTGAACGACGAGTTCATGCAGGCGGTGGAGAACGGCGGCAGGTTCAGCCTCCGTTCGCGGATGACCGGCGAGCCCATCGAGGAGGTCGACGCCAAGGAACTCTTCCGCAAGATGGCGCAGGCCGCCTGGGCGTGCGCCGACCCCGGCATCCAGTACGACAACGTCATCAACCACTGGCACACGTGCCCGGAGTCCGGCCGCATCAACGGCTCGAACCCGTGCAGCGAGTACATGCACCTGGACAACACGTCCTGCAACCTCGCCTCGCTGAACCTGATGAAGTTCCTCAAGGACGACGGCAAGGGCACCCAGTCCTTCGACGTCGAGCGCTTCGCCAAGGTCGTCGAACTGGTCATCACCGCGATGGACATCTCCATCTGCTTCGCGGACTTCCCGACCCAGAAGATCGGCGAGAACACCCGCGCCTTCCGCCAGTTGGGCATCGGCTACGCCAACCTCGGCGCCCTGCTGATGGCTACTGGCCACGCCTACGACTCCAACGGCGGCCGCACGCTGGCCGGTGCCATCACCTCCCTGATGACCGGCACCGCGTACAAGCGCTCCGCCGAACTCGCCGCCGTCGTCGGCCCGTACGACGGCTACGCCCGCAACGAGCAGCCGCACCTGCGCGTCATGAAGCAGCACGCGGACGCCAACGCCGTCGCCGACCGCACCGACGACCTGGACACCCCGGTGTGGGCCGCGGCCACCGAAGCCTGGCAGGACGTGCTCCGCCTCGGCGAGAAGAACGGCTTCCGCAACTCGCAGGCGTCCGTGCTCGCGCCGACCGGCACCATCGGTCTCGCGATGTCCTGCGACACCACGGGCGTCGAGCCGGACCTCGCCCTGGTGAAGTTCAAGAAGCTGGTCGGCGGCGGCTCGATGCAGATCGTCAACGGCACCGTGCCGCAGGCGCTGCGCCGCCTCGGCTACCAGGAGGAGCAGATCGAGGCGATCGTCGCCCACATCGCCGAGAACGGCAACGTGATCGACGCGCCGAGCCTCAAGCACGAGCACTACGAGGTGTTCGACTGCGCCATGGGCGAGCGGGCCATCTCCCCGATGGGCCACGTCCGCATGATGGCCGCGATCCAGCCGTGGATCTCCGGCGCCATCTCCAAGACGGTCAACATGCCGGAGACGGCGACCGTCGAGGAGGTCGAGGAGATCTACTACGAGGCGTGGAAGCTCGGCGTCAAGGCGCTCGCGATCTACCGCGACAACTGCAAGGTCGGCCAGCCCCTCTCCGCGAAGACCAAGGAGAAGGAGAAGGCGGAGGTCACCGCGAAGACCGAGGCGACCATCCGTGAGACGGTCGAGAAGGTCATCGAGTACCGCCCCGTCCGCAAGCGCCTCCCGAAGGGCCGCCCCGGCATCACCACGTCCTTCACGGTCGGCGGCGCCGAGGGTTACATGACCGCCAACTCCTACCCGGACGACGGTCTCGGCGAGGTCTTCCTGAAGATGTCCAAGCAGGGCTCGACCCTCGCGGGCATGATGGACGCCTTCTCGATCGCCGTCTCGGTCGGCCTCCAGTACGGGGTGCCGCTGGAGACGTACGTCTCGAAGTTCACCAACATGCGCTTCGAGCCGGCCGGCATCACGGACGACCCGGACGTCCGCATGGCGCAGTCGATCGTGGACTACATCTTCCGCCGACTGGCCCTGGACTTCCTCCCGTTCGAGACGCGTTCGGCGCTTGGCATCCACTCGGCGGACGAGCGTCAGCGCCACCTGGAGACGGGTTCGTACGAGCCGACCGACGAAGAGGTCGACCTGGAGGTGCAGGGGATGGCCCAGTCCGCCCCCCGCGCCCAGGAGCTGAAGGCGGTCGCCACGCCGAAGGCGGAGGCGGCGACGGCCAAGCCCGCCCCGAAGCAGGCGCACACCAGCGCCGAACTGGTGGAGATGCAACTCGGCATCCAGGCGGACGCCCCGCTGTGCTTCTCCTGCGGCACGAAGATGCAGCGGGCGGGCTCCTGCTACATCTGCGAGGGCTGCGGCTCTACGAGCGGCTGCAGCTGAGCGACGGTGTGCCCCCGGTCCGGCGTCGGCCGGGCCCGGGGCACACCCGTGTGTCAGTCCTGGGGGCTGCCCATCACCCGGGCGAAGGTCGTCGGGTCGGTGTCGTCGAAGCCGTGGATGCCCGGGTGGAAGACCCACTTGTCGTCGCCCTCCCGGACGAACTCGGCGACCGTGGCCGCCGTCGAGCCGAGGACGCTGCCGAAGTCGTCCTGGGCGAGGACGTTGTAGCCCTCGCGGATGCGCAGCCCCGGGTTGAGGACGCTGACGAACGACTTGGGGCCGGTGCTCTGCTGGATGGCCACCCCGACCACCACGCGCGCGTACCGCTGGTCCAGGCGGTACAGCTCCAGCGTCATGACCTCGTCCCAGCCGAAGCCCTTGCCGTCGGTGCTGTCGCGGTTGAGGAAGATGGTGCCGTCGGGGGAGCGGCGGTCGAAGTACACGACATAGGCGGGCTCCCCGTACGGCGCGCTCGTCGAGTAGGTCGCGGCGACGATGTCGAGGTCGGTGGCCGGGGTGCCCGATGGGCTCGGATCCCACTTCACCGCGAGCTCGACCTTGCGGATGCCTTTGTTGAGGCCGTTCACCATGGGTCCCTCCCCTGACGTCTCGCTCTTCAGATGATGCGCGTGGTGTACCTGATTCCCCGCCGCGCCGACCCGAACCGCCGTACACGCAGGGCCGATTGTCCATCGTGCCATGCACCGGGGGGCGCTCGCGCGGGTGCACTGCGCCGGAGCGTGACCGGCGCCACGTCACGGGGCCGTACGATGGCGCGGTGCTGGTCAAGTGGATTCGCTGCACCGTGACGGACCGCCGCGGTTTCGAACGCGGACAGCGAAAGTGGGCGGGGCTTCTGGGGGAGCCGGGGTTTCGTGGACAGGGCGGTGGCTGGAGCCGGGGTCGAGCAGGCGTGGCGCACATCTTCTCCTTCTGGGAGAGCCGCTCCTTCTACGACTCCTTCATGGCGCGCTCCCACGACCGCCTCGCCACGTCCCAGTCCGGCACGTTCAAGGACATGCAGGTCAGGCTCTTCGACTACCGGTTCGACGTGAAGACCGGCTTCGAGCCCCGCTTCACCGACGCCGACCTGGTGCGGGTGGCGCACTGCCGGGTGCACGAGGAGCGGGCCGAGCACTTCGCGCTGATGCAGGAGAAGGTCTGGAACCCGGCGATGGCCGGGTCGCCCGGCATGATCCGGGGCCTGTTCGGCGAGGCGCCGGGCCACGAGTTCCTGATCCTGTCGATGTGGCACCAGGCCGCGGAGCACGGCAAGTACCGGGTGGAGCGTGTCGAACGCCTCGCCCTGCGTACCCAGATCGAGGCCGATGTGGCCGCCCTCACGGGGGATCTCGTGGATCTGGAGCCGGGGTGGACGGTGTGACGGTGGGGTACGGCATCGCGGCGTGACCAATCGCGGCGTGACCGACAGTGTGCCGCCGTCGTACGACCCTGCGGCGTAAACATCTGTGCCGGATTGTGTGATCTATGCCGTATGGAGCCTGGCCGAGTGTTCGATCCGGCGTCCTTCGATCTAGGGTCTTGGCATGGCACGACCACGGCGCATCGTCCTTGTCCGACACGGGGAGTCAGCGGGCAATGCCGACGACACCGTGTACGAACGCGAGCCCGACCACGCCCTGGCGCTCACCGACACCGGGCGGCGGCAGGCGGAGGAGACCGGAAAGGGGCTGCGGGAACTCTTCGGCCGGGAACGCGTCAGCGTGTACGTCTCCCCGTACCGCCGCACGCACGAGACGCTCCGCTCCTTCCAGCTGGACCCCGAACTCGTCCGTGTCCGCGAGGAACCGCGCCTGCGCGAACAGGACTGGGGCAACTGGCAGGACCGCGACGACGTGCGCCTCCAGAAGGCGTACCGGGACGCGTACGGCCACTTCTTCTACCGCTTCGCCCAGGGTGAGTCCGGCGCCGACGTCTACGACCGCGTCGGCGGCTTCCTGGAGAGCCTCTACCGCAGCTTCGAGGCCCCCGACCATCCGCCGAACGTCCTCCTGGTGACCCACGGGCTCGCCATGCGCCTGTTCTGCATGCGCTGGTTCCACTGGACGGTCGCCGAATTCGAGTCCCTGTCCAATCCGGGGAACGCGGAGATGCGGATGCTGGTGCTGGGGGACGACGGCCGGTACACGTTGGACCGGCCGTTCGACAGGTGGAGGGATCCGGAGTCGTACGGGGCGATCGGTTAGTGGTGCGGGTTTCCGGGGGCTCGCGCCGGAGGTGAAGAGGGGCGCGGGGAACGGCGCGAGCGACCACGCACCGCCCGCAGTCGCCAACGCACCCGCACCCCCGAGCTATTGGGCGCCCCCGGTTGTCAGGCCCCCGCCGTCCCCGACAACGCCTCCAGATCGCTCCGCCGCACCCGAATCACCACCGCGGCCACCACCAACGCCACCCCGGCCATCGCGGCCGCCGGAACGAACGCCGTGGAGATGCCGTGCGCCAGTACCTCGTGCCCCCATGGCGCGGGCAACTGCCCGCTCCGCGCGAACTCCGCCTTCTGCGCGGCCGTGCCGTTCGCCTGGAACAACGGCACCTGCGTCTTCGCGGCGTCCTTGCTCGCCGTACCGAAGACCGTCGTCAGGATGGAGAGGCCGAGCGAACCCCCCACCTGCTGCATGGTGTTGAGCAGCGCCGAGGCGGCCCCCGCCTCGTGCAGGGCGACCCCCGACACCGCGGTGAGGGTGAGCGTCACGAAGTTCAGCCCCATCCCGAAGCCGAACATCACCATCGGCCCGAGCACCCCGCCGACGTAGGAACTCCCGGTGTCGATGAACGTCTGCCAGGTCAGTCCGACCACGGCCAGCGCGGTGCCGGTGGCCAGGAACGGCTTCGGTCCGAGCACCGGCAGGAACCGCTGCGACAGCCCGGCGCCGAGCGCGATCGCCGCCGTCACCGGCAGGAACGCCAGTCCGGCGCGGATCGGCGAGTAGCCGAGCACGTTCTGTACGAACAGCACGATGAAGAAGAACATCCCGAACATCGCCGCGGCCAGGCTCAGCATGATCACGTACGTGCCGGAGCGGTTGCGGTCGGCGAACATGCGCAGGGGCGTGATCGGTTCCTTGGCCCGGTTCTCGACCAGCAGGAACGCCAGCAGCAGCACCGCGGCCGCCCCGAACGACCCGATGGTCAGCCCGTCCCGCCAGCCCTGCTCGGAGGCGCGGATGAAGCCGTAGACGAGCGAGGCCATACCGGCGGTCGAGGTGAGCGCGCCGGTGACGTCGAAGCGTCCGGGGTGGCTCTGGGACTCGTTGATGTAGCGGGGGGTGAGGACGGCGATCAGGATGCCGATGGGCACGTTCACGAAGAGCACCCAGCGCCAGTCGAGCCACTCGGTGAGCATGCCGCCCGCGAGCAGACCGATCGCGCCGCCTCCGGCCGACACCCCGGCGAAGATGCCGAACGCCCGGTTGCGCTGCGGGCCTTCGGGGAACGTCGTGGTGATCAGCGCCAGCGCGGTCGGCGACGCGATGGCGCCGCCGATGCCCTGGACCGCCCGTGCGGCCAGCAACTGCCAGGGCTCCTGGGCCAGTCCGCCGAGCAGGGAGGCGAACGTGAACAGCAGGATGCCGGTCATGAAGACCCGGCGGCGCCCGAGGATGTCACCGGCGCGCCCGCCGAGCAGCAGCAGACCGCCGAAGGTGAGGGTGTAGGCGCTGATCACCCACGTCAGGCCGGTGGTGCTGAACGCGAGCGCCTCTTGAATGTGCGGGAGCGCGATGTTCACAATCGTCGAATCGAGTACGACCATGAGTTGGCAGGCCGCGATGACGGCCAGCGCGATGCCGGGGTGCCCCTCCCGGCGGGCGGTGGCCGGCTTCTGATCCCGGATTGATGGAGAGATGGTCACTATGGATCCCCCACAAGTGCGTTAGTGAACGCGGGCGTTCACTTTCGAGTCACCGTAGCCAGCGCTCTTTAGGGAACGCAAGCGTTCACTTCGAACGCTCCTTGAGAGTTTCTTGAGAGCGCCCGGCTAGACCGGACTGGACCCGGACAGACCCCTGGCCAGACCCCTGGCCAGACCTCCGGACAGACCCCCGGCCGGATCTCGCCCGTATCCGTCCCGCACCCGTACCCGTGCCGCCCGGCGTCCCCCGACGCAGCCGTGCGGCACCGCCGTCCGCTCCGCCCGACTCCCGCGAGCCCCGTTTCCTCTCCTCCGCCCCTCCTCCCCGCACAACGGAGATACTCAGATGGTTACTTCGCGCTGGACCGCCGTCCCCGCTCAGACGGCCTCCCCCCGCCGGCGCGGCGCCGTACTCGAACGCGCCATCCTCGACGCCGCCCTGGAGCAGCTCAGCACGGTCGGCTGGAACGGCCTGACGATGGAGGGTGTCGCCGCCGGCGCGCAGACCGGCAAGGCCGCCGTCTACCGCCGCTGGCCGTCCAAGGAGGACCTCGTCGAGGAGGCGTTGCGGGCCGGACTGCCGAACCTGGACGGGGCGCCCGACCTCGGGAACGTCCGCGAGGAACTCGTCGCGCTGTGCGTGCGCGCGCGCGAGGCGATGTTCTCGCGCCCGGGGGCCGCGCTCCGTTCCGTGCTTCACGAATGCGACATGGTGCAGGCCGACCGGTTCCACGGTGTGATCTTCAGTGGCGTGGTCGAGCCGACCGTCAAGCTGCTGCACGAGGTCGTCACCCGCGGAATCGAGCGGGGCGAGGTCCGGCCCGACGCCGCCAACGGCTATGTCTTTGACGCGATTCCGGCCATGATGATGTACCGCTCCAAGGTGTGCGCGAGCGAATGGAGCCGGGGCGAAATCGAGGAAATGATCGACCAGTTGATGGTGCCGCTGCTGCGTCCGCAGGGGGCCTGACGCCCGTCCGGCCCCGGTTCGTGGCCCGTCGTGCGGCCCTTGGGCGCGGTACTCGGACTCCACACAGCGAAACCTGGGTGTCGCGGGGCCTTCTGGGCGGCGTACGCTAAGGCTGCCATGCCGTACGAACCACCAACCCACACCGTCGAGCGCTCCCTCCGCGCCACGACCGGAGCGAAGGTCATTGCCGGTGTCGACGAGGTGGGGCGCGGTGCCTGGGCCGGCCCCGTCACCGTCTGCGCGGCGGTCACGGGCCTGCGTCGCCCGCCCGACGGCCTCACCGACTCCAAGCTCCTCGCCGTGAAGCGGCGTACCGAACTCGCCGAAGAACTACGGAAATGGGTGACGTCGTACGCCCTCGGTCACTCCTCCCCGGAGGAGATCGACGACCTGGGCATGACGGCGGCGCTCCGCCTGGCCGCGGTCCGCGCCCTGGGGGCCTTGCCGGTCCGCCCGGATGCGGTCATCCTCGACGGGAAGCACGACTACCTCGGGACGCCGTGGCAGGTCCGTACGGTGATCAAGGGCGACCAGTCCTGCGTGGCCGTCGCGGCGGCCTCGGTGATCGCCAAGGTTCAGCGCGACAAAATGATGGCCGAACTGGGCATCGAACATGCAGACTTCGCTTTTGCGGCCAACGCCGGGTATCCGTCACCCGTGCACAAGGCCGCGCTGGAGGAGCGGGGGCCCACCCCGCACCACCGGCTGTCGTGGGCGTATCTTGATGCGCTGCCCCAGTGGCGGCACCTCAAGAAGGTCCGCACGGGAGCGGACGGGAACGGCTCGGGGATCGAGGGGCAGTTGGGCTTCGACTTCTGACCGCTTCCGATCGCACTCATGTGCCAGCAGTCCCGGACTGCGCGGACTCCTGGGGCAACAGCCCCATGGACCGGCAAGTCCCCCTACCCGGCAGTACATCGGCAGTACGGCGATGTACTGCCACCCGCCGACGCGAGTCGCACCGGCGTTTGATAAAAATCAGCTCATGCCTCTCATTCCCGAGGAGCCTCAGATTCACGAGAGTGCCCAGGGTCCCCGCATCGCGCCGACCCCCCGCCCCGTACCCGGCCCCCGTCCCGCGGCTCCGGCGCGTCCCGGCCGTCCGGGGCCGATTCGGCCGATGCCGGTTCAGCGCACCCCGCGCGACCCGGCTCCGGCCGCCCCGGCCAAGCCCGCCGCCCCCGCAGCCACCCCCACCCCGCAGATCCAGCTGGTCCCGGCCTCGGCCGAGGGCGCGCTGGACGCCGCCGAGGAGGCAGTGGACCTGCTCCTGGAGTCGGGCCGCGCCCCCGGTGACATCCTGATGATCACCACCGGCGAACCACACCCGTGGGCCGCCCACGAACTGTCCTTCGGCGAAGACGCCTACTGGGCGCAGCACGACGCCGGTGACGACGTCTTCTACGCCGACGCCTCGCTCGCCGGACGCGCCGCGTCCCGTGCCGTGGTCGTGGTCGCCGTCAACGGCGGCACCGACACGACCGTCGCCACGGCACTCCCGCTGGCGCTCGGCCGGGCCGGTTCGCTGCTGATCGTCTGCGGCGACCCGACCCAGATCAACTCGGTACTGGGCGCCGGAGTCTGACCCCGCACGCCCGCGGCCGGACACCACGGCGGCGGGCGTGCGGTGGCGACATCGGTGACCGGCGCGGCTGTTTGTGCGCCGGGACACCGACAGGGCGTTTCCGCGTGCCCGCGCGCGGGCGATGCGTTTGCGATCCTTCAGGGCTGCCGGCTCTTGGGCGCTTCCGGCCCTCGGGCGCTCTTGCTGCTTGCGGTACGCGCAGATCACCGAGCGACGACGACAGTCCTCCGACGGCTCTGGAGAGCCGGTACGCGTGGGCGTGCCACGTTCGTGTACCTGGTTACGGCGACGGCGGTGGCGCGCGCGGTTGGTCGGCGTACGACTGCCCGGCGGCGCGGGAGCGGTCGGCGTCACGAGCCGTCGGATTCACGCACCCGGGTCGGCCACCCGCCGCGTTCCGGGCCCAAGCGTGCCCGGGGCGCCAACTACCGTCAGCTGCCCGGGCCTTGACCCCTCAGCCGGCCGTGTTGCCCGACGGCTCAGCGGGCCGCCGCCCGGCGCATCACCTCGGAGGCGACACCCCCGGTACGCGGTATGCGCGGGGGCGCGCCCGTCGCGTCGAACGTCTCCGGCGCCGAGTCCGCGTTCGGACGACGGCCGCCGCGGCCCGCGCCGCCGCCCTGCCAGCCGTCACGTGTCAGCGTGATGTACGCGCCGCAGCGCAGCCCGTGCAACGTGCACGCGTCCCGCAGCCCCCACATCCACGCGCCGTCCTCCTCCGTCCACCGCGTGTCGCCCTCGCGGCAGTACAGCAGCACCGCCGTGCGGACGGGCGTGCGGCGCCGCAGGTCGTGCGGGATGACCCGGCGCAACTGGGCGAGCAGCGCGTTGCGGAACATCCAGCCGTCCGCCGGGGCGGTGCGCCGGGTGAAGGAGGCGCTCGCCCGCAGCCGGTCGTCCGGATCGAGGACGGCCACGATCGCCGTGGCCGGGCCGGGCCGGTGACGGGAGTGCAGCCCGCTGACGACCTCGCGGGGGTTGCGCAGCAACGGAATCCCGGCGGCGGCCCATTCCGCGGGTTCGAGCATCCGGCTGGCGGTGGTGGCGGACAGATCGGCGGAGGCCGACAATGATGCCGCCGGGGACGGAGCGAATCCGAAGGTCACGGTCCTCCCTTCGGCTACGCGCCCGGGCTGCGGGCGGAATTCGGTCGTGGGGGAGCGCACCCGCGACAGGGCACAACCGGACCACGGATGAGCCGTGCGGGGAGCAGACCCCAATTGTCCCTGGCGAACAAGCGCGCGGCAACGCGCCAATAGGATCAACTGACCGATTTCATACAATTAGCCGGTAATATCACCTCCTTCTTTGCTTCTTTTCTGCCGAGAGTTTCTCGCGTTGTCACATGGGGCGTCCCAGGCGTCACGCCTGCACGGCGAGGACCAGCGGCAACACTCCTTCCGCCCCGGCCCGCCGCAGCAACCGCGCCGCCACCGCGAGCGTCCACCCGGTCTCCGTCGCGTCGTCCACGAGCAGGACCGGACCGTGCGCCTCCCGCAGGGCCGACGCGAGCGCGTCCGGCACCGTCAGCGCCCCGTCGAGCGCCTTGAGCCGCTGCGCGCTGTTGCTCCGCTGCACCCGCGGCGCCTCGCCCGCGTACTCGACCGAACCGAGCAACGGCAGCCGTCCCACCTCCGCGATCCGCTGCCCCAGGGAGTGGATCAGCAGGGGCCGCCCGTACGAGGCCATGGTCACCACCCCCACCGGCCGCGACCGGCCCTCCGGAGCCCCCGAGGCCCACCCGCCGGGCCCCTTCGCCCAGTCCGTGAGCACCTCCACCACGGCCCGCGCGACATCGTCCGGTACGGGCCCGTCCTCGGCCCGCGGCGCCAGCAGCGGGCGCAGCCGGTTGCCCCAGCCGATGTCCGACAGCCGCCCCAGGGCCCGCCCCGGCGCGGCCTGTTCTCCCGCGGGGATACGACCCTTGAGGTCGACGCCGATCGCGGGCAGCCCCGTCGGCCACATCTTCCGGGGCTCGACCTCGACGCCCGCGCGCGTGAGTTCACCGCGCGCCGAGTCCAGCGCCCCGGAGGACACGCCATCGGCGAACCGCGGCCCGGCGCAGTTGTCGCAACGGCCGCAGGGCTTCGCCTCCTCGTCGTCCAACTGCCGCCGCAGGAACTCCATCCGGCAGTCGGTCGTCGTCACGTAGTCCCGCATCGCCTGCTGCTCGGCCGCCCGCTGCCGGGTGACCCAGGCGTACCGCTCGGTGTCGTACGTCCACGCCGCGCCCGTCGAGATCCAGCCGCCCTTGACCCGGTGCACCGCGCCGTCCACGTCCAGGACCTTGAGCATCGTCTCCAGCCGGGAGCGGCGCAGTTCCACCAGCGGTTCGAGCGCCGGCAGCGACAGCGGTCCCGTCGCCCGCGCCAGCACGTCGAGCGTGCGCCGCACCTGCTCCTCGGGCGGGAAGGCGACCGAGGCGAAGTACTCCCAGATCGCCTGGTCCTCCCGCCCCGGCAGCAACAGCACCTCGGCGTGCTCCACACCACGGCCGGCGCGCCCCACCTGCTGGTAGTACGCGATCGGGGACGAGGGCGATCCGAGGTGCACGACGAATCCCAGGTCCGGCTTGTCGAACCCCATCCCCAGGGCGGAGGTGGCGACCAGCGCCTTGACCCGATTGGCCAGCAGATCCTCCTCCGCCTGCTGCCGGTCCGCGTTCTCCGTCCGGCCGGTGTACGAGGCCACGGTGTGCCCGCACTGGCGCAGGAACGCGGTCACCTCCTCGGCCGCGGCCACCGTGAGCGTGTAGACGATCCCGGAACCCGGCAGGGCGTCGAGGTGCTCGGCGAGCCAGGCCATCCGGTGCGCGGCGTCCGGGAGTTGGAGCACACCGAGGCTGAGGCTCTCGCGTTCGAGCGGCCCGCGCAGGACGAGCGTGCCGGTACCGCCACCGGTCCCTCCGGTGCCGAGCTGCTCGGCCACGTCGGCCGTCACGCGCGCGTTGGCCGTGGCCGTGGTCGCCAGCACGGGGACGCCGGGCGGGAGTTCGGCGAGCATGGTGCGCAGTCGGCGGTAGTCCGGACGGAAGTCGTGGCCCCAGTCCGAGATGCAGTGCGCCTCGTCGACGACGAGCAGGCCGGTGGCGGCGGCCAGCTTGGGCAGCACCTGATCGCGGAAGTCGGGGTTGTTGAGGCGTTCCGGACTGACGAGCAACACGTCCACCGTCCCGGCGGCCACCTCCTCCTGGACGGTGTCCCACTCCTCCGTGTTGGCGGAGTTGATGGTGCGGGCGTGGATGCCGGCGCGGGCCGCGGCCTCCACCTGGTTGCGCATCAGCGCGAGGAGCGGCGAGACGATCACCGTGGGACCGGCGCCCCGCTCGCGCAGCAGCGCGGTCGCGACGAAGTACACGGCGGACTTGCCCCAGCCGGTGCGCTGCACGACGAGCGCTCTGCGCCCCTGGGCCACGAGGGCCTCGATGGCCCGCCACTGGTCCTCACGCAGCCGCGCTTCGCCCGCCGGCGCACCGACCAGCCGGGCGAGGACGGCGTCGGCGGCGGCGCGCAGACCGGGGTCGGCCCCGGCGGCAGGGGTGGAGCCGGGGGTGACGGTAGTGGGGGCAGGGGCGGTCGTCGGTTGCGGGTGCTCGTCGTTCATGCGGTCCATGCAACCGGATCGCACTGACATCGTGCGAGCGGGACCACGAACCTGTGGACAAGTCCTGGCGTGCTCATGCTCCGGGTTATCCACAGGTCCAACCGGAATCCCCGGATCCGCGAGATGGTCCCGGCATGACGCAACACGACGAAACACATCGAAACGGCATGCCCGACGACGGGGCCATGGCGTACGACGACCACCGCCCGCACGAGGTCCCTCGCGCATCTCGCGTATGGGACGGCCACGGCACGTGGGACGACAGCGGTCTGCCGGACGACGCGACGGGATCGGGACCCGGCGGTCCGTCCGGGCCGAAGGCCGGGCCACCGGGCGAGGTGCCGCCCGACCACGTCGGACACGGCGTCCCCGCGGGGCCGCCCGACAGCCGGCAGGTCACCCTGCGCACCCCGGCCGAGCTGGCCGACGCGCTGCCGTATCTCCTCGGGTACCGCCCCGAGGACAGCATCGTCCTGGTCGCCCTGCAAGACGGTGAGAAACAGGGCAGGTTCGGCGGCCGCGCACGGCTGGGCATCCCGCCGCACACCGACGACTGGGCAGGCGCGGCACGGCAGTTGACGCACGGACTGGTGAAGGGGAGCGAGCGCAGGGGCGCACGGCCCGAGAGCATGGTCGCCTACCTCTGCCAGGAGCCCGCGAGCGGCGAGACCGGACGGGACGTCATGGAACGGCTGCGCCCCCTGGCCCAGTTGCTCCGCACCACTTGCGGCAGCCTGGACGTACCCGTCGTCGAGGCACTGTGCATCTCCGACGGCCGCTTCTGGTCCTACTGCTGTCCCAGCGCCGCCTGCTGTCCGCCCGAGGGCACCCCCATGGGCCTGCCCGGTACCTCCGTCCTGGCCGCGGCCGCCGCCTACGCGGGCATCAGCGTGCGCGGCAGCCTGAAGGAGGTCAGGGCCAGGCTGATGCCCTGGGAGACGTCGGCCGCGCTGGACCAGGAAGCGGCCCTGGAGACGGCGAGCACCACGATCGTGCCCAGGATGCTCGACGACGAGGGGCGCGAGCAGGTCGCGGAGGAGACGATTGGGCTGGCCGGACGGCTCCTGGAACGGTTCGCGCACACCCGGACCGCCCCCGGCACCCTTGCGGCCGACCTCCGCGACGACGAACTGCTCGGCCACGACGAGGCGGCCGCACTGATCCTCGGCCTCCAGGACCGCTGGACCCGCGACCGCGCGGCACAGTGGATGGAGGGCGACGAGGCGGCCTGGGCCCTACGGCTCTGGCGTGCCCTGTCCCGCCGCTGCGTCGGCCCCTACCGTGAACACGCTGCCGCGCCGCTCACGTTGGCGGGCTGGGTCGCCTGGTCCTCCGGGGACGAACTGGAGGCACGCGAGTCCCTGGCCATGGCCCTCGCGGCGGACCCCGACTACCTCTTCGCCCGCCTCCTCCACCAGGCATGCAACGAGGGCCTGGACCCGGAGGCCGTCCGCCGCTGCCTGCGCGCGGAGCGGACGGCCCGCACGGTGCCGGATACGGCGGATGTGCCGGACGCATGGGATCTGCCGGACGCACCGGATGAGCCGGACGCGCCGGGTGCAGCGGATGCGTTGGACGCATCGGACGGGGAAACCGTCACGGCGGATCCGAGCGGCCCGCTCGAACCCACGACGGGAGCTGATCACCCGCTCCCCGCACTGCCCCGTCGCATTCGCAGGCCGCGTCCGACGAACACCACCACCCGCCCGAACCGCCGGACCCCCAAGCCCGCGGACATCCGTCACCGGGGTCCGGCCGACACCACGGCCCCACCGGCCGACGCCGGACGGGGGAAGACCGAGGGGCCGCGAGGCAGGACCGGGGAGTCACGGCGGAAGGCCGAGGGACCGCGCGGGAGGAGCGGGGGCTCGGCGGAGTCGCGGGGGAGGAGCGGTGGCTCACGGCGCATCGCCGGGACCGCGGGGCGGGACGGCACTTCGCAGGCTCCGGAGGCCGGAACGTGAGCCGGCTCGGCGCCCGTGCCTCCGACGCCACGCGCGCGGTGTCGGCAGCCGCGAAAGTGCCACGGCGAGGCAGCCGCTGGGCGCCGCCTGGCGGAAGGGCGGCGTCGCCCGCCCCGCGGCCATGGGCTGCTCCCCGCCGCGCACGCGCGTATCCCTCGTATGCGGCAGGAGTCGGCTGCGGCCCGGGGCGGCATCACCTCGCACGCGCGCACCCTTCAACGCGGCCCTGCCCGATCCTGCGCCCGTCGCCCGGCACCAGCACCCTCGGGCATCCCCCGCCCGCCCCCGACCCCATTCAGCCGCCCCCGCCACAGGACATCGCAGCCGTCCCACGCCCGTCGCACGTCACTCCCACGGCCCCCACAACCCCCGTGTCCACCCCCGAACACCACCCGACATCCGCCGGCCCCGCGTCCCGTGCACCGACCCGCCGCCATTCGGTCGGCATCAGCCGGTCAGGGCGTGACCACGGGCGGGCCGACCCCGTTCACCTGAGTGGCGCAACCCCAGCTCCGGCTGCGTCCACGCACCGTTCACGACACTTCGCAGCCCCCCACCCGGCACCGGACGCGCCCGGCGCGTGCCCGGCGCAGAGGAAGCCGCCCATGCCCCCGCCCAGTTCCTCCGCCCATGACGGCGGCCACCCTCCCCACCAGCGGCATCCGGAACCCCGCGCCGCGGCCGGCGGTCCGTTCGGCACCGTGCCTGCGCCACCACGGGGCCGGGTGAGGGACCTCCCGCCCGCGCACACCGTGCTGATCTGCGTGGCGCTGCCGGGACTCGTCGTCTCCGCCGAGCACGGGCAGTTGAACGGGCACGGGCTGGAAGGGTTCTACCGCTCGGGGCGGCGCCTGCTCGCCCGCTGCCGGCTCCGGGTCGCGGGCCGCGAACCCCTGGCCGTACAGGCACGGATGCTCGCCGCCGACCCCGGCCGCTTCGTGGGGACGGTCCGCGCCTCCCCGGCGGCGGGCCCGGACCCGGACGTCGTCGTCGAACGCGTCCGGCACGCGGACGGCACGGAACGGATCACCCTGCACAGCTCCTCCTCCCGCCCCCTGCGGCTGCCCGTGGAGATCGCGCTCGGCACGGACCTCGCGGACCTGGGGGCCGTGGCCCTGGGCGGGGCGGGCCCCGAACTCCCGGCCAGCGTCCACGACGCCGGGCTGCGCTGGAGCGGCCCGCAGGGCGACGCCACGGTCACCGCGGATCCGCCCCCGGCCGACGCCCTGGCCTCCGCGGGACTGCTGCGCTGGGAACTCGAATTACCGCCGGGCGGTACCCGGAGCGTGGAACTGCGCGTCCGTACGGCCGGTGCGGGACCCGCCAGAGCGGTGGGGCACGCTGCCACCAGCCCCCTCGCCCGGGCCCACGCGCGGAGCGACGACAGCAGAGCCGCGCCACTGCTGCGGACCAGCGTCGAGGACCTCCAGGCGCTGCTCCTGCGGGACCCGGCACACCCTGCCGACCTGCACCTGGCGGCGGGCGCCCCCTGGCGCTGCGGCCTCGCCCCGGCGGAGGCACTGGCCGCGGCCCGGATGGCACTCCCTCTCGGCACCCGGCTCGCCGCCGGTACCCTGCGCACCCTGGCCCGGACCCAGGTCCGCGCCGCGGGCCCGCGCTCCGGCATGATCCCGGGCCCCCGCCGCGACGCGGGCCCGCACCTCCCGCCGGGCTGCACCGGCACGGAGGCGACCCTGCTGTTCCCCGCACTGCTCGCGGAGGCGTGGCGCTGGGGGCTGCCGGAGCAGGAGACGGCGGAACTGCTGCCCGCCGCGGAGGCGTGCCTGCGCTGGCTACGGACCACCGTGGCGGACGGCTGCTACGTGCCCGACCCACAGCCCGGCGGCCCCGTGCGCGCCGAGACCCAGGCCCACGCCCACCGGGCCGCCCTGCTGGGCGCGGACCTGCTCGACGCCTACGACCGGCCCGGCGGCGCCGCACTGCGGCAGTGGGCCGGAGAACTGCGCGGCGTGTTCCGCGAGGACTTCTGGATCGAGGACCGGGGCGGCGGCCGACCGGCCTCCGCCCGTGCCCCCGACGGGCGTCCGGTGCCGTACCTGGGCGGAGCCGCCGCACACCTCCTCGACACCGGCCTGCTCGGCTCCGGCGCCCTGGCACCCGGCCTCCTCGACAAGGTGAGGACCGAACAACTCGCGCGGCTGCTCGGCAGTCCGGCCCTGGACTCGGGGTGGGGCCTGCGCAGCCTGGGCACCAAGGAGGCGGCGTACAACCCGTTCGGGCACCGCGGCGGAGCCGTCCGCGTCGAGGAGACGGCGCTCGCGGTGGCGGGACTGGTGGCCGCCGGCTACGACCGGGAGGCGGGTTCGCTGCTGCTGGGCACGCTGGCGGCGGCGGAGGCGTTCGGGTACCGGCTGCCCGAGATGTACGCGGGCGAACAGCGCACGGAGGGCGCCGCCCCGCTGCCGCATCCTGCGGCCTGCCGCCCGGCCGCCACCGCCGCGGCCGCCGGGGTACTGCTGCTGACCACCCTGGCCGGGATCCGCCCCGACGTCCCGGCCGGCACGGTGACCCTGTGCCCGGCCCGCGGCGTCCCGCTCGGAGAGATCGGCCTGACGGGTCTGAGAGTCGCCGGTGCCCCCTTCTCCGTTCGGGTGAGCCGCCTCGGCGTCGCCCTGGTCGAGGAAGCGGCCGACGGGCTCCAACTGGGCAGATGACCTCGCGCGATACGGCCGGGAACCGCGTCCAGGCGGACCGTGCGCAGGGCCTGCGCAGGAAATGGATCAGCTGTGCGAGCGGTTGTAGAAGGGAGTGTTTATCGTCAGGCAGACGACTATGATCGCGGCATGCCCTACGACCCGTCAGCCTTTCCGCCCTTCGCCGTCACCGTTGACCTGGTCGTGCTGACCGTGCGCCGCCATGCCCTGTGCGCGCTGGCGGTACGCAGGGGCGAGGCGCCCTTCCAGGGCCGGTGGGCGCTGCCCGGCGGATTCGTACGGGCCGACGAGGACCTCGCGCAGGCAGCCGCCCGCGAACTGGCCGAGGAGACCGGACTGCGTGCCCACGACCCGGCCGGGCCCGTGCAGGACAACGGGGCGCACCTGGAACAGCTCGCGACCTACGGCGACCCCAAGCGCGACCCCCGCATGCGGGTCGTCAGCGTCGCCCACCTCGCACTCGCCCCCGACCTGCCGGCCCCCCGCCCCGGCGGTGACGCCAACAGCGCGCGCTGGGCCCCCGTCGAGGAACTGCTCCAGCAGGGCGGCTACGGCAGGGACGGCGAGCAGGCGGCACCGCTCGCCTTCGACCACGCCCAGGTCCTGGCGGACGGGGTGGAGCGCGCCCGGTCCAAGATCGAGTACTCCTCGCTGGCCACCGCCTTCTGCCCGCCCGAGTTCACCGTGGGCGAGTTGCGCCGGGTCTACGAGGCGGTGTGGGGCGTGGCCCTCGACCCGCGCAACTTCCACCGCAAGGTGACCGGCACCCCCGGCTTCCTCGTCCCCACCGGCGGCACGACCACCCGCCAGGGAGGTCGCCCCGCCCAGCTCTTCCGCGCGGGCGGCGCGACCCTCCTCAACCCGCCGATGCTGCGCCCCGAGGTCTGAGACGCGGACGAGTCGGACGCGGCGGGCACCACCGGGCACCACGGCGCCACCGGCCACCGCTCATGCCGTCGTCTCGGACGGCCATGCGCGTCAACTCGCTGTGCCTCGACCCGAGGTGCCCACGAAAACGGACATATCGCGCTATCTTGCTTCGGGTGATCCAGGCGCTCGGACTGACCAGCAACCCCCGCAAGGACCTTCCGCCCGCCGTCGACGACCTGTCCTTCGAGGCGCACGCGGGCCGTGTCACCGCGCTCCTCGGCGCACCGGGCGCGGGCAAGACGACGGCACTGCGACTCCTCCTCGAACTCCAACAAGGCCGCGGCGTCACCTACTTCAGGGGCCGCCCGCTGCACCGGATCGCCCACCCCTCGCGCGAAGTGGGCACCCTCCTCGGCGACGTCCCCGGACACCCCGCCCGCACGGTCCGCGGTCATCTGCGCATGCTGTGCGCCGCCGCGGGTCTGCCGGGCCGCCGCGCGGACGAAGTCCTCGACGTGGTCGGCCTGGTGGGCCTGCGCGACGAACGCCTCGACACCCTCGCGCGCGGCATGGACCGCCGCCTCGGCCTGGCCTGCGCCCTGCTCGCCGACCCGCACACCCTCGTGCTCGACGACCCCGCCGAGGGCCTGTCCCCCCGCGAGGCCCGCTGGCTGCACGGCATCCTGCGCGCCCACGCCACCCAGGGCGGCACGGTCCTGTTCACCACCGGCGACCCCAAGGAGGCCGCCCGCACCGCCGACCGGGTCGTCACCCTCGACGAGGGCAGGCTCGTGGCCGACCAGGAGGCCCCCGACTTCGCCCGCACCCGGCTGCGCCCCCGCGTCGCGGTCCGCAGTCCCCACGCGGCCCGCCTCGGCGCCGTACTGGCCCAGGAGGCCCGCACCGCGCAGCACTCCGTCGAGGTCGTGCGCGAGGACGGCAACCGGCTGTCGGTGTACGGCAGTTCGTGCGCCGACGTCGGCGACACCGCCTTCCGGCACGGCATCCTCGTCCACCAACTGGCCGACGAAGTCGGTGACATGGGGGCGCGGGCCGTGCGCTCCGACGCCGACGAGGAGGCGCGTCCGGCCCGGGTGGCCTCCTCGGGCGGACCGTCGGTGCCGCTGCCGCCGCCCATCAGCGTGCGCCCGGCGCCCAGCCCCCTGCGTCCGTTGCGCTACGAACTGCGCCGCGCCGCCGGGATCGGCACCGGATACCTCACCTGCGCCGCCGTACTCCTCACCTCCGTGCTCGTCGCCCTGTTCCTCGCCCGGATCGGGCACACCCCGCAGCACCGCCTGCTCGCCGCCTGGCCGCGGGAACTCCCGCTGCCGCCCGCCGCGCTCGGTGCCGGACTGCTCGGGGCGATCGCCTTCGGCGACGAGTTCCGCCACCCCGCCCTGGCCGCGGACCGCGGCACCGTCCCCCGCCGCCTGGGACTGCTCACCGCGAAACTCCTCGTCTCCGGGGCCACCGCGCTGCTGCTCGCCTTCCTCGCACTCGGCTGCGACCTCGAAATGCTCTATCTCGTCTACGGACGGGAGCTGACGGAAGTTCCCGCGAACTGGCTTTCGCTGAGCGCGAGCTGGTTCGGACTCGTCGTCGGCTGCGCCTGGGCCGGTGTCCTGGCGGCCGGCATCTTCCGCTCGACGACCGCGGGGCTCGCCGCGGTGCTCGCGGTGCCGGTGGTCGTCGTACCCGTCGTACAGAAAGCGCTGCAAGGAGCGTCTGTTCGGGCGGCCGCCGGGTTCACCGCGCGGCTGCACGAGGTGTTGCTGCTGCGGTGGCCCTTCGGCGGGGAGCGGTACCTGGGTGCGGCGGCCCGGCTGATCGCCCAACCCGTCGGCGGCGCACTGATGTTGTCGCTGACCGCCCTGTTGTGCGCCTACGTGTTCACGACCCTGCGCGGAAGGGTCCGATGACGACCGTGCGTGGTCCCCGGTACCGGCCCTGCGCACAACTCCCCGAAGAACGCCCGTTTCTTTCCGATAAGGCGTCAATTGCGACGGGGTGAGCGATCACCCTTTCGTGTGCTTTTCACCAAAGACCTCAAGGGAGTTGGGGACGGAGCCGACAAAGGATCCGTGAGTACCCTTGCGCACACCATGATGACCGCCGCCCGCTCCGCCGACTCCGGCCTGGCCGGACCGGGCGAACTCGACCGTTACCCCTACGCCGAGGCTCCCGTGGCCGACCGCGTCGGCGCCTCCGCGTGGGACAGCGTGGAGTCCGACCTGGGCCGGGTCGGCCGCCGCGCCGCCGGCAGCCGTGGCCGCGGCCTGCACGGCCAACTCGTCCAGCAACTGGGCCAGATGATCGTCTCCGGCGACCTCGGCGCGGACCGCCCGCTCGTACCCGAGGAGATCGGGCAGCGCTTCGAGGTGTCCCGGACCGTCGTCCGCGAATCGCTGCGCGTCCTGGAGGCGAAGGGGCTGGTCAGTGCCCGCCCGAACGTCGGCACGCGCGTGCGGCCGGTCAGCGACTGGAATCTGCTCGACCCGGACATCATCGAGTGGCGGGCCTTCGGCCCCCAGCGCGACGACCAGCGCCGCGAACTGGCCGAGCTGCGCTGGACCATCGAACCCCTCGCCGCGCGGCTGGCCGCCGGGCACGGGCGCGAGGAGGTGCAGCAGCGGCTCGTCGACATGGTCGAGATCATGGGGCACGCCCTTGGGCAGGGTGACTCACTGACCTTCGCGCGCGCCGACGCCGAGTTTCACTCCCTGCTCATTCAGGTCGCCGGCAACCGGATGCTGGAACACCTGTCCGGGATCGTCTCGGCCGCCCTTCAGGTGTCCGGCAGCCCGGTCACCGGCTGTGACCGCCCCACCGAGGCGTCGCTGTCCCACCACGCACGGATCGTCGACGCCCTCGGCGCGGGCGACGGCCCGGCGGCCGAGGCGGCCATGCGCCAGCTGCTCATCGTCCACCCCGAGGTGGAGCGCGTGGTGCCCGCCCCGCGCGAGCACTGACGTCGCTCCGGGGCGGTCCCGGCCGGCATCGCGACGGCCGGGACCCGCGCTGCCGTCCGGCTGCCGACGGCTTCGGCCGGGTCGCGCGCGTGACCCGGAAGCACGGGACCCGGAAGCACGGGACCCGGAAGCACGGGACCCGGAAGCACGGGACCCGGAAGCACGGGACCCGGAAGTGCGGGACCTGGAAGCGCAGGCCCCCGAAGACGGCGGGGCGGCGACCGGCGGATCGGCGGACGTGGCCGCACGGGATCGCCCGGCGGCGGCCGACCGGAATCGGCTGAGGCTCCGCCGGGACCAGCCGGGCCGGTCGGGAGGGGCGGGCTCGCCCTGGTCGGCAGGGCCGGTCGACCGTACGTGACCATGTCTGACCGCATCTAGTGGATTTTGAGTGGTTACGGGGTGTGACTCGGGCCACGAAGATTGGGCGTAACACTCCTCGGAACTGCGCGATGACCTAAGAGGTGACAGCCGAGGAGGGAATACGGACGCCGTTCAAGGCGCTGTGCATCTTCCCGGCCCTTCGCCCGCGCCGTCGGCCCATCCCCAGTCGGCGGTCGTCGGCTCCTGTCCGTCCTGGACGGGGCCGGAAGCCGTTTTCCAACGTTCCGAGAGGTTGTTCGTGTCGGCCAGCACATCCCGTACGCTCCCGCCGGAGATCGCCGAATCCATCTCTGTCATGGCGCTCATCGAGCGGGGAAAGGCTGAGGGGCAGATCGCCGGCGACGACGTGCGTCGGGCCTTCGAAGCTGACCAGATTCCGGCCACTCAGTGGAAGAACGTACTGCGCAGCCTCAACCAGATCCTCGAGGAAGAGGGTGTGACGCTGATGGTCAGTGCCGCGGAGCCCAAGCGCACCCGAAAGAGCGTCGCAGCGAAGAGTCCGGCCAAGCGCACCGCCACCAAGACGGTCGCGGCCAAGACGGTGACGACCAAGAAGGCCACCGCCGTCGCGGCCCCGGCCGCCCCCGCCGTGGCCGCTCCCGTCGCGGACGACGCGTCCGCCGGGAAGGCCGTGGCCAAGAAGGCGACGCCCGCGAAGAAGGCCGTCGCGAAGAAGACGGTCGCCAAGAAGACGGCGGCCAAGAAGACCGACGCCAAGAAGGACGACGTCGAGCTGGTCGACGAAGAGCTCGAGGAGACCCCCGGCAAGGCCGGCGAGGAGCCCGAGGGCACGGAGAACGCCGGCTTCGTCCTGTCCGACGAGGACGAGGACGACGCGCCCGCCCAGCAGGTCGCCGCCGCCGGTGCCACCGCGGACCCGGTCAAGGACTACCTCAAGCAGATCGGCAAGGTCCCCCTCCTCAACGCCGAGCAGGAGGTCGAACTCGCCAAGCGCATCGAGGCCGGTCTGTTCGCCGAGGACAAGCTGGCCAACGCCGACAAGCTCGCTCCCAAGCTCAAGCGTGAGCTGGAGATCATCGCCGAGGACGGCCGCCGCGCCAAGAACCACCTCCTGGAGGCCAACCTCCGTCTGGTGGTCTCCCTGGCCAAGCGCTACACCGGCCGCGGCATGCTCTTCCTGGACCTCATCCAGGAGGGCAACCTCGGTCTGATCCGCGCGGTCGAGAAGTTCGACTACACCAAGGGCTACAAGTTCTCCACGTACGCCACCTGGTGGATCCGTCAGGCCATCACGCGCGCGATGGCCGACCAGGCCCGCACCATCCGTATCCCGGTGCACATGGTCGAGGTCATCAACAAGCTCGCGCGCGTGCAGCGCCAGATGCTCCAGGACCTGGGCCGCGAGCCCACCCCGGAGGAGCTGGCCAAGGAACTCGACATGACCCCCGAGAAGGTCATCGAGGTCCAGAAGTACGGCCGTGAGCCCATCTCGCTGCACACCCCCCTGGGCGAGGACGGCGACAGCGAGTTCGGTGACCTCATCGAGGACTCCGAGGCCGTCGTCCCGGCCGACGCGGTCAGCTTCACGCTCCTCCAGGAGCAGCTGCACTCCGTCCTGGACACCCTGTCCGAGCGCGAGGCGGGCGTCGTCTCGATGCGCTTCGGTCTCACCGACGGTCAGCCGAAGACCCTCGACGAGATCGGCAAGGTCTACGGCGTCACGCGCGAGCGGATCCGTCAGATCGAGTCCAAGACGATGTCGAAGCTCCGCCACCCGTCCCGTTCCCAGGTCCTGCGCGACTACCTGGACTAGGAACGGCCGCTCCCCGGCCGGGGAGCACCGTGTGATCGCCCGAGGGCCCGGCCTCCACGACGGAGGACCGGGCCCTCGGGCGATGTTGCGTGTGCGCGACGCGCCCGGGTGAATCACTGTGGGTGTTCCATGACCACCTCACCGTCAGGAGCGCGCATGCGTCGTCCCCTCGTCCGAGCGCTGGCCCTCGGGGCCGCGGCAGCGGTGATACCGCTGGCGTCCCCCGCGCCCGCCACCGCCGACAGCATCGTCATCGGCGGCTATCCGGTCGACGTCGCCCAGAGCCCCTGGGCGGTCGCGCTGTCCAGCCGTGACCGGTTCGGAGGTACGCGGGCGGGGCAGTTCTGCGGCGGGGTGGTGATCGGCCCGTCCACCGTCCTGACCGCGGCCCACTGCCTCGGCTCGCCGGTCCTGGGGGGCGCGCCGCAGCAGTCGGGCGACCTGAAGGTCATCGCGAACCGTACGGACCTGGTGTCGGCGCAGGGCCAGGAGATCCCGGTGAGCGCGACCTGGATCAACCCGGGCTACGACAGCGACACGAACGCCGGCGACTTCGCCGTCCTCACGCTGGCCTCGCCGCTGCCCGAAAGCTCGGTCATCCGTATGGCCGCGGCCGGAGATCCCGCCTACACGCCGGGAACGGCCGCCGTGGTCTACGGCTGGGGCGACACCACCGGCGGCGGCACCTACCCGACCAGGCTGCGCGCGTCGAACGTGCACGTCCTGCCCGACAGCACCTGCGCGCAGGCGTATGCCCGGGGCTCGGACGGCACCTACGTGGCCGCCTCCATGCTGTGCGCGGGGGAGACCGCGGGAGGCCGGGACGCCTGCCAGGGGGACAGCGGCGGACCGCTGGTCGCCCAGGGACGTCTGATCGGCCTGGTGTCGTGGGGGAGCGGCTGCGGTCTCGTCGGGTACCCGGGCGTGTACACCCGGGTCTCGGACGTCGTCAGCACGCTGAGCGGGAGTCCCGGGTGAGCCCGAGGAAGGCCGCCGAGCGCTGCTCCTGAGCCGTTTCCTGCGTCCCGGCGCCGACGGTGAGCCGTAGGCGTAGGGAACCACGAAATGGTACGAGTACGGGCGGACCCCCCTCTTTCAAGGGTGTCCGCCCGCTTGCCGGTCCGGCCCCGGCGCCGGCACTCGCTCGTCGTTGATGCGAAGTGTCAGCGCTCTTCCTCGGAGGCGCTTGCCTGAGCCTGAGCGGACGTCAGTCGCTCCGTCTCATCCTGTATGTCAGCGGCGATCTTCTTGAGTTCCGGCTCGAACTTGCGACCGTGGTGGGCGCAGAAGAGCAGTTCTCCACCGCTCAGGAGGCGCACGCGAAGGTACGCCTGGGCACCGCAGCGGTCGCAGCGGTCAGCGGCCGTCAGCGGGGTCGCGGTTGTCAGAACAGTAGTCACGTCGCCTCTTCTCTAGCTCGACGAGCTGTCGTACCAGGGTCAACATCCAACCAGGCCGAAAACGTTCCCGCTCGCGGCTTCTCCTCGAAAAATTTCTTTCCGGGCCGGCTGTCTGCTGCCGGTTGGCGGCGAATGAGCCGTAGTGCGTGTCAGTGTGTCTTACGGTTTCGCGCTGTGGGTCGGTTGTCCTGCGGGTGTCTTGCAGGTGGTACGTCCTCCCGGCTGGATTGCCGGTTGTTCATGAGGACGTGCCCGGAGCCTAAATGGTTCATGCCTCGAAGGGAACGTGATATGTACTTCACTCCATCGAGGGATCGAACGCCCGTGCGACGCTCGACTAGTCTGTGACGATGCCGAGGGTGGTGTTACAACGGCCCTACCAGGCATCGGTACCCTCGGACCGGCAACCGTAGCCCGACCCTCGCCCAAGAGGGCCCAACTGAAATTCAGCGAGGAGCGAACCGCGTGACCGCCGATACGTCCGTGCCGTCCACAGCGCTGCTGACCGGAGCAGACCGGGACGGTTCCAACTACACCGCGCGGCACCTGCTCGTCCTTGAGGGGCTCGAAGCGGTCCGCAAGCGCCCCGGTATGTACATCGGATCGACCGACAGTCGCGGTCTGATGCACTGCCTCTGGGAGATCATCGACAACTCCGTCGACGAGGCCCTCGGTGGCTACTGCGACCACATCGACGTGATCCTGCACGACGACGCCTCCGTCGAGGTCCGGGACAACGGCCGCGGCATCCCCGTCGACGTCGAGCCCAAGACCGGCCTGTCCGGCGTCGAGGTCGTCATGACCAAGCTGCACGCCGGCGGCAAGTTCGGCGGCGGCTCGTACGCGGCCTCCGGCGGTCTGCACGGCGTCGGCGCCTCGGTGGTGAACGCCCTCTCCGCGCGCCTCGACGTCGAGGTCGACCGCAATGGCCAGACGCACGCCATCAGCTTCCGCCGCGGGGTGCCGGGAGAGTTCGCCACGGCCGGTCCCGACTCCGGGTTCGAGGCCACGGGCGGTCTGCGCAAGACCAAGAAGATCGCCAGGACCCGTACCGGCACGCGCGTGCGGTACTGGGCCGACCGGCAGATCTTCCTCAAGGACGCCAAGCTCTCCCTGGAGCACCTGCACCAGCGCGCCCGCCAGACCGCCTTCCTGGTGCCCGGCCTGACCATCGTCGTCCGCGACGAGTTCGGTCTGGGCGAGGGCAGCAGCAAGGGCGAGGAGTCCTTCCGCTTCGACGGCGGCATCAGCGAGTTCTGCGAGTACCTCGCCGTCGACAAGCCGGTCTGCGACGTCCTCCGCTTCTCCGGGCAGGGCAGCTTCAAGGAGACCGTTCCGGTTCTCGACGACAAGGGGCAGATGACCCCCACCGAGGTGACCCGCGAACTCGGTGTCGACGTCGCCATGCGCTGGGGTACCGGCTACGACACGACGGTCAGGTCGTTCGTCAACATCATCGCCACCCCGAAGGGCGGCACCCATGCCGCCGGCTTCGAGCAGGCCATCGTCAAGACGCTGAACGAGGTGCTGCGGGCGAAGAAGCTGCTCCGCGTCGCCGAGGACGGCATCATCAAGGACGACGCCCTTGAGGGCCTCACCGCGGTGGTCACCGTCCGGCTGGCCGAACCGCAGTTCGAGGGGCAGACGAAGGAGATCCTCGGCACCTCGGCGGCCCGGCGCATCGTCCTGAACGTGGTCTCCAACGAACTCAAGACCTTCCTGACGTCCACGAAGCGGGACCAGGCAGCGCAGGCCCGTGTCGTCCTGGAGAAGGCCGTCGCGGCGGCCCGTACCCGGGTCGCGGCCCGCCAGCACAAGGACGCACAGCGCCGCAAGACGGCCCTGGAGACCTCGTCGCTGCCCGCCAAGCTCGCCGACTGCCGCAGCGACGACGTCGAGCGCAGCGAACTCTTCATCGTCGAGGGCGACTCGGCGCTCGGTACGGCGAAGCTCGCCCGCAACTCCGAGTTCCAGGCGCTGCTGCCGATCCGCGGCAAGATCCTCAACGTCCAGAAGTCGTCCGTCACCGACATGCTGAAGAACGTCGAGTGCGGCGCGATCATCCAGGTCATAGGAGCGGGGTCGGGCCGGACCTTCGACATCGACGCGGCCCGCTACGGCAAGATCATCATGATGACCGACGCCGATGTGGACGGGTCGCACATCCGGTGCCTGCTGCTGACGCTGTTCCAGCGCTACATGCGGCCCATGGTGGAGGCGGGACGGGTGTTCGCCGCGGTGCCGCCGCTGCACCGCATCGAGCTCATCCAGCCCAGGAAGGGCCAGGACAAGTACGTCTACACGTACTCGGACCGCGAACTGCGCGAGAAGCTCCTGGAGTTCCAGAGCAAGGGCGTGCGGTACAAGGACTCCATCCAGCGCTACAAGGGCCTCGGCGAGATGGACGCCGACCAGCTGGCCGAGACGACGATGGACCCCCGCCACCGCACCCTGCGCCGGATCAACCTCTCCGACCTGGACGCGGCCGAGTCGGTGTTCGACCTGCTGATGGGGAACGACGTGGCGCCGCGGAAGGAGTTCATTTCCAGCTCGGCGGCGACGTTGGACCGGTCACGCATCGATGCGTGACGCTGCGCTGGGCCTGGGCCTGGGCCTGGGCCTGGGCCTGGGCCTGGGCGGGGGCGCCCGGTAGCTCGGGGGCGGGGGTGCGTTGGCGACTGCGGGTACGCCGTGGTGGTCCGCGCGGTTCCCCGCGCCCCTGAAGGCCGGGCTGTGCCTCGGGCTTTTCACAAGGCGGGGCGCAGCCCCTGCCTTGCCTTCAGGGGCGCGGGGAACCGCGCGATCAGCCCCCACCCACCCGCACCCGAACGCCCGCCCCGAGACCCCCCGCCAGGCGATCTCCACCCGCGGGTGGAGGCTTCGGCGGGGAGCGGCTCCACCCTTGATCCACCCCTGCTCCGATCCCCTGGCCTGCCGGATTCCGTAATTTCGGAGGGGTCGGCGGCAACCGCTGCCGGCACCACCCCTTCCGTCCGACGGAGGCAGTGATGTCCGGGCTCACCGATGTTCTGCTGGTCTGCGCAGTCGTCGTTCTGGTTGTCTCACGTCAGGTTCGCGCGCAGCGGATCGGTACGGACCGCCGCTGGTGGGTGCTTCCCGCCGTGCTCGGCTTTCTTGCCCTGCGCGAGTCGGGACTCGTCGATCCCCGGCACCGGGCCGAGTCGGTCGTGCTGCTCGGCGTCGAACTGGTCATCGGCCTCGCGACAGGGGCCGGCTGGGCGTTCACCACACGCGTGTGGGCGGAGCCCGACGGCAGCGTGTGGAGCAAGGGCACCAGGGCCACCCTCGGCATATGGGTCGTCGGCATCGCGCTGCGCGTCGGCGTGTACGGGATCGGCGCGGCGCTCGGCGTACGCCAGGACACCTCCGCCGTGCTGTTCGCGCTCGCGGTGACGCTGCTGGTCCGCTCCGGAATCCTGGTGCTGCGGGCGCAGTCCCTGGACCGGTCGTCGGGAGAAGCCGCGGCGTACGGTGGCGGCCTGCCCCGTTTCCCGAGGAAGGAGCGCGTATGACGGAGAACGTCTGGACGCGCTGGCCGTCCCGCGAGGCTCTGGAAGCCGCCGAGAAGCCGCTGGCCAGGCGTGTGCTGAGCCGAACCGTGCGGACCCTGGTCCTCGGCATGCTGCTGTGGGGCGCCTACAACAGCGCCGACGTCCGCGGTTGGCGCCTGCTCGTGGGCGTGGTGGGTGTCCTGCTGAGCGCCGCGGTGGCCTGGGGCTTCTGGCGGGCGACGCTGGCGCACCGGCTGTGGCCGTCGCTGGCTCTGGTGACCGTTCTCCTGGGGCTCGCGGTCGTCGGGCCGATGGCCGGGTTCCGGGTTCCCGCGCTGATCCTGTGGTGCGGGTGCGCCGTCTCCGCGTTGGAGCGGCTGCCCCTCGCGGCGGCACTGCCCGTGGCCTCGGTCGCCCTCGCCGCGTACGCCGCCGTCAACAACGACGTATGGCTGACGACCGCGGCCACGACGGTGGGGCTCGGTCTCGCCGGATACGTCCTGCGGCTGGACGCGGAGGCGCGTGGCAGTGCCCTGCGGCTGCTGGCCCAGGAACGGGCGGCGCGGGCGGCGGAGGCGGAGTCGGCGGCGCTGGCGGAGCGGGCCAGGATCGCGCGGGAGATCCACGACGTGCTGGCGCACAGCCTCTCCGCACAGCTCGTCCACCTGGAGGCGGCCCGGCTGCTGATCGAGAGGGGAGCCGACCGGGACCGGATACTCGAACGGGTCGTGGCGGCACGGGGCATGGCGCGCGACGGTCTGGCCGAAACACGGCAGGCGCTGTCCGCGCTGCGCGGTGAGATGTCCCCGCTGGAGGACTTCCTGAGCGAGCTGGTCTCCGCCACGGACGGTGCGGACGTCACCGTTGCGGGTGAACGGCGGCAGCTGCCGGCGGAGGCGTCGCAGGCGGTGCGCAGAGTCGCCCAGGAGGCGCTGACGAACGCTCGCAAGCACGCCCCCCGGGCGAAGGTGCGGGTACGGCTGGAGTACGGCGACGGCGAGGTCACCCTGGACGTCAGGGACACCGGCGGTTCGCCGGGGGAACTCAGTGGTTCGGGTGCGGGGTACGGTCTGCGGGGCATGCGGGAGCGTGCCGAGTTGCTGGGCGGTTCGCTGGAGGCGGGACCGCACGAGGAGGGGTTTGTGGTGACGTTGAAGGTGCCCGCATGAGGGAGCGGACGGCATGACGGAGGACGGGGGGACGAAGTCGGCGCGGGTCGTCGTGGTGGACGACCAGACGGTGGTGCGTGAGGGCATCGTGATGCTGCTGGGGCTGCTGCCCGGTGTCGAGGTCGTGGGCGCGGCCGGTGACGGGCTGGAGGCGGTGCAACTGGTGGCCGAACTCGCCCCGGACGTCGTCCTGATGGACCTGCGCATGCCGCGCTGCGACGGGGTGGAGGCGACCCGGCGCATCCGGGCGGAGTACCCGGGCACCCAGGTCGTCGTGCTGACCACGTTCGCGGACGACGACTCGCTGTTCCCGGCCCTGCGGGCGGGCGCGCGCGGCTATCTCACCAAGGACGCGGGCGGCGAGGAGATCGTCCGGGCCGTGCACGACGTGCTGTCCGGCCAGGCCGGGCTGTCGCCGAGCATCCAACGGCGGCTGCTGGAGCGGGTGTCGGGCGTGGAACCGGTCGTACCGCAGTCGGCGCAGCCGCCGGACGGGCTCACCGCGCGGGAGACCGAGGTGCTCGTCCTGATCGCCGACGGGTTCAGCAACCAGCAGATCGCGCACCAGCTGCATGTCTCCACGGCCACGGTCAAGACGCACATCAACAACCTCTTCGCCAAGACGGGGCTCAAGGACCGTGCGCAGGCGGTCCGTTACGCCTATGCGAAGGGCCTGGCACGGCCCCGCGCCGACGGAGTCACCTGATGGGGTGAAGCGCGCGGGGAAGAAGAGTCGGGGATCTTCCCGTTCTGTCCATCCTTGGGCATGCAGTCAAGCAACGGCGGAGGCGGCGGGCCCGAGAGACCGGCCGAGCAGACCGGACGTCACGACCCGCTCGGCGCCGACGCCGTCGGACAGGTGGGCTACGACGACCCCTGGTACGACGCGCTCGCCTCGGGCTGGGGCGAGACGGACGGGACGGGCGGGCAGACCCCCGTCGTCCCGGCCGCGCGGCAGGAGGACGCGGGCGGGACGGGCAGCGCGGCCGACGTCTACCTGGAGGTGCAGCGCAGCGCGGCCTTCCAGGAGGTGCGCAGCCGGTACCGCCGGTTCGTCCTGCCGGGACTGGCCGTGTTCTTCACCTGGTACGTGGCCTACGTGGTGACCGCGACGACCGCGCCCGGGCTGATGGCGCGGCCCGTGGCGGGCGTGGTGAACGTGGGGATGCTCGCGGGACTCGGCCAGTTCCTCACCACGTTCCTGTTCACCTGGGCGTACGCGCGCCACGCCCGGCTGCGCAGGGACCGTGCCGCGCTCGATCTGCGCTGGGACACACAGGAGTTGACGCGCAGCGCGAGGGGCGGCGAGCGGTGACCGGGCAGCACCAGACGCTGGCATTGCTGTTGTTCAGCGCCTTCGTGGCGGTGACGCTGGGGATCACGACCTGGGTGAGCCGCAACCGGCACGGATCGGCGGAGGAGTTCTACGCGGGCGGGCGGCTCTTCTCGCCCATGGAGAATGGTTTTGCCATCGCGGGCGACTACATGTCGGCCGCCTCCTTCCTGGGCGTCACCGGGCTGATCGCCCTCTTCGGGTACGACGGGCTGCTGTACGTGGTGGGGTTCCTGGTGGCCTGGCTGGTGGTGCTGTTCTTCGTCGCCGAACTGGTCCGCAACTGCGGGCGGTTCACCCTCGCCGACGTGATCGCGGCGCGGATGAGTGACCGGCGCGTACGGATCGCGGCGGGAACTTCCTCGGTGACCGTGTCCGTTCTGTATCTGGTGGCGCAGATGGTGGGGGCCGGCAGCCTGGTCGCGCTGCTGCTCGGCGGGACGAGCGGTGCGGCCCGGGCCTGGACCGTCATCGGCGTCGGCGCGCTCATGGTCGTCTATGTGTCGTTGGGAGGGATGCGGGCCACCACCTGGATCCAGATCGTGAAGGCGGTCCTGCTGCTGAGCGGCACCGTCGCGCTGACGGTCCTGGTCCTGCTGCGCTTCCACGGGAACATCGACGCGTTGCTGCGCACGGCCATGGAACGCAGCGGCCACGGCAGGGCGTTCCTGGCGCCGGGCCTCAGATACGGCGGGGACTGGACCGCTCGCCTCGACTTCATCAGCCTGGGGCTGGCCCTGGTCCTCGGCACCGCTGGGCTGCCGCACATCCTGTCCCGCTTCTACACCGTGCCGACCGCGCGGGCCGCCCGCCGCTCGGTCGTCTGGTCGGTGGGGCTGATCGGCGGCTTCTACCTGATGACGATCGTGCTCGGGTTCGGCGCGGCCGCGATCGTCGGACCCGACGCCGTACGGGCGTCGAACGCCGCGGGGAACACGGCGGTTCCCCTGCTGGCGCTCGACCTGGGCGGCGGCGCCGACTCCACCGGCGGAGCGGTGCTGTTCGCGGTCGTCGCGGCCGTGGCCTTCGCCACGATCCTCGCCGTGGTCGCCGGGATCACCCTGGCCTCCTCGGCGTCCGTGGCACACGACCTGTACGCGTCGCTACGGCGCCGCCGGGCCAAGCCGCGCAGCGAAGTGGCCGTGGCCCGGACCGCCGCGGTCGGCATCGGGGTGCTCGCCATCGCCCTCGGCCTGCTCGCCCGCGACCTGAACGTGGCCTTCCTGGTGGGTCTGGCCTTCGCGGTCTCCGCGTCCGCGAACCTCCCGGTGCTGATGTACTCGCTGTTCTGGCGCGGCTTCACCACCCGCGGAGCGGTGTGGTCCGTCTACGGCGGCCTGGCGCCCGCGATCGGTCTCGTGATCCTCTCCCCGGTGGTCTCCGGCAGCCCCGACGCCCTGTTCCCCGGCGTCGACTTCCAGTACTTCCCGCTGCAGAACCCCGGCATCGTCTCCATCCCGCTCGGCTTCCTGGCCGGCTGGCTGGGCACGGTCACCTCCGCCCAGCCGCCCGACGAGGCCAAGTACGCGGAGACCGAGGTGCGTTCACTCACGGGAGCGGGCGCGGTCTGACACCACCGGGCCCCGCCCCTCCCGCCTCGCCGTGAGCGGCACGGCACGACGGCCGGACGCCTGCGCCGTCGTAGCCGATCCGGTCGGCGGGCGTCGCGTCGTCGTAGGGGATGCGGCTACGGCGTCACCCACGCGTACCGGTGTTCGGGGCGGCCCGTGTCGCCGTACTTGAGGGAGAGGTGGAGGCGGCCCGCCTGTTCGAGGTGGCGCAGGTAGCGCTGGGCCGTGGATCTGCTCAGGCCCGTCTCCGCGGCCACCTCGTGGGCCGAGAGCGGGTGGTCGGCGCGGTGCAGGACGGCGCAGATGAGGTCGGTGGTGGGTTCCGAGTGCCCGCTGGGCAGTCCGGGCGGCGCGGGCGCGGCCAGGGTGCGCAGGGCGCCGAAGATCCGGTCGACCTGGTCCTGGCCCGTCAGGCCCCGGCCGCCGACACGGTCGACGGTGCGGCGCAGGGCCGCGTACGAGTCGAGGCGGCTGCGCAGGGCGGTGAAGGTGAACGGCTTGACCAGGTAGTGCAGGGCGCCCAGGCGCATCGCGGCCCGTACGGTGTCCACGTCGCTGGCCGCCGTGATCATGATGATGTCCGTACGGTGGCCGCGTTCGCGCATGGCGTGCACCAGTTCGAGCCCCGTTCGGTCGGGAAGGTAGTGGTCGACCAGCACCAGATCGACCGGAGTGCGTTCCACCGCGGCCAGTGCCTGGGCGGCGCTGTGCGCGCGGGCGGCCACCCGGAAACCGGGAACCTTCCCCACGTACTTGGCGTTTATCTCAGCGACGCGGAAGTCGTCGTCCACGACCAGGACGTCAATCATCGGGCCTCTCCTTCAAGGCCGACGAGCGTTGAGCCCGTGTTTCGGCTCCGCTGTTGTAGCGCGAGCAGAACGAGCACAACACCCTTCTGCAAGCAGAAGACCCTCTTGTGCCCACAAGGCTGCCGCCGCGGACCGTGCCGCGCCTACGGTCCTCGGCCATGAGCGCAGACACCAGCACCGCCATCGAACTGCGGGGCGCGAGCAAGGTCTTCCGGACACCGGCCGGTGGACTGCACACGGCCGTCAGGGGGCTCGATCTCGTCGTCCGCCGGGGCGAGTTCGTGGCCGTCGTCGGTCCCACCGGCTGCGGCAAGTCGACCACACTGACCCTCGTCAGCGGCCTCGAAGAGCCCAGCGAGGGCGAGGTCCTGGTGGCCGGACAACCGGTCTCGGGCGTCGGCGACAAGGTGGGGTTCGTCTTCCAGCAGGACGCCACCTTCCCCTGGCGCACCGTCCTGTCCAACGTCATGGCCGGCCCGCGCTTCCGCGGCGTACCGAAGGCGGAGGCCAGGGCGAAGGCGCGCGAGTGGCTGGCCCGGGTCGGGCTCGCCGCCTTCGAGGACCGCTATCCGCACCAGCTCTCCGGCGGCATGCGCAAGCGCGTCGCCCTCGCCGCCACCTTCGTCAACGACCCGGAGATCCTGCTCATGGACGAGCCGTTCTCGGCGCTCGACGTGCAGACCAGGGCGCTGATGTCGGACGAGCTGCTCGAACTGTGGGAGGGCACCGGCGCCTCGGTCGTCTTCGTCACGCACGACCTGGAGGAGTCCATCGCGCTGGCCGACAAGGTCGTCGTGATGACCGCCGGGCCCGCCACCGTCAAGCAGGTGTTCGACATCGACCTGCCGCGGCCCCGCAAGGTCGAATCCGTGCGCCTGGAGCCGCGGTTCATCGAGATCTACCGCGAGATCTGGGAGTCCCTCGGTGAAGAGGTCCGCATCACGCGCGAGAGGGGTGCGGCCCATGTCGCCTGACGTTCTGCCCGAGGCCCAGGTGGCACTGACCACGACCGAGCCGGGCAGCAAGACCGACCGCGCCCAGTCACGCGCGCGTGTCGCCCGCAGACGCCGGATCGTCGTCATGGCCGCCCGTGTGCTGCTCCTGGTCGTCGTGCTCGGCCTGTGGGAGGTGCTCGCACGGACGGACGCCATTGATCCGTTCAACTTCTCGATGCCCTCGCAGATCTGGGACCAGATCTGGACCTGGATCAACCACGGCACGGCTCTCGGCTCGCTCGGCGAGCAGATCTGGTACACGCTCCAGGAGGCGCTGCTCGGCTGGGTCATCGGGGTTGTCGCCGGAGTCGTCCTCGGCATCGTGCTGGGGCGGATCACCTTGCTCGCCGATGTCCTTGGTCCATACATCAAGGTGCTCAACTCGGTACCGAGGATCGTTCTGGCGCCGATCTTCATGATCTGGTTCGGCCTCGGACCGGCCTCCAAGGTCGCCTCCGCCGTGGTCCTCGTCTTCTTCCCGGTCTTCTTCAACGCCTTCCAGGGCGCCCGGGAGGTCGACCGCAACCTGGTCGCCAACGCCCGCATCCTCGGCGCGAGCGACCGCCGGGTGACCCTTCAGGTCGTCGTGCCCTCGGCCACCACCTGGATCTTCACCAGCCTCCATGTCAGCTTCGGCTTCGCCCTCATCGGCGCCATCGTCGGCGAGTACATCGGCGCCACCAAGGGCATCGGCCTGCTCGTCGCCCAGTCCCAGGGCACCTTCAACGCGGCCGGTGTGTACGCCGCGATGGTCATCCTCGCGGTCGTCGCGCTGCTGGCCGAGGGGCTGCTCACCTTCGCCGAGCGCCGCATCTTCCGCTGGAAGCCGGCCGACTCCGGCAGCTGACGGCCCCCTCTCCGCCACCTCTCCCCGCCACCTCTCTCCGCACCGCTCTGTCACAAGGACGTGAACCGCCATGCGCAAGCCCGTCAGACTCACCGCCCTGGCCGCGGTCGGCCTGCTCGCCCTCTCCTCGCTCACCGCGTGCGCCGACGACGCCTCCACCACCGCCGCGGCGCAGGGCGGCGGCAAGGGGGAGAAGGTCAAGATCATGGTCGGCGGCCTGGACAAGGTCATCTACCTGCCCGCGATGCTCACCCAGCGACTCGGCTACTTCGACGCCGAGGGCCTCGACGTGGAACTGCTGAGCGAACCGGCCGGCGTACAGGCCGAGACCGCACTCGTCTCCGGGCAGGTCCAGGGCGCCGTCGGCTTCTACGACCACACCCTCGACCTCCAGACCAAGCACAAGGACGTGGAGTCCGTCGTGCAGTTCTCGCGCGCCCCGGGCGAGGTCGAGGTCGTCTCCACCCAGCATGCCGACGACATCACCTCGCCCAAGGACTTCAAGGGCCGCAAGGTCGGCATCACCGGACTCGGTTCCTCCACCGACTTCCTCACCAAGTACCTCGCGGTCAAGAACGGGGTGAAGGTCAGCGACTTCAGCCCGGTCGCGGTCGGCGCCGGGCCGACGTTCGTCTCGGCGCTGCAGAAAGGTTCCATCGACGCCGGTATGACCACGGACCCGACGGTCGCCACGATCCTCGACAAGAAGATCGGCAAGGTCCTGATCGACATGCGTACGCCCGAGGGATCGCAGGAGGCGCTCGGCGGACCGTATCCGTCGTCAAGCCTGTACATGCAGACGGACTGGGTCAACGGTCACAAGGACACCGTCCAGAAGTTGGTCAATGCATTCGTCAAGACACTCAAGTGGATGTCCACCCACAGCGCGGCCCAAATCGCCGCCAAGATGCCCGCCGACTACTCCCAGGGCGACAAGACCCTCTACGCGGAGTCCATCAAGGCCACGCTGCCGATGTTCACCGACGACGGAGTGATGCCCGCGGACGGGCCCGCGACGGTGGAGAGGGTCCTCAAGGCGTTCAACACCAACATCAAGAACGCCACGATCGATCTGAAGAAGACCTACACGACGGAGTTCGCCGAGAAGGCGGCAGGTTGACGCCGGGCCTCCGAGGGGGTCGGGAGAGGACCGTCCAGAGGTGAACCGGACGCCGGCCGGCCGGAAGCGAAGCCGGCGGTCCGGCGGTCCGGAGCAGCATCAGATGCGGGTCGTCCAGACGTAACGGTGTTCCGGGCGGCCCGCGTCGCCGTACTTCAGGGTCAGCCGGGCCCGTCCCGTGCGCTCCAGGAGCTTCAGATAGCGCTGGGCGGTCTGGCGGCTCACGCCGGTCCGTTCGGCGATCTCCTGGGCGGACAGCGGCCCGTGAGCGGTCGCCAGTGCGCGCCGGACGGCCTCCGCGGTGGTGGGGGAGTGGCCCTTGGGCAGGTCCGGCTCCGTGCCCGCCGACAGGGCGCCGAAGATCCGGTCCACCTCGGCCTGCTCGGCCTCGCCGCCGCCGTCCAGGGTGCGGCGCAGCTCGGCGTACGCCTCCAGCTTCGCGCGCAGGCCCGCGAACGCGAACGGCTTCACCAGGTACTGCAGCGCGCCGTGCCGCATCGCGGCCTGCACGGTGGTGACGTCACGGGCCGCCGTCACCATGATCACGTCCGCCTGGCAGCCCTGGCGGCGCATCTCCTGGACGACCGACAGGCCCGTCGCGTCCGGGAGGTAGTGGTCCAGCAGGACGAGGTCCAGGCGGGGCAGTTCCGCCACGCGGCGCAGCGCGTCGGCGGCGGTGTGCGCCTGACCGACGACCCGGAAACCGGGCACCTTCGCCACGTAGGCGGCGTTGACCCGCGCGACCCGTGTGTCGTCGTCCACGACCAGCACGTCGATCGGCCGGGTCATCGTGACTCCTCCTTGCGGATGAGGGCGTCCTCGCGGGGGGTGGCCGTCCTGGTCGGCTCGGCCGTCTGCGGTGTCCCGGCGGTCTCCGCGGGAGGCGCCGGAGGAGGCTCCGAGGCGGGGCGCCGCGGCTGCTTCGTGCCGGGGGACGGCTGCTGCGGCGGTGCCGCGAGGTCGGGCACGGACAGGGCCTCCGGCAGCACCACGACGAACTCCGCGCCCCCGCCGGCCGCCTCGTCCACGCGCGCGGTCCCGCCCTGCCGTTCGGCGAAGCGACGCACCAGCGGGAGACCGAGCCCGCGCTTGCCGTGGGCCGGCGGCTCCTTCGTGGACCACCCGTCCGCGAACACCAACTCCCGCCGCTCCGGGGGGATTCCCGGCCCGGTGTCGCGCACCCGCAGGACCGTGGTGGGGCCCTCCGCCCGCAACTCGACCTCCACGCGCGCGTGGGGCGTGCCCGCGACGGCGTCCAGGGCGTTGTCGACCAGGTTGCCCACGACGCCGACCAGCCCCCGGGGGTCCACCAGCCGGTCCGGCAGCAGCGTGTCGTCCGAGATCCACAGGGCCACGCCCCGCTCGGCCGCGACGGTCGCCTTGCCCACCAACAGGGCGGCGAGCAACGGGTCGTGGATCTTCTCGGTGACCTGTTCCGCGGTGGCCCGGTGGTCGCCGACCACCTCCCCGACGAACTCCACGGCGTCGTCGTACATCTCCAGTTCGAGCAGCCCGAGGAGAGTGTGCATCCGGTTGGCGTGTTCGTGGTCCTGTGCGCGCAAAGCGTCGATCAGACCGTGCGTGGAGTCGAGTTCGCGGCCTAGCTGCTCCAACTCGGTGCGGTCGCGCAGGGTCGCGACGGCGCCCCCGTCGTCGGTGGGCATGCGGTTGGCGACCAGGACGCGCTGGCCGCGCACGGTGAGCAGATCGGTGCCGGAGACCCGTCCGGAAAGGACGTCGGTCGTACGGCCCTGCCCCAGCGCCTCGTCGAGCGAGCGCCCCACGGCCTCGTCGCCGATGCCCAGCAGCCGCCGCGCCTCGTCGTTCAGGAGGCGTACGCGGCCCGCGCGGTCCAGCGCGACGACGCCCTCCCTGATGCCGTGCAGCATCGCCTCGCGCTCCGCGAGGAGTGCCGCGATGTCGGAGAAGGCCAGGTCGCGCGTCTGCCGCTGCACCCTGCGGGAGATCAGGTACGCGGCCAGGGCGCCGATGGCCAGGGCCGCACCCGCGTAGGCGAACAGCCCGGGGATGGCGTGGAGCAGCCGCGCGCGCACGCTGTCGTACCGGATGCCGACCGAGACCGCTCCGACGATCTTTCCGTCGCCGTCCCGCAGGGGCACCTTGCCGCGGGCCGACCGGCCCAGGGTGCCGCTGTCGATCTGCATGACGGCCTTGCCCCCGAGCGCCTCACGGGGGTCCGTGGAGACCACCTTGCCGACCTCGCTCGCCGTGGGGTGCGACCAGCGCACCCCACGCATGTTCATGACGACGACGTACTCGGCGCCGCTGGCCTTGCGGATCCGCTCCGCCGCGCGCTGCACGGGCCCGTCGGCGGTCGGGCGCGTCGACTGCAGCTCCTCGGCGATCTGCGGCTGGGCCGCGGTGCTCTGCGCGATGGCGAGGGCCCGGCGCATCGCCTGGTCGTCCAGCTGCTGGCTGAGCGGGGCGAGGAACAGCCCGGTCGCGAGGACGGCGACGCCCGCCGCGATTGCCACCTGCATCAGCAGGACCTGCGAGAACACACGCCGCGGCAGACCGAGGCGCAGCCGTCGTGCCGCGGGGGTGGGGGTCATGGGTACGAAGGTACGGGGAGGGACCGGGCCGGGCGTAGGGGTGTGGCACGGATCTCCCGCGGACGCGCCCAGGGGCGTCTGAGGGCCCCGGCGGGGCTGGATGGCCCCCGGCGCCGTCCGGGGTGTCCGAGGCGGCTGGACGGGCCTCCGCGGCCTTTTTCGCCGTGTTCGGCCCGAAGGCCGGGATCAGCAGAAGGTGGCGGCCGCGGGAGCCGTCCTGGTCGCGTCCAGCAACTGGTGCACCGCGACCACGTCCATGCGGGCCGGTGAGCCCAGGACCGAGCCGCAGCTCTCCGGGCGGGGCGGCAACGACGGGCCCTGCGCCACCACCACGTGCCACAGGCGGCCGTCCGTATGAGCGACGGTGACGTCCCAGCGCGGCGCGGCGCCCTTCGTGCGGACGACGGTCAGCGCGTCCGCGGCGTACTCGCGGGCCGCGCCGCGCACCGCCAGCTCGGCGGCCTGCGCGGGCCGCTCCCAGGCGGAGTTGCCGCGGCAGCCCTCGACCACGACACGCCCCTCGCGCGCGCCCTGGAGGACCTCCTTGACGTGGTGGGCCTGGGCGCGCCCGTAGGCGTATCCGTACGGCAGGACGAGCATCGTGGGCGAGAACCGGTGGCCGCCGAGGTGGGTGACCTCCCAGACGCCCTCGACTCCGGAGGCGTCCAGTTCGGCCGCGAGGGGGCGTCCCAGGAGGGCGCAGCAGCGGTCGCGCTTGCCGTTGGTGCACACGAGCGCGAGCGGGTCGCCCGTGTGCGGCCGGCCCCCGAACACGGTGTCGAAGCTGCTCGGGTCGCCGGCGCCGAGCGCGGCGAAGTCGACGCCCAGCAGCCACTCGGGGGCGGTCGTGGTGGCGCTGTGCAGCCATACGCGGCCGGGCACGGTGTGGGCCACGTACAGCTGCCGTACGGGAGGCGTGCCGGGGTCGGCGTGGCGGCCGGGGCGGCGGATCAGCGCGATCCGTACGCCCGTTCCCTCCGCGGCGGCCTCCAGGGCGCGGCCGAGCGCGGGATCCAGGTGGCTCGAAGTGAGCGCCTTGGCACCCCAGGGGCCGGGCTGCTCCAGGAGAAGCCACGTCCTCGCGGTGGCCGCGGTCCCCGCAAGGGGCTCGTCGAGGTCCCGGGACGCGGTCGTGCACGTACTCACAGAGGTGAGCCTAACCTGACTTTGATCAGGGCGAGTTCCGGTCGCGGGACGGGGAGCGTGTCGGGGGCGCTTCAGGCGCACGCAGGGGCGCGTGAGGTGCGCTGTGATCGTGGGTTGTGCGCCGGGCGCGACGGGAGTGCGCCCGGGGCGTCGAACGGGACGAAGTCGCTGGTGAGGTCCTTGATGCAGTGGGGCGCGAGGTCACTCGGGCAGCGGCTGCGGTGGCCGTGTCCCCACGTAGTGGCCGCTCGGACGCATGCGCAACGGACGCTCCTCGTATTCCTCCAGGGCGTGGGCGATCCACCCCGCCGTCCGGGCGACGGAGAACACCGTCTCGCCCGCGGAGGCGGCCATTCCGCTGGACGTGGTGAGCACCGCCAGGGCCAGGTCCACGTTGGCGTGCAGGGGCGCGTGCCGGGCCGTCGTGGCCACGACGTCGTACGCCGCGGCCAGGGCGGGCGCGGCCGTGGGGATGTCCTCCAGGAGGGCGAACAGGGCACGCGCGCGTGGGTCCTCGCCCGGGTAGAGGCGGTGGCCCAGGCCGGGGATACGGCGTCCGGCGCGCAGTTCGTCGGCGACCACGGGGGCCGCGTCGCCCTGGTCCAGGACCTCCAGGAGCAACCGGTGGGCGAGACCGCTGGCCGCGCCGTGCAACGGGCCCTCGACCACGCCGAGTCCCGCCGACACGGCCGCGTACGTGTGCGCGCGGGCCGAGGCGGCGACGCGGACCGCGAGGGTGGAGGCGGCCAGGTCGTGGTCGATCAGGAGGCCGAGTGCCGTGTTCAGGACGTGAAGTGACGGCTCGTCCGGGTCGCGGCCGCTGAGCCGTCGCCACAGGCGGTTGGCCAGCGGCTCGGTGTCCCGGTCCTGGCCCCGGTGGACCGCGCGCACGGGCGGGAGCGCCGCCACGAGGGTCGGGATCAGGGTGCGGGCGGTGCCGAGGACCGCGTCCGGCGAGAGGTCGAAGCGGAGCGGGTCCGCGGTGGCCGCCGCGGTCACCGCGACGCGCAGCCGGTCGGCGGGGGAGCTGTGCTCGGGCAGCGCGGCGACGGCCCGGCGGGCGGCGGCCACGGCGGCCTCGGGGGCGGTGAAGACGACCCCCGGGCTCAGGTGGCCGGTCCACAGCCACTCCGCGATCTCCTCGTACGAGTGGCGCGCGGCCAGCTCGGTGGCGTCGACGCCGCGGTAGTAGTACCGGTCCTTGTCGATGAGGGTGATCCGGGTGCGTACGGCCAACTCGCCGCCGGAGGCCGAACTCCCGCCCGCGTCGCGTCTGTTGCGCCGTGCGAGCGCGGCGACCTCCTTGGCGTCGAAGGTGCTCGCGCGGCCGCCCGGCTCGCGGCGGCTGCCGAGCTGGCCGCGGCTCACGTACGCGTACACGGTCTCGGGCTCCACGCCGAGCAGTTCGGCGGTCTCCCGGGTGCTGAGCCGTGCGGGGTCGCGCGACGGGCGGGCGGAGTCGGAGGTGGGGCGGGCGGAGTGGGCGGAGTGGGTGGAGGCCGGTTCGTGATCCCTCATGGACGTCACCGTACCCATGGATTGATGTATTGATCGAATCAATATTGACAGAGATTGGATCAACAATGGACAGTCGAATCAAGTCCAAGGAGGAATCATGCCGATCAACCGAGCCGCGTCCACCTCCGTCGATGTACCGCGGGGTCTCGCGGGCGTCGTCGTCACCGACACCGAAATCGGCGACGTCAGAGGCGCTCAGGGCTTCTACCACTACCGCCAGTACTCGGCCGTCGAACTCGCGCAGACCCGCGGATTCGAGGACGTCTGGCACCTGATGGTCCACGGCGAACTGCCCGACGCCGCGCAACGGACGGCGTTCGCCGCGCACACCGCGACGCTGCGCCGGCTCCCCGACGAGGTGCGGCTCGCGTTGCCGTCGATCGCCGCGGGGACGGGCCGGTCGGGGCCGCTCGCGGGGCTGCGTACGGCGCTGTCGTTGCTCGGGGCGGCGAAGGGGTTCCGTCCGGTGTACGACATCGACGCGGACCGGCGCCGGGCCGACACCGTCGTGGCCTCCGCCGCCGTACCCACGCTGCTGACGGCGCTGTACCGCCTGGGGAGCGGACTGGAGCCGGTCGAGCCGCGCGAGGACCTCTCCTACGCGGCCAACTACCTGTACATGTTGACGGGTTCGGAACCCGACCCGCTGCGCGCACGGGCGATCGAGCAATACTTGATCTCAACCATTGACCACGGATTCAATGCATCAACCTTCACGGCGAGGGTGATCGCCTCGACCGGAGCGGACGTCGCGGCCGCACTGGTCGGCGCGGTGGGCGCCCTCTCGGGCCCCCTGCACGGCGGCGCTCCGAGCCGCGCCCTCGACACCCTGGACGCGATCGGCACCCCCGAGCGCATCGACGGCTGGGTCCGCGAACACGTCCTTGCGGGCGACCGCATCATGGGCTTCGGCCACGCCGTGTACCGCACGGAGGACCCCCGCTCCCGGATGCTGCGCGGCATCGCCGAACAGTTCGGCGGCCCCCTGGTCGACCTCGCCGTAGAGGTGGAACGCCACGTGGAGGCGATCCTGGCGGAACTGAAACCGGGCCGCGAACTCCACACCAACGTCGAGTTCTACGCGGGCGTGGTCATGGAACTCTGCGGCCTCCCCCGGGAGATGTTCACCCCGACGTTCGCCTCGGGACGAGTGATCGGCTGGAGCGCGAACATCCTGGAACAGGCCCGGGACCCGAAGATCATCAGGCCGGCGGCACGGTATGTGGGGCCGGAGCCGCGGGTGGCCGTACCGCTGATGAACTGATCCGGCCGGACGTCAGCCGGGCGAGGGCGCCCCGTTCCCGGGGGATTCGTTGATCGCTCGGTCGAAGAGCCGGAAGAAGCGTCCCTCGGCGGTATCGGCCGGGAGCGCTGCCTTGGACTCGCGGGACAGGGCCCAGTAGCGGCGGAACACCGGGCTACGGACGAGGTGACGCGCATGAGCGAGCATCTCGGCCTCTGTGACGCTGCCCCATTCGTACAGGAGCACGTAGTGGCTGAAAGTGAGGTTCGCGAAGAGCATTTGGCGTACCTCGGTGGGGGATTGCCCTGGCCAGTCGTTCCACACCTGGGCCAGAGTCGGATCGGCCATCTGCATCTGTGTCAGCTGGACATGGAGACTGCGCAGGTCCGAGTCGGCGCTCCTTTTGAGTTCGCTGCGTGAAGCGATCAACTCCTCGCGTTGCAGCGCCAGTTCCTGACGCTGCAGACGGAGTTCCCGTTGTTGGAAGAGGAGCGTGACGACAAGGAGGAGAAGTGCCACGCCCGAGAAGACAGCGCTGACCGCGCCGAAGTAGTCACCCAGGGCGCTGCGTTGGGCAGCGGCGTGGATACCGCCGTTCGCACGCTCCACGCCGTCGATCAACCAGCCGCTGACGGCGATCGAGGCCAACCCCACGAGGCCGATGCCGGCAACGCCCGCGACGAGCCAGGCGCTGATCCCGGCCACCGAACGCCATGACGTTGTGCGGACCAAAAGTTCCTCCCGGAGTCGACCGGGATGGTTCCCGACTGGACGGAGGAAAAACTCGGGTGCGCGATCCATCGACTTGGCCGAAGGGCCCGCAGCCGTATCGATGACGGGCCCTTACGGGACGAGAGGAGGAACGCGTACGCCCGGCGGCCGTCCCTTCAGGCGTCCGGGATGTCCCTCTTCGCGCGGACCAGGGTCTCGCGCGTGACGATCACGATGCGTTCGTAGTCGGCACGTGCGGCGTCAGGCGGCAGTTCGGGGTCGAGTTCCGCGGTCGCTTCGCGCCCAATGACGGCGAAGTCGCCATCGCTGAGTTCAAAGATGTCGGGGCACGACTGGCCAGTGCCGCTGCCGCGCTCGCGGGGCGGGACCCCGAGACGTCGCACGATTTTCACAGGGAGGAACCAATCCTTCAGCTCGGAGTGACGGGTGCCCTCCGGGCATGGCGGTCTCCTGGCAGCTGTGTGCGTCGGAGTGGCCTGCCTCCGAACGCGAAGGTGTTCGTCGGAGTGCCCGAAGAGGGCCGGAGGACAAGATATCGATGTTGCTGACGTGGCGGGTGAGCAAACGAGAACTGGCCGAGTGAAGTTCGAGCTCCGCTCTTGACGGAAGGGTGTTCCGAGATGAGCGAGGCCCCGGCGCATCCCCTGACGGTCACGCGGCGTCGTCGGGCGGCTGGCCCACGACCCACCATTCCTCCGCGTCGGCGTCCCCGAGATCCTGGATCAGATCGTCCGTCATGCGTCCCAGGGCGGACTCCTCCGAGGCATTGGGCAGACTCTTCCGATGATGGCGCGTGGCCTCCCAGTACTCCCGGAACACCCGGTTCTGGCACATGATCCGCAGGTGGCCATAGAGTTCCGCTCGCGTGAAGGCCCCGATCCGGTAGTAGTACAGATTGTTGACATACAACGCGTTCGCGAACAGGAACTGCCGCTGCTTCCCCGCCGGAACATCCGTCTCGTACGTGTCGAGGACCGCCGCCAGGTCCGGGTCGTCCATCGCCTTGCAGAGCAGGTCGAAGTGGAGGCGGTGCTGTTCTGTTAGCGCGGCGCGTTTGCGCTGTTGGGCGCGGTGTTCCGTCACGGCCTCGACCGCGTGGGTGATACCCGCCCTGGCGGAGGAGGCGAACCTCCGTAGCGCGAAGCCGTCTGCCGTCATCCCGACCCCCGATCCAAGCGACCGTGCGCCGCTCGTCGGGTGCGGGTCAACAAGTGGGGACCGGCGAGCGATGGGCGGCGCTTGCCGTCTCCCAGAGTGCCGAGCGGTTCTGATCGGCGGGGAGGCGGAGAAGAGGCGCACGGAAGGAAGCGTGGGTCGCGTTTTCCGGCGCCATGTCCAACGTGTGCCCCGTGCGCGCCGCTGACAATCGTTCACCTTGCCCCGCTTGTGCCCACTCGTATCCTGGCCCGGCATTCACTTCTCGTACGGGACGCGCCCCGCCGCGGTGAACGCCGGGTCGTGAGACCGTCCCGTACGAGCACCGGCACGCGCCGGCGTACACGACAGGGCGAGAAGGGGCGCACGTGAGTCAGGCGAGTCAGATGTCGGGTTCGGGGGAGGGGCTGGAGACGGGATCGGGATCGGGGCCGGGGCCGGAGGCGGGGCTGTTCGTGGGCGACGGTGTCCGGGCGGGCACGGGGGATGCTCGGCAGCCGAGTACCCGTCAGATCCCCGTCCTCGTCCTCGCCGGATTCCTCGGTTCCGGTAAGACCACCCTGCTCAACCACCTATTGCACCGCAGCGGCGGCAGCCGTATCGGGGCGCTCGTCAACGACTTCGGGGCCATCGAGATCGACGCGATGGCCGTCGCGGGCGCGCTCGGGGACTCGACCGTGTCGCTCGGCAACGGATGCCTGTGCTGCGCCGTCGACGCCAGTGAACTCGACGTCTACCTGGAACGGCTGGCCCGTCCCTCCGCCCGTATCGACGTCATCGTCATCGAGGCCAGCGGACTGGCCGAGCCGCAGGAACTCGTGCGCATGCTGCTCGCCAGTGAGCATCCCGGAGTCGTGTACGGGGGGCTCGTGGAGGTCGTCGACGCCGCCGAATTCGACGACACGCGCGCGCGGCACCCCGAGATCGACCGGCACCTCGCCCTCGCCGACCTCGTCGTCGTCAACAAGACGGACCGCGCCGCCGACCCCGAACGGGTCCTCGGGCTCGTCCGTACGCTCGCCGACCGCGCCGCCGTCGTCCCCGCCGCCTACGGGCGCGTCGACCCCGAGTTCCTGTTCGACTGCCGGCCCAGCGAGGAGCGCATCGGACAGCTCTCCTTCGACGACCTGCACGATCATGACCACGATCATGACCACGATCATGACCACGATCATGACCACGATCATGACCACGATCACGGTCATGAGCACCTTGCCGGCGGCGACCACGGCGGGCACCTCCACGCCGCCTACGACAGCCTGTCCTTCGCCTCCGAGAAGCCGCTCGACCCGCGTCAGCTCATGGAGTTCCTCGACAGCAGGCCCGACGGTCTGTACCGCATCAAGGGATACGTCGACTTCGGCCCGTACGACCCCGGCAACCGCTACGCCGTGCACGCCGTGGGGCGGTTCCTGCGGTTCTACCCGGAGCCCTGGCCGTCCGGGCCGGGCGCGAGTCGCCTGACCCAACTCGTCCTCATCGGGGCCGGCATCGACGTCCCCGGCCTCCGCAAGGAACTGGACGCCTGCGTGGACGGCAGCCCCGCCCCGCATGCCGACGAGCACGGCATGTGGGGCGTCCTGAGATACGTCCAGGACCCCGAGACCTCCGACGCGACGGACCCGGACGAACCCCCGTTCGACGAAGCGTCCGACCCCGACCCCGACCCCGGCGTCGACCCCGAGGCCGACCCTGACTCGGACCCCGAGTACTAGACCCGGGTACTACACCGGCCCCGTCACCGCCCCCACCGTCTTCGGCAGCGAAACCCCCGACCCGTCGCGGCGCGGATCGACCTCCGGCAGTTCCGCGGGCGTCCCGTTCTTCTGCGCCGCACGCGCCGGGGTCGGGCCCGCCCAGGCGAACGACAGGCAGTCCTCGCCCTTCAGGAACCGCTGGCAGCGCACGCCCCCGGTGGCGCGGCCCTTGCGCGGATACTGGTCGAACGGGGTCAGCTTCGCCGTCGTCTGGACGGAGTCGTCGAGCGTGCCGCGCGATCCGGCCACCGTGAACACCATGGCGTCCGCGGCCGGATCGACCACCGTGAACGAGATGACCTTCGCACCGTCCACCAGCTTGATACCGGCCATACCGCCCGCCGGACGGCCCTGCGGACGCACCTGGGACGCCTGGTAGCGCAGCAGTTGGGCGTCGTCGGTGATGAAGACCAGGTCCTCCTCGCCCGTGCGCAGCTCGACCGCGCCGACGATCCGGTCGCCCTCCTTGAGGGTGATGACCTCCAACTCGTCCTTGTTGGCCGGGTAGTCGGGCACCACCCGCTTGACGACGCCCTGTTCCGTACCGAGGGCGAGCCCCGGTGACGACTCGTCGAGCGTCGTCAGGCAGACCACCGTCTCGTCACCCTCCAGGGAGACGAACTCCGACACGGGGGCGCCGCCGGACAGGTTGGGCGCCGAGGCCGTCTCGGGCAGCTGGGGCAGGTCGACGACGTTCAGGCGCACCAGCCGTCCCGACGAGGTGACCGCGCCCACCTCGCCGCGGGCCGTGGCCGGTACCGCGGAGACGATCAGGTCGTGCTTGGCGCGCCGCCCGTCGGTGTCCTCGGAGTTCTCGGCGAACGGCTCCCCGTTCGCCGTACGGGCCAGCAGGCCCGTCGACGACAGCAGGATCCGGCACGGGTCGTCGGCCACCTGGAGCGGTACGACGGCGGTGGTGGCGACGCCGGAGGACTCCAGCAGGACGGTGCGCCGCTCGGTGCCGAACTTCTTGGCCACCGCGGCCAGTTCGGTGGAGACCAGCTTGCGCAGTTCGGTGTCCGACTCCAGGATCCGGGTCAGTTCCGCGATCTCGGCGTTGAGCCGGTCCTTCTCCGACTCCAGCTCGATGCGGTCGAACCGGGTCAGGCGGCGCAGCGGGGTGTCCAGGATGTACTGCGTCTGGATGTCCGACAGCGAGAAGCGCTCCATCAGGCGCTCCTTGGCCTGCGCGGAGTTGTCGCTGGAGCGGATCAGCCGGATGACCTCGTCGATGTCGACCAGGGCCGTCAGCAGGCCCTCGACCAGGTGCAGCCGGTCGCGCCGCTTGGCGCGGCGGAACTCGCTGCGCCGCCGTACGACGGTGAAGCGGTGGTCGAGGTAGACCTCCAGGAGCTCCTTGAGGCCCAGCGTGAGCGGCTGGCCGTCGACCAGGGCCACGTTGTTGATGCCGAAGGACTCCTCCATCGGCGTCAGCTTGTAGAGCTGCTCCAGGACCGCCTCCGGCACGAAGCCGTTCTTGATCTCGATGACCAGGCGCAGGCCGTGCGCGCGGTCGGTGAGGTCCTTGACGTCGGCGATGCCCTGGAGCTTCTTCGCGTTGACCAGGTCCTTGATCTTCGCGATCACCTTCTCCGGGCCGACGCTGAACGGCAGTTCGGTGACGACGAGACCCTTGCGGCGCGCCGTCACGCTCTCCACGGCCACCGTGGCCCGGATCTTGAACGTGCCGCGGCCCGTCTCGTACGCGTCCCGGATCCCGGTCAGGCCGACGATACGGCCGCCCGTGGGCAGGTCGGGGCCCGGGACGTGGCGCATCAGGGTGTCCAGGTCCGCGTTCGGGTAGCGGATCAGGTGGCGGGCGGCCGAGATGACCTCGCTCAGGTTGTGCGGCGGCATGTTGGTGGCCATGCCGACCGCGATGCCCGACGTGCCGTTGACCAGGAGGTTGGGGAACGCGGCGGGCAGAACGGCCGGTTCCTGCTCCTGGCCGTCGTAGTTGGGCGCGAAGTCGACGGTGTCCTCGTCGATCGACTCCGTCATCAGGCTCGCCGCCTCGGCGGGGCGGCACTCGGTGTACCGCATGGCGGCCGGCGGGTCGTCGTTGCCCAGCGAACCGAAGTTGCCGTGGCCGTCGACCAGGGGGACGCGCATCGAGAACGGCTGGGCCATGCGCACCAGGGCGTCGTAGATCGACGCGTCGCCGTGCGGGTGCAGCTTGCCCATGACCTCGCCGACGACGCGCGCGCACTTCACATAGCCGCGGTCGGGGCGCAGGCCCATCTCGTTCATCTGATAGGCGATACGGCGGTGCACCGGCTTGAGGCCGTCACGGGCGTCGGGCAGGGCCCGGGAGTAGATGACCGAGTACGCATACTCCAGGTAGGAGCCCTGCATCTCGTCGACGACGTCGATGTCGAGGATCCTCTCCTCGAACGAGTCGTCTGGCGGCGGGGTCTTGGTGCTGCGGCGGGCCATCGCTGCCGGCTCCTTCACAGTCTGCGCGTACTGGGCGTGAACGGGGTCTGACGCGGACCATTGTGGACCGCCGCACTGACAACGCGGACCGTGACCCGTCCGTTGAGCCGTCATCCACCCCTGCCGGGACCGGTCTTCACCCCGGTTCCGGCGGTCGAAAACCCCACCCCGAGGCGTTACGGATGCCCACTCCCGGCGCGACGGACGCCCGCTCCCCGGCGTAACGGACGCCCGCTCCCCGGCGTGACAGGTGCCCGCCCCCGGCGCGGCGAGTGCCCGTTCCCGGCATGACGAGTGCCCCGTTCCCGGTGCCCGCGGGCATCTCGCTCATGGCGTACTCGGAGCGGGAACTTCGCCGCCCCTCCGCGCGCTTGCATACAGTGACAGGAGCGGCGGGCAACAGCGGTTTCCGCCACAGTTTCCGCGAGCGAAGGGACGTACATGCCCATGGGTCACACGGCCACAGCCGAGGCAGGCTCCGGGGGCCTGACAGCGACCGAGCACCGACTGGACAACGGGCTGCGGGTGGTGCTCTCCGAGGACCACCTGACCCCGGTCGCGGCGGTGTGCCTCTGGTACGACGTCGGCTCGCGCCACGAGGTCAAGGGCCGTACGGGTCTGGCTCACCTCTTCGAGCACCTGATGTTCCAGGGCTCGGCCAACGTCAAGGGAACCGACCACTTCGCGCTCGTCCAGGGCGCCGGCGGTTCGCTGAACGGCACCACCAGCTGGGAGCGCACCAACTACTTCGAGACCATGCCGACCCACCAGCTGGAGCTCGCGCTGTGGCTGGAGGCCGACCGCATGGGCAGCCTGCTGGTCGCGCTCGACCAGAAGAACCTGGACAACCAGCGGGACGTCGTCAAGAACGAGCGCCGCCAGCGCTACGACAACGTCCCCTACGGCACGGCCTTCGAGAAGATCTTCGCCCTGGTCTACCCCGAGGGACACCCCTACCACCACATGCCGATCGGCTCGATGGAGGACCTGGAGGCGGCCAGCCTGGAGGACGCGCGGGACTTCTTCCGCACCTACTACGCGCCCAACAACGCCGTCCTGTCGGTCGTCGGGGACATCGACCCCGAAGAGACGCTCGCCTGGATCGAGAAGTACTTCGGTTCCATCCCCGCCTACCACGGCAAGCCCGAGCCGCGGGACGGCTCGCTGCCCGACACCATCGGCGGTCAGCTGCGCGAGGTCGTCGAGGAGAAGGTCCCCGCGCGCGCGTTGATGGCCGCCTACCGGCTCCCGGAGGACGGCACGCGCGCGTGCGACGCCGCCGACGTGGCGCTGACCATCGTCGGCGGCGGCGAGTCCTCCCGCCTCTACAACCGGCTGGTACGGCGCGACCGTACGGCCGTGACGGCCGGGTTCGGCCTGCTGCGGCTTGCCGGGGCGCCCTCCCTGGCCTGGCTGGACGTGAAGACCTCGGGCGACGTCGAGGTCCCCGTCATCGAGGCGGCCGTCGACGAGGAACTCGCCCGCTTCGCCGAAGAGGGCCCCACCGCCGAGGAGATGGAGCGCGCCCAGGCCCAGTTGGAGCGCGAGTGGCTGGACCGGCTCGGCACGGTCGCGGGCCGCGCCGACGAACTGTGCCGCTTCGCCGTCCAGTTCGGCGACCCGAAGCTCGCCTTCACCGCCGTCGGACGGGTCCTCGACGTGACCGCCGAGGAGGTCCGGGAGGTGGCCGCGGCCCGGCTGCGGCCCGACAACCGCGCGGTGCTCGTCTACGAGCCCCTCGCCGCCGAGGCGGAGGACGCCGCCGAAAACACCGACGAGACCGAGGAGTCGGCGCAGTGACCGAACTCGCCACCATGGAGTTCCACCCGCAGCCCCAGGCGGGCGAGGCCAGGCCCTGGGCCTTCCCCGCGCCCGAGCGCACCACCCTGGACAACGGCCTGACCGTCCTGCGCTGCCACCGCCCCGGCCAGCAGGTCATCGCCGTCGAGGTGCTCCTGGACGCGCCCCTGGACGCCGAGGCGGACGGCCTGGACGGCGTCGCCACGATCATGACGCGTGCCTTCTCCGAGGGCACCGACAAGCACACCGCCGAGGAGTTCGCCGCCGAACTGGAGCGCTGCGGCGCCACCTTCGACGGACACGCCGACCACCCCGGCGTGCGTCTCTCCCTCGAAGTGCCCGCCTCCCGCCTCACCAAGGGGCTGGGGCTGCTCGCCGACGCGCTCAGGGCGCCCGCGTTCGACGACAGCGAGGTCGAGCGCCTGGTGCGCAACCGCCTCGACGAGATCCCGCACGAGACGGCCAGCCCGGCCCGCCGCGCCGCCAAGGAGCTGTACCGGCAGCTGTTCCCGGCCGCGCTGCGCATCTCCCGCCCGCGCCAGGGCAGCGAGGAGACGGTCCAGAACATCGACTCCACCGCCGTACGCGCCTTCTACGAGGGCTACGTACGGCCCGCCACGGCCACCGTGGTCGTGGTCGGCGACTTCACCGGGATCGACCTGGACGCGCTGCTCGCCGACACGCTCGGCGCCTGGACGGGTGCCCCCGCGCGCGTGCGCCCCGCGGCGCAGGTGACCGCCGACGACACCGGGCGCGTGATCATCGTCGACCGTCCCGGTGCCGTCCAGACGCAGCTGCTCATCGGCCGGATCGGCCCCGACCGGCACGACTTCGTGTGGCCCGCGCAGGTGCTCGGCACGTACTGCCTCGGCGGCACCCTCACCTCCCGCCTGGACCTGGTCCTGCGCGAGGAGAAGGGCTACACCTACGGTGTGCGCTCCTTCGCGCAGGTGCTGCGCTCCGCGGCCGACGGCACGGGCGTGGCGATGCTCGCCATCAGCGGCTCCGTCGACACCCCGAACACCGGTCCGGCGCTCGACGACCTGTGGAGGGTGCTGCGCACCCTCGCCGCCGAGGGCCTCACGGACACCGAGCGGGACGTGGCCGTGCAGAACCTGGTCGGGGTCGCGCCGCTGAAGTTCGAGACCGCGGCCTCCGTCGCGGACACCCTCGCCAGCCAGGTCGAACAGCACCTGCCGGACGACTTCCAGGCGACCCTGTACCGCAGGCTCGCCGAGACGGGCACGGTGGAGGCCACGGCGGCCGTCGTGAACGCCTTCCCGGTGGACCGCCTGGTGACCGTCCTGGTGGGCGACGCCGCCCAGATCGCCGAGCCCGTCAGGGCGCTCGGCATCGGCGAGGTGAGCGTCGTCCCCGCCGAGTGAGACGCGCGGGAGAGGCGTGCGGGGCCCTGGTGACGGAAGCGTTGCCAGGGCCCCCGCTTGTCAATGGTTGTCCATGACTTGTCCATATTGACGATGTATTGATGTCTTGATGACGGAGAAGGCGTGTCTGGCCTGTGGCGTGCGCTACAAAACCGCTGATCCGTTTGGCGGTTGATCGGGAGCCCCCATAGCGTCTTCGAGGTTGTCCGTAAGGCAGTGCGCCGCAGCCGCGGCACCGGACAGCCATCGCCGAGTCCCCGTACGGCGCGAGCCAGGGGAGCCGGGGACCCACGCAGTCCCTGGGGTGAATCGGACGCCCCCGCACAGGGCGCCCGTAGGAGACCTTCCTGCTCCGAACCCGTCAGCTAACCCGGTAGGCGAGAGGGAAGGAAAGGACCAGCCACTTCATGGCGTTCACCTGCGCCACCGGGAAGCACCGCGCCCCGGGCCGCTCCAGGCGGCGTACGACCACGAACGCCATGGGCGTCGCGGCACTGACCACCACCGGCGTCATCGGCACCCTGGCCGCCCCCGCGCTCGCCGCGGACGCCTCCGCCACGCAGACGGGCCTGCTCCAGGTCACCGCCACCGACGAGTCGGTCGCCGAACAGGCCGCGCAGATCGACGCCCAGGCCGTCGCCCAGGAGAAGGCCGCCGCGCGGAAGGCGGCCGAGGAGGACGCGCGCAAGAAGGCCGCCGAGCAGGCCAAGAAGGACCGCGAGGCCAAGGAGCGCGCCGCGCGCGAGGCCGAGCGCAAGCGCCTCAACACCTTCGTCCCGCCGATCACGGGCTCGTACATATCGACGGGCTACCAGGCCAGCAGCGGCCTGTGGTCCTCCGGCGCGCACACCGGCGTCGACTTCCACGCCGCCTCCGGGACGGCCGTGCACGCGGTCGGCGCGGGCACCGTCGTCGAGACCGGCTGGGCCGGGGCGTACGGCTATCAAGTCGTGATCAAGATGAACGACGGTACGTACACCCAGTACGGGCACCTGTCGTCGATCGGTGCCTCCGTCGGGCAGACGGTCGCCCCGGGGCAGCAGATCGGCCTCTCGGGCGCCACCGGCAACACCACGGGACCGCATCTGCACTTCGAGGCACGGACGACGGCGGAGTACGGCTCCGACATCGACCCGGTCGCCTACCTCCGTGCCCACGGTGTGAGTATCTGACGATCGCACGGCAGTGGATCGTGCAAGGTGTGAATGTCCGGCAAAAGACTCCGGCGCACGCTTCCCGAGTACGCACGAGACGCATACCGCATGCATACGGTGTGCGACGGCCCCGACCCGCCCGGTCGGGGCCGTCGTCGTTTCGCGGGCCCGTTGTCCAAAAAATATCCCCGGATTCCGGCCCGCCGTCGGAAATTCCGTCTGTTTGCAATAGAGTCGGCTGAACACACGTCAATCGGCGACGTTTCGCGGGGATTAAGGCGGAGGTCGGACATGCGTATTCCGGCGCACTCGGTATGCACGGCGATCCGTGATGACATCGTCGCGGGTGTCTACGAGCGCGGCAGCCGGCTCACCGAGGAACTCCTCGCGCGCCGCTACGGGGTCTCGCGCGTCCCCGTCCGCGAGGCCCTGCGCACGCTGGAGGCCGAGGGGTTCGTCGTCACCCGGCGGCACGCGGGCGCGTGCGTGGCCGAGCCCACCGAGCAGGAGGCCGCCGACCTGCTGGAGATGCGCATGCTCCTGGAGCCGCTGGGCGCCGCGCGCGCCGCGCAACGGCGCACGGAGGCGCATCTGAAGGTGCTGCGCGGGCTCGTGAGGCTGGGTCAGGAGCGCGCCCGGCGCGGCAACAGCGAGGATCTGCGGTCGCTGGGCGGCTGGTTCCACGAGACGCTCGCCCAGGCATCCGGATCCACCGCCCTGACCTCGACCCTCGCCCAGCTGCGGCACAAGATCGCCTGGATGTACGCGGTCGACGCCCCGGCCAACCCCGTCGAGTCCTGGGCCGAGCACGGCGCCATCGTGGACGCCGTGGCCCGCGGCGACGGCGAACGGGCGCGGGCGATCACGGCCCTGCACACCGAACGCGCGGCCACCGCCCACCGGCTCCGCTTTCCGGCCACGGGGGCGGGAACGGTACCCGGACCGGGAGATCGTGCCGACCGCGTGAGGACTTTGCAACATCCCGTAAACATGCCGAGTCTGCGGCATTAACAAGGGCGCCGTATACAAAGAGGGAGCATTTCGCAGGGGATTATTTATGCTGCCCTCGGAGAGAAAAGCGAAGGGTCCGTCCCGGTAATTCCGGGCGGACCCTTGGTAGTGCTTTGAGACGATGAGTGCGGGGCATCAAGACGTCATCAAGTGATGACCGCCGCGGCCATCAATTCTCAGACGGTTTCCGGAAGCTCTTCCAGCCCCTCCGACACCAGCTTCGCCAGCCGGTCGAGCGCCGCGTCCGCGCCCTCGGCGTCCGAGGCGAGCACGACCTCCTGGCCGCCCTGCGCCCCCAGACCGAGGACGGCCAGCATGGAGCCGGCGTTGACGGGGTTGCCGCCGGCCTTGGCGATCGTCACGGGCACGCCGGACGCCGTGGCCGCCCGGACGAAGATGGACGCGGGACGGGCGTGAAGGCCCTCGGCCCAGCCGATGTTGACGCGGCGCTCAGCCATGTTGATGCTGCCCTTCAGGTTGCTCAATGTTGTCAAGAGTTGACCCGGACCATCCAGAGTTGACGTGGACTGTCCAGGGTTGATCTGAATCTTCCCAGCGGGTGCCCCGGGAGTGCCGGTTTCACCACAGCCTGCCTCGCGCCGTTGTCGGACGCGAGCCGTACGCTGGGGCGCATGCACATCGCGTCGGACCGGCACGAGTATCCCGCTCACTGGGAGGCCGACGTGGTGCTGCGCGACGGCGGCACCGCGCGCGTCAGGCCCATCACCGTTGATGACGCCGAGCGCCTGGTCAGCTTCTACGAGCAGGTCTCGGACGAGTCGAAGTACTACCGCTTCTTCGCGCCCTACCCGCGCCTGTCCGCCAAGGACGTCCACCGCTTCACGCACCACGACTTTGTGGACCGGGTGGGACTCGCGGCCACCGTCGGCGACGAGTTCATCGCAACCGTACGCTATGACCGCATTGGTGCCGACGGTCTGCCCGCCACCGGTGCCGCGGACGAGGCCGAGGTCGCCTTCCTGGTGCAGGACGCCCACCAGGGCCGCGGCGTCGCCTCCGCCCTCATGGAACACATCGCGGCCGTCGCCCGCGAGCGCGGCATCCGGCGCTTCGCCGCCGAGGTGCTGCCCGCCAACAGCCGCATGATCAAGGTGTTCACGGACGCCGGGTACCAGCAGCAGCGCAGCTTCGAGGACGGCGTCGTACGCCTGGAGTTCGACCTGGAGCCCACCGACCGGTCGCTCGCCGTGCAGCGCGCGCGGGAGCAGCGGGCCGAGGCGCGGTCCGTGCGCCGGCTGCTCGCGCCCGGCTCGGTCGCCGTCGTCGGGGTCGGCCGCACGCCCGGGGGAGTGGGCCGGGGCCTGCTCGACAACCTCCGCGACGGCGGCTTCACCGGCCGCCTCGCCGCGGTGAACCGGGCGTTCACCGCGGCGGACAAGGAGATCGACGGCGTGCCCGCCTTCGCCTCGGTGGGGGACATACCCGGCCCCGTCGACCTCGCCGTCGTCGCCGTCCCGGCCGAGCACGTGCCCGAGGTCGTCGCGGAGTGCGGCGCGCACGGGGTGCAGGGGCTCGTGGTCGTCTCCGCCGGATACGCCGAGAGCGGCCCGGCCGGGCTCGAACGGCAGCGCGAACTGGTGCGCCAGGCCCGTACGTACGGGATGCGGATCATCGGCCCCAACGCCTTCGGGATCGTCAACACCTCGCCGGAGGTCCGGCTCAACGCCTCCCTCGCGCCCCACACGCCGCGCCCCGGCCGCATCGGCCTGTTCGCGCAGTCCGGTGCCATCGGGATCGCGCTGCTGTCCCGGCTGGAGCGGCGCGGCGGCGGGGTCACCGGCGTGACCGGCGTGTCGACGTTCGTGGCGTGCGGCAACCGCGCGGACGTCTCCGGCAACGACGTCCTGCAGTACTGGTACGACGATCCCGACACCGACGTCGTCCTCATGTACCTGGAGAGCATCGGCAACCCGCGCAAGTTCACCCGGCTCGCGCGCCGCACCGCCGAGGCGAAGCCACTGGTGGTGGTCCAGGGCGCGCGGCACGGGGCCGCCCCGCAGGGGCACGCGGTCCGGGCCACGCGGCTGCCGCACGCCACCGTGTCCGCGCTGCTGCGGCAGGCCGGGGTGGTCCGGGTCGACACGATCACCGAACTGGTCGACACGGGCCTGCTCCTCGCCCGCCAGCCCCTGCCCGAGGGGCCGCGGGTGGCGATCCTCGGCAACTCGGAGTCGCTGGGCCTGCTGACGTACGACGCCTGCCTCGCGGAGGGGCTGCGCCCGCTGCCCCCGGTGGACCTGACGACCGGTGCGTCCGCCGAGGAGTTCCACGCGGCACTGGAGCGGGCGCTGGCCGACGAGGCGTGCGACGCCGTGGTCGTGACGGCGATCCCCATGGTGGGCGAGGGCGCCGAGGGCGACGCCGTGCTGGCGGAGGCGCTGCGCTCGGCGGCGGCCTCGGCCCCCGCCAAGCCGGTCCTGGTGGTGCACGTCGAACTCGGCGGGCTCGCCGCGGCGCTGTCCGCAGCCGCGAGCACGGGACCGCAGGTCGCCAAGGCCGCACCCCAGGGCGCTGCCACGGAACGACCGTCCACCCCGGTGACGGATTCGAAGCCGTCACCCATAAGCGAACAAAACGCTCCCAAACCCCCGGCTTCCCCCCGTCTCATCCCCGCCTACCCCGCCGCCGAACGAGCCGTCCGTGCCCTCGGTGAAGCCGTCAAGTACGCGCAGTGGCGCCGCGACGCCGCCGACCCCGGCAAGGTGCCCGAGTACGACGACATCGACGAGAAGGGCGCCGCCGAGCTGATCGGGCGGCTGCTCGCCGACGGACAGGGGCTCACGCTCGGCAGCGACCAGGCGTGCGACCTGCTCTCGCGCTACGGCATCCACGTCCGCCGCGCCCTGCCCGCCCCCACCCCGGACGCCGCCGTCGAGGCCGCGCGCGCGATCGGCCACCCCGTCGTCCTCAAGGCGACCGCCCCGCACCTGCGCCACCGCGCCGACCTCGGCGGCGTCCGGCTCGACCTCGCGGACGAGGAGCAACTGCGGCGCGCGTACACCGAGTTGACCGGCCTCTTCGGTACGGCGCAGGAGGTGCGGCCGGTCGTGCAGGCGATGGCACCGCGCGGCGTCGACACCGTCGTACGGACCGTCGTCGACCCGGCGGCCGGGGCCGTGCTGTCGTTCGGGCTCGCCGGGGCCGCGTCCCAGTTGCTCGGCGACATGGCGCACCGGCTGGTCCCGGTCACCGACCGGGACGCGGCCTCCCTGGTCCGGGCGATCCGGACGGCGCCGCTCCTGTTCGGCTGGCGGGGCTCCGTGCCCGTGGACACACCTGCCCTCGAAGAGCTGCTGCTACGGGTGTCCCGGCTGGTCGACGACCATCCGGAGGTCGTCGCCGTCACCCTGGAGCCGGTCGTCGTGGCCCCGCACGGCCTGACCGTCCTCGACGCCTCGGTCCGCCTCGCCCCGCCACCCGCGCGCGACGACCTCGGCCCCAGGACGCTGCCCGCGTACTGAGCCGAACACCAGGCGCATCCACAGTGACGAGCGGTGCCTCGCAGTCAGTGGGCCCCCGTAGGATGGGCACCATGGCCAAGACCAGTACGACGACCCAGGGGCTGCGCGCGGCGATCGAGCGCAGCGGCTACTACCCGGCTCTCGTGGCCGAGGCGGTTGAGGCCGCCGTCGGCGGCGAGCCCGTACGGTCGTACCTGGTTCATCAGGAGACGACGTTCGACGCCAACGAGGTGCGCCGGCACGTGACCGTGCTGGTCCTCACCGGCACCCGGTTCATCGTCAGCCACACCGACGAGCAGGCCGCCGACAGCAGCTCCCCGACCCCGTACGCCACGACGTCCACCGAGTCCGTGAAGATCGGCCGGATCTCGTCCGTGGTGGTCAGCCGCGTCGTCGCCAACCCGGAGTCGTACGCGCCGGGCACGCTGCCCCGCGAGGTCGTGCTGACCATCGGCTGGGGCGCCGTCTCCCGCATCGACCTGGAGCCCGCCGCCTGCGGCGACCCCAACTGCGAGGCGGACCACGGCTACACGGGCAACTCGACGGCGGACGACCTGAGCCTGCGCGTCAGCGAGGCCGGGGACGGACCGGAGACCGTGCGCCAGGCGCTCGCCTTCGCCCAGTCGCTCGCCGAGGCGACCGCGGAACCCACCCGCTGAGATGGCCCTGCCCGCATCCTGGGACCACCCCGGCACCCCCGACCACCTGAACCCCTACGAGTCGTTCGAGCCCCTTGCCGTCGACTCCGCGCCCCGGCCCGAGTACGGCAGCGGCTCGCTCGCCGACCTGCTGCCGACGCTGGCCGCCGGGATGGGCGTGCCGGGCACGTCGGCGGCCATCCCCGAACTGGCCCCCGCCGACCGCGCCTGCGTCTTCCTGGTCGACGGCCTCGGCTGGGAGCAGCTGCGGGCCCACCCGGACGAGGCGCCCTTCCTGACCTCGCTGCTCGGCAGCTCGCGCGGCGGCACCGGCCGCCCGCTCACCGCCGGCTACCCGGCGACCACCGCCACCTCGCTCGCCTCCGTCGGCACCGGCCTGCCGCCGGGCGCGCACGGCCTGCCCGGCTACACCGTGCGCGACCCCGCCACCGGCGAGCTGATGAACCAGCTGCGCTGGCAGCCCTGGACCGACCCGCACGCCTGGCAGCCGTACCCGACCGTGTTCCAACTCGCGGACGCCGCCGGGGTGCACGCCGCCCAGGTGTCGTCGCCCGCCTTCGAGAACACCCCGCTCACCAAGGTCGCCCTCAGCGGCGGAACGTTTCGCGGCAAGCTCTCCGGCGAGGACCGCATGGACCTCGCCGCCAGGCAACTGGCCGCCGGGGACCGCTCGTTGGTCTACACGTACTACGCGGAACTCGACGGCGCCGGCCATCGCTTCGGCGTCGGCTCCGACACCTGGCGCGGGCAACTCGGGTACGTCGACCGGCTGGTGCGGCGCCTCGCCGAACAACTCCCGCCGCGCGCCGCGCTCTACGTGACCGCCGACCACGGCATGCTCGACGTCCCCTTCGACGAGCAGCACCGCATCGACTTCGACGAGGACTGGGAACTGCGCGCGGGCGTCGCCCTGTTGGGCGGCGAGGGCCGCGCCCGGCACGTGTACGCCGTGCCGGGCGCCGCGGCCGACGTCCTGACCTGCTGGCGCGAGGTGCTCGGCGAACAGTTCTGGATCGCCTCCCGGGACGAGGCGATCGAGGCGGGCTGGTTCGGCCCCCGGATCGACGAACGGGTGTACGACCGCCTGGGTGACGTGATCGCGGCGGCCCACGACGACGTCCTGATCGTCGCCTCCCAGCGGGAGCCCAAGGAGTCGGCGATGGTCGGCAACCACGGCTCGATGACCCCTGCCGAGCAGTTGGTTCCCCTGCTCGAAGTACGCTCCTGAGATTCCGCCGGCCCTGTTCCCGGCCACCCCGTGGCCCCGCCGTAGTCCCGCTCCGCTCCCGTTTTGCCGAAAGGTGCTCAACTCCCCATGCCCGAGCTGGTGTTCTTCTCCGGAACGATGGACTGCGGGAAGTCGACGCTGGCGCTCCAGATCGAGCACAACCGTTCGGCGCGCGGCCTGGTGGGCATGATCTTCACCCGCGACGACCGCGCGGGCGAGGGCAAGCTCTCCTCCCGCCTCGGCCTGGTCACGGACGCCGTCGAGGTCGAGGACGGACAGGACCTCTACGCATACCTCGTCGACCACCTCTCGCAGGGCGGCCGTGCGCACTACGTGATCGCCGACGAGGCCCAGTTCCTGACCCCCGAGCAGATCGACCAGCTCGCGCGCGTGGTGGACGACCTGGAACTCGACGTCTACGCCTTCGGCATCACGACCGACTTCCGCTCCAAGCTCTTCCCTGGCTCCCAGCGCCTGGTGGAACTGGCCGACCGCGTCGAGGTCCTCCAGGTCGAGGCCCTGTGCTGGTGCGGCGCCCGTGCCACCCACAACGCCCGCACGGTAGGCGGTGAGATGGTCGTCGAGGGCGCCCAGGTCGTCGTCGGCGACGTCGACCAGGTGGACGCCATCGGGTACGAGGTGCTGTGCCGCCGCCATCACCGCCGCCGGATGACGGCGGCCACGGCGCGCGCGGCCGCACTGGCACCGGACGTGCTGCCGGTGCCGTCGTCCTGATCGGCGTGGATGGCATGGACGGCGTGGATGGCATGGACGGACCGGTTGGGTTGTATGGACCATCAAGTCGGACCGTCAAGAATGGTCACTTCGGGCCATGTTGATCCACATTGATCATGTTGACTGTGCTGACCACGCCAGCCGTATCGGCTGTATCGGTCGCATCGGCCGTCAATGTGGATCCTGGATCAGCGAGAACACCGCTCCCTCCGGATCCGCCACCGTCGCCACCCTGCCGTGCGCGCTGTCGTGGGCCTGTCCCAGGACGCGGCCGCCCTGCTCGGTGAGGACGGCGACCGAGGCGTCCAGGTCGGCGACCTCGAAGTACGTCATCCAGTGCGGGCCCCGGTCGCGGGGGAGCGCGTTGCCGACGCCGTGGATCCCGGCGACCGGGCTGCCGTCGAGGTGCAGGGTGACGTAGTCGAAGTCGGCGGAGACGACCGGCTCCTCCTCGTAGCCGAAGAGGGTCCGGTAGAACTTGCCGACGCCGGTGGAGTCGTACGTCACCAGCTCGTTCCAGGCCGGGGTGCCGGGGACCCCGGTGACGCCCGTGCCGGTGTGCGCGGTCGCCTGCCAGATCCCGAAGACCGCGCCGGCCGGGTCCGAGGCGAGGGCCAGCCGGCCCGCCTCGGCCGCGTCCAGCGGTCCCACGCCTACGGTCCCGCCGCACAGCCGTACCGTCTCCGCGGTCGCGTCCACGTCCTCGGACGCCAGGTACGGCGTCCAGGCGACGGTCAGGTGCCGGTCGGGCGGCAGCTCGCCGATGCCCGCCACCTCCTGGCCGTCCAGCAGCGCCCGCACGTACGGCCCCAGCTGGCGGGGGCCGGGGGCGAACTCCCAGCCGAACAGTGCGCCGTAGAAGTCCTGGGTCGCCGTCAGTCCGTGCACCATCAGGCTCACCCGGCAGGGTGTACCGGGTGTGCGCCGGGCGTGTGTGGGTCCGTTCCGGCCCGCCGGTACCCGTGCCTCGGTCATCGTCACTCTCTTCTCGGCCCCTCGCGGTGGCCGGTCCGTTTCCGTCTGCGTCCCCTTCCACGCGCGCGTGGAGACGTCCTGTCGCTACGCGCGTGTGCCCGCGCCCCGTGCCGATGCTCGCACCGTCCCCCGCGCCCGGCGTCCCGGCCGGGCCGTCGTACGACACCTTGCCCCGTAAGATGCCCGATCGGGAGTTTCCCGGCCGTTTCCGGACGATTGCCGCAGAGTGTCAACCTGCTGTACAGCATGTGCTCGTTACCGTACGCCCCGTGATCGAACCTGTCCGGCGGGCAGAGTAACCGGACCCGGGCGCGACGGCCACCTCGTGCGCGAGGATGGGGCCATGAACGCCATCATCTCCGCGTCCGACCTCGCGAGCACCCTCGCGGGGCCGACGCCGCCGACCCTGCTCGACGTCCGCTGGCAGCTCGTGCCGCCCGGTCAGCCCCCGTTCGACGGCCGTGCCGCCCACGCGGCCGGGCATCTGCCGGGCGCGGTGTTCGTGGACCTGGACGCCGATCTGGCCGGAGCCGCGGGGCCTGCCGGACGGCATCCGCTGCCCGACGTGGAGCACTTCGGGGCGGCCATGCGCGCCGCCGGGGTCCGCGCGGACGCGCCCGTGGTCGTGTACGACGGCGGCCAGGGCTGGGCCGCCGCACGCGCGTGGTGGCTGTTGCGCTGGACGGGGCATCCCGAGGTGCGTGTCCTTGACGGAGGTCTCGCCGCCTGGGACGGACCGCTGTCCACGGACGCCGTGACGCCCGCCGCCGGGAACTTCCGGCCCGAGCCGGGCGCGCTCCCGCTCCTGGACGCCGACGGGGCCGCGGCGCTCGCCCGCACCGGGCTGCTGCTGGACGCGCGCGCGGCGGAACGCTACCGGGGCGATGTGGAGCCCATCGACCGGGTCGGCGGCCACATCCCGGGCGCGGTGTCCGCACCGACCACCGAGAACGTGGCCGAATCCGGCCGCTTCCACCCGGCCGCCGAACTCGCCGACCGCTTCAAGGCGTTGGGCGCGGCCGACGGCACGGAGGTCGGCGTGTACTGCGGCTCCGGCGTCTCGGGCGCCCACGAGGTGCTGGCCCTCGCGGTCGCCGGGATCCCGGCCGCGCTGTACGTCGGATCCTGGTCGCAGTGGTCGTCGGACCCGGACCGCCCGGTGGCTACGGGCCCGGATCCGCAGTAACGCCCGTACGGATGACGCCAACGCGGACGGGGCCCGCGGCGGTCGCCCGGCGCGGACCCCGTCCGAGTCACCTCACGCGCGCGTAGAGGTGACGCTAGTCCTGCTTCTTGCGGCGCGTTCCGAAGACGATCTCGTCCCAGCTCGGTACCGCCGCTCTGCGGCCGGGCCGGACGCCGTCCGCCTCGGCCTGACGGTCCGTCGCGCCGATGAGGCGGTCGCGGTGGTTGGTCACCGAGCGGGGCATGAGGACGTCCGCGTACGCCGAACCGGCCGAGGCCGCCGGTGCCGGGGGTTCCTCCGCGGCGGGCTCCTCCGGCGATTCCTCCGGGCTCTCGGGGGCGGGCCGCTCCGGGACCACCAGGTCGCCCCGGAAGCTCGGCACGGCCTCCAGCAGGCTGGTGAGCGAATCCCGTTCGCCGACGGTCTCCTCCAGCGGTTCGGAGGGCTGCGCGGGCAGCACGGGGCGCTCGGTCTGGCGGTCCAGCGCGCGGTCCATCCCGCGGTCGCGCGGGAGCCGGGCGATCCGGGGCACGAACGGCAGGCTCGGCTCGGGCGCCGCGAGGTCGTCGGACTCGCCGATCAGCGAACGCGCCTCGTCGTCGACGGCTTGGACGAGCCGCCGGGGCGGGTCGTACGTCCAGCTCGCCGAGTGCGGTTCGCCCGCGACCCGGTAGACCAGCAGGACCTCCCAGGTGCCGTCGTCACGGCGCCAGGAGTCCCACTGGACGGTGTCCTTCTCCACGCCACGGAGCGTCAGCCGCTCCTGTACGGACTCGCCGAGCGGTGGCCCGGAGTTCTCGCCGGGGCGGCGGACGGGGGTCTTGCGGGCCCGCTCCGCCATGAAGGCGCGCTCGGCGAGCACGGGCCCCTCGAAGCGGCGCACGCGGTCGACCGGGATCCCGGCGAGGTGTGCGACCTCCTCGGCGGAGGCGCCGGCGCGTATCCGCGCCTGGATGTCACGGGGGCGGAGATGGCTCTCCACCTCGATCTCGATCTGGCCGAGGCGGGGCCGGTCACCACGCACGGCGGCACGCAGCCGCTCGTCGATGGGAAGGGTGTATTCCGTCGCGTCGGCAGCCTTGAGCACCAGCCGTGTGCCGTCATTCGAGACGGCCACGACACGCAGTTCGGGCATGGGGACCTCCCGGGTGGTGCCTGCCGACGTCACGTGCGTCGCTGCTTCCGCTAGTCGAGTGTGGCCTGCCCGGGTGCAGCCTGCCACAACCTTGCCGAGTTGCCCGGCGTGTCGGGCGGGTGCCCTGGGACGCCGTTATGGCACGGTTACCTATTCGCAACGCTAAGTGACGAACTCCATCACCCTGTGCAACTAGCCCCCTCCCGGCGGTCCGGCATGGGCCCGGACGCCCTGGCGGGAGACCGGATCCAGGGCTCGCAACAGTACTCCATTCGGGCCACGTGCGTGGTTCGGCACGCGGCCCAACTTCCGGCAGGAGATGGGTGTCGGCCGCCCCTGCACCGTTTTCGTGACCATGAAACGTGGCGCACTTCACGTAAGCCGCGCAATTGGAACTAAACGTTTCGCCACGGACGAACCGGAGTTGGCGACCGCCTCGCCGGCGGCTCCGCGCCTCGCCGGCCGCCCCGCCTCCGCTACGCCCCCAACACCCGCCGCAGGTAGTCGTTCTGGAACAGCCGCTCCGGGTCCAGCCGGTCCCGCAGGGCGGTGAACTCGCCGAAGCGCGGGTACGCCTTGGCGAGGTACTCCGCGTCGCGTGTGTGCACCTTGCCCCAGTGCGGGCGCCCCTCGTGGGCCGTGAAGATGCGCTCCGCGGCGGTGAAGTACGCCTGGTAGGGCGTGCCGCGGAACATGTGCACGGCGACGTACGCGCTATCCCGGCCGGAGGCGGTCGACAGGGCGATGTCGTCGGCCGGGCAGGTGCGCACCTCGACCGGGAAGCTGATGCGCAGGTCCGACCGGTCCACCATGGTCTTCAGCTCGCGCAGCGTCTCGACGAGGGCCTCGCGCGGGACGGCGTATTCCATCTCCACGAACCGCACCCGGCGCGGGGAGGTGAAGACCTTGTAGGGAATGTCGGTGTACGTCCGCGCGGACAGGGCGCGGCTGGAGATCCGGGCGATCGACGGGACGGTGGCGGGCACCGCGCGCCCGACCCAGTTGGCCGCCTGGAAGAGGCCGTTGGAGAGGAACTCGTCCTCGAACCAGCTGCTGAGCTGCCCCACCGGCTGCTCGGGGCCCGCGCTGCGGTTGTTGCGCTTGGTGTTGGTGTTGCCGGTGTGCGGGAACCAGTAGAACTCGAAGTGCTCGTTCTCCGCCCAGAGTTCATCGAAGGAGCCGGTGACCCGGTCGAAACTCATCGGCTCCTCGCGGGCGGTGAGCAGGAAGACCGGTTCCACCTTGAACGTGATCGCGGTGACGATCCCCAGGGCGCCGATACCGATCCGGGCCGCCGCGAAGACGTCAGGGTTCTCGGTCGCGGAGCACGACAGCAGGGAGCCGTCGGCGGTGACCAGTTCGAGTCCCTTGATCTGCGCGGCGATCGAACCCGACTCGCGCCCGGTGCCGTGCGTGCCGGTGCTGGTCGCGCCCGAGACCGTCTGCTCCATGATGTCGCCCATGTTGGTGAGCGACAGCCCCTCGCGCGCGAGGGCCGCGTTGAGTCTCTTGAGCGGAGTGCCGGCCTCGACCGTGACGGTCATGGCATCGCGGTCAATGTTGCGGATGCCGGTCAACAGTTGAGGGCGGATCAACACTCCGTCGGTGGCGGCCGCGGCCGTGAAGGAGTGCCCCGTACCGACGGCCTTCACCTTCAGGCCGTCCTCGGCCGCCTGCCGGACCGCCGCGGACAACTCCTCGACGGACGCCGGGGTGACCTCCCGTACGGGCCGGGCGGTGACGTTCCCCGCCCAGTTACGCCACGTGGTGCTCTTCCCGCTCACTGTGGTGCTCATGGGACCCTCCCCGCCGCCGAACCGGCCCGCTGAGCCGGCGATACCCCAGGAAACCGACTACGACCGCGACGGCCCCGGACACCGCCGGAACCCCGTACGCGGCGCGCGCACCGGAGGCATCGATCACCCAGCCGGAGACGGAGGCGCCGAGCGCCACCCCGACCGTCAGGCCGGTGCTCACCCAGGTCATTCCCTCGGTCAGCCGCGCGCGTGGTACGTGCTGTTCGATGAGGCCCATCGTCGTGATCATCGTGGGCGCGACGAACAGGCCCGCAACGAACAGCGCCACGGCCAGAAACAGCAAGTTTCCGACCAGTAGGAGGGGGATCATACTCACGGCCTGGGCACACACGCCCAGCAACCACCGGTGTTCGGGCGCCCCTTGGGGCCGCAGCAGCCCGAACACGAGCCCCGCCACGCAGGAACCCGCGGCATACAGGGCGAGGACCACGCTCGCCGCCGCCTTGTGGCCCAGTTCGTCGGCGAAGGCCACGGTGATCACGTCGACGGAGCCGAAGACCGCCCCCGTCGCCACGAAGGTGGCCACGAAGACCCGCAGCGCGGGCGTGCGCAGGGCGGACCCGGAGTCGTGCTGCCCGCGCGGGTGCGGTGCGGGCTCGGTGGCGCGCTGGGCGGTCAGCCAGCAGACGCCCACGGCCAGGAAGCAGGCGGCCAGCAGCGGTCCCGCCTCCGGGAACCACCGGGTGGACAGCCCGATGGAGACGATCGGCCCGAGGATGAAGCACACCTCGTCCACCACCGACTCGAACGAGTACGCGGTGTGCAGCCGCGGACTGCCCCGGTACAGGGCCGCCCAGCGGGCCCGGACCATCGCGCCGAGGCTGGGCACGGCGCCGACGCCGGCCGCGCACCCGAACAGCACCCAGTCCGGCAGGCCCTGGCGGGCGGCCAGCAGCAGCCCGGTGGCCGCGGTGAGCGCGCACAGGGCCGCCGGGCGCAGCACCCGCCGCTGCCCGTACTGGTCGACCAGGCGCGAGGTGCGCGGGCCGAGGACGGCGGCGGACAGGGCCATCGTGGCCGCGAGGGCGCCCGCGAGGCCGTAGCGGCCGGTGAGCTGGGACACCATGGTCACCACGCCGATGCCCATCATCGACAGCGGCATCCGGCCCAGGAACCCGGCGGCGGAGAAGCCCTTGGAGCCGGGGGCGGCGAACAGAGCGCGGTAGGGGCTGGGCACGGGGCCCTCCGTCGGGTCCGGTAAGGAGTTAAGGGGCTCGGATACCTTACGCACCGGATCGGTCCGGCAGTGGCCGGGCGGTCGACCGGGCGGCGAACTCGGGCCACACGCCCCGCGGCTTGGGCCGTACCTGCCGTGGCTTGGGTCACACACCCCGTAGGGGCGCCGTTCCAGCCGTCCGGCGGCGGTTCCCGGCCACGCGCGCGGACCGCGGCCGTCCGCCCGGCACGGGTTCCGGCCACGGGCCCCGCCCGGACTCCGCCGCAGGTCCCGCACCGGGCGGGCGGCGCGGGCGTTGTCGTAGGCGGATGGCAGGATCGTAGGTATGCGCGACGCACTCGATGCCACCCCCTACGACGCCCTGCTGCTCCTGTCGTTCGGAGGCCCGGAAGGGCCGGACGACGTGATCCCGTTCCTGGAGAACGTGACGCGGGGCCGGGGCATCCCCAAGGAGCGCCTGAAGGAAGTGGGCGAGCACTACTTCCTGTTCGGCGGAGTCAGCCCCATCAACGACCAGAACCGCGCCCTCCTGGACGCCCTCCGCAAGGACTTCGCCGACCACGGCCTGGACCTGCCGGTCTACTGGGGCAACCGCAACTGGGGCCCCTACGTGACCGACACCCTGCGCGAGATGGTCACCGACGGCCGCCGGCGCATCCTCGTCCTCGCCACCAGCGCCTACGCCTCGTACTCCGGCTGCCGCCAGTACCGCGAGGACCTGGCGGGCGCGCTGGCCGCGCTGGCCGCCGAGGGGCTCGACCTGCCGAAGGTCGACAAGCTGCGGCACTACTTCAACCACCCGGGCTTCCTGGAGCCGATGATCGAGGGCCTGGTCGAATCCCTCGCCGACCTGCCCGAGGACGTCCGGGACGGCGCGCACATCGCCTTCAGCACCCACTCCGTGCCGACGGTCTCGGCGGACACCTCCGGCCCCGTCGAGGACCACGGCGACGGTGGCGCGTACGTGAAGCAGCACCTGGACGCCGCCCGGCTGATCGCCGAGGCCGTGCGTGAGCGCACCGGCGTCGAGCACCCCTGGCGGCTCGTCTACCAGTCCCGCTCCGGCGCCCCGCACATCCCCTGGCTGGAACCGGACATCTGCGACCACCTGGAGGAGCTGCGCGGCGCGGGGGCCCCGGCCGTCGTCGTCGCGCCCATCGGGTTCGTCTCCGACCACATGGAGGTCCTCTACGACCTCGACACGGAGGCCAAGGAGAAGGCCGGGGAACTGGGCCTGCCGATGCGCCGCTCCGCGACCGTCGGCGCCGACCCGCGGTTCGCCGCCGCCGTCCGGGACCTGGTGGTCGAGCGCGCCGCGACCGAGCGGGGCGACGAGGTGACCCCGTGCGCGCTGGGCGCGCTCGGCGCGAGCCACGACCTGTGCCCGATCGGCTGCTGCCCGGCCCGCGCCCCCAAGCCGGCCGCCGCCGGCGCCGACAGCCCGTACGCGTGAGGAACAGAACACCGTGACCGAGCAGACAGACCAGTCCCTGAGAGCCGAACTCCTGGAACTCGCCCTGGAGGCGGGCGCCCGCGCGAGCGCCTTCCTGAGCGAGCGCCGCCCGGAGGACCTCGGTGTGGCCAAGACCAAGTCCAGCGCCGTGGACGTCGTCACGGAGATGGACATCGCCTCCGAGAAGCTGATCACCGGCCTGCTGGCCGAGCGCCGGCCCGACGACGGCGTCCTCGGCGAGGAGGGCGCCGACGTCGAGGGCAGCAGCGGCGTCCAGTGGGTCATCGACCCGATCGACGGCACGGTCAACTACCTGTACGGGCTGCCCGCCTGGTCGGTGTCGATCGCGGCCCGCGTGCACGGCGAGACGGTCGTCGGCGTGGTGCACGCGCCCGTGCGTGGTGAGACGTTCCGGGCGGTCCTGGGCCAGGGCGCGTTCCTGAACGACCGCCCCGCGCGCGTGCGCCCGGTGCCGCCCTTCAGCCAGGCCCTGGTCGCCACCGGCTTCGGCTACGTGGCCGAGCGGCGCGCCCGACAGGCCGATGTGCTGCGGCAGTTGCTCCCCGAGGTGCGGGACATCCGCCGGGGCGGCTCGGCCGCGATCGAGCTGTGCGACCTGGCGGTGGGCCGCCTGGACGCGTACTACGAGCGCGGGCTGAACGCCTGGGACTTCGCGGCGGGCGACCTGATCGCCCGGGAGGCGGGCGCCCTGACCGGTGGCCGCCCCGGAGAGCCGCTCTCCCCGGAGCTGACGGTCGCGGCCCCGCCGGGCCTCTTCGAGCCGCTCCAGGCCCGCCTGGAGGCGCTGGGCGCCTGGCACGACTGAGGAGCGAGGGACCGGCGGGCCCTGAACACGCACCGGCGGGGCCCGCGGGGGCCCCCGGGGCCCGCCGCTCCACGCACAGAGCGGGGCCCCGGTCTGGTCTGCCCCCCCGCCCCCCCCCCCGTGG
>LJCV01000123.1 GCA_001298575.1 Actinobacteria bacterium OK074
CCACCCCCCTCCCCCCCCCCCTGCCCGTACTCCGCGTGCCGCACATCATGCCCCGCACGCCACTGCCGATCCGCCCCCGCGACCTCCTCCACCACCGGCTCCTCCACCACCTCGGCCGGCTCCGCCCCGTCCACCACCTCCTCCCCCACATGCGCCTGCGCGAACAGATCCTCCTGCGTGTAGTCGGCTAACCCGCTGACCCCCACCCCCAACAACCGCACCCCACCCGTCGTGTCCACGGCCTCCAACAGCCGCGCCGCCGCCTCCCGCACCACCGAGGGATCGTCCGTGGGCCCCCGCAACGTCTCCGACCGCGTCAGCGTCGAGAAGTCGTACCGCCGTACCTTCAGCACGATGGTCCGCCCCGAAAGCCCCGCGTCCCGCAACCGCCGTACACACCGGTCGGCGAGCCGCTGCACCTCCATACGGACCCGCACCCGGTCGTGGATGTCCACGTCGTACGTGTCCTCGACCGACACGGACTTGGTGTCCCTCTCCGCCACCACGGGCCGCTCGTCGTGCGCCAGCGCCATGGCGTACAGCGCCTGCCCGTGGGCTTTCCCGAGCAGCCGTACGAGTTCGTCCTCCCCGGCTTCGGCGATCTCCGCGACCGTGGTGATCCCGCCCCGCCGCAGGTGGTCCCCGGTCGCGGGCCCCACCCCCGGCAGCACCCGCACCGGCATCGGCCCGAGCAACGCCCGCTCCGTGCCCGGCTCTATCAGCACCAGCCCGTCCGGCTTGGCCCGTTCGGAGGCGATCTTCGCGAGCATCTTCGACACGGCGAGCCCCACCGAGCCCGTCAGCCCCGTACCGGCCAGGATGTCCGCGCGCAGTTTCTCCCCGGCGGCCCGCGCCGACGCCTCGTCGAAGGCCGTCCCCCCGGCCTCCAGGTCCACGAACGCCTCGTCCAGGCTCAACGGCTCCACCAGCGGCGACAGGGCCCGCAGCAGCCCCATCACCCGCTCGCTGATCTCCCGGTAGAAGGCGAAGCGCGGCACGAGATACGCGGCGTTCGGTGCCAGCCGACGCGCCTGGGCCATGGGCATCGCCGAGTGCACCCCGAACACCCGTGCCTCGTACGAGGCCGTGGCCACCACTCCGCGGGGCCCCAGCCCGCCGACGACGACCGCCTTCCCGCGCAGGCTCGGCTTGGCTGCCTGTTCCGCCGAGGCGTAGAAGGCATCCATGTCGAGATGCAGGATCGTGGGCGCGTTTCTCACATCTCCGATGCTGCACTACGCCACTGACAATGCACCCGAACACCCGCCCCGTCAGCCCCGAGCCGCGAGCGCGGAACGGCCCACCCGGCCCGACACCCAACCGCCGACCGCCGAGGACGGCTGAAGCCACCTACGGACAACCCGCCCTCAGACGGCCCGGTTGCGCCGCCGGGCCAGCTCGTCCGAGGGATTGTGGCCGACCAGCGTCTCGCCCGTGTCGACCCGTTCCCCGTGCAGCTCGGACAGTGCGCCCTCGACGTCCCGCCAGACCACGCCGACGGCGATCCCGAAGACACCCTGGCCGCCCTGGAGCAGCGCGTGGACCTCGTCGGGCGAGGTGCACTCGTACACCGTCGCGCCGTCGCTCATCAGCGTCATCCGCTCCAGGTCCCGGAACCCGCGCTCCTTGAGGTGCTGCACGGTCGTACGGATGTTCTGCAGGGACACGCCCGTGTCCAGGAACCGCTTGACGATCTTGAGGACGACCACGTCCCGGAAGCTGTAGAGGCGCTGCGTCCCCGAACCGTAGGCGGGTCGCACGCTGGGCTCGACGAGGCCGGTCCTGGCCCAGTAGTCGAGTTGCCGGTAGGTGATGCCCGCGGCGGCACACGCCGTGGGCCCGCGGTAGCCGACCTCCTCGGACGCCGCCCCCGGGTCCGCGTCACCCGGCACCGGGACCGGCCGCCGCACGGCATGGCCGACCGCGTTGCCGTGAAGCGGGTACGGGCTGTGCTCCCGCGGACTGCGTCCGGGGGCACCCCCAGCCGTACCGTCGCCGCTGCTTCTCACGCCGACCTCCGTCCTTGACCTGCCTTCTCGACGGTAGGCAGTCACCCGGGGTGCGTCAACGATCGCCACACTCGGCACGCCGAGTGATAATCACCCTAGGAGTGGTTTCCCGTGTCCTTCCGCGGGGAAAGGCTAGCCGAATGCTCTCGCGCAGAGCCGCGGGACACCACACTGGCCGCTGGCAATTGCCGTACGGCACGGCGTCGACCCGACACCGCACGCTCATCATGACGGGAACCACCCGGATCGTCGCGCCGACCCGGGAACCGACACGGCACAACGGACGGCGCGGCTGCGCACCACGCACCCGTCCCGGCGCCTCAGAGGCACACCGGCGGCGTCACTGGCTGTTGGTGCCGAAGTCCTCGGGCGAGATCTGGTCGAGGAACTCGCGGAACTTCTCGACCTCGTCCTCCTGCTCGTCCGGGATCGCGATGCCGGCGTCGTCGAGGACGCCGTCGCTGCCGTAGATCGGCGTCCCGGTGCGCAGCGCCAGCGCTATGGCGTCGGAGGGGCGCGCACTCACCTCGACTCCGCTGGCGAACACCAGTTCCGCGTAGAAGACGCCTTCCCGCAGGTCCGTGATGCGCACTTCCGTGAGCTCCTGGCCGACCGCCTCCAGCACGTCCTTGAACAGGTCGTGGGTCAGCGGCCGTGCGGGGGCCATGCCCTGCTGGGCGAAGGCGATCGCCGTCGCCTCACCCGGCCCGATCCAGATGGGGAGGTACCGGTCGCCTCCCACTTCACGCAGGAGCACGATCGGTTGGTTGGAGGGCATTTCGACCCGGACACCTACGACATCGAGCTCGTTCACACAGCAACCCTAGGCCGTGCCCGGGACGTTTGGGTAGTCGGGCTCGGAACGGGGCGGCGATCCGCCAACGGCGAACACGCTGCTTCAGGACAGCCGTACGCCCGGAGCCACGCCCTTCGGAGAAGCCGCGCGCCCGATTACCGTCACTCTTTCAAGGACACGCGTCTGCCCGGTTTCAGGACAGCCGTACGCCCAGCGCGGTCTGCACGAGCGCGGCGTGCAGCTTCACCGCGAGCTGCGCCAGCTCCTTCGTGCGCGCCTCGGCGTGCGCCCTGGTCTGCGGGTTGCGGTGCCGCCGCAGCGGTGCCACCACCTGGTCCACGAGCCCGGCCTCACGGTCCGCCGCGGCCTTCACCGCACGCAGGTGGCGCGGCTCGATGCCGTACTGCCCCAGTTCCACCACCAGGGCCGCGACCGTCACCGTCTCGGCGTCGTACGATCCGTCCGGCAGCGGTGTGACGAGCCCGTAAGACTCCCACTCCTTGAGCTGCTGCTCGTCGACCCCGGCGACGGCGAGGAGTTCGTCCCGTCCGATGCGGGCGGCCGTGGGCGCGTCGGCCTCCGGGAACAGCTCGACGAGGCCGGTGCGCTCCCCCTCACCGCCGTCCCGCTGCCGCCCCACCGACGGCAGCCGTACGTCCTCGCCGCGCTCCAGGGCGTCCAGGTGCTCGCGGATGACCTTCAGCGGCAGATAGTGGTCCCGCTGCATTCTCAGGACGTGACCGAGCCGCTCGACGTCCCCCGCACTGAACTTGCGGTATCCCGACGGGGTCCGTTGCGGCTCGATGAGCCCCTCCGACTCCAGGAACCGGATCTTGGAGATCGTGACCTCGGGGAACTCCTCGCGCAGCACGTTCAGCACCGTGCCGATGCTCATCAGGTCGCTGTCCGCGGCGGCGGTGCCGGGCACGGCACCGCCGCTCGGTGTGTGCTGCATGGACCCTTCCTTGGGGTCCCTCCGGACGCTGTCCGGAGGAGGGTCAGATGCCCCGCTGGCTCGCGTAGAAGACCAGCCGGTACTTGCCGATCTGCACCTCGTCGCCGTTGTTGAGCGCGACCTGATCGATGCGCTCGCGGTTGACGTACGTGCCGTTCAGGCTGCCGACGTCGGCCACCGTGAACGAACCGTCCGGACCGCGACGGAACTCCACGTGACGGCGCGACACGGTCACGTCGTCCAGGAAGATGTCGCTCTGCGGATGGCGCCCCGCCGTGGTGAGGTCGCTGTCCAGGAGGAAGCGACTGCCCGAGTTGGGCCCGCGGCGCACCACCAGGAGTGCCGAGCCGAGCGGCAGCGCGTCCACGGCCGCCTGCGCCTCGGGAGACAGCGACGGCAACTGCGTCTGACCGGTGACCTCGGCGTCGTACGCCTCCAGGCCGGAGATGGAGATCGTGGACGTCGTCTCCGACGCACGCTCCGGGACCGCCCCGGCCCGCAGCGGCGCACCGCAGTTGGAGCAGAAACGGCTGTTCTGCGGGTTGCGGTTACCGCACCTCGTACACACCAGGGCAGACATGTCCCCGGAACCTATGCGGCCGGATGCGGCAGGGTCAACAGACGGCGCGCCCTGACCTCCGGAAAGGTCACCGCTCGGACCAGCGACCTGGTCGCGGAAGAGCGGGCGTTCCGCCTCTGACGGCTGTGCGCGATGGCGGGCGGTGGCGTTCTCGCCGCCCTCTCCTCGCGCGCTCTTGCCGAACAACTTCGCAAACAACTTCACGGGCGATTCCCCTTGACCTGAACAGACCCGCCCGTGGGGCAGGACGAACCCTGACTGTTGACACCGGCCGACCCGGACATTCTCACAACGTCCGTATCCACCGGACAGTTTCCACCACGCACCCGCCATTCGGTGCGCCGACCCCCCGCAACCTCATGCCCCTGCCGGACGACTCCCATGCACCCTCGGTTCACGGAGAGGACGACCGAGCGTAGTCAGGCGTCTTCGCCGCCCGCAAGGCGTTCACAACGATCTTCGTGGAGCGCTCCACCTCGACGGTGGCCTGCTCCTTCTCCAGTGTCTGCACCACGCCTCCGGGGATGTTGAGCGCCGGCTCCAGGTCCTGCGGCTTGCCGATGACCTGGAAACGAAAGGGCTGGGTGATCTTGTTCCCGTCCACGCTCACCCCCTTTCCGGAATCCGCCAGATAGGTGCTCGCGACGACCCGCACCCCGTTCACCTGGATCGCCTCCGCGCCCGCCGCGCGCAGTTCCTGGATGGCGTCGAGCAGCATGTCCGCCTCGACCGTCCCCTTCGTGTCACTGATGGTCATGGTGATGCCGGGTCCCTGCGCGGCCACCGTGCCCGCCAGGATGCCGAGTTGTTTCTCCTTCTCGGCGGTCTGCCTGCGGGCCTCCTCGGCCTGGTCCGAACTGTTCTCCAGCTCGGTGCGCTGATCTTCCAGACCCTGCTTCTCATCTTCTAGACGCTGAGTACGGTCATCCAGTTCGTCGAGGATCCGGACAAGATCTTCCTGACGTGCGCCACGCAGTGCGCTGTTGTTGTCACTGTTGGACGCCACCTGGACGGCGAGACCGAAACCGAGCCCGAACAGCAGCAGGGCGACGATCAGTTGGGCCCGGGTCACCCGAGGCGGCCACAGGCCCTGCACCAGCCGCTGACGGCCGGTCGGCTGCGGCCCGTCGGCCGCCGTGTCCTCCGCGGCCACAGGGGCACCAGGGGTCCCGGAGGACACCGCGGGCACCTCCGCGGGCAACGCCTTGCGCAGCCGCTGGGGTGCGGGCCCACCCCGCGTCTCGTCCCCGTCGTTCACCGGCCTCACGCCCGGAACACGTGCCGGCGGATCGCCGCGGCATTGGAGAAGATGCGGATACCGAGGACGACCACCACACCGGTGGACAGCTGCGCGCCGACGCCCAGTTCGTCGCCCAGGAAGACGATGAGGGCGGCCACCACGACGTTCGACAGGAACGACACCACGAAGACCTTGTCGTCGAAGATGCCGTCCAGCATGGCCCGCAGCCCGCCGAAGACGGCGTCGAGCGCCGCGACGACGGCGATCGGCAGATAAGGCGCCACGGACGCCGGAACCTCGGGCTGGACCAACAGCCCGGCCACGACTCCCACGACGAGGCCCAGTACGGCGATCACGATGTGCTGCCCTTCTCACTACTTGGTTGCGCTGTTCGTACGATCACACTCGGGGCGGCCGGCAACCGGACGTCGTCCTCGGTCGAAATGGCCGTCCGGATCCCGTAGTTCTCCTGCAAGGCATGCAGATACAGCCCGTCCGGACTGTCCTGGAACCGTGTGCTGAGCCGGTTCCCGTCCCCCACGGCAAGCACCGTATACGGCGGCACGAGCGGCCTGTTGTCGACCAGTATCGCCTCCCCCGCGGCCCGGATCGCGGACAGCGACGTCAACCGCTGTCCGTTGACGGAGACGGCCTCGGCGCCCGACTGCCACAGTCCGTTGACGACACGCTGCAGATCCCGGTCACGCACCCGCCCGGTGTCGGAGAAGTCGGCGGTCTCGCGCGGGTCGCCGTCACCGCCGCTGGTGGCTTCCTTCGCGTCGTTGACGACGAGTTTCACGCCCGACCCGTGGACCGCCACGGCCCCCGACAGGATCTCGACGAGACCGGCTCCGTCGCTTTCGCCCGCCCCTTTCAGGGCCGCGCGCTGACGGGCGCTCACATCGTCGCGCAGCCGGTCGACATCGTCCTCCAGCTTGTCCGCTGCGGCGGTCTCGCTGCCGACCCGGTCGATGAGTTCCTGACGCTCCTTCGCCACCACCGGAGCCGCCTCCCGTGCCTGCGCGGCCCCCAGGGTCACCACCAGGGCGGCGAGCACGAGTCCGGCCGCGAGCCCGAGCCTGGCCCGTACCGTCCGGGGCAGTTCACCGGTTCCGGCGGCCTTCCTGCGGGCGGCGGCCTCCGCGTACCCCTCGTCGAGGCTGTGATCCATGACGTTGGTGAGCAACGACATGGACGCGTCCGGGCGCGAGGGCCGTGACGGCCTGCTCCGAACGGGGGGTGACGGCGGCATGCCGCACATCGTGCCACGTGGCGCGCACTACCTCCGAACGGCCTCACGCGCGTGTGCCGCACGGGCCCCCTTGAGGGAACCGGTCCGGCACACGCGCGTGAGGTGCGTTGTGAAAACGCGTCACTATATAGGCAGCGATTTACGCCGTACGCCGGTCAGCGGCCGGCACTGTCCACGATCGCCGACCACTCGTCGAGCAGCGCCTGTGCAGAGGCGTCGTCGGGCCCTTCGGCCCACAGATGGGTGACCGCTTCTGCGGGGTCCGGCAGCACCATCACCCAACGTCCGTCGGTCTCGACGACCCTCACACCGTCCGTCGTGTCGACAAAGCGATCCCCGGCCGCCTCCACCACCCGGCGCATCACCAGTCCCTTGACCGCCCAGGGCGTGGCCAGATCCCGCTTGAGGACGTAGGCCCGCGGAATACGCGCGTCGATCTGACTGAGCGTGAGCTGTGTCCGCGCCACCAGCCCGATGAGCCGCACGAAAGCCGCCGTACCGTCGAAGACGCTGCTGAACTCGGGGACGATGAAGCCGCCCTTGCCGTCGCCGCCGAAGATGGTCGTTTCGTCGCGCCCCACCCTCGTCAGGTCGTCGGGCGACGTGGTCGTCCACTCCACCTGGGTGCCGTGGTACGCCGCCACCTGCTCGGCGATGCGCGTGGTGGTCACCGGCAGCGCCACCCGGCCGCTACGGCGATCGGCGGCCACCAGGTCAAGCATGACGAGCAGCGCCCGGTCGTCCTCGATGATCCGCCCCTTCTCGTCCACGAGCGACACCCGCTCGCCGACCGGGTCGAACCTGACGCCGAAGGCCGCCCCGGAGGACGCCACGATCTCACCGAGCCGCACCAGTCCCCGGCGCCGCATCTCCCCCGTCTCCGTCGGCCTGGACTCGTCGAGACCGGGGTTGATGGTCAGCGAGTCGACACCGAGCTTGCCCAGCAGGCTGGGCAGGACGAGCCCGGCACTGCCGTTCGACGCGTCCACGACGACCTTCAGGTCGGACTCGGAGATCCCGGTCGTATCGACATTGCGCAGCAGCGAACCGGTGTACGAGTCGAAGACACTGCCCGGGAAGTGCAGGTCACCGATCTCGCCGGGGAAGGCACGCCGGTACTCCTGCCGTGCGAACACCCGGTCGAGTTTGCGCTGACTGCCCTGCGAGAGGTCGGCACCCTGCCCGTCGAAGAACATGATGTCGACGGAGTCGGGCACTCCGGGCGTCGTCCGCAGCATGATCCCGCCCGCACTGCCGCGCGCGGTCTGCTGCCGGGCCACGGGCAACGGCACGTTCTCCAGGTCGCGTACGTCGATGGCGCTGGTCTGGAGCGCCGAGATGACCGCCCGCTTCAGCGCACGCGCGCCTCGGGAGTGGTCGCGCGCGGTGGTGACGGTGGAGCCCTTCTTGAGCGTCGTCGCATACGCGCCGGCCAGCCGCACGGCCAGTTCGGGGGTGATCTCGACGTTCAGGATCCCCGACACACCGCGGGCGCCGAAAAGATGCGCCTGTCCGCGGGATTCCCAGATGACCGAGGTGTTGACGAAGGCGCCGGCCTCGATCGTCTTGAACGGATAGACCCGGACGTTGCCCTGCACGATCGATTCCTCGCCGACGAGGCACTCGTCCCCGATGACGGCGCCGTCCTCGATCCGTGCCGCACGCATGATGTCGGTGTTCTTTCCGACGACACAGCCGCGCAGATTGCTCTGCTGCCCGACATACACGTTGTCGTGGACGACGGCCTTGTGCAGAAAGGCCCCGCTCTTGACGACGACGTTCGAGCCGATGACGGTGTGCTCCCGGATTTCGGCACCGGCCTCGACCTTGGCGTAGTCACCGATGTACAGCGGTCCGCGCAGCACCGCGTCGGGATGCACTTCGGCGCCCTCGGCCACCCAGACCCCCGGGGAGATCTCGAAGCCGTCGATATCGACGTCGACCTTGCCCTCCAGGACGTCGGCCTGTGCCTTCACATAACTCTCGTGGGTGCCGACGTCCTCCCAGTAGCCCTCGGCGATGAAGCCGTAGACCGGCTTGCCCTCCTTCATCAGCTGCGGGAAGACATCGCCGGACCAGTCGACGGGAACATCGGACTCGACGTAGTCGAAGACCTCGGGCTCCATCACGTAGATGCCCGTGTTCACTGTGTCGGAGAAGACCTGCCCCCAGGTCGGCTTCTCCAGGAAGCGCTCGACCTTCCCCTCTTCGTCGACGATGGTGATGCCGAATTCCAGCGGATTGGGCACCCGCGTCAGACACACGGTGACGAGCGCACCTTTTTCCTTGTGGAAATTGATCAGCTCGGTGAGGTCGAAATCGGTGAGGGCATCACCGGAGATGACCAGGAAGGCATCGTCCTTGAGCGCCTCTTCGGCGTTCTTGACGCTCCCGGCGGTACCGAGTGGCTTCTCCTCGTTGGCATACGAGAGCTCCATCCCGAGTTCCTCGCCGTCACCGAAGTAGTTCTTGACCAGTGAGGCCAGGAACTGGACGGTAACGACGGTCTCGCTGAGCCCATGCCTTTTGAGCAGCCTCAGGACGTGCTCCATGATCGGGCGGTTCACCACCGGCAGGAGCGGCTTGGGCATGCTTGAGGTCATGGGACGAAGGCGTGTGCCTTCGCCTCCGGCCATCACGACGGCCTTCATGTCGGAAGCGTCCTCCTCATAGAGACGACGGTCTAGCCGACTTCACCCGTCCAGATTGTCCCGCACTTTTCCGACGCGGGCCATCGAGCCACTACGGCTACTCCACCGGCGAGCTCAATCGGCCATGGCATCCGCACGGATCAGGCGGCGGACTTGTACCACGTAGAGGACTCCTGCCCACCAGTACAGCGTTGTACCCCATCCGGCGAATGCCCATCCGAAAATAGCACCGAGTGACGAGATCCATCCACTTCCGTCACTGAGCAGGAGGAGCGGGAAGGCATACATCAGGTTGAAGGTGGCGGCCTTCCCGAGGAAGTTCACCTGGGGCGGAGGATAGCCATGGCGTCTGAGGATGCCCACCATCACCAACAGAACCAGCTCTCGCGCCAGCAGGGCGGCGGTCAACCAGATTGGCAGAATCTCGCGCCAGGTCAGGCCCACGAGAGTCGACAGAATGTAGAGCCGGTCGGCCGCGGGATCCAGGAGCCGGCCGAGGCTGCTGATCTGGTTCCACCGACGGGCGAGCTTGCCGTCCAGATAGTCACTGATGCCGCTGAGCATGAGCACGAGCAGCGCCCAGCCGTCGCTCTTCGGCCCGCCGAACTCCGGTCTGAGGATCAGCCACAGGAAGACGGGCACACCCACCAGCCGCGCCATGCTGAGGATGTTCGGGATGGTGAGGACACGGTCCGTCTGGACGCGAGTCTCCTGGACCTCCACCCGGGGGCCTCCTGTGGTAACGAGCCAACGATGCTCCCTGACCTTACCTCAACGCAAAAAAGCTCTGGCTCTTGGGCAGAGTGCCCAAGAGCCAGAGCTATAAAAGGAGTTCGGCGGCGTCCTACTCTCCCACAGGGTCCCCCCTGCAGTACCATCGGCGCTGTAAGGCTTAGCTTCCGGGTTCGGAATGTAACCGGGCGTTTCCCCTACGCTATAACCACCGAAACACTATGAAACTGTCGAACCGCACCGCACCACTGCCGTGACCATGGCAATGGGGTTGTTCGTGGTTTCAGAACCAACACAGTGGACGCGAGCAACTGAGGACAAGCCCTCGGCCTATTAGTACCAGTCACCTCCACCCGTTACCGGGCTTCCAGATCTGGC
>LJCV01000124.1 GCA_001298575.1 Actinobacteria bacterium OK074
AAAGATGCGACCCCGCTCACACCGAACAACCACGCTCCGCCAACCACCCCCTCACCCTCCGCGACCAAACCCGTGAGCCGCCCCACAGGGCGCAGGTCACATACGAAGCGCGGTCGTAGACCCGAACCACCGGCATGCCCACGCCAAAACCGCCCCCGACCTGCACATTGAGAGCCACGTCACACAACAGACCTTTGTCCCACATGCGACCACAACTAGTAAAAGGGGTCATTGCGGACACCCCACCCCGGCTGCTTCTCTGGATCTGTCGCCAGGCGCCGACGAGCCCACCCGGGCTAGGTCCTGTCGTCACATTCCCGTCTGCCCCGCGACGCCATGCACGCACTCTCGCCGCACCGGGCGAAATCCCAAGTACGTCCAGTACGAGGGCTTCCGCCCGGCACGCCGAGAGCACGCACCTGACGCCGCAGGGCCCGCCCTCCGGGCGAACGACGGGAATGTGACGACAGGACCTGGCGCCAACGTACGCCCCCACCTCGCACCGCGTGGTTCCGGCATGCCGCGGCCGTCCTGTCCCCGAAGAAAAGGTTCTCCGTGTCCTTCGCTCCCGCTTCCGCTCTCCGTCGCCTGTCCGCCCCGAAGAAGGCGCTGGCCGCCGCCGCGGTGACCGCCGCGACGACCGGCATGCTGCTGGCCGCCGCGCCGGCCCAGGCCGCCACCGCCTCCGTGGACTCGGCCACCGAGGCCCAGACGATCGCGAAGCAGCTGATCCCGAACGCCACGCAGTACAAGGCGTTCAGCAACATCGTCTCGCACGAGAGCAGCTGGAACGTCACCGCCGCCAACGCCTCCGGCGCCTACGGCCTCGTCCAGGCCAAGCCCGGCTCGAAGATGGCCTCGGCCGGCTCCGACTGGCAGACCAGCGCCAAGACGCAGATCACCTGGGGCCTGGAGTACATGAACTCCCGCTACGGCAGCCCGGCCGCGGCCTGGAGCTTCTGGCAGACCCACCACTGGTACTGAGCCGGACCCACAGCAGTTCGCATACGACGGCGGTGGCCGTCCCCGACCCGGGGGCGGCCGCCGCCGTCGTCAACTCCGTTGCGCCTACAACCGCTGAATGATCGTCCCCGTAGCCAACGCACCCCCCGCACACATCACCACCAACGCGAACTCCTTCTCCCCCCGCTCCAGTTCGTGCAGCGCCGTGGTGATCAACCGCGCCCCCGTCGCCCCCACCGGGTGTCCGAGTGCGATCGCTCCGCCGTTGACGTTCACCTTCTCCAGGTCCTGGTCGAAGACCTTCGTCCAGCTCAACAGCACGGACGCGAAAGCCTCGTTGATCTCGACGAGGTCGATGTCCTTCAGGGTCATGCCCGCCTTGCCGAGGACCGCACGGGTCGCGTCGATGGGGCCGTCGAGGTGGAAGTGCGGGTCCGCGCCGACCAGGGCCTGGGCCACGATCCGTGCCCGTGGTTTCAGCTTCAGGGCGCGCGCCATCCGTTTCGACGACCACAGGATCGCCGCCGAACCGTCGCTGATCTGGGAGGAGTTGCCCGCGGTGTGCACGGCCGTCGGCATGATGGGCTTGAGGCGGGCCAACCCCTCCATCGTCGTGTCGCGCAGGCCCTCGTCGCGGTCGACCAGCCGCCACATGCCCTGGCCCGCGCGCTGTTCGTCCTCCGTGGTGGGGACCTGGACCGCGAACGTCTCCCGCTTGAAGCGCTCCTCCGCCCACGCCACCGCCGCCCGCTCCTGCGAGAGCAATCCGAGCGAGTCGACGTCTCCGCGGGTCAACTTCCGGTGCCGGGCGATGCGTTCGGCGGCCTCGAACTGGTTGGGCAGGTCGACGTTCCACTCCTCCGGGAACGGCTTGCCCGGCCCGTTCCTGGACCCCGACCCGAGCGGCACCCGTGACATCGCCTCGACGCCGCAGCTGATCCCGACGTCGATCACCCCGGCCGCGATCATGTTGGCCACCATGTGCGACGCCTGCTGCGAGGAACCGCACTGCGCGTTCACGGTCGTCGCCGCCGTCTCGTACGGCAGGCCCATGGTGAGCCACGCGACCCGGGTGGGGTTGCCCGACTGTTCACCGGCCTGGGTGACCGCACCGCCGACGATCTGCTCCACGCAGTCGGCCGGAATGCCGGTACGGCCCAGGAGTTCGCGGTACGTCTCGCCCAGCAGGTAGGCGGGGTGCAGGTTGGCGAGCGCACCGCCGCGCTTGCCGATGGGGGTACGGACGGCTTCGACGATGACGGGTTCGGCGGCCATGGGTGCGGGTCCTCTCCGAGGGGTTCGAGGGTCATCCCGTGGAACCGTGACTGGCACAGCGACCAGCACAACTAGTACGTGTTCTAGTTATGTGCACAGTCTGCTGACAGCCGCCCGCCAACCACAAGAGGCGTGCAGCCGATTGGGACGGCCGTGCCCCTTGCGACTTGTAGAACCCGTTACTACCTTCGCGGCAAAACACCCACCTGATGGCTCGTCAGAAACCGGATCGGAAACCCGTATCGGAAACCCGTACCGGAAACCCGCATCCGAGACCCGGATCAGATACCCGCAGGAGAGCCGCCATGCCCTGTCCCGCGCTGCCCGACGGCTTCGACCCCACCGACCCCGACGTGCTCCACCGGCACGTGCCCTTCCCGGAGTTCGCCGAACTGCGCCGCGCCGAACCCGTCCACTGGGTGACGCAGGCGCACGGCGCGGCCGGCTTCGACGACGACGGCTACTGGGCCGTCACCCGGCACGAGGACGTCAAGTACGTGTCCACGCACCCGGAGTTGTTCTCGTCGTACCTCAACACGGCGATCATCCGGTTCGGCGCGCACATCCGGCGCGAGTCGATCGACGCGCAGCGGCTGATCCTGCTGAACATGGACCCGCCCGAGCACACCCGGGTCCGCCAGATCGTGCAGCGCGGCTTCACGCCCCGCGCGATCCGCGGCCTTCAGGACGCGCTGCGCGCCCGCGCGACCTCGATTGTCACCAACGCCCGTGCACGGACAGGGCCGTTCGACTTCGTCACCGACGTCGCCTGCGAACTGCCCCTCCAGGCCATCGCCGAACTCATCGGCGTCCCGCAGGACGACCGGGCGAAGATCTTCGACTGGTCCAACAAGATGGTGGCGTACGACGATCCGGAGTACGCCCTGACCGAACAGGTCAGCTCCGAGGCCGCCGCCGAGATCCTCGCCTACGCGATGAACCTCGCCGGTGAGCGCAAGAGCTGCCCGGCGAAGGACATCGTCACCCAGCTCGTGGCCGCCGAGGACGAAGGCAACCTGGCCGCCGACGAGTTCGGGTTCTTCGTGCTGATGCTGGCGGTCGCGGGCAACGAGACCACCCGCAACGCGATCACGCACGGCATGCACGCCTTCCTCACCCACCCCGAGCAGTGGGACCTGTTCAAGCGGGAGCGCCCGGCGACGGCCGCCGAGGAGATCGTCCGCTGGGCGACCCCGGTCAACGCCTTCCAGCGCACCGCCACCCAGGACACCGACCTCGGTGGCCACCGCATCCGCAAGGGCGACCGCGTCGGCCTGTTCTACGCCTCCGCCAACCACGACCCGGCGGTCTTCGACGACCCGGACGCCTTCGACATCACCCGCGACCCCAACCCCCACCTCGGCTTCGGCGGCGGCGGTCCGCACTACTGCCTCGGCAAGTCCCTCGCCGTCCTCGAAATCGACCTGATCTTCAACGCCGTCGCCGACTCCATGCCCGGCCTGCGCCTGACCGGCGACCCACGCCGCCTGCGCTCGTCCTGGATCAACGGCGTCAAGGGCCTCGAAGTGACCGCCTAGACCCCGGCCGCACCCCCTGCCCCTGTCCCCGGGCACCTGTCTCACCCCCGCCTCACCCGCGTCCCACCTCCGTCTCACCCGCGCCCCACCCCCGTCTCACCCGCGCCGTGTACACCTGGGCCGAACAACCACTCGTACGAGGCGAAACAACACCCGAACGGCTGAAACGCGCACATCCCGACCGGGCTCTTCGCACACGATCCAAGCAGCCCCCGCTGCGAAGACCCCGAACGGAACCCCCTCTCCATGCGCCCTGCCGCGCCCGCCCTCCTCCAGCCGCTCCGACTCCCCCACACGGAGCACCCGACACCGCCCCACCGCGCGCCCCACCGCGACCTGTTCCGCGGCTTCTGGCACCGCCACCGCACCCCGCTGGCCGCGACCCTCCCCTTCGTGCCGCTGTACGCGCTGTGGGCGTGGTTCCTCGCCACCGGCGGCGGCGATCTCGCGGCCCAGGACGCGTGGGCCGCGTTCGCCTCCCGGTACGGCGACTCGGCGTACAACCTGTTCTGGTACGGCGGCACGCACACCGCCAACTACAGCGTGATCTCGCCCTACTTGATGGCCGCGTTCGGCGTCCGCACGGTCACCGTGGCCTCCGGTGTCGCCGCCTCCTGGCTGACCGCCGTGCTGCTGGTCCGCACGGGCGTCCGCCGCCCTCTCGGCCCGGCCCTGCTGGCGTCCTTCGCCCTGTGGTGCGACGTGGCCAGCGGCCGTACGACCTTCGCGCTCGGCACGGTCTTCGGCCTCGCCGCCCTGGTCGTCCTGACCCCGAACGAACCGGATAATCCATATAAAAGGCACACGAGTGCCGCGTACGCAGCCGTATGCGCGGCCCTCGCCACCCTCTCCAGCCCCGTCGCCGGCCTGTTCGTCGCCGTCGTGGGCGCCGGATTCCTGCTGGTACGGGACCGGGTGCGGGCCGGGGCGCTGCTGCTGCCGCCCGCCGTGGTCGTGGGCGCGACCAGCCTTCTCTTCCCGTTCTCCGGCGAGCAGTTGATGCCCGCCGGCCGGATCCCGCAGCCCGCGCTGCTCGGCCTCGCGGTGACCGTGCTGGCCCCGCGCGCGTGGCGGGTGGCCCGCGTCAGCGGCGCGGTGTACGCGGCCGGGACCGTCGTCGTGTACCTGGTCCCGTCCCCGATCGGCACGAACATCGAGCGGCTGGCCGCGCTGTTCGCCCCGGCCGTCCTGCTCGCCGCGCTGCTCGGCACCCCGCAGGCGGCCCGGGTGCGGCGCGGGCTGCTGGCCTGCGCGCTGGCGCTCTCCGTCCTGTGGGTGGGCTCCAAGACGGTCGCCGACCTGAAGGTGATCACCCCGGTCCCGACCTGGGCGACCGACTCGCGCGGTGTCGTGCGGGCCCTGGAGCGGCTCGGCGCCGACCGCACCCGCGTCGAGGCGGTCCCGGCGCAGAACCACCGCGAGGCCGTCGTCCTCACCCCGTACGTGAACCTGGCCCGTGGCTGGAACCGCCAGCTCGACATGGAACGCGCCCGCCTCTTCTACGACGGCACGTTCTCGGCGGCGACCTACCGCGCCTGGCTGGACCACTGGGCGGTCGGCTTCGTCGTCCTGCCCGACGGCCGCGCCGACTCCTACGCGCTCGCCGAGGACGACCTGGTCCGCCACCACCGGCCCGGCTGGCTGGAGCCGGTGTGGCACGACGCGAACTGGCAGGTCTTCCGGGTCCGCGACGCCGTACCGCTGGTGTCGCCGCCCGCCTCGGCCGTCCGTACGACGGGTGCCGAGATGGACGTACGGCTGCCGCGGCCCGGCGCGGTCACCGTACGGATCGCGTACTCGCCGTGGCTGCACGTGTCCGGGGGCTGTCTGAGCGAGGCGCCGGACGGGGAGTTCACGCGGCTGACGGTCTCCGCGCCCGGCGTCTACCGGATCAGCTCGGAGTACGGTCCTTCACCGGCTCCGGCGTCGTGCTGAGCGCCGCCTGTGCGGTCGTGGGGCGGGCCCTGGGACCCTGGAGGAGGTAGGTGAGCCCGAAGCCCGCGGCTACGACGGTGGCGCCGCCGACCGCGTCCAGGACCCAGTGGTTGCCGGTGGCGACGATCGCCGAGACCGTGAAGAACGGGTGCAGCAGGCCCAGCGCCTTCATCCACCACTTCGGCGCGGTGATCGCGATGACGACCCCGCACCACAGCGACCAGCCGAAGTGCAGCGAGGGCATCGCCGCGTACTGGTTGGTGAGCGCGGTGAGCGTGCCGTAGTCGGGCTTGGAGAAGTCCTGCACGCCGTGCACGGTGTCGATGATCCCCAGGCCCGGCATCAGCCGCGGCGGCGCCAGCGGGTAGAGCCAGAAGCCGACCAGGGCCAGCAGGGTCGCGAAGCCGAGGGCCGAGCGGGCCCAGCGGTAGTCGCCCGGACGGCGCCAGTACAGGACGGCCATGAGGGTCAGCGGGACGACGAAGTGGAACGACTCGTAGTAGAAGTCGTAGAAGCCCCGCAGCCACTCGACCTTGAACACGGCGTGGTTGACGGCGTGTTCGATGTCGATGTGCAGGAACCGTTCGATCGACAGGATCTGCTCGCCGTGGTGCTCGGCGGTGGCCCGCCCGCCGGAGTTGGTGCCGCCGGTCGCGGCGAGCCGGACCTTCTGGTAGGCCGCGTAGGTGACCCGGATGAGCAGCAGTTCGAGCAGCAGGTTCGGCCGCGTGAGCACGCGCCGCAGGAACGGCACCAGCGGCACGTGCTTGAAGCGGGTCGGTACGGCGTCGGCGTACTCGGTCGGGATCGGCTGCCGGTAGTACGGCGAGGTGCGCGACAGGAAGGGTACGAAGGTGGCGGCGGCCAGCGCGGCCAGCAGGACGACGTTGTCGCGCAGCGGGTTGAGGCTGTCCATGTTCGGCAGCATCATCTTCGACGGCAGCGTCATCACCAGGACCACCGCGACCGGCCACACCAGCCGGTCGGAGGCGCGCTTGCCGACCCGGCCGACCATCGCGAGCAGTACCCACAGCAGCTGGTGCTGCCAGGTCGTCGGCGACACCGCGACGGCGACGCAGCCGGTGACGGCGACCGCGAGCAGCAGCTGGCCGTCGCGGGCGTAGCGCACGGCCCGGCGCAGGCCCAGGACGGCGACGACGGCGCTCAGCGCGAGGAAGAGGCCGATCTCCGCCGGTCCGGCCAGCCCGAAGCGGAGCAGGGCGCCGTGCAGGGACTGGTTGGCGAGGTCGTCCGCCTTGCCGCCGAGGCCGACGCCCGCGAGGTGGTGCACCCAGTAGGTGTTCGAGTCGTGCGGCAGCGCGGCCCAGGCGAGCGCGGTGAGCGCGGCGAAGGTGATGCCGCCGGCCGCGGCGGCGCGACGGCGCCCGGTGAACCACAGCAGGGGCGCGAACAGGAGCACGGTGGGCTGGAGCGCGGCGGCGACGCCGATGAGGACGCCGCTGGCGCGCTCGCCGCGTACGACGAAGCAGCCGACCAGCACGAGCAGGACCGGGATGATGCTGGTCTGGCCCAGATGCAGGGTGTTGCGCACCGGCAGCGACAGCATCAGCAGGCTGATCGCGAGGGGCGCGGCCAGCAGGGCCGAGCGTCTGGTGACCGGCTGCGGCAGGGCGCGCGCGACGACCAGGCCGAGCGCGACCACCAGCAGCAGGGTGCCGAAGGTCCAGCCCCAGCCGAGCGCCTGCTCGGCGGAGCGGGTCAGCGGCTTCAGGACGAGCCCGGCGAAGGGGGTGCCGGTGAACATCGTCGAGTCGTACAGCGAGCCCTTCACGTGCAGGACGCCGCCCGGTCCGACCCAGGTCTCCAGGTCGGTGAGGCGGTCCGCCTTGGGGGTGCTCAGGACGACGGCCATCTGCCGTACGGCCAGGACCGCGGCGACGGCCCACAGGCCGATCCGGACCGCTCTCATCCGCGCGCGAACCGCTTCCCCGGAGTCCGTGCCGAAGGCACCACCTGTCCGTGGTCGCCCACTGTGCTCCACATTCGCCACGCCCGGTCGGCCCTCCGCCCCGTTTCGTCCCGTGTCTACCTGTACGAACCCTAAGTACTTCCTCGGGGTCGGCACCACCCTGGCGGGAAGACGCGGGAAACCCCCGCTTCACCTGAGATACCCCCCGCCTTTGGTCCGGATGACGATAGTCGGCGGCGGGTTGCCTTCCGTCACCGGGCGCGACACGGATCACACTCGACGAGGTCACAGGTGGGTGAATAAGCTCACCAGGACAAAACCGGTTAGAGAACCTAACTAGGCATACGAAAGGTTTGGCGCATGAGTGGGTCGCAGCTCTGGGACGACGTCGACGCCTACTTCAGCACCCTCCTGGCCCCGCACGACGAGGCCCTCACCGCGGCCCTGCGCGACAGCGACGCGGCCGGACTCCCGTCCATCAACGTGGCGCCCACCGCGGGCAAGCTCCTGAACCTGCTGGCCCGGATCCAGGGCGCCCGCAGCATTCTGGAGATCGGCACCCTCGGCGGCTACAGCACGATCTGGCTGGGCCGCGCGCTGCCCGCGGACGGGCGCCTGATCACCCTGGAGTACAGCCCCCGGCACGCGGAGGTGGCCCGGGGCAACCTGGCCCGCGCGGGTCTGGACAAGCAGGTCGAGGTGCGGGTGGGGCCCGCGCTGGACTCCCTCGCACAGCTGGCCGAGGAGGACGCGGGCCCCTTCGACCTGGTCTTCATCGACGCCGACAAGGCCAACAACCCCCACTACGTGGAGTGGTCGCTGAAACTGGCCCGCCCCGGGAGCCTGATCGTCCTCGACAACGTGGTCCGCGGTGGCCGCGTCGGCGACCCGGCCAACCGGGACCCCGACGTCGTCGGCACCCGGGCCGCCCTCGAACTCTTCGCCACGCACCCGAAGTTGGACGCCACGGCGATCCAGACGGTGGGCTCCAAGGGGTACGACGGGTTCGCGCTGGCGCGGGTGCTCGACTAGGGCTACCGACCGGCGGGTGGGGCTCAACCCTCGTGGTAGAAGCCGATGTTGACGCTGCGCGGGGCGGTGCGGTCCTGGATGACGATCTCGCCCGAGCCGCCGCGCGGCAGTTTGGCGCTGCCGCCGTACGGGAGCGGCTGGGTCTGCACGCCCGGCAGGGTCAGCAGGACGAGCGAGGAGGGGTCCGCGTGGGTGCCGCGCAGCCAGGTGACCTGCCAGGCGCCGTCGGGCCCGCACAGGAACTCCAGGTGCACGCGCGACACGAACAGCCAGTCCTGCGGCGGCACGAGACGGCACACGGTCCCGTCCCGGCCGACCCGCAGGACTTCGCCGGGTTCACTGGGCGCGTCGGCCATCAGCATGCCGGCCGTCGCCGCGGCGTCCTCCCCGGCGACGGTGGCCATGGTGAGTTCGAGCACGGGGGTTCCTCCTGATGATCATGAAAATGAACCGCCGCCGCATGATAGATCGCCCACTCGTCCAGGTGGGCACGGTCCTGCACAATGGACGCATGACCGAGCGAAAGCCACCAGGTGTCAGCTTCGAGTCGTTCGTCGACAAACAGATCCGCGACGCGGAAGCCCGCGGTCAGTTCGCGAACCTGCCCGACACGGGCCGCCCCGCCGACGTGGTCACCGAGACGTCGTACGACGAGAACTGGTGGATCAAGCGGAAGATGGCCCGCGAGGGCCTGTCCGTCCTGCCGCCCACCCTCGCCCTGCGCAAGGAGGCCGAGGACACCCTCGCCGCGGTGCCCGGGATGCCCTCCGAGCAGGCGGTACGCCGGGCGGTCGAGCGGCTCAACGCCCAGATCCGCGACATGATGTTCAGGCCGCCACCGGGCCCACCGCTCGGGCTCGGGCCGTACGACGTCGAGGCGGTCGTACGGGAGTGGCGCGAGGGCCGGGCCACCGGCTGAGCGGCACGCGGGGCGGGGCCGCGTCCCGAAACATGGTCCGGGACGCGGCCCCGCTCTTGGCTGCCGCCGGGTTGGGGGCGGCTCGGTTCTCGGCCGTTCGGTTGGGGCGGCTCGGTTTTCGGCCGCCCGGCTTCCGGCTCTCGGTTTTCGGCCGCTCGGTTTCGGGCCGGGTGCTCAACTCCTAGATGCGCAGCAGGCGTTCGGTGACCTCGCGGTAGTCGCGCAGGGCGAGACGCAGCTGTTCGGTGTCGGTGTCGGGGTGGTCGCCGCCGTTCAGCTCCCAGGTGGCGCGCAGGGTACGGCGGCGCCGGTCGACGGCCTCGGCGAACCCGGCGGCGACCTCTTCGAGCACGTGGTCGGCCTCCTCGACGGCGGCACGGGGGCCGTCGACGAACTCGTGCACGGCGTGGCGGAGGCGGAGGGAGAACTTCTCGCCGTCCTCGCGGGCCATGAGCGGGGGGTGACGTTCGTCGAGGGGGGAGGATTCGTGGCGGGCGGGGGTGAGGGGTGTCGGCGGTGATGGGGGGGGAGCGCGGAGTGCGGGGGGGCCGGGGGAGCGGCGGGATGGGGGGGCTGCGGGGCGGGGGGGGGGGGGGCGCCGTCGCGGGCGCGTC
>LJCV01000125.1 GCA_001298575.1 Actinobacteria bacterium OK074
CCGTCCCCCCGCCCCCCCCCCCGCCCGCAACCCCACCGCCGCGTCTTCGAAGACGACGCACGCCGACGCGGCCACCCCCAACTCCCGTGCCGCGCGCGCGAATCCCTCCGGATCCGGCTTGCCGCGGGTCACCGACTCCTCCGCGACCAGCACGGCGGGTACCGGCAGACCGGCCGCCGTCAGCCGGGCCCGGGCGACCTCGCCGGGGGCCGAAGTGACCACCGCCCAGCGCCCCGAGGGCAGCGCGCCGAGCAACTCCCGTGCGCCGGGCACCGGTTCGATGCCCTCGGCGGACCCGCACTGCGTCCGCCGGATCCGCCGGGCCTCGGCGCGCACCTCCGCCGGCGAGGACAGGAACCCCGCCAGGATGTCCCGCGCCGTGCGTCCGGGCAGCGCGGCGAGCACCTCGGCGACCGGCAGCCCCCGGCGCACCGCGAAGTCGGTCCACACGCGTTCGATCGCGGCGGCGGAGTCGATCAGGGTCCCGTCCATGTCGAAGAGGACGGCGGCACAAGTGAAGGAAGAAGTCGTCATGGCCTCACCGTTCGATCGACTGCGCGTGACGGAACACATCGGTGGGGTCCCACTGGCGTTTGACCTCGCGGAGCCGCTCGTAGTTCGCCCCGTAGTACAGCTCCCCGGCCGTGACGCCGGAGGTGTTGTACGCGGGGTCGGACAGGTCGGCGTTCGGGTAGTTGACGTAACTGCCCGCGGTGACCTCGTCGTAGACGGGTACGCCGCCGGTCTCCCGGAAGATCCCGTGGTAGGCGCGGCGCAGCCAGGCCAGGTTGGGGGCGTCGTGGCGTGCGTCCTCCCAGAACGTCTGGACGAGCAGCTTCATGGTGGCGTCCCGCTGGAAGACGGCCGTGTCGCCCGGGCCGGGTACGGAGATCGCCCCGCCGAGCGCGGCGACGTCGATCCCGGCGGAGACCGAACCCTCGGCCGGGTCGTGCAGCGCCCGGTACATCTCGGCGATCTGCACCTCGGTGAACCGTCCCCGGAAGTTGGCTGAGCCCTGCTTGCCGCGCCGGTTCGGGTTGCTGTTCTCGGCGCTCGCGGTGCCGATCAGGCGGACGGAGTTGAGCCACGGCATCCACTCCGCCGTGACGTAGGAGGGGCCGCCGTCGAGTCCGAGCGCCGCGCCCAGGTCCGCCACGAGGGCGTCGCCGACGGCTGCGGACGCCGGGTCCGAGACCTGCATGACCATGCCGATGCCGCCGCTGTCCCGGTGCCGGACGGTCAGCCACGGGAAGACGGCGTCGGTCTCGGGGCTGCTCCGGTGGTGGCGCGCGCACCAGTCGGCGAAGACGGTGAGGAACGCGCCGAACCGCTCCGGGCCGACCTCCTCCCACGGCCAGTCGCAGGTCACGATCCGCACCGAGGACGGCGGCGAGATCAGCGCGCGCTCGGCGCCCGGCGTACGGAAGTCGAAGCGTGTGACCAGGCCGAAGTTCCCGCCGCCGCCCCCGGTGTGCGCCCAGAACAGGTCGCCGAGCGCACCGGTGCTGTCGCGGCCGCAGTACGTCAGCGAGGCCCGGTGCCGCCGGTCGACGGTCACCACCTCGACGCCGTCGAGATGGTCCACCGTCAGCCCGTGCAGCCGGGACAGCAGCCCGTAGCCGCCGCCGAGGACATGGCCGCCGACGCCGACCGAGTAGCAGACCCCGCCGGGTACGGCGACGCCGTGCTCGCGGTAGAGCGTGTCGTACACGTTCAGCAGCCGGGCGCCCGCGCCGACCGAGTAGCCGCCGCGGGCCGCGTCGTGGCCGACGTCGGCCAGGGAGTTCATGTTGATCAGGCACTGGACGTCCGGCGAGAGCGCGAAGTCCTCGAAGCAGTGCCCGCCGCCGTACGCGGTGAACCGCCGCCCCGCGTCGAGCGCCCGCTGGACGGCGGCGCGGGCCTCGACGGCGTCGCGCGGGGTCAGTATCTCGGCGGGCCGGATGTCGAAGCGGCGGTTGTAGCCGACGCGCAGGGAGTCGTACTGCGGATCGCGGCCTTCGCGGACGATCCGCAGGTCCGGCACGACCGGTGCCGCACGGGACGCGGCGCGGGCGGGCGCGACGGCCACCGCGACCCCCGCACCAGCCACACCGACCGCACCAGCAGCACCAGCCACACCGACCGAACCAGCAGCACCAGCCGCACCGATCGCACCGACCGCCCCCGCCGCCCCCGCCAGAAACCCCCGCCGGCCTATGTGCCCGGAGTCGCTGCCCGCCACCCCTAGCCCCCGACCCGAGCCCCGAGCGCGGCGCTCACGCTCCGCTCGAACGGCGCCAGGAACGCCCGCAGTTCAGCCAGCCCGACCGACGGCGCGAGCGTCGCGATCTGGTCGACGCCCGCGTCCGCGAGCCCCGCGACGACCTTCGCGTCGTGCGGCACGCCCATCACGACGACCGGGATGTGCCGCCCCAACTCCCGCTCCAGCTCCCGCAGTTCGCCGAGGCGCGCGAACAACTGCGCCGGTTCGACCGACCCGTGGTCCGGCATCCAGCCGTCGCCGAACGCCCGGATGCGGTCCAGGGCACGGGGTCCGGCGCCGCCGACGTAGATCGGCGGGCCGGGCTGTTGCAGCGGGGTGGGCTGGACGACGACGTCCTCGAAGGAGACGTGCTCGGACGCGACCGTCGTGGGCCGCCCGGACCACAACGCCTTGATGGCCGTGGCGTGTTCGGTGAGCCGGGCGTTGCGGCGGCGGGGGTCGACGCCGTGCCGCCGCATCTCGTCCTCGATCCAGCCCGCCCCCACGCCGACGTCGAGGCGGCCGTCGATGAGCCGGTCCAGCGTCGCCAGCCGCTTCGCCATGGCGATCGGCTCGTGCTGCGCGAGCAGGGTCACCGCGGAGCCGACGCGCAGCCGGCCGGTGGCGGCCGCGCCGGCGTGCGCGGCGACGAACGGGTCGAACGTCTCGCGGAACCGCGGCTCCAGGGTGGGTGCCTGGGCCGCGAACCGCAGGGACTGGTGCGTGTGTTCGCAGAAATACAGCGCGTCGTAGCGGGCGTCTTCGAGGTACCGGGCGAGGTCCGGCACCGGCGCCGTACCGGCGGTCTGGAAAATCGAGATACTGATCTTCATCAAGCTGCCGCGCTCTCCAGTTCGTGCAACGAGAACTTCAGCGCTCTGATCAACGAACCCGCACGGTGGTCGTTGTTACCGATGTCGAGCAGCCGATTGGGTGTGTAGGAAAGGGAGATGCCGCTCCCGGGCCACGCGAAGTGCGCCGATCCGCCGCCGCCGTCGTGACCGAACATGTCGCCGTCGACCCCGGTGCGCGGCGTCCCCTTGAGCCGGAAACCGCCCCGGCCGTAGGCGAAGGGGAACCCGAGCACGGGGTCCTCCTGCCGGACGAACAGGGTGAGCGCCTCGCGCACGGCCGACCGCCGGGCGACGGTGCCCGGGCCGTCGCCGTCCCGGTGCAGGTCCTCGACGATCAGCCCGTACATCCGGGCGATGTCCCGCGCCGTACCGGCCACGTTGGCCGCCGGTATGTACGCGTCGCGCCGCCCGGCCGCGTTCCAGACGACCTCACCGCGCGGGAACGGCACGGGGTTGGCCCATATCGCCCGTACGAGACCGTCCTCGCTGGTGTTGAAGCGGTCGTACTGCGAGGTGAAGGCGTCGTCGTAGGTGACCGCGGCGACATCCCGCGCGGACCAGGCACACCAGTCGACGGCGAGGCCGTTGGGCTCCGCGATCTCCGTGCGGAAGAAGTCCCGGAGGGTGACTCCCGTGGTCCGTACGGTCAGTTCATCGATGATCCAGCCCATGGTGAAGGGGCCGTAGACCAGGCGCGGCGACTCGATCGGCTCCTGGTCGGCGAGGAGGGCGGCCATCGCGCGGGCGTCGGAGATCAGGTCCTGGTCGACGACGTGCCCGGTGACCGCGGGCAGCCCGCCGGTGTACGTGACGCACTCGCCCACGGTGACGGCGGACTTGCCGTGCGCCGCGAACTCGGGCCAGTACCGCGCCACGGGCCGGTCGAGTTCGAGGACGCCCGCGTCGCACAGCCGCAGCAGGGTGGTGGCGACGACGCCCTTGGAGCCGGAGAAGATCTGCGCCCGGGTGTCCGCCGTCCAGGGCGCGCCGGTGGAGACGTCCGCGAGCCCGCCCCAGAGGTCCACGACGCACCGGCCGTGCCGGTGGACGGCGAAGGCGGCACCCGCCTCGACCTCGCCGAGGTTCGCCTCGAAACACGCGCGGACGGCTTCGAAACCGGGGTCCACGTGGCCGTTCGCGGTCACGGGCGCATGCGCTGTATCCGCGGTGCCGGTCATGCCACCGACTCCTGCCACGGGGCGAGCCCGCCGACGTACGACTCCACGAACGCCGCCCCGGCCGCGATCTGCGCCGCCGACACGTCGTTGACGAACACGTGCTCGCCGATTCCGCTGGTGAGCGGCAGCCGCTGGAAACCGTCCCGGTGGCGCACGGTGTCCGCCAGCGCCTCGGCCAGCAGGTCGCGCCGGTTGAGCACCGCGTTCCACGGGCTCAGGCCCAGCCCGCCGATCACATCCAGCACGCGGACGGCGTCGGCCTCGCCCAACAGGCCGCGTTCCAGGGCGATCCCGGTGGTGAGCGCGATGTCGATGGCGACGGCCTCGCCGTGCAGCAGTTCGGCGACCGCGTGCATCTCGATCGTGGGGCTGAAGGTGTGCCCGTAGTCGACACAGCGCTCCAGGGTGCCCTCCCAGAGGTTGGGCTGAAGCTCCTCCAGCATCAGGTGGATGGACTCCTCGATGACGTAGTCCGCGAGGTCGGCGTGGCCCTCCTCCTCGAAGAGCAGCGTCAGATCGCGCCGCGAGGCCCGCTCGACGTGCTCGAAGAGGGCGCGCGACTTCACCAGCGCCACCTTCAGGATCTCCGCCATGCCGTTGCCGAGATGCCGTACGGGCAGCGAGGCCAGGAACCGGGTGTCGAGCAGGCTCAGCAGGGGCTGGGCGTAGGTGCCGATGCGGTTCTTGCCGGAGCGGTGGTTGACGCCGGTCTTGACCCCGACCCCCGCGTCCACCAGTCCGATGAGCGTGGTGGGGATGCGGACGTACGGGGTGCCGCGCCGGTAGATGCTGGCGGCGAACCCGACGACGTCGCACAGCACACCGCCGCCGATGGCGATCACCGGTTCACGGCGCCGGTCGACGCCGAATCCGTCCATGGCGGCGAGTACGGCGTCGACGCTGCTCCAGTCCTTGACCTGTTCGTGCGCGTCGAGCACGAGTTTGGCGGTGTCGAACCCGTGTGCCGTGAAATAGGCGTCGATCTCCGGGCCGTAGATCCTGTCGACCACTTTGTCGACGACCAGCAGCCGCCGGTCACTGGAATTCCCGGACCCGTCGGCGACACAGCCGCGCAGGGCGTCCGCGAGGAACGGGTCGGCGGAATTCAGCAGATCCCGGCGGACCAGGACGTCGTAACTCACCTGCTTGACCGCGTCGACGGTCCAGCGGCCCCTGGATTCGCGTTCCAGGCCATGCCGGTAGTCATGCAAAGCGCGGACCATTTTCCACCCCCATGGATTTCGAAATCAGAATTCGATGTTCCCTGATCCGGTGATGTGTGCTCGTTCTGTGGTTCGTTCCGGCTCACGCGCTCCGGGTCGGTGCTTCGACGGGCGCGTCCGATCCGGCCGTGCCCGGCTCCGTCGCGCGGGCCCGGCCGTAGGCGGCGAACAGCAGCCAGGCGACGACGGCGGCCACGGCGGCCGGCGGCAGGGCCAGCAGCGGCAGGCGCTGGACCGAGTGGCCGGAGTTCAGGTAGGCCGAGCCCACCCAGCCGGCCAGCGCGATGCCGATGTTGAAGGCCGAACTGTTCAGTGACAGGGCGAGGTTCGGCGACAGGTCCGCGGAGTTCTGGGCGACCCAGGTGTTCAGCGCGGGGAAGGTCGAGAAGTAGGCGAGGCCGACCAGCACCATCAGCACGACCGACGCGACCGCGTTGCCGGGCCTGACCGACAGTGCGATCAGCACCACCAGCGTCGCGGTGACCGTGACCGCCATCGCGCGCACGACCTGCCGGTTGGCCAGCCGCCCGCCCACCGTGTTGCCGGCGATGCAGCCGACGCCGTAGGCGAGCATGACCCAGACGATCAACGACGCGTTCAGCCCGGCGCCGTCGGTGAGGAACGGCGCCACGTACGTGACCACGGTGAGCGCGGCCATGCCGGTGAGCGCGGTGGTGGCGATGCCGAACACGACCTGGGGACGGCCGAGTCCGCGCAGGTTCAGCAGCCGGCCACCGGCCGCCGGTACGGGCCGCTCCTCCTCGGGGAACGTCGCCACGACGGTGACGAGGCTGATCGCGGCCAACACGGCGACCAGCGCGAACGCCGACTGCCAGCCGACGTGCTGGCCGAGGAAGACCCCGATCGGCACGCCGAGCACGGTGGCGACGGACAGCCCCAGGGTGATGGTCGCCGCCGCCGATGCCTGTTTCTCGGGCCGCGAAAGCCGCATCGCGGTGGTCATGAAGATGACCAGAATGGTGGTGTGCACGAGTCCGGTGAGAACACGTGCGACGAGCGCCATGGCGAAGGTCGTGCTGACCGCCGCGAGCACCGAACCCGCGAGATAAACCGCGATCGAGCCGATCAGTAGTCTTTTGGCCCTTATTCCGTCGAGAAACATCGTCAGAATCGGGCCCGCCACCATCACGGTGCCGGCATAGGCGGTCACCAGCAGTCCGGCGGAACCCTCGGAAACGCCGATACCGCGGGCGATGTCGGGCAGAATTCCCGCGACCACGTTCTCGCTCGTACCCAAGGCGAAAGCGCCGATGACGAAGCTGGCGAACAACAGTCGCCTGTTTGATTCCGGTAGCCCTGTCTGAACCATGCTCCCGACGCTAGGACCTGACATCGTGTGAGGATGAACCGCGCCAGGCGGTGATCCGAGTCACATGGCCCCCACACCCACCGGAGCGCCACAACCTCTCAGCGCCCCGTCCCGCGGGGTGAGAGCAACGTTCCCTTCCGGTCACCCACAGCCACAACACGGAAACGCGGTCTCCCTACCTTCGGGAATCAGCAGCCCCTCGTCGTCCGGCCCCGCTCGCCGCACGACTCCGCCGTACGACCGACCCTGTTGAGCCCCGCCAGACCGTGGAGGCGTCATGTCAGCCCCAGCTCCCAGTTCCAGCAGCCCCGGATCCGCCCCCGAGCCGAACGCATCCGCCCGGGGCGGCCGCTGGATCGAGCACTGGGATCCCGAGAACGAGACCTTCTGGAACGAGACGGGCGAGAAGGTCGCCCGGCGCAACCTGGTCTTCTCGATCCTCTCCGAGCACATCGGGTTCTCGATCTGGACCCTGTGGTCCGTCCTCGTCCTCTTCATGGGCGACGACTACGGGCTCACCCCGGCCGACAAGTTCCTGCTCACGTCCATGGTGACCCTGGTGGGTGCCGTGGTCCGGGTGCCGTACACCTTCGCCATCGCCCTGTTCGGCGGGCGGAACTGGACGATCATCTCCGCGTCCCTGCTCCTCATCCCCACCATCGCGGCCTTCGCGGTCATGAAGCCGGGGACCTCGTTCGACACTTTCCTGTGGATCGGGATCCTCGCGGGCATCGGCGGCGGCAACTTCGCCTCCTCCATGACCAACATCAACGCCTTCTTCCCGCTGAAGAAGAAGGGCTGGGCGCTCGGACTGAACGCCGGCGGCGGCAACATCGGCGTCCCCGTCATCCAGCTCGTCGCCCTCGCGATCATCGGCGCGAGCGGCGGACCGCGGGTGCTGCTGGGCATCTACATCCCGCTCATCGTCGTCGCCGCCGTCCTCGCCGCGCTGTTCATGGACAACATCGCGAACGTCAAGAACGACACCGGGGCCGCCAAGGACGCCGTGAAGGAGGGCCACACCTGGATCATGGCCTTCCTCTACATCGGCACCTTCGGCTCCTTCATCGGCTACGCGTTCGCCTTCGGCCAGGTCCTCCAGGTCCAGTTCGGCCGTACGCCGCTCCAGGCGGCCTACCTCACCTTCATCGGCCCGCTGCTCGGCTCGCTCATCCGGCCCGTCGGCGGCTGGCTCGCCGACCGCTACGGCGGCGCCCGCATCACCCTGTGGAACTTCGTCGGCATGGCCGCCGCCACCGCCGGTCTGGTGGCCGCCAGCATGGCGAAGTCGCTGCCCTTCTTCGTCACCGTCTTCATCGTCCTGTTCGCGCTCAGCGGGCTCGGCAACGGATCGACGTACAAGATGATCCCCGGCATCTTCCAGACCAAGGCGCTCGCCAAGGGGCTCACCGGTGACGAGGCCGCGCGGTACGGGCGGCGGCTGTCCGGTGCCTCCATGGGGCTCATCGGGGCGGTCGGCGCGCTCGGCGGGGTCGGCATCAACCTCGCCTTCCGCCAGTCCTTCCTCTCCAACGGCACCGGCACCGGCGCCTTCGTGGCCTTCCTCGTCTTCTACGCGGCCTGCTTCGTGGTCACCTGGGCCGTATACCTTCGGCGCCCGTCCGGCTCCGAAGCTCGGGCCAAGGCTTCCACGGAGTCGAAGCCGCAGCTCAGCTACGCGGACGTGTGACGTAACACCGACGACATAAAGCCGAACCGAGCCTGTCACGCGTCGTTGACAGGCTCGGTCGGCATTGCGGGTGTCCTGCCGGATCCTGCCGCGGGCCCTGCCGGCCCTGGCGGGAAACGATTTTCGGGACGACTGACGATTCCAGTGGGACGAGAGCCATGGGCGACGAACAACAGCAGCGAACAGCACCGGCGCAGGGGCCCCTCGCCGGGTTCACCGTGGGTGTCACGGCCGCACGCCGGGCCGACGAACTCGGTGCGCTGCTCCAGCGGCGCGGCGCCGTCGTGCAGCACGCGCCCGCCCTGCGGATCGTGCCGCTCGCCGACGACAGCGAACTGCTCGCCGCCACCAAGGAGTTGCTCCAGCAGGCGCCCGACATCGTGGTCGCCACCACCGCGATCGGCTTCCGCGGCTGGGTCGAGGCCGCCGACGGCTGGGGCCTCGGCGAAGCCCTCCTCGAACGGCTGCGCGACGTCGAAGTGCTCGCCCGCGGCCCCAAGGTCAAGGGCGCCATACGGGCCCAGGGGCTGACGGAGGAGTGGTCGCCGTCCTCCGAGTCCATGGCCGAGGTGCTCGACCGGCTGCTCGAACAGGGCGTCGACGGGCTCCGCATCGCCGTACAGCTGCACGGCGAGCCGCTGCCCGGGTTCATCGAGGCGCTGCGGGCCGGGGGAGCGGAGGTGGTGGGGGTGCCGGTGTACCGGTGGATGCCGCCGGAGGACATCGGCCCCGTCGACCGGCTGCTCGACGCGACGGTCACCCGCGGCCTGGACGCGCTCACCTTCACCAGCGCGCCCGCCGCCGCGTCCCTGCTGTCCCGGGCCGAGGAACGCGGGCTGCTGCCCGAGCTGCTCACCGCGCTCAGCCACGACGTGCTGCCCGCGTGCGTCGGGCCGGTCACCGCGCTGCCGTTGCAGTCCCGCGGCATCGACACCGTCCAGCCGGAACGCTTCCGGCTCGGCCCGCTCGTCCAGCTCCTGTGCCAGGAAATGCCGGGCCGCGCCCGGACGTTGCCCATCGCCGGCCGCCGCGTCGAGATCCGCGGCCACGCGGTCCTGGTCGACGGCGCCCTCCGCCCGGTACCACCGGCCGGCATGTCCCTGCTTCGCGTCCTGTCGAAACGCCCGGGCTGGGTCGTCCCCCGCGCCGAACTCCTGCGCGCCCTCCCCGGCTCCGGCCGCGACGAACACGCCGTGGAAACGGCGATGGCCCGCCTGCGGACGGCCCTGGGAGCACCGAAGCTGATCCAGACGGTGGTCAAGCGGGGGTACCGACTGGCGCTGGATCCGGTGGCGGACACGAAGTACGCGGATGTGTGAGACGGGTGTGTGGGACGGCCGTATGAGACGGCTGCATGGGACGGGCGTGTGGGACGGGTGTGTGAGACAGCCGTATGGGACGGCTGTGCGGGACGGACGTATGGGACGGTTGTCCTAGACGGGCGTCCCAGTCGTATGTCCTAGACGCATGTCCCAGACGCATGTCCCAGACGGGGCGCGCGCCCTGAACGCACGTCCTGGACAAGCGTCCTGGACAACGGTCCTGGACGGGTGTTCTGGACAACCGTCCTAGACGTAGGTCCAGGGCAGGCGTCCTAGACGCACGCCCGTCTGGGACAAGCGTCCACGGCGTGCCGCCCCGCCCCGCTCCGCCCCCCCGCCCCGCCCCGCGCCACCCGCCCCGTGCCGCCCGCCCCCGGGGCCGGCGGGGCGGCCGCGCGGCGCCCTTGCCCCGGCGCCGCCCCGTTGGCGTACCGCCGCCCGGCACCACGCCCCGTGCAGCTCCGACTGCCAGTCGTCCGCCACCGGAAGCGCCACGATCTCCTC
>LJCV01000126.1 GCA_001298575.1 Actinobacteria bacterium OK074
CAGGGTGCCTTCCTGCGTGATGTGGGTGCGTTCGATGCGGGGTTCTTCGGGATTTCGCCGCGTGAGGCGTTGGCGATGGATCCGCAGCAGCGGTTGTTGTTGGAGGCGACGTGGGAGGCGTTCGAGAACGCGGGGATTGATCCGGCGTCGTTGCGGGGCAGCCAGACGGGCGTCTTCGCCGGCGCCAGCGGCCAGGACTACACCTCCCGTGTGACCAAGGTGCCGCAGAACGTGGCCGGTCACCTGGTCACCGGCAACGCGGGCAGTGTGGTGTCCGGCCGTATCTCCTACACGTTCGGCCTTGAGGGTCCTGCGGTGACGGTGGATACGGCGTGCTCGTCGTCGTTGGTCGCGTTGCACCTGGCGTCCCAGGCGTTGCGCCAGGGCGAGTGCACTCTCGCACTGGCCAGCGGCGTGACCGTGATGTCGACGCCCGGGTTCTTCCTGGAGTTCAGCCGCCAGCGCGGCCTGGCCGCCGACGGCCGCTGCAAGGCGTTCTCCGCCGAGGCCGACGGCATGGGGGCCTCGGAGGGGGTGGGGGTTCTTGTTCTGGAGCGGTTGTCTGATGCTCGGCGTAACGGTCACGAGATTCTGGCTGTGGTGCGGGGTTCGGCCGTGAATCAGGACGGTGCGTCGAATGGTTTGACGGCGCCGAATGGTCCGTCGCAGGAGCGGGTGATTCGGCAGGCGTTGGTGAATGCGGGTGTGTCTGCGGTTGAGGTTGATGTGGTGGAGGCGCACGGTACGGGGACGCGGCTCGGGGATCCCATCGAGGCGCAGGCGTTGTTGGCGACGTACGGGCAAGGGCGGTCGGAGGAACGGCCGTTGTGGCTTGGTTCGGTGAAGTCGAACATCGGTCATACGCAGGCGGCTGCGGGTGTGGCGGGTGTGATGAAGATGGTGCTGGCTCTTCAACATGGTGTGTTGCCGCGGACGTTGCATGTGGATGAGCCGTCGGGGCAGGTGGACTGGTCGGTGGGCGCGGTGTCGTTGTTGACGGAGGAGCAAGCCTGGGAGGCGGACGGGCATCCGCGGCGTGCAGGAGTGTCGTCGTTCGGGATCAGTGGGACGAATGCGCATGTGATTGTGGAGCAGGCGCCGGATCCGGTGGTTGAGGAGCCATCGGTGCAAGGGCCTGTGTCTCCTGTGGTGCCGTTGGTGGTGTCGGCGCGGGGTGAGGTGGCGTTGCGGGAGGTGGCGGGCCGGTTGGTGCCGGTGGTTGGTGATGGGGGTGTGGGTGTTGTGGATGCGGCGTTTTCGTTGGTGTCGGGTCGTGCGGTGTTGGGTCATCGTGCGGTGGTGTGGGGCCGTGATCGCGGTGAGTTGACGTCCGGGCTGGAGGCGGTTCATCGGGGTGAGCGTGGTGCTGGGGCTGTGGTGGGTGTGGCGTCGTCGGGTGGTCGGTTGGGGTTTGCGTTTACGGGTCAGGGTGCTCAACGGCCGGGTATGGGGCTGGAGTTGGCGGCGGCCTTCCCGGTGTTCGCGGACGCGCTGGACGAGGTTGCTTCGGTGGTGGATCCGTTGCTCGGCCGGTCGTTGCGGGGGGTGCTGGCCGAGGAGTCGGGGGTATTGGATCGTACGGGTGTGACGCAGCCGGCGTTGTTTGCGGTTGAGGTGGCGTTGTTCCGGCTGGTGGAGTCGTTGGGTGTGCGGCCGGATGTGCTGATCGGGCATTCGGTTGGTGAGCTGGCGGCGGCGCATGTGGCCGGGGTGTTGTCGTTGGAGGATGCGTCCCGGTTGGTGGTGGCGCGGGGCCGGTTGATGGAGGCGTTGCCGTCGGGCGGGGTGATGGTGGCAGTGCAAACGTCCGAGCAGGAGGTCCTGCCTCTGCTCACCGACCCCCGGGTGTCCCTCGCCGCGGTGAATGGTCCCGAGGCGGTGGTGATCGCCGGCGCGGAGGACGCCGTCCAGGCCGTCGTGGAGCAACTGACGGGCCGGGTGCGGCGGTTGAGGGTGTCGCATGCGTTTCATTCGCCGTTGATGGAGCCGATGCTGGCCGAGTTCCGTGAGGTCGCCGAATCGGTGCGGTACGGGGCGCCGAGGATTCCAGTCGTCTCCAACGTCTCCGGCCGGATCGCCGAGAGCGGTGAACTGGCCTCGCCGGAGTACTGGGTGGAGCACGTACGCCGTCCGGTCCGTTTCCTGGACGGCATCCGCACTCTGACCGATCTCGGTGTTTCGCGGATTCTGGAGCTGGGTCCCGGTGGTGTGCTGACGGCGATGGCGCGTGAGTGCCTGCCCCCGGACAACAACACACTGCTGCTGCCGTCCCTGCGCAAGGACCGTCCCGAACCCGAGAGCATGCTCGCCGCCCTGGCCGGGCTGTTCACGGACGGTGTGGACGTCGACTGGTCCCCGTTGGTCGCGGGTGGTCGTGTCACGCCGCTGCCGACGTATGCCTTCCAGCGTCAGCGTTTCTGGCTGGAGGAGTCGTCGGAGGGATCGGGTGGTTGGGGTCTGGGTCCGGCGGTGGTGCTGGCCGATGGGGAGGGGGTGGTGTTTTCCGGTGGTGTGTCGCTTCGGACGCATGGCTGGTTGTGCGGGCATGTGGTGCATGGTCGGGTGGTGGTGCCGGGGAGTGCGTTTGTGGAGTTGGTGTTGCGGGTGGGGGATGTGGTGGGTTGTGGGACGGTTGCCGAGTTGTCGGTGGACAATCCGTTGGCGGTGCCTGAGCGGGGTGGTCTGCGGATACAGGTGCGGGTGCATGAGGCGGACGAGTCGGGACGGCGGCGCGTCACCGTCTCCTCTCAGCCCGAGTCCCAGCCCGAGGACGGTGACGGGGTATGGACCCGCAACGTCACCGCGGCCCTGATCCCTACCCCGGTCTCCGACGCGGTGCCGGAGGACCTGGCCGTGTGGCCGCCCGCGCAGGCCGAGCCGTGCGGGCCCGATGTGTGGCGGGACGGCGACACCCTCTATACCGAGGTCACCCTCCCGCCCGAGGACCAGGAGCGGGCGGACACCGGCACCGGGACGTTCCTGCTGCACCCCGCTCTCCTCGAAGCGGTCGTCCAACTCGCCGACAGTTACGCCCTGTCCGACCCGGACGCGCCCCTGGCCACCCTCGGCTGGCGCAGTGTTCAGCTGCACGCGACCGGGGCCACCGCCCTGCGGCTGCGGCTCACCTATCGCGAGGACGGCCCCCCGGCGCTCCTCGCGACCGACAGCACCGGGGTGCCGGTCCTCACCGGGGAGGTCGCCCTCCGCCCGCTGTTCGCCACCGATCTGCCCGACGGGTCCGCCCCCACGGCTTCGGGCGTCCCAACCACCCCGATCCGGCGGCGAGTTGTCCGCGCCGCCGAGACCGTCCCCGTACGGGAACGGCTCGCCGCGCTGCAAGGGGCCGAGCGGGAGGCCCGGCTCCTCGATCTCGTCAGGACCGAGGCGGCCGCGGTGCTCGGGCACGGTTCGCCGACGGAGCTGGACGTCCAACTGGCCTTCCTGGAACTGGGCTTCGACTCGCTCACCGCGACCGAACTCCGCGGGCGGCTGGCCACCGCCACCGGTCTGACGCTGCCGCCCGCGCTGATCTTCGACCAGCCGTCGGTCGTCGCCCTCGCCCGTGATCTGGGCAACCGGCTGGACATCCCGCAGACGTCCGACCAGGCGTCGCAGGGTTCGATCGGCGCCCTCTACTGGCAGGCGTGCGAGGACGGCAAGTTCGTCGAGGCGCTCGGTCTGGTGAAGATGGCGGCCCGGCTCCGGCCCGCCTTCGACGCCGCCGGCCTCAGCGGTCAAGTACCCGCCCCCGTACGGTTGTCCAGCGGCCCCGGTGGACCCGGCGGCACCCGCATCCTGTGCCTCCCGGGTTTCAGCGCCGTCTCGGGCCCGCACGAGTTCGGCCGGTTCGCGGCGGCGCTGCGCGGTCGGCGTGAGGTGTGGGCGCTGCCCGAGCCGGGCTACCTGGACGGGCAGGCGCTGCCGGACTCCCTGGACGCGCTGGTCCGGCTCCAGGCGGAGGCCGCGCGGCGCTGCGCGGGGGACGAACCGTTCGCGCTGCTGGGCCGTTCGGCCTCGGGCATGCTCGCCCACGCGGTGGCCGAACAACTGGAGCGGGACGGCGGTCGTCCGGTCGCCGTGCTCCTCCTGGACAGCTACTCGCCCGACGTCATCCGTCGAAAGCCGTGGCTGGAGACGACCCTCACCGAGGCGGTCGCGGAACGCGAGAGCGGCTACTCGCTCCGCAACGACACCCGGTTGACCGCCATGGGCCGCTACCACGAGGTCTTCACCGACTGGCAGCCCCGTCCGGTCACCGCGCCCACCCTGCTCGTACGGGCGACCGAGCCCTACTCCGCGGAACTGGCCCGTCCCGAACACGCGGACTGGGCGGCGTCCTGGACGCCGCCTCACCACACCCTCGACGTTCCGGGAAACCACTTCACCATTCTGGAAAGCAGTTCCGAATCCACTGCCGAAGCGCTACACGACTGGATTTCCGGCGAACTCTCCGATTGAGAACCCACTGTTCGACGAGCCCGTCGAACGGAGAACCGGCGAGTCGGTGCATCGGTGCATCGGTGAATGGAAATTACTGCAACGCCTGCACCTCCGAGGAGACAGCCAAAACCCTGACGGGACAGCCGAGACAGCCTGGACGGACGAGACCCTCACCAGGAAATTCCCCCACCAGAAAAGACCCTCACGAGAAAAAGGACAGCCGTGAAAATCATCATCATCGGAGCCGGGGTGAGTGGCCTCGCAGCCGCGGTCGGGCTGGTCGCCGCCGGCCACAACGTCGAAGTGTACGAACGCGCCGACCAGTTGCGGACCGGCGGCAACGGGGTGCTGATCTGGCACAACGGCACCGGCATCCTCCGTGATCTGGGCATCCCCCTGGACGGGCTCGGCCGCCGTATCGACACCGCCGACGTATGGTCGTACAACGGCGCGCCCCTGATGCGGACCGACCTGTCCGAGATCGCCCGCCGCTTCGGTTCGCCCGGCATCGGGGTGATGCGGGGCCAGGTCATCGAGCGGCTGGCCGGTGCGCTGCCCGGTGACGTGGTGCGGCTGGGCATGGAGTGCACCGGCATCTCGTACCGCACGTCCGACCTGCCCGCGGGCAAGGCGGTCACCGTCACCTTCGCCGACGGCACCGTCAGCGAGGGCGACGTACTCATCGGCGCCGACGGCTACCGGTCCGTGGTGCGCACCCACCTGTTCGGCGAGGACCACGCCCGCTACACCGGCCTGGCCTCCTGGCACGGCACCACCTCCGTACCCCTGGACCTCGGCTCCGAGCACTCGGTGCCGACGTTCTACGGAAAACGCGGGCTGTGCACCCTGCACCCGGTGGCCGACGGCCGGATCCACTGGTCGTTCGAGATGCCCTTCGACAACGGGCGGACGTTCGTGCCGCGTCCGGGCCCCGGCGCGGAGCCGGCCTCCGGCCGTGCCGGCGGGCGTCCCTCGCGGCTGGAGCAGCTGCACAGCTGGTTCGGCGACTGGACCTCGCCGGTGTCCGACCTGCTCGCCCTCCTCACCGAGGACGACATAGCCGAGGCGCCGCACACCATGCACAAGGTCCACAAGTGGTGGGGCCGCGGCCCCACCACCCTGGTCGGCGACGCCGCGCACGCCATTCCGCCCCGGGCCGGCTGGGGCGTCAACCAGGCGCTGGAGGACGGCTGGGTGCTCAGCCGGGCACTGGGCCGCGACGCCGAGGCGGACCCGGCCCGAGCCCTGCGCGCGTACGAGAGCATCCGTCGCGGCCGGGCCCGCAAAGTACGCGGCCGGGCCAAAATGCTGCGTCACGGGAACAGCATGCTGCTGATGCTGCGGTTCACCCGTGACGGACTGCAGTCCACCAAAATGCTCCAGGCGAACATCAAGAACTGCAGCAACTACCTCAACCAGGAATTCCCCGGCGCCGGTGGCGGCCGCGGAACGCGTTCCGCCTCACCGGCCGGGGTGTAAACCACCGGGGACCCAGTCCACCGGGGACCACAGCCCACCGGGGCGCCCTTCCATTGCACAACCCACGCACAAATTCATTTCACTTGTTGTCAGTTGTCGTCACTTGTCGAAATTCGTGCCGAGGGAGCAGGCAGATGGTGCACACGCCGCGCGCTGAGTTGATCCGGCCGCTCGCCGAACTGCTGACGGAGCAGGCCGCCCGGCTGGGCGAGAAGGTCGCCTTCCGTGACGCCACGCGCAGTGTGAGCTACGCCGACCTGGAACGCCGTACCCGCCGGCTCGCCGGACACCTGGCCGGTCACGGGGTGCGCCGCGGCGACCGGGTCGTGATCAGCCTCGGCAACCGGGTGGAGACCCTGGAGGCGTACTACGCCGTCAACCGGGCCGGTGCCGTCGGCGTCCCGGTCGATCCCCGGGCCACCGGCAAGGAACTCGCCCACTTCCTGGACGACAGCGGCGCGACCGCCGTCCTCACCGACCGCGCCCACACCGACCAGGTACTCGACCTCGCCGCGGACCGGCCCCGGCTCGCCACCCTCGTCATCGTGGACGCCGCCCGGTCCCACGCCGGTCCGGCCTCGGTACCGCTCCTCAACTTCGAGGACCTGGCGACGACCGATCCCGCGACCCCGGCCCGGGACGACCTGGGTCTCGACGAGACGGCCTGGATCCTCTACACCTCCGGCACCACCGGCCGGCCCAAGGGCGTACTGTCCACCCAGGCCAACTGCCTGTGGTCGGTGGCGCATTCCTACACGTCCGTCCTCGGCCTGTCCGAACGGGACGACGTCCTGTGGCCCATGCCGCTGTTCCACTCCCTCGCGCACGTCCTGTGCGTGCACGGCGTGGTCGCCACCGGAGCCACCGCCCGGATCATGCCCGGGTTCGCCGCCGAGGACGTACTCGACCTCTTCGCCCGCGAACGGTTCACCTTCCTGGTCGGCGTTCCCACGATGTTCCACCACCTGGTACGGGCCGCCGCCGAGAACGGGTTCGCCGCGCCCGCGCTGCGCGCCTGCCTGGTCACCGGCGCCGTGGCGACCCCGTCGCTCAAGGAGTCCTTCGAGGCGGCCTTCGCGGTACCGCTGGTCGACAGCTACGGCTCCACCGAGACCTGCGGCGCGATCACCATGAACCGGCCCGGCGACCCCCTGGTGGCCGGCTCCTGCGGACTGCCCGTGCCCGGCCTCGGCGTCCGCGTCGTCGATCCGGAGACCGGGGCCGACGTGCCCACCGGTGAACAGGGCGAGGTCTGGGTCAACGGCCCCAACGTCATGCGCGGTTACCACGACCAGCCCGAGGCCACCGACCGGGCGCTGCGCGACGGCTGGTACCGCACCGGCGACCTCGCCCGCCGTGACGGGCAGGGCTACCTGACGATCAGCGGCCGGATCAAGGAACTCATCATCCGCGGCGGTGAGAACATCCACCCCGGCGAGATCGAGGACGTCGTCCGCGGGCTGCCCGGCGTCGCGGACGTGGCCGTGGCCGCCCGCCCGCACGAGGTGCTCGGCGAAGTACCCGCGGTGTACGTCGTGCCCACCGCGTCCACCGCGTCCACCGCGTCCACCGCGCAGGACGGTTGGGACGCGGCGGCCGTGTTCGCCGCCTGCCGGGACCAACTCGCCCACTACAAGGTCCCCGAGGAGCTGTACGAGGTCGAGGCCGTCCCGCGCACCGCCTCCGGCAAGGTCACCCGCCATGCCCTCGCCACCCGCCCGGCCCGCCTGGCCGCGACCAGGGCCGCACGCAACGAGTGGCTGTTCCGGCTCGACTGGACGCCGTGGACGGGACCGGAAGGACCGGAAGGAGCGGACGCGGACCCCGTGCCCGTCGAGTCCGTGTTCCAGGTGCCGGGCCTCGCCGCCGTCCCGCCCGGCGCCGAGGTGGTTCTGCTGCCGTACACCCCGCGCGGCCAGGACGTACAGGACGTGATCACCGACACCGGCGAGCTGGTCCGGGCCTGGCTGGCCGACGAGCGGTTCGCCGCCGCCCGGCTGGTGCTCGTCACCCGCGGCCCGGTGGTCGCCCCGCCCGGCACCAACCCCGTGCACACGGCCGCCTGGGGCGTCCTGCGCACGGCCATGGCCGAGCACCCCGGACGGTTCGGCATGGCCGACACCGACGAACACGAGGACTCCGCCGCGGCCCTGCGCACTGCCGTCGCCGCCGGTGAACGGGAACTGGCCGTGCGCGCGGGGCGGGTCTTCGTCCCCCGGCTCACCCGGGCCGTTCCCGCCGCCGACCTCGTCCTCCCGCCCCACCGGTTCGACGGTACGGTCCTGGTCACGGGCGCGGTCGACGGCCTCGGCGGCACCGTCGTACGCCACCTCGTCGCCAAACACGGTGCGCGCCGACTGCTGCTGGCCGCGGGGACGGGCGGCATGAGCGACACGGACGCCGTCGAGGGCGCCGCCGGCCTGGAGAGCGAGATCGCCGAACTCGGCGCCCGGCTCACCGTCACGCCCTGCGACCCGGCCGACCGCGTCGCCCTCACCGCCCTCCTCGCCGGGCGCCCCGACCCGGTCACCGCCGTCGTCCACACCAGCGCGGACCCGGTGGCCCTGTGGCACCTCCACGAGCTGACCCGGGACGTGCCCCGGGACGGCGCTGCCCCCGTCACCGCCTTCCTCTCCTTCTCCACCACCGGCGGCAGCCTCGGCGCGCCCGGCGCCCCGGAACAGGCCGCCCACGCCGCCTACTTGGACGCGGTCGTCCGCCACCGCCGGGCCGAGGGGCACCCCGCCACCTCCTTCGCCTGGGGCCCCTGGGCCGCCGCCCCGGCCGTCCCGGAAGCCGAGCGGACCTGGCTGAAGGGGCTCGGCGTGGGCGAACTGACCGTGGCGGAAGGGCTCGCCCTCCTCGACGCGGCACTCGCCCTCGACGCCGACGTCCTCGTCCCGGCCGCACTCGGCACCACCGGCCTGCGCGGCCACGACGACCACACTGCCCCGGCGGCCCTGCACGCCCTGATCCCGGCCCGGTCACCGCAGCACGCGGCCCTCGACACCGACGCGCGCCCCGCCGACGCCGAAAGGCGCCCCGACGCCGCCGACCAGCTTCCCGAAGCCGACCCGCGCACCCTCGCGCTGCGCCGCCGTCTCGCCGCCCTGCCGTCCGTCAGGTCGCGGCGCCTGCTCCTGGACCTCGTCCGTACGGAGGTCGCCAGCGTCCTCGGCCACGCGAGTACGGCGGCGGTGGCCGCCGAACGGGCCTTCAAGGACCTGGGTTTCAGCTCGGCCACCTCCATCGCCCTGCGCAACCGGCTCACCGAGGTCACCGGCCTCACCCTCCCCGTCACCGTGGCCTTCGACCACCCCAGCCCGGCGGCACTGGCCGACCGCCTGCACGACGAACTCCACGAACTTCACGAAGTCCACGACCTCCACGAGCCCGCGTCCACCGTCGTCGCCCCCCGGACCACCGGCACCGGCGAGCCCATCGCGATCGTCGGAATCGGCTGCCGTTACCCCGGCGGCGTCCACAGCCCGGAAGACCTCTGGCGCCTGGTCTCCTCGGGCGCGGACGCGGTGTCGGACTTCCCCACCGACCGCGGCTGGGACCTGTCCGCCCTCTTCGCCCCCGACCCCGACCGGCCCGGCACGTCCCACACCCGTAACGGTGGTTTCCTGCACGATGCCGGTGACTTCGACGCGGGGTTCTTCGGGATCTCGCCGCGTGAGGCGCTGGCGATGGACCCGCAGCAGCGGTTGTTGCTGGAGACCACCTGGGAGGCGTTCGAGCGGGCCGGGATCGACCCGGTCACGCTGAAGGGCGATCCCGTGGGTGTCTTCGCCGGGATGATGTTCCACGACTACGCGACCCAACTCGGCCGTGAGCCCGAGGGGTTGGAGGGCTACCTCGGCACCGGCAACGCGGGCAGCGTCGTATCGGGCCGTATCTCGTACGCGTTCGGGTTCGAGGGTCCCGCGGTGACGGTGGACACGGCGTGCTCGTCGTCGTTGGTCGCGCTGCACCTGGCGGCGCAGTCGCTGCGGCAGGGTGAGTGCTCGCTCGCGCTGGCCGGCGGGGTCGCCGTCATGGCCACGCCGTCCGTCTTCGTCGAGTTCAGCCGCCAGAACGCCCTGGCGAGGGACGGCCGTTGCAAGCCCTTCGCCGCCGGGGCGGACGGCACCGGCTGGTCCGAGGGCGTGGGAGTGCTGGTCCTGGAGCGACTGTCCGACGCCCGGCGCAACGGCCACGAGATCCTGGCGGTCGTGCGCGGCTCGGCCGTGAACCAGGACGGCGCGTCCAACGGCCTGACCGCGCCGAGCGGTCCGTCGCAGGAGCGGGTGATTCGGCAGGCGTTGGTGAATGCGGGGGTTTCTGCGGCTGAGGTCGATGTGGTGGAGGCGCACGGTACGGGGACGCGGTTGGGCGACCCGATCGAAGCGCAGGCGTTGTTGGCGACGTATGGGCAGGGGCGGTCGGGGGACCGGCCGTTGTGGCTGGGCTCGCTGAAGTCGAACATCGGACACGCGCAGGCGGCTGCGGGCGTGGCCGGCGTCATCAAAATGGTCATGGCGATACGGCACGGGGTGCTGCCGCGAACGTTGCACGTGGACGAGCCGACACCGCACGTGGACTGGTCGACGGGCGCGGTGTCGCTGTTGACGGAGGAGCGGGCCTGGGAGGTGGACGGTCGTCCGCGGCGTGCGGGGGTGTCCTCCTTCGGAGTGAGCGGGACGAATGCGCATGTGATCGTGGAGCAGGCGCCGGATCTGGATCCGGTGGTTGAGGAGCCGTCGGTGCAATGGCCTGTGCCGGTGGTGGCGTTGG
>LJCV01000127.1 GCA_001298575.1 Actinobacteria bacterium OK074
AGCGGCACCCCGCGAGCGCGGGTGAGCGGACCCTACCCCCGGCCGGCACCAACCCCGGGTGACCTGTAACCACGTTGCAACCGGCCGGCATCAACCCCCGGGCCGCCAGCAACCCCCGTCCCACCCAACCCGCACCCACCCCGGGCAACCAGTAACCCAACAGCCCCCTCACCCAGCCCCCTCCAACTCCGCCCCCATCGTCGCCCGCAACCGCAGTGTCGCCGTAAGGCGTTGGAACGCTTCTGACCAGTAGCTTCCTGCTCCGGGGGCCGTGTTTTCGGTTTCTTCGGGGGTGGCGGTCAGGGTTTCCAGGCGGGGGGCCTCCGTGGGGGACAGGCAGCGTTCGGCCAGGCCCATTACTCCGCTGAAGCTCCAGGGGTAGCTGCCCGCGTCCCGGGCGATCTCCAGGGCGTCGACCACCGCCTGGCCCAGCGGTTCCGCCCAGGGCACCGCGCACGCGCCCAGCAGCTGGAACGCCTCCGACAGGCCGTGCGTGTCGATGAAACCCGCCACCCACTTGGCTCGTTCGGCGGATTCCAGCGTTGCCAGGAGTTTTGACCGTTCCGCCAGAGACACCGCCCCCGGGCCCCCTGCCTCCGGGCGGGACGGCGGGCCGAGCAGTGCCCTTGCCCAGGCGGCGTCCCGTTGGCGTACCGCCGCCCGGCACCACGACCCGTGCAGCTCCGACTGCCAGTCGTCCGCCACCGGAAGCGCCACGATCTCCTCCGGTGTACGGCCCCCGAGCCGCGCCGGCCAGGTGGCGAGCGGTGCCGCTTCCACCAACTGGCCCAGCCACCACGACCGTTGGCCCCGACCGGACGGCGGCTTGGGCGCCACCCCGTCGCGTTCCATGTCCGCGTCGCACGCGTGCGGTGCCTCGACGGCGATCGTCGGCCGCTCGCGGGTGTGGTCCAACGCCACGCACGTACCCGCCCGTTCGGCCATGCGCCCGGCCAGCGCCGAACCCGGCAGCGCCGACAGCAACTCCGCCGCCGTCGCCCGTACATTGCGGCTCCGGTCGGACAACGCCTGTTCCAGGAACGCCTCGTCGGCCGACTCAAGACCTGTTCGCAGGGCGTCCAGGAACATCAGCCGGTCCTCTGCCCGTTCGGTCGGCCAGGTGGCCGCGAGGAGTTCCCTCGCCGTCGCCGGAGAACGGTCGCGCAGCCTCGTCAGCAGCGCCACCCGTTCCGCGAACAGGCCCTCCTGCCACTGTTGTTGGACGCGGTCCGTCTCCTCCGGGCCCGGCAGGCCCCCGCCACCGTCCGGCGCCGACCGCAGCGCGAACCGCCAGTCCTGGTTCAGCGCCGCCAGCCACAGCGCGCGCGGGCCCCCGAACGCCAGCGCCGCCGGACGCAGATCCGTACGGCCCCGGGCCGCGTCCAACAGCGCGGGCAGCGACTCCGGCGGTGCCGCATATCCCCGCTCGTTCGCCAACTGCAGCCACTGGGGCAGCAGTTCCATCAGGTCCGGCGCCGTGCCCCGACGGTTGCCGCCGCCCGTGCCGGGGCGGTCGGCCAACAGGGTCGTCAGCCTGCGGGCCGCCGCAGGGGGGAGTGGCGGGCGGGGGTCCCGCGCGGCCGGCTCCGGCCGGGCCGCCGCTCGCGCGGGACGCAGCCCGGCCCGGCGCCTTACGGTCTCCACGGCCGCCGCGTCCAGCAGCGCCACCGGTGTCTCCGTGCCCGGCGGCAGCCCGGCGGGCGTACGGCGGTCCGTCCCCAGCAGCGCCACTGTCACCCATTCCTCCCAGGGGATGGGAGGGGTGGGGGATACGGCGGGGTGAGGGTGGGAGTTGGGGCTCACTTGGGTCCCTTCCGTTCCGGTCGCTGTTTCTTGGGCGTTGGGCGTGTTGGGTGTGTCTGGCGGGGGGTCAGCACAGCGGTATCGCCTCGCCCTCGTCGTCCTGCCAGGCCGTCAGGGGGGTGAAGCCTCGGTGGCCGCACTCGCCGAAGACCGTGACCGGGGCGCCGCCCGAGAGGGCCACCAGGCGCCACAGGCCGGGGCGGGACTGTGCCGAGCGGGCGATCGGCAGGGCCAAGTCGGTGTCCGCGTCCGCCAGTTGCCAGGTGTCGCGGTCGGCAGGGACCGGGATTACGCGTCCCAGCGTCACCGGGTACGACTCCAGCCAGGGGTCCTCCCGCAGCGCCTCGCCGTAGCGCGCCGTCGCCTCGGACGTCGTCACGCCCGGCGGGCGGCTCGTGGTGGACGCGGGCGCGGCCGTACGGTCGCCGAGCGCCGCCCGGAGCTGGCCCGCGCCGGGGTACGCCGACACCTCCGCGTCCAGCGCCAGGCCCACCGGAAGCGCCAACTCCGGTGCGCGGCCCGCCGCTCCGTAGGACAGCAGCAGCGCCGTACGGCCCGACTTCTCGCCGTACAGCCAGATCCGGCGCGTGGTGAGCCGGGCGTCCGACGTGTCGTACTGGGCGAGGACCAGCCAGCGGTCCCGCAGCGGCGGGCCGTCGGGGGAGCCGGGCAGGCCGACCCGCGACCGTACCGTCGCCGCCAGGCCGTCCGGGAGTTCGGCGCGGCGCAGCCAGCCCCGGTCGAGGAGGTGGAGCAGCGCGCACTCCTCCAGCAGCCGCACCGGCCAGCCCGGGCCCGACGCCGGTATCGTGCCCAACTCCCTTACCCGCGCGGCCAGTCCGGGCGCCTGCGCGTCGACCATCCGGGCCGCCGTCTCCTCCCACAGGCCCGCCCCCTCCCGCTCGGCCGTCGCCAGGCCGCCGCGCAGCAGGTCCGTCAGCCGCTGCTCCAGCTCCGCCGCGCCCGCGCTGATCCGCTCGGCCCGGCGCTCCGCCCGGCGCCGCGCCGCATCAGGATCGGCGGCCGGGGCGGCCGGCGCCGCGGCCGTACGCTGTCTCTCCTGTGTGCGCTGCCTGCGCCCGTCTATCCACTGGGCCGCCCAGTCCGGCGCCTTGCCCGGCGGCACGACCGGGTCCGCGCCCGCCCAGAGCAGCAGCAGTCCCAGCGCGTGTTTGCACGGGAACTTGCGGCTCGGGCAACTGCACTTGTACGCCGGCCCGGCCGCGTCCGCGACGTCCACGACCGTCCGGTACGGCTTGCCGCCGCTGCCCCTGCACAGACCCCATACCGTCCCCTCCTGCGAGCTCCCCGCCTCGGACCACGGCCCGGCCGCCCCGAGTTTGCTTCCCGCTTTGCGCGACGCGTCGTCAGGCGCCAGTGCCAGCACCTGATCCGCGCTCCAGCGCGCCCCCTGCTGAGTCATGTCTTCGACGGTAGAGGCAGCCACTGACAATCGGCCGTCGAGCGGTCCGCGGCCAGTCCCCGACAGGCCGTCGGCTGGTCGTCGCGCGGGCATCGCGACGGCGTTTCCGCAGGTCAATCGCGTTGTCAGTGGTGTGGTGCACGGTGGACACCAGATCCGAACCGGCTGAGCTGGAGGGGGACTTTAGCCATGCGTGTGTCCGTTGAACCGACCGCCGAACCGACCACCGAATCCATCGCCGCACCGACCGCCACACCGAGCACACCGAGCACATCGACACCCGCGGATCCGAGGGGGAACGGCTCCGCGTCCGCGAACGCCGGGCCGGAGGGAAGCGGGCCCGCCGACGCGCTGCGGCCGCACGCCGAGGACGCCTTCGCGGACGAACTGGCCGCGCTCGCCGCGCAGGACGACCGGCCCCGGCCGGCCCGTTGGAAGCTGTCGCCGTGGGCCGTGGCGACGTATCTGCTCGGCGGCACGCTGCCGGACGGCACGGTGATCACACCGAAGTACGTGGGCCCGCGCCGCATCGTCGAGGTCGCCGTCACCACGCTCGCCACCGACCGCGCCCTGCTCCTGCTCGGCGTCCCCGGCACCGCCAAGACCTGGGTGTCCGAGCACCTGGCCGCCGCCGTCAGCGGCGACTCGACGCTCCTCGTGCAGGGCACGGCCGGTACGCCGGAGGAGGCGATCCGCTACGGCTGGAACTACGCGCAACTGCTCGCCCACGGCCCGAGCCGGGACGCCCTGGTGCCCAGCCCGGTCATGCGGGCCATGGCCGAAGGCATGACCGCCCGGGTCGAGGAGCTGACCCGCATCCCCGCCGACGTACAGGACACGCTCATCACGATCCTGTCGGAAAAGACCCTGCCCATACCGGAGTTGGGGCAGGAGGTGCAGGCCGTCCGCGGCTTCAACCTCATCGCCACGGCCAACGACCGCGACCGCGGGGTCAACGACCTGTCGAGCGCGCTGCGCCGCCGCTTCAACACCGTGGTGCTGCCGCTGCCGGAGAGCGCCGACGCCGAGGTCGACATCGTCTCCCGCCGGGTCGACCAGCTCGGCCGCTCGCTCGACCTGCCGCCCGCGCCCGAAGGCATTGACGAGATCCGCCGCGTCGTCACGGTCTTCCGCGAACTGCGCGACGGCGTCACCGCCGACGGCCGTACGAAGCTGAAGTCGCCCAGCGGCACGCTCTCCACGGCCGAGGCGATCTCCGTCGTCACCAACGGGCTCGCCCTGGCCGCCCACTTCGGCGACGGCGTGCTGCGCGCGAGCGACATCGCCGCCGGCATCCTCGGCGCCGTCGTCCGCGACCCGGCGGCCGACCGGGTCATCTGGCAGGAGTACCTGGAAGCCGTCGTCCGGGAGCGCGACGGCTGGACCGACTTCTACCGCGCCTGCCGGGAGGTGAGCGCGTGAACATCGACATCAACTTCAACGGCATCAACGGCATCAACGGCAAGGGTGACGAGGACGACAACAGCTCGATCTGGGGTGGCAAGCGGGGGAGCGCGTCGGCGTCCCGCGGGATCGAAAGGGGGTGCGTATGACCGGAGTTGACGGTGGCGGGGGGCGCGACGGCGGCGGCCGTACGGAGGCCGGTGTGTTCCGGGCGGGGCCCCTGCTGCTCGGGGTGCGGCATCACGGTCCGGGGTCGGCGCGGGCGGTGCGGGCCGCGTTGGAGGCGGCGGCGCCGCGGGTCGTGCTGATCGAGGGACCGCCGGAGGCCAACGCCCTGGTGCCGCTGGCCGCGGACGAGGACATGCGGCCACCCGTCGCCCTCCTCGCCCACGCCGTGGACGAACCGGGCCGGTCGGCGTTCTGGCCGCTGGCCGAGTTCTCCCCGGAGTGGGTCGCCATCCGCTGGGCCCTCGCCCACGACGTCCCGGCCCGCTTCATCGACCTGCCGGCCACACACACGCTGGCCTGGGAGGAAAGTCCTGGTACAGCCGGTGAGCCCGCTGACGCTGACGGTTCCGAAGCCGGCGGCGACGGTGACACGGGCGCCGACATGCGGATCGACCCCCTCGCCGTGCTCGCCGCGGCGGCCGGGTACGACGATGCCGAGCGGTGGTGGGAGGACGTCGTCGAGCACCGGGGGGTGGGGGACGGGGACGTGTTCGCGCCGTTCGTCGCGCTCGGGGAGGCGATGGGGGCGCTGCGGGAGGCGTACGGCAGCGGGGGGCACCGGCGGGACCTGGTGCGCGAGGCGTACATGCGGCTCCAAGTGCGGGCCGCCGTGCGGGAGTTCGGGCCCGAGGTGGCGGTGGTGTGCGGGGCCTGGCATGTGCCCGCGCTGCGGGAGAAGGCCGCCGTCGCCGCCGACAAGGCGCTCCTGAAGGGGCTGCCCAAGGTGAAGGCGGACGTGACGTGGGTGCCGTGGACGCACCGGCGGCTGGCCCGGGCCGGCGGGTACGGGGCGGGGATCGAGTCGCCGGGCTGGTACGCGCACCTGTTCGCCACCCGGGACCGGCCGGTCGAGCGGTGGCTGACCAAGGTGGCCGGGCTGCTGCGCGCGGAGGACCGGATGGTGTCGTCCGCGCACGTCATCGAGGCGGTACGGCTGGCGGAGACCCTCGCCGCCATGCGCGGGCGCCCGCTGCCCGGGCTGACGGAGACCACGGACGCCGTACGGGCCGTGATGTGCGAGGGCTCGGACGTGCCGTTGGCGCTGGTGCACGACCGGCTGGTGGTCGGGGACGTGCTGGGGGAGGTGCCCGAGAGCGCCCCCGCCGTGCCGCTCCAGCGGGACCTCGCGCGGGCGCAGCGGCGGCTGCGGCTCAAACCGGAGGCGTTCGAGCGGGAGTTGGTGCTGGACCTGCGCAAGGAGACCGACGCCGGGCGCAGCAGGCTCCTGCACCGGCTGCGGCTGCTCGGCGTCCCGTGGGGCGAGCCGGTGGCGGCGCGCGGCAGTACGGGGACGTTCCGGGAGGCGTGGCGGCTGTGCTGGGAACCGGAGTTGGCGGTGCGGGTCGCCGAGGCCGGGGTGTGGGGGACCACCGTGCTCGGCGCCGCGACCGCGAAGGCGGAGGCCGACGCGGTCGCCGCCCCGGCCCTGGCCGACGTCACGGTCCTCGCCGAACGGTGCCTGCTGGCCGAACTCCCGGACGCGCTGCCCGTGGTGATGCGGGCCCTCGCCGACCGCGCGGCCCTCGACACCGACGTCGGCCACCTCGCCCAGGCCCTGCCCGCGCTGGCCCGTTCGCTGCGCTACGGCGACGTACGCGGCACGGACACCCGGGCCCTGGCCGAGGTCGCCGCGGGCCTCGCGGAACGCGTGTTCGTGGGCCTGCCCCCGGCCTGCGCCGCACTCGACACGGACGCGGCGGCGGAGATGCGGCGCCATGTGGACGCGGTGCACGGGGCGGTGGGGCTGCTGCGGGAGGGCGGCACGGAGATCACCGATGGCGGTCCGGCGGCCTCCCGGCCCGCGGGCGACATCCGCGGACGCTGGCACGCGGTGCTGCGGGTGCTGTCCGCGCGGGACACCGTCGCCGGGAACGTGCGCGGACGGGCCGCACGACTCCTGCTGGACGACGGGGAGTTGGAGCAGGACGAGGCCGCCCGGCTGATGGGGCTCGCGCTGTCGCCGGGGACGGCGCCGGGGGAGGCGGCCGCGTGGATCGACGGGTTCGTCGGCGGCGGCTCCGGCGGCGGGATGCTCCTCCTGCACGACGAGGGGCTGCTCGACCTGGTGGACGCGTGGCTCACGGGGGTGTCGGCGGACGCGTTCACCGACGTACTGCCGCTGCTGCGGCGGACGTTCTCGGCGTACGAGCCGGGGGTGCGGCGGACGCTCGGCGAACTGGTGCGGCGCGGGCCGGGGCAGCGGGGCGGCGCGGCGGCGGCCGGCTCCGGAACACCGGGCTTCGCCCCCGGCCTCGACGACGACCGCGCGGACGCCGTACTCCCGGTGGTGCGGCTGCTGCTGGGCCTGAACACCGACAACGCCAATGACGAGTACAGCGACAACGACCTTGTGGGGGTGGCGGGATGACGACCGAGGGACTGCGGGTGCGGGAGCGTGGGGACGGGCCGCGAGCGGTGGAGGCCGTCGGCGAGCGGTCCGGGGCCGGGCACGGGGCGCGGGCGGAGGGCGGTCCGAGGACGGCCGTGGCGGTGATCCCGCTGTGGGACCGGCTCCGTACGGAGGTGCACGGATGACGGGCGGGACGGTGGACCCGGCATACGAGCGACTGCGGCGGTGGCGGCTGGTGCTCGGGGGCGACGCGGCCGACGGCACCGGCTGCGGACTGGCCGGACGGGACGCGGCCATGGACGCGGCGCTGACCGCGCTGTACGGAAAGGGGGACAAGGAGGGGAAGGCGCGGCAGGGGCGGGAGCGTTCGGCGGGGCTGGGGGCGTCCGCGCCGTCGGTGGCGCGGTGGCTCGGGGACATCCGGACGTACTTCCCGTCGTCCGTGGTGCAGGTGATGCAGCGGGACGCCATCGACCGGCTCGGGCTCTCCACCCTGCTGCTCGAACCGGAGATGCTGGAAGCGGTGGAGGCGGACGTGCACCTCGTGGGCACGTTGCTCTCGCTCAACAAGGCGATGCCGGAGACGACGAAGGAGACCGCGCGGGCGGTGGTGCGCAAGGTCGTCGCGGACCTGGAGAAGCGCCTCGCCACCCGCACCCCCCCCCCCCTCACCGGCGCCCTCGACCGCAGCGCCCGCATCTCCCGCCCCCGCCTTCACGACATCGACTGGAACCGCACGATCTCGGCCAATCTCAAGCACTACCTCCCCGAGTACGGAACGGTCGTGCCGGAACGGCTCATCGGGTACGGACGGGCGTCCCAGTCCGTGAAGAAAGAGGTGATTCTCTGCATCGACCAGTCGGGGTCGATGGCGGCATCCGTGGTGTTCGCGTCCGTGTTCGGGGCGGTGCTCGCGTCGATGCGGTCGATCACGACCCGGCTCGTCGTGTTCGACACGGCGGTGGTCGACCTCACCGACCAGCTCGACGACCCGGTGGACGTCCTCTTCGGCACCCAACTCGGCGGCGGCACCGACATCAACCGGGCGCTCGCGTATTGCCAGTCGCACATCACCCGGCCCGCCGACACGGTCATGGTGCTCATCAGCGACCTCTACGAAGGCGGCATCCGGAACGAGATGCTCAAGCGGGTGGCGGCGATGAAGGCGTCGGGAACGCAGTTCGTGGCGCTGCTCGCGCTGTCCGACGAGGGGGCACCGGCGTACGACCGCGAGCACGCGGCGGCGCTGGCGGAGCTGGGGGCACCGGCGTTCGCGTGCACCCCCGATCTGTTCCCGGATGTGATGGCGGCGGCGATCGAGAAGCGCCCCCTGCCGATACCGGAGGCGGTCTGAGGGCGGCTGATCGGCCACCCGCGGGGTACGGGGGCGGCGGAGCAAGGGAGTTGACGATGGCCGGGTCGGGGGCGGCGAAAATCGGACATGTCTACCTACTGGTAACAGGGGGTTTGCACAGCCCCGGGAGTTCCGTGCAAGGATCGAGATCTGTTCGAATTGAGTGGTGCGCCGCATCGTACGGCCCCGTAGTACTCGTGTCGTTCGTGTGCGTCGCTCGTGCCGTACGCCGCGATGTCGTGCCGCTCGCCCCGCCGCTCGTCCTGCCTGGACCGCCCGGACCGTCCGCCGTGCCCGGACCGCCTGGTTCCGGCCCGTTCGCACGGAGGCTCGCCCCGCTGTGACCCCCTCAGCCGCGCCGTCGCTCCCTGGCGCCGCCCTGCGTGTGACACGCACGGCGGCCGGGCGACGCGCGCTGTGGGTGGTGCTGCTGGCGGGCGGCCTGTTCGCCCTCGGGCTGCTGTGCGGCCAACGGGCCCAGGCGGCGGCCGGGGCGCCGGCGGCGCCGTCGCTGACGTATCCCTCGCGTTCCGGAGCCTCCGGGCTGCCGACGCTGACGGTTTCGGCGAAGGGCGGGCCGGCTCCGAAGACCGCACGGACCGTACGGGCCGCACGGACCGCTGACTCCACCCGGGCCAAGCGGTCCGGTCGGGCGACTCGGACTGCTCGGGCCGGGGTGGTCGAGAGTGTGGTCGGGCAGGTGGGGCAGCTGGTGTCGGGGTTGTTGGGGGGCGAGTCCGGGGCGGGGGCTTCGGGTTCAGTTCCGACTCGGGCCCCGGCTCCGGCTCCGGTGACGAATCCGGTGACGAAGGGGCACGCGCCCGCGCGGGACAAGCGGGACAACGGGAAGAAGACGGCCGAGGCCGCGTCGAGTGGGGGGACGGCGGCCCGAGGAGGGGTCGGCCGGTCGGGGACGGCCGCCGATGGTGTGGTCGGGGCCGTGGGCGCGGTGGTGTCCGGGAAGACCCCGGCAGCGGCGTCGGGGTCGGCGGCCGGATCGACAACGGCGCCTGGATCGGCGGCGGTCGGTCGCTCGTGCGGCGACCGTTCCGCGTCCGTGGCGGGCCCGGATGGTCAAGTGGCCCAGGACGCGGGGGCGTTCGGCGTCGTCGACTCCGTGTTGCGTTGCCTTGGGGCGGGGTTGGGGCTTGGCGGTTCTTCCGGTGAGCCGGGGGCCGGGCACGGCCATGGGCACACGGGCGGCGGGGGCATATCCCCGACTCCCGGTTCCGCGGACCCCGTAACCGGCCCCGGACCCGCACCCGGCATTCCCGGCCTGGACCTTGGCCTTGGCCTGGGCCTCGGCGCACTGGACCCCATAACCGCAGCACCCGACCCGACACCCGCACCCCACCACCCCGCCGGGCACACCCCTCACCCCCCACGCACCCCCCATGCCCCCACACCCCCCTCCCCCCGCCCCTCCACCGACGCGCC
>LJCV01000128.1 GCA_001298575.1 Actinobacteria bacterium OK074
GCCGGGCCCTCCGCTCGCCCTCCGTGATCGTCCGGGGACCCGCACGCCCCGGCCACCGGCCGTGGCCGTGCGCCGCAAGCGCCAGGTGGGACGGGGCTGACGGGCGCCGGAAACGACGTACGACGGCTTCGGCGGGGCGCCGCAGGAACTGTTGCGGCGGGGCTCCGCGTCTGCAAAAGAAACGCCAACTCCGTTGGCCGTTAGGAATCTTGAAGCCAATCGGTGTGTTGTTGTGATGCGCGGGACACCCCCACAGAGCCCGCTGCGTTGTACAACGTAAGCTGAGGCGGTGCCGAATGGCGGCAAGTGGGGAGATAACGCGCGACACCCCCGCACAGGCCGCGTCGCGCGGACAACCGGGCGGCGTGTCCGAAATGGTCTGTATTGGGTCGGCGGTGTAGAACGGGAGATGTGACGGCAATGGCTACGGAAAGTCACCGGCTCCGCGAGGCACGTGCCGTCTCCGCGCCGGGTGGCGAGCGGTGACCGAGACCCCCTCCGCGCGCACGGCCGGCCCGGAGCGCGGCACGCTCGACAAGGCCGCGGACGAGAACTTCCCCGTGGCCCCCTTCTTCCTGCCCCGGGCCTGGCGCACCGACCTCATGGCCGTGTACGGCTTCGCCCGCCTCGTCGACGACATCGGCGACGGCGACCTCGCCCCCGGCGGCGCCGACGCCCGCCTGCTCGGTGTGGCCCCGGACCAGGCAGAAGACCGCCTGGCCCTCCTGGACGCCTTCGAGGCCGATCTGCGCCGGGTGTTCGACGCGACCCCGCGCCACCCCCTGCTGCGCCGCCTCCAGCCGACCGTGCGCCGCCGCTCGCTGACCCCCGAGCCGTTCCTTGGCCTGATCGCCGCCAACCGCCAGGACCAGGTGGTCCAGCGCTACGAGACCTACGACGACCTCCTCGCCTACTGCGAACTCTCCGCCAACCCGGTCGGACGGCTGGTGCTCTCCGTCACCGGCACCTCGACCCCCGAGCGCGTCCGCCACTCCGACGCGATCTGCACCGCGCTGCAGATCGTCGAGCACCTCCAGGACGTCGCCGAGGACCTGGGCCGCGACCGCATCTATCTGCCCGCCGTGGACATGAAGCGCTTTCACGTCCAGGAGGCGGACCTCGCCACGAAAACCACGGGCGCATCGGTGCGCGCACTGGTTGCATACGAAGCCGAACGCGCCCGCGATCTGCTGAATGAAGGCGCCCCTCTGGTGGGTAGCGTCCACGGCAGGCTGAAGTTGCTGCTCGCGGGCTTCGTGGCAGGAGGAAGGGCGGCGATCAAGGCGATCGCCGCCGCCGACTACGACGTACTTCCCGGTCCACCCAAGCCCGGCAAGCTCCGGCTGCTGCGCGAGGTGGGCCTGACTCTGCGAGGAGAGGGGTGATCCGGACCGTGGAATCCGAACCACTCGTGTCCGCACCGGTACTCGCCGCGTACAGCTACTGCGAGGCCGTCACCGGACAACAGGCCCGGAACTTCGCGTACGGCATCAGACTGCTGCCGGCGCCCAAGCGCCGCGCGATGTCGGCGCTGTACGCGTTCTCCCGGCGCGTGGACGACATCGGTGACGGCACGCTGGCGCCGGACGTCAAGGCGACCAGACTCCAGGAGACGCGGGCGCTGCTGGACCGGGTGCGCGCGGGCGAGGTCGACGAGGACGACACCGACCCGGTGGCGGTCGCCCTCACGCACACCGCCGAAGCCTTCCCGGTCCCGCTCGGCGGCCTGGACGAACTCATCGACGGCGTCCTCAAGGACGTACGCGGCGAGACGTACGAGACCTGGGACGACCTCAAGGTGTACTGCCGCTGCGTGGCGGGCGCCATCGGCCGGCTCTCCCTGGGCGTCTTCGGCACGGAACCGGGGGCGCGCGGCGCCGAACGCGCGCCGGAGTACGCCGACACGCTCGGGCTCGCGCTCCAACTCACCAACATCCTGCGGGACGTGCGCGAGGACGCCGAGAACGGGCGCACCTACCTGCCCGCCGACGACCTCGCCAAGTTCGGCTGTTCGGCCGGGTTCCGCGGGCCGAAACCGCCCGAGGGCTCCGACTTCGCGGGTCTCGTGCACTTCGAGGTGCGCCGGGCCCGCGCCCTGTTCGCCGAGGGCTACCGGCTGCTGCCCATGCTGGACCGGCGCAGCGGCGCGTGCGTGGCCGCCATGGCCGGCATCTACCGCCGCCTCCTGGACCGCATCGAGCGCGAGCCCGATGCCGTCCTGCGCGGCCGTGTCTCGCTGCCGGGCCGGGAGAAGGCGTACGTCGCCGTCCGCGGCCTGTCCGGGCTGGACGCGCGGCACGTGTCCCGGCTCGACGCCCACCCCGGCACCCGACGGTCCGTCAGGAGGCGCGCCTGATGGACAAAACGGCCCAAGGTGATGACATCGGCGAAAAACGGCAGGCAACCCTCCACGGGGGCGCTGCGTCCCTGACTGAGACGGTCTGCCGTGCCCTGCTCCACCGGCGCGACGGGGCCGAGGGGGAGGACGCACGATGAGCGAGGCCGCACAGCCGGAGGAACCGGCCGGGCAGCTGCCGGACCGTACGGCCGCGCCCGCCACCGCCGTGGTGGTCGGCGGGGGGCTCGCCGGGATCACCGCCGCGCTCGCCCTCGCCGACTCCGGGGTCCGCGTCACGCTCCTGGAGAGCCGCCCGCGCCTGGGCGGACTCGCCTTCTCCTTCCAGCGCGGGGAGCTGACGGTCGACAACGGCCAGCACGTGTACCTGCGGTGCTGCACCGCCTACCGCTGGTTCCTCGACCGCATCGACGCGACCGCGCTCGCGCCCGTGCAGGATCGTCTCGACGTGCCCGTTCTCGACGCCGCGGCGAAAGCGGGCCGCAGACTCGGCAGACTGCGCCGCGATCCGCTGCCGGTCCCGCTGCACCTCGGACGAAGTCTGAGCACCTACCCGCATCTCTCGCTCGCCGAGCGCGCGAAAGTGGGGCGTGCCGCACTCGCCCTCCGTGCTCTGGACCTCGCGGACCCGGCGCTGGACGCACAGGACTTCGGCAGCTGGCTGGCCGCGCACGGTCAGTCGGAGCGTGCCGTCGAGGCACTGTGGGACCTCGTGGGGGTCGCCACCCTCAACGCGGTGGCGGGGGAGTCCTCCCTCGCGCTCGCCGCGATGGTGTTCAAGACCGGTCTGCTGTCCGACCCGGGCGCGGCCGACATCGGCTGGGCGCGCGTCCCGCTGGGCGAACTGCACGACACCCTGGCCCGCAAGGCGCTCGACTCCGCGGGCGTGCGTACCGAAGTCCGTACACGCGTCACCTCCCTCAGCGTTGAAAACGACAACGGACGGTGGAGCGTTCAGGTTCCCGGCGAACGCATCGAGGCCGACACCGTCGTCCTCGCCGTACCGCAGCGCGAGGCCCACGACCTGCTGCCCGCGGGCGCCCTCGACGCCCCCGAGAACCTGCTGGCGATCGACACCGCGCCGATCCTCAACGTCCATGTCGTCTACGACCGTCAGGTCCTCGCCCGGCCGTTCTTCGCCGCCCTCGGCTCCCCGGTGCAGTGGGTCTTCGACCGTACCGAGGCGTCCGGGCTGCGCGCGGGCCAGTACCTGGCGCTGTCCCAGTCGGCCGCCCGGGACGAGATCGACGAACCCGTCGCCGCGCTGCGCGAGCGCTACCTGCCGGAACTGGAGCGGTTGTTGCCCGGCGCGCGCGGCGCGGAAGTGAAGGACTTCTTCGTGACCCGGGAGCGCACGGCCACGTTCGCCCCCGCCCCCGGCGTCGGGCGACTGCGGCCCGGCGCCCGCACCAAGGCCCCCGGCCTGTACCTGGCCGGAGCGTGGACCGCCACCGGGTGGCCCGCGACCATGGAGAGTGCGGTCCGCAGCGGCGTCGGCGCGGCGCGCGCCGCACTCGGCGCCCTGGGCCGGCCCCGCGATCATCTCCTCGGCCTCTACGAGGAGGCGGCATGAGCGTCGATCTACAGGGCACCGGTCCCCGCACCCCCGGTACCGCAACAAGAGGAGAGTCTGTGCCCACTGTGCCCCCGGCCTCGCCGGCAGCTTCGGAGACCGCGGTGGACGTGACCGAGCTCCTGGAGCGCGGCCGCACCCTGGCCACCCCGGTACTGCGGGCGGCCGTCGACCGCCTGGCGCCCCCCATGGACACCGTCGCCGCCTACCACTTCGGCTGGATCGACGCCGCGGGCAACCCCGCCGACGGCGACGGCGGCAAGGCCGTACGCCCCGCCCTCGCCGTGCTCTCCGCCCAGGCCGCGGGCGCCGCTCCCGAGGTCGGTGTGCCCGGCGCGGTCGCCGTCGAACTGGTCCACAACTTCTCCCTGCTGCACGACGACCTGATGGACGGCGACGAGCAGCGCCGTCACCGCGACACCGTGTGGAAGGTGCACGGCCCCTCCCAGGCCATCCTCGTCGGCGACGCGCTGTTCGCGCTGGCCTACGAGGTCCTGCTGGAGACCGGCAGCGTCGAGGCGGGCCGCGCCGCCCGCCGCCTGACCACCGCCACCCGCGCCCTCATCGACGGCCAGGCCCAGGACATCTCCTACGAGCACCGCGAGCGGGTCACCGTCGCCGAGTGCCTGGAGATGGAGGGCAACAAGACCGGCGCCCTGCTGGCCTGCGCGTGTTCCATCGGCGCGGTCCTCGGCGGCGCCGACGACCGCACGGCCGACGCGCTGGAGAAGTACGGCTACCGCCTCGGCCTCGCCTTCCAGGCCGTCGACGACCTCCTCGGCATCTGGGGCGACCCGGACGCCACCGGCAAGCAGACCTGGTCCGACCTGCGCCAGCGCAAGAAGTCGCTGCCCGTGGTGGCCGCGCTCGCCGCCGGCGGGCCCGCCTCCGAGCGCCTTGGCCGACTGCTCGCCGAGGACGCCAAGAGCAGCGACTTCGAGAACTTCTCCGAGGAGGAGTTCGCGGCCCGCGCCGCCCTCATCGAGGAGGCGGGCGGCCGGGACTGGACCGCCGAAGAGGCACGCCGCCAGCACACCACCGCCATCGAGGCCCTGGACGAGATCCGGATGCCCGGTGAGGTGCGCGACCAGCTCGTGGCACTCGCCGACTTCGTCGTCGTACGAAAGAGATGACCACCAACGGGAAAGAGATGATCCTTATCGGTCGAATAAGCCTCGCGTAGTCGCCGGCCGGTGCAGCGAGCAGACAACCACATACCGGCCGACGGCGGACCCACAGCAGAGACGTACCACTGCACGAAGGGGAAGCCATGACAGCGACGACCGACGGAAGCACCGGGGCCCTGCCGCCCCGCGCTGCCTCGGCCAGCGAAACACCCGCGACACTTCCGGCGGCGGCCCGGAGTGCCGGAACCCAGGACGCCGCCGAGCGCGCCGTGCGACGCGCGACCGACCACCTGCTGTCGCGGCAGGACGCCCAGGGCTGGTGGAAGGGCGACCTGGAGACCAACGTCACCATGGACGCCGAGGACCTGCTGCTGCGTCAGTTCCTGGGCATCCAGGACGAGAAGACCATCCAGGGCTCCGCACTGTTCATCCGCGGCGAGCAGCGCGAGGACGGCACCTGGGCGAGCTTCTACGGCGGCCCCGGCGAACTCTCCGTCACCATCGAGGCGTACGTCGCGCTGCGCCTGGCCGGGGAGGCGCCCGAGGCACCGCACATGGCGAAGGCGTCCGCGTGGATCCGCGCCCGCGGCGGCATCGCCGAGGCCCGCGTCTTCACCCGGATCTGGCTCGCCCTGTTCGGCTGGTGGAAGTGGGAGGACCTGCCCGAACTCCCGCCGGAGATCCTGTTCTTCCCCAAGTGGATGCCGCTGAACATCTACGACTTCGGCTCCTGGGCCCGGCAGACCATCGTGCCGCTCACCGTGGTCTCCGCCAGCCGCCCGGTGCGCCCCGCGCCCTTCCCGCTGGACGAGCTGCACACCGACCCGGCCCGCCCCAACCCGCCCAAACCCCTTGCCCCGCTGGCCAGTTGGGACGGCCTCTTCCAGCGGCTCGACAAGGTCGCGAGCGGCTACCGCAAGGTCGCCGTGCGCCCTGTGCGCCGGGCCTCGCTGAAACTAGCGGCCCGCTGGATCATCGAACGCCAGGAGAACGACGGCTGCTTCGGCGGCATCCAGCCGCCGGCCGTGTACTCCCTGATCGCCCTGTACCTGGTCGGCTACGACCTCAAACACCCGGTGATGCGGGCCGGGTTGGCCTCCCTGGACCGGTACGCGGTCTGGCGCGAGGACGGCGCCAGGATGATCGAGGCGTGCCAGTCCCCGGTCTGGGACACGTGCCTGGCCGCGATTGCCCTCGCGGACGCCGGACTGCCCGCCGACCACCCGCAGTTGGTGAAGGCGGCCGACTGGATGCTCGGCGAACAGGTCGTGCGCCCCGGCGACTGGGCGGTACGCCGGCCCGGACTCCAGCCCGGCGGCTGGGCGTTCGAGTTCGACAACGACAACTACCCCGACATCGACGACACCGCCGAGGTCGTGCTCGCCCTGCGCCGGGTGCGCCACCACGACCCCGAACGGGTGGAGAGGGCCATCGCGCGCGGGGTGCGCTGGAACCTCGGCATGCAGTCCAAGAACGGTGCCTGGGGCGCGTTCGACGCCGACAACACCAGCAGCTACCCGAACAAGCTGCCGTTCTGCGACTTCGGTGAGGTCATCGACCCGCCGTCCGCCGACGTCACCGCGCACGTCGTGGAGATGCTCGCCGTCGAGGGCCTCGCCCACGACCCGCGCACCCGCCGCGGCATCGAGTGGCTGCTGGCCGAACAGGAGCCGGACGGCTCGTGGTTCGGGCGCTGGGGCGTCAACTACGTCTACGGCACCGGCTCGGTGGTGCCCGCCCTGACCGCCGCCGGACTGCCCGCCGCCCACCCCGCGATCCGCCGCGCGGTGGCCTGGCTGGAGCGGGTCCAGAACGACGACGGCGGCTGGGGCGAGGACCTGCGCTCCTACGACACCGCCGGCTGGAGCGGTCGCGGCGCCTCCACCCCCTCCCAGACCGCCTGGGCGCTGATGGCGCTCCTCGCCGCCGGGGAGCGCGACTCCAAGGCCGTACAGCGCGGGGTGGAGTGGCTCGCCGACACCCAGCGGGAGGACGGGTCCTGGGACGAGCCGTACTTCACCGGGACCGGGTTCCCCGGTGACTTCTCCATCAACTACCACCTCTACCGGCAGGTCTTCCCGCTCACCGCACTGGGCCGGTACGTCCACGGCGCCCCCCTGGGAGCGGCAGCCGCGGCTGCCGTGGTCAAGGGGGCGTGATGACCGCGCGGCCCGCTCCCGTCGCCCCGCTGCTCGTCGCCTGCGCGCTGGGCATCGAGCAACTCGCCCTGCGCAGCGGCGACCGCACGGGCGCGGACGGGCCCGTCACCGTCCTGCGCACGGGCATGGGGCCCCGGGCGGCCGAGCGGTCCGTCACCCGGGCGCTCGCTGATCCGGCGCTCGCCGACGCGGCCGTGCTGGCCACCGGGTTCTGCGCGGGGCTGGCCCCCGGCATGCACCCCGGTGACCTCGTGGTCGCCGAGGAGACCCGGGACCCGGACGGCACCACGCCGTGCGTGGGCACCGAAATGCTGGTCAAGGTGTTGACGCGGACGGTGCCCGGCCGGACCGTCCACACCGGACCGCTCACCGGCTCGGACCATGTCGTCCGCGGTCACGAACGGTCACATCTGCTCGCGACCGGCGCAATCGCGGTCGACATGGAGTCCGCGGCCACGCTCCTTGGCGCCATCCGCACGGGCGTGCGCCCGGTTGCGGCCGTCCGGGTGGTCGTGGACGCTCCAGAACATGAACTGGTCCGGATCGGCACGGTCCGCGGTGGAATATCGGCTTTCCGTGTCCTTCGTTCCGTCCTTCCCGCTTTCTTCGAATGGCACCGTTCCTTGTTGCTCCCCCGGAGGTGAGCCAGATGGCCATGCCGCTGCGCCAGACCGTCAAGGTCGCGACGTATCTCATGGAACAGAAGCTGCGCAAGCGGGAGAAGTTTCCGCTGATCGTGGAGTTGGAACCGCTCTTCGCCTGCAACCTGAAGTGCGAGGGCTGCGGCAAGATCCAGCATCCGGCGGGTGTGCTCAAGCAGCGCATGCCCGTCGCCCAGGCCGTCGGAGCGGTCCTGGAGTCCGGCGCCCCGATGGTGTCCATCGCCGGCGGCGAACCCCTGATGCACCCTCAGATCGACGAGATCACCCGGCAGTTGGTGGCCAAGAAGAAGTACGTCTTCCTCTGCACCAACGCGATGCTGCTGCGCAAGAAGCTCGACAAGTTCACGCCCTCGCCCTACTTCGCGTTCGCCGTGCACATCGACGGCCTGCGCGAGCGGCACGACGAGTCCGTCGCCAAGGAGGGCGTGTTCGACGAGGCCGTGGCGGCCATCAAGGAGGCCAAGCAGCGCGGCTTCCGGGTCACCACCAACTCGACCTTCTTCAACACCGACACCCCGCAGACCGTCATCGACGTGCTCAACTTCCTCAACGACGAACTCCACGTCGACGAGATGATGATCTCGCCCGCCTACGCCTACGAGAAGGCCCCCGACCAGGAGCACTTCCTCGGCGTCGAGCAGACCCGCGAGCTCTTCAAGAAGGCGTTCGCGGGCGGCAACCGCAAGAAGTGGCGGCTCAACCACTCCCCGCTCTTCCTCGACTTCCTGGAGGGCAAGGCGGACTTCCCGTGCACGGCCTGGGCGATCCCCAACTACTCGCTCTTCGGCTGGCAGCGGCCCTGCTACCTGATGAGCGACGGGTACGTGCCGACGTACCGGGAGCTGATCGAGGACACCGACTGGGACAAGTACGGCCGCGGCAAGGACCCGCGCTGCGCCAACTGCATGGCGCACTGCGGTTACGAGCCCACCGCCGTGGTCGCCACCACCACCTCGCTCAAGGAGTCGCTGCGGGCCATGCGGGAGACCGTCTCCGGGAACCGGGGCTGACACGATGACGGCTGTCTCCCTCGGGCTTCCCGAGATACCGCTCCGGCCGATCGCGCAGCGCCGCGTGTCCCGGCAGATCCAGGTCGGTTCGGTGCCGGTCGGGGGCGGCGCCCCGGTCTCCGTGCAGTCGATGACGACCACGCGTACGTCGGACATCGGCGCGACGCTCCAGCAGATCGCCGAACTCACCGCGTCCGGCTGTCAGATCGTCCGCGTCGCCTGTCCTACACAGGACGACGCGGACGCGCTGGCGACCATCGCGCGCAAGTCGCAGATCCCGGTGATCGCGGACATCCACTTCCAGCCGAAGTACGTGTTCGCGGCGATCGAGGCGGGCTGCGCGGCGGTCCGGGTGAACCCGGGGAACATCAAGCAGTTCGACGACAAGGTCAGGGAGATCGCGCGGGCGGCGAAGGACCACGGCACGCCGATCCGGATCGGTGTGAACGCGGGTTCGCTGGACGCGCGTCTGCTGAAGAAGTACGGCAAGGCGACGCCGGAGGCCCTGGTGGAGTCGGCGCTGTGGGAGGCGTCGCTCTTCGAGGAGCACGACTTCCGGGAGATCAAGATCTCGGTCAAGCACAACGACCCGGTGGTGATGATCGAGGCGTACCGGCAGTTGGCCGAGCAGTGCGACTACCCGTTGCACCTGGGTGTGACGGAGGCGGGTCCGGCGTTCCAGGGCACGATCAAGTCGGCGGTCGCCTTCGGCGCGCTGCTCTCGCGCGGTATCGGTGACACGATCCGGGTCTCGCT
>LJCV01000129.1 GCA_001298575.1 Actinobacteria bacterium OK074
GGCGTGGGCGTCGGTGTCGACGGCGAACAGGACGCCCGCGTCGACCGCCTCGCGCAGCAGCCGTCGTGGCGGGTCGAGCCGTTCCGGGCGGCTGTTGATCTCCACCGCCGTACCCGACTCCGCACACGCGGCGAACACCGCGTCCGCGTCGAACGCCGACTCCGCACGGCCGTGCCCCGGTTCCGCGCGGTCGCGCCCGGAGCGCGGTGCGCCGCCGCCCTCGCCGCGCGCGGTGACCATGCGCCCCGTGCAGTGCCCGAGCACGTCGGCGAGCGGGTTGCGGACGGCCGCGACCATCCGGCGGGTCATCGCCCGCGCGTCCATGCGCAGCTTGGAGTGCACGGAGACGACCACCACGTCGAGCCGGTCGAGCAGTTCCGGATCCTGGTCGAGCGACCCGTCGTCGAGGATGTCGCACTCGATGCCGGTCAGCAGCCGGAACGGTGCCCAGCGTTCGTTCAACTCGGCCACCACCGCCAGCTGTTCGCGCAGCCGCTCGGCGGACAGGCCGCGCGCGACGGTCAGTCGCGGCGAGTGGTCGGTGAGCACCGCCCACTCGTGCCCGAGCCGCGCCGCCGTCCGGCCCATCTCCTCGATCGGGCTGCCGCCGTCCGACCAGTCCGAGTGCAGATGGCAGTCACCGCGCAACAGTGCCCGCAGCGCCGTACCGCCCTGCGCGAGCGGTCCTCCGGCCGTCCGTTCCACCTCGGCCAGATAGCCGGGGATCCGCCCGTCCAGCGCCTCCCGCACCACCTGGGCCGTCTTCGGGCCGATGCCCTTGAGCTCCTTCAGCGACCCGTTCCGCGCCCGCCGCGCCACCTCGTCCGCGGGCAGCCCGCCCAGCACGGTGGCCGCCGTACGGAATGCCCGCACGCGGTACGTGGGCGCCAGGCTCCGCTCCAGCAGGAACGCGATCCGCTCCAGCGCCTCGACGGGGGCCATGGGGGCGTCGGTGGGTACGTGCACGGGGGCGTCCGTGAGTATGTCCTCGGGGCCGTCCATGGGCACCTCCTCCCGCATCCAGCGTTGCCCACGTGCGGCCCGCCCGCACGGCCGGAGGGGGGCCGTCCGTGCTCGCGGGGCCGAACCGGGGGAACGGACCTACGCTGGATCCATGACCGAGATCGCGAGTCCGCGCATCACCCACCCTCGGATCATGGTGCTGGGCGTCCAGCCGGGTAACCCGCCGTTCCGGATCGTGGAGATCGACGGCCAGGTGGTCGCCGAGGCCCGCGCGGTGATCGACGTGCTGCGGATCGCCGCCCAGGCCGGCCTGCCCATCCACGATCTCGACGATCCGGATGTCATCCGCTGGGTGCGCGGCGACAAACACACGTGGACGTTGCGGTAGCGCTCCGCCGGGCGTTACTCCGCGGCCCGGCGGTCCCGCCTGCGGGCCCTGCGCTCGCGCCGGTGCACCACCCGGCCCAGTCGCCGGCCCAGGATCAGGTAACCCACCAGCGCCCCGCTGGTGTTGAGGATGACGTCGTCGATGTCGAAGGCGCGTCCGGTGATCAGCGCGCCCTGCACCAGCTCGACCAGCAGCATGACGACCGCGGTCACCAGCCCCACCCGGACGATGCCGCGGATCCGGGGCGCGAGCACCGGCAGCAGCACCCCGAACGGCAGCCCGAGCAGCAGGTTTCCGCCGATCTGGCGGATCGCGTCCCGGGTCTCGGGCTGGTCCAGGTAGAGCCGCAGGGAGCGGCCGGGATGCAGGTTGCTGTGCACCAACGCCGCCGACGCGGGCGACGGTTGGAGTGTCAGCTTCGCGAGGACGACGGCGAACACCACCATCGCCGCGAAGGCGAGCAGCATCGCGAACAGCCGGATGGGGAGCGGCAGCCCCTTGCGCGGCGTCGGAGCGGACGGCTCCGTGGCGGCGCCCGGCTTCGGCGCACCCTTCGCCGACGTGCCCTTGGTCGCCGCGCCCTTCGCCGTTGCTCCCTTGGTCCTTGAACCCTTCGTCCTGGTATCCGTCGGTGCCGAGTCCGTGGGAGCCGCTCCCTCCGGGGTCTGTCCCTTCCTGGCCGCCCGGTCGCGGCGGCCGCGACCCGGTTTCGTGAGTACGGCGGGCAACTCCGTGCGGGCAGTACGCGCGATCCGGGCCATTAACCCTCCAGATGTCAACTGGCCTCTCCACGAAGGTGGTTACCCCCGGAAGTCATACTGATGCCCGGTCGTCACGCACGGACTCAGGCGGTGCCGTAGGTGACGGTGATCTCCTTGAAACCGAGGGAACCCAGCAGTCCGTCCAGCATGCTGGTGGTGTTCTTCTCGGCGCGCTTGGTCAGTTCGCTGTCCTTGGCGGCCTCGGAGATGTGCTTGACCGCGAGCTTCTGCACGGCCTGCTCGCTGTTGGGGTTGTCGGAGAACAGGTCGCCGAGCCGGTTGAGCAGACCGCGCGACTTGGAGACCGTGTACGAGCGGTCGGGGTCGAGGGCGGGCTTGCCGAGCACCGCGTGCGGAAGCCTGATCGTGGCCGTCGTGCGGTCCTTGTCGACCTTCACGTCGCCGTCGCCGAGCTTGCCCATGTCGACGTACGAGTCGACGGTGCCGGCGCCCACGTACAGCGTGCGGGTGCCGCGGATGGCGCTCGGCAGATACTTCGCGTCCTTCTCCAGGTCCACCACCACCTGGAAGTTGCCCGAGGCGGCGTCGTAACGGCTCAGGTCCTGGATGGACTTGAGGAGTGCGGGGCCCGAACGGTCCTTGGTCTCCACGCCGAACAAATCACGCAGGCCCGTCCAGACACTGAGGCTCAGCCCGGCGAAGAGCACGACGAGCACCAGGGCGACGGCGATGAGCGCCTTCACCCAGCCCGGCATCCGTCGGGTGCGGGACGTCGTGTCGGGTGCCTTCTTGATGGACGTCGTCATGTCGACAGCCCTCCTTTCTCCTCCCGGTTGCCCTGCGAACACCCGTCCGGAACGCGTGGAGCCCGTATTCCTCACGCGGACCGGGGAACACACCGGCGATCGTTGTAGAGCGGAGACTCTGGGCAGGCGGGCGGGCCGGGAGTGCGACCGGTCAGTAGCATGGGACGCGGACCCCCGAATGATCATGCGAGGAGCCATCGTGCGCGACATCGCCGTCTTCAGCGGCAGTGCCCACCCCGAGCTGGCGGCGGAGGTCTGTGCGCACCTCGGAGTGCCGCTCAGCCCCACCCGGGTCAGTCGCTTCGCCAACGACTGCCTGGAGGTACAGCTCCAGGCCAACTGCCGGGAACGGGACGTCTTCCTGGTCCAGCCGTTGGTGCGGCCGGTCCAGGAACACCTCGTCGAACTGCTGCTGATGTGCGACGCGGCGCGCGGCGCCGCCGCCGGCCGTATCACCGTGGTCATGCCGCACTACTCGTACGCCCGCTCCGACAAGAAGGACGCCCCGCGGATCTCGCTCGGCGGGCGTCTGGTCGCGGACCTGATGGTGGCGGCCGGGGCGAGCCGGGTGCTGGCCATGACGCTGCACGCGCCGCAGGTGCACGGCTTCTTCTCGGTGCCGGTCGACCACCTGCACGCGCTGCGCGAACTGGCCGCGCACTTCCGCCAGTACGACCTCACGCGCACCACCGTCGTCTCGCCCGACCTGGGCAACGCGAAGGAGGCGGCGGCCTTCGCCCGGCTGATCGGCGCCCGGGTGGCCGCCGGTGCCAAGCAGCGCTTCGCCGACGACCGCGTCACCATCAGCTCCGTGATCGGCGACGTGACCGGGCGGGACGTGATCGTGCTCGACGACGAGATCGCCAAGGGCAGTACGGTCCTGGAACTCCTGGACCGGCTGCGGGAGTTGGAGCCGCGCTCCATCCGGGTCGCCTGCACGCACGGCCTGTTCGCGGCGGGTGCGCTGAAGCGGCTGGGCGACCAGGACGACGTGCTGGAGATCGTGTGCACGAACACCGTGCCCGTCCCCGAGGTCGAACGCACCGGAAAACTACGGGTGTTGTCCATCGCCCCGGCCCTCGCGGAGGCCGTGCGGCGCATCCACAACGGGGAGTCCGTGAGCGCGCTGTTCGACGCACCCGACGGCTCCTGAGTCGGGGGCTTGAGGCCACTGAGTCCGCCGGGCCCCTCAGATCGTCCCCGACGTCGCCTCCGGCCGGCCGAGCGCCGCCTCCAGGGTCGGGGACGGCGGCAGCAGGCGGCCCAGTTCCGTGATGCCGAGGATGCGCAGGGTCAGCGGGTGGTTGCACACGAGGAGCACCCGGCCGCCCCGGGCCAGGACCCGCAGCCGGGCGCGGGCCAGTAAGCGCAGTCCCGAGCAGTCGAAGAACTCGACCTTGCCGAGATCGAGCACGATCCGCGGTGCCGGCCGCCCCGTCACCGCGTCCAGGACCGGCAGGATCTCCAGCGCGGCGACGATGTCGATCTCGCCCCGGAACTCCAGCACCGTGTGTCCGCGGTCCTGCCGGACGCCCAGATGCCGGGTGAGCGGAGCCTGGTCCTGCCGCACGACGACATCGCCTCCAACCGGCCGATGCAGAAACGACCCCCGTTCTGCAAGTTACCCTCGATGGAGTGGATTTGAGCATGTTCGATTGACATATGTCTCAAGATTGCGTGCTGTCGTTTGCGGAAGCTCTGCGCCCGCTCTGTGCGACGCGTTCGCGCGGGCGCACGACCGGCTCACGACAGCGCCTGCCACGCTTTCGTCAGGGCCTGGCGGAACTGGTCCGTCTGGTGCGGGGTGAGGTCCTGGACCATTCGCTCCTCCAGCTCCCGCACGGCCTCCGTGCACCGGTCCAGCAGCGCGCGCCCGGACTCCGTCAGGAGGATCAGCAGCTCGCGGCGGTTGCGCGCGTTGCGCTCCCGGCGCACCAGCCCCCGGTTCTCCAGCGACCGCACGAGATCGGCCATGGACTGCGCGGTGACGAACGAGTCCCGGGCCAGCTGCGCCGCGGAGAGCCCGTCGTGCCGCTCCAGCACGGTGAGTGCCGTGTACTGGAGGGCGGTGATGCCCGCGGGCCGCACCAGCTCGTCCAGCCGGGAGCGTACGACCAGCTCGACCTGCTTGACCATGTACAGCAGGGAGGGGGGTGCCTTGGTGCCGACCATGAGTTCAGGCTAGAGCATTGACAGGATTCCTGTGTGTAATGAAGCTGTGGACCAACAGGAATCCTGTTGATTGATCGGTGCTCGGTGTCATCGCGGGCCACCGTGATCCATCGTGATCCATGCTGAGGAGTGGGCAATGACGACCACCTTCGAGAGCGAGCCGGGCCGGCTCTTCATCGGCGGCCGGTGGCGCGAGGCCGCCGACGGCGCGCGGATGGACGTGATCGACCCGTCCACCGGGCAGGTCGTCACGACCGTCGCCGAGGCGGGCCCGGCCGACGTGGAGGCCGCCGTGCGCGCCGCCCGCGACGCGTTCGACCACGGGCCCTGGGGCCGCACGACCGGCCGCGAGCGCGGCCGGATCCTGCACCGGGTGGCCGAACTGATCCGTGCCAACGCCGACGAGATCGCGGCCCTGGAGAGCCTGGACGTCGGCAAGCCGATCTCGCTCTGCCACGCCGTCGACGTGACGAACGCGGCCAACGACTACGAGTACTACGCCGCCCTCGCCCATAGCCTGGACGGCGCGGTCCGCGGCACCCAGCACAACGCGCTCGCGTACACCCGGCGCGGACCGCTCGGCGTGGTCGCCGCGATCACCCCGTTCAACTTCCCGCTGATCCTGGCCGGTTCGAAGCTCGCCCCGGCGCTCGCCACCGGCAACACCGTCGTGCACAAGCCCGCCGACGACACCCCGCTCAGCGCCCTCTACATGGCCCGGCTGCTCAGCGAGGCCGGCGTCCCGGACGGCGTGGTCAACGTCGTCACCGGCACGGGCCCGGTCGCGGGCGAGGCGCTGCTGCGCGACCCCGGCATCGACAAGGTCGCCTTCACCGGCTCCACCGCGGTCGGCCGGCACGCGGCGAGCGTGGCGGGCGAGGCCCTCAAGCCCGTCACGATGGAACTCGGCGGCAACGCCGCCCACCTCGTCTTCGAGGACGCCGACGTGGAGAAGGCGGTCGGCGCGGTCATCAAGGGATTCGTCTTCAACACCGGCCAGTTCTGCATGAGCGGCCCCCGCCTCCTGGTGGCCCGCCCGGTGCACGACACCCTCGTCGGCATCCTCGCCGAGGCCGTCGCGGGCATCCCCGTCGGCGACCCGCGCGACCCGGCGACCGTCGTCGGCCCGATGGCCGGTGCCAAACACCTGCACAAGGTCGAGGAGTACGTCGACCTGGCCCGCAAGGAGGGCGGCCGGATCGTCGTCGGCGGCGAACGCCTCGACCTCGACGGCGGCTACTACTACCAGCCCACCGTGATCACCGGCCTCGCCCCCGACTCCCGGGTGGTCCAGGAGGAGATCTTCGGCCCGGTCCTGACCGTGCAGCCCTTCGACACCGAGGACGAGGCCGTCCACCTCGCCAACTCCACGCCGTACGGCCTGGCTTCGGGCATCCAGACCACCAATCTCGCCCGCGCCCACCGGGTCGCCGACCGCCTCCAGGCCGGCATCGTCTGGATCAACGACTGGGCGATGCTCGACCCGGCCGTCCCCTTCGGCGGCGTCAAGGACTCCGGATTCGGCCGCGAGTACGGACCCGAGGCGCTCGCCGCCTACACCCGGGTCAAGTCCGTCGTGGTGTCGCTCGACTGAACACCTCTGCCCAGCCCGTCCCCAACATCTCAGCATCCTCAGAGGAGTTCGTACGATGCCCACCATCACCCGGGCCGCCGTGGTCGAGTCCGCGGGCGCGCCCTTCACCCTCTCCGACGTCCAGCTCGACGACCCCCGCCCGGGCGAGGCCCTCGTCCGGATCGTCGCGGCCGGCCTCTGCCACACCGACCTCGGAGTGGCGAGCGGCGGACTGCCGTTCCCACTGCCCGGAGTCCTCGGCCACGAGGGCGCCGGAGTCGTCGAGGCGGTCGGCGACGGGGTGGAGGGCCTCGCGCCCGGCGATCACGTCGTGCTGTCCTTCGCCTCCTGCGGCGGCTGCCGCGACTGCCGTGACGGGCACCCCGCGTACTGCGCCACCTGGTTGCCGCTCAACCTCATCGGTGGTCGGCGCCCCGACGGCACCAGCCCGGTCAGCCGCGACGGCGCGCCGCTGGGCGGCCACTTCTTCGGCCAGTCGTCGTTCGCCGAACGGGCCCTGGTCACCGCGCGCAGCCTGGTCAAGGTCGACCCCGAGGTACCGCTCACGGCCATCGCGCCGCTCGGCTGCGGGGTGCAGACCGGAGTCGGCGCGGTGTGGAACGTGCTGCGGCCCCGCTCCGGCGACACGCTCGTCGTGCTGGGCGCCGGGGCCGTCGGCCTGTCCGCCGTGATGGCCGCCGCGCTCACCCCCGCGGCCCGGATCGTCGTCGTCGACCGGGTGGCCGAACGCCTCACCCTGGCCGAGGAGTTGGGCGCCACGCACACCGTCGACACCGCCGGGACCGACCTTGCCGAGGCGCTCGCGGCGCTCACGGACGGTCGCGGCGCGGACGGGATCGTGGAGACCACCGGGAACGTCGGCGTACTGCGCGCGGGCGCCGACGCGCTCGCCGCCCGCGGCACGCTGGTGGTCGTCGGTGCCCCGCCGTTCGGCACCGAAGTCGCCCTGGACGTCAACGGGTTGCTCCCCGGGAAACGGATCGTCGGCCTGACCCTCGGCGACAGCGAGACCCAGACGTTCATCCCGGCCCTGGTCCAGCTGGTCAAGGAAGGACGGCTGCCGCTGGAGCGCCTGGTCACCACGTATCCGTTCGCGGAGATCGAGCAGGCGGTGCGCGACATGACGGCGGGCAAGACGATCAAGCCGGTGCTCACCTTCTGACGGCACCGCGGCGGGGGAGCGGGGGGGGCCCGGGAGCCTGCGGTGGGAGCGGCCCGCGGCGGGCGGGTCGCCCTCCGGCCGGTGACCTGCGGACAGCCCGCCGTAGAGCGTCCCGGCGTAGGGCAGCCCGCGGTGGCGGCCGTCGACGACCCTCCGGTGACGGCCGCGCCGGTGGAGCGCCACCACCGCGACCAGCGCCCCGGCCAGCACACAGCAGGCCGCCAGACGCAGCCCGAGGTGGTAGCCCGCCAGGAAGGAACCGCGCGGCCCGGCCCCGGCGGCCAGCTCGGCGCGCTGCCGCCGGGTGAGCACGGCACCCACGAGGACCACGCCGAACACCCCGGAGACCTCGCGCGCCGCGCTCACCAGCCCGGACGCCATCCCGGCGCGCGCGTCGGGCACCCGGGCCAGACTGCACACGGTCAGCGGCGTGGTGAGCGCCGAACCGCCGCCGATCAGCATCAGCCCCGGCTGGAGCTCCCAGTAACGGGCGTCCAGGCCCGCCGTCGACACCGACAGCAGGCCGACGGCGACCAGCACCAGCCCCACGGCGATCGACACGTGCGCGCCGAAGAGCCCCGCCGCCCGGTCGGCCAGCGGGGTGCACACCAGCAGCGCCCCCGCCAGCGGCAGGAACGCGAGCCCCGCGCCGGTCGGGGAGAAGCCGAGGACCTGCTGGAGATAGAGGGCGGTGAAGAAGAACACCCCGTTGACGCCGACGCCCCACAGCACCTGCGCGGCCATCCCGCCCGCCAGGAACCGGTCGCGCAACAGGCGTGGTTCCACAAGCGGTTGGGCGCCGCGCGCCTCCACGACCGCGAACGCCACGGCCCCGGCCGCCGCCCCGCTCAGGCACACCAGCGGCACGGCCGTGCCGAAACCGGCGGAGCCGCCGCGCACCAGCCCGTACGCCAGGAGGCACAGGGAGCCGACCGCGAGGAGCGTGCCGGGCACGTCGAAGCCCGCGCGGTCGCCGCCGGGGGCCCGGGCCGGGACCGCGCGCACCAGGAGCAGGGCCAGGCAGCCCAGGGGCACATTGAGCGCGAACACCCCGTGCCAGGACCAGTGTTGGGTGACGAACCCGCCGACCAGCGGGCCCAGCGCGAGCGCCAGGGCGAGCGCCGCGGTCCACAGCCCGACCG
>LJCV01000130.1 GCA_001298575.1 Actinobacteria bacterium OK074
CCACAACCCCTCCGGATCCTCCACCCCACCCGGGAACCGGCACGCCATCCCAACAATCACCACCGGATCGGACCCAACTCCGGCACTCCCAACAGCCGCAACCGGCACCACCGCCTCAAACACCGCCCCCAACAACTGCTCCCGCAGATACCGCGCCAACACCACCGGCGACGGATAGTCGAACACCACCGTCGCCGCGAGTCCGGAGACGCCAGTCAACGCCGCGAGGGCGTTGCGGAGTTCGACGGCGGTGAGGGAGTCGACGCCCAGGTCGCGGAAGGCGCGCTCGGCGGCGACGGCGTCCGGGGTGGGGTAGCCGAGGACGGCGGCGGCGCAGGTCCGTACCGCGTCCAGCAGGACGCGGTCCTGTTCGGCGGGGGTGAGCCCGGTGAGGCGGCCCAGCAGTCCGGCGCGGTCGTCGTGGGCACCGTGGCCGGGCGTCGCCATGGCGGCCTCGACCGCCGCGCGGGCCTCCGGAAGGGATCCGATCAACGGGCTCGGTCGCGTCGTTGTGAAGGCCGGCGTGAAGTCGGCCCAGTCGAGGTCGGCGACGATCACTGCGGGCGTGCCGGAAACCGCCGTGCGCGCAAGGAGGTTGGTGGCCGCCTCCGCGTCCAGCGGGAGCACTCCGCCGCGCCGCATGCGTGCGGTGGCCCCGGTATCGTCGGCCATGCCGCCGTCGGCCCACGGACCCCACGCGATCGACGTCGCCGGCAACCCAGCCGCCCGCCGCCGCTCCGCCAACGCGTCCAAGTAGGCGTTCGCCGCAGCATAGTTGCCCTGACCGGCCGCCCCGATGCTCCCCGCGAAGGAGGAGAAGAGGACGAACGCGTCCAGGTCACGGTCACGGGTCAGCTCGTCGAGATACAGCGCGCTCAGCGCCTTCGTCCGCAGCACCGCCGCGAACCGCTCCGCCGACAGCCCGTCGATCACACCGTCGTCCAGCACACCCGCCGTATGCACCACCGCATCCACCGGGTACTCCGCCAACAGCGCCTCAACCGCCGCACGTTCGGCGACGTCACACGCCACCACCGACACCCTCACACCCAAGCCCGCAAGCTCGTCCCGCAACTCCCCCGCCCCCGGCGCCTCCAGACCCCGACGACTCACCAACACCACATGCTCAGCACCGGCACCAGCCGCCCACCGCGCCACCCGCGCGCCCAGCACACCCGTACCACCGGTCACCAGCACCGTCCCACGAGGACGCCAACCGGCCGTCTCCTCACCGCCGGTGACCCGTGCGAGCCGACGCCCGAACACCCCGGACGCCCGCACCGCGACCTGGTCCTCGTCGCCCAACCCGCCCAGTACGGCGGCCAGTCGGCCCACCGTGCGGCGGTCGAGCGTCTCGGGCAGGTCGACCAGACCGCCCCACCGGTCCGGGTACTCCAGCGCGGCGACCCGTCCCAGACCCCACACCGCGCCGTGCGCCGCGTCCACCGCGGCATCCGAGCGCCCGACCGACACACCGCCCCGCGTCACCACCCACACCCGGCCCGCGACGCCCGCGTCCCCCGAAGCCTGCAACGCCACCGCGACGGCGGCACACGCCCGTGCCGCGTCCTCGACGGCGCCGACATCGAGAAGGATGCCGGAGACGGCGTCCAGGTTCGTCAACTGCTCTGCTAGAGCCGCCCGTTCAAGCGAGGCCGGAAGTCCGACAACCACGGGGTCGGCGCCGCGTGCCGCGAGCGCCGCCGTGACGGCCTCGGCGCGGGCCTCCTGGGCCGCGCCTTCGGGAAGGAGTACGAGCCAGCGACCGGTCAGCGGCGCGGTGGCGTCGGACGCCGTGTCGAGCGGCTTCCACTGCGCCCGGTAGAGCCACTGGTCCGCCCGGGAGCGTTCCTGGCTCCGGCGGCGCCAGGTCGAGAGGGCCGGGACGAGTCCGTCCAGGGACTCCTCGGCGAGACCGAGCGACTCGGCCAGCGTACCGAGGTCGCCGTGCTCGACGGCGTTCCAGAACTCCAACTCGGCTGCACTGCCGGACAGTTGACCGGCATCCGAACCGCCACCCGTGGCGGGACGGCCATGGTCCGCCAGCCAGTAGCGCCCCCGCTGGAACGCGTACGTGGGCAGTTCCACCCGCCGACCACCGGGCAGCACGGCCCGCCAGTCGACCGTGGCGCCGTGCGCGTGCAACCGGGCGAGCGCCGTAAGGACACCGACCGACTCGTCGCGGTCCTTGCGGAGCAGCGCCGCGAACAGGTTGCCGTCCGCAGTCCCGTCGCCAACGGCGTCCGGGCATGCCTGGGCCAGGGCCGTCAGCGTGCCGTCCGGGCCGAGTTCGAGATAACGGGTGACCCCACGCGCGGCAAGCGTGCCCACACCGTCCGCGAAGCGCACCGCCTCACGGACATGCCGCACCCAGTACTCCGGAGAGCACAGCTCCTCGGCGGTGGCGACAGCGCCGGTGACCGTGGAGACGACGGGCAACTGGGGCTGCGCATACGTCAGTTCGGAAACCACGGCCCGGAACTCGGCGAGCATCGGCTCCATCAGCGGCGAGTGGAACGCGTGGCTGACCCGCAACGCCGTCGCCTTGCGCCCCTCGGCTCGGAAGCGCGCGGCAATTTCCTCTACGGCGTCGGCGGCGCCCGAAATCACCACCGACTGGGGACCGTTGACCGCCGCAATGCCCACGCGGTCGTTCAGCAGCGGCAGAAGCGAGTCCTCGGCCGCCTGCACCGCCACCATCGCACCACCCGACGGCAACGCCTGCATCAACCGGCCACGCGCGACCACCAGTTGACAAGCATCGGCCAGCGACCACACCCCGGCCACATGCGCGGCAGCAATCTCACCGATCGAATGCCCGGCCAGCACGTCCGGCCGCACACCCCACGACTCCAACAGCCGGAACAACGCCACCTCAAGCGCGAACAACGCAGGCTGCGCAAACTCCGTCCGATTCAGCAACTCGGCATCATCGCCGAAAACGATCTCCCGCAGCCCAAAAGGAACTTCCGCATCCACCGCATCGAACACCGCCGCGAACACCGGATACCCCACGTACAACTCCCGGCCCATACCGAGCCGTTGCGACCCCTGCCCCGCGAACAGGAACGCCGTACGCCCGTCCGGCTGGACCGTGCCCGTGACGGTGACCACCGCGTCGGTGCGGTCGCCGGTCGCGAACGCGGCGAGCCCGGCGAGGAGTTCGGCGTGGTCGGTGCCGAGGAGAGCGGCCCGGTACGGCAGCGCCGCCCGGTGGTTGGCGAGGGACCAGGCGAGGTCGAGCGGTGCGGTTCCGGGGTGCTCTCTCAGGTGTGCGAGCAGCCGGGCCGCCTGGCCGGGCAGGGCCTCGGGGGTGCGGGCGGAGAGCAGCCAGGGCAGGACGCCGGAAGGCACCTGTGCCGGCTCACCGGCAACGGAACCAGGGAGGTCGCCTTCGGACCCCTCAGCGGTCTCCTCGGCGGGCGCCTCCTCCAGGACGGCATGCGCATTCGTCCCGCTCACCCCGAACGCGGACACGGCGGCCCGGCGGGGGCGGTCCTCCGCCACCCGCTCCCACGCGCGCGCCTCGGTGAGCAGTCGTACCTGCCCGTCGTGCCAGTCGACGTGCGACGAGGGCGCGTCCACGTGCAACGTCCTTGGTAGCACGCCGTGTTGCAGGGCGAGCACCATCTTGATCACACCCGCCACGCCAGCCGCGGCCTGCGTGTGCCCGATGTTCGACTTCACCGAGCCGAGCCACAACGGCTGTTCGTCCGAACGGTTCTGCCCGTACGTGGCGAGGAGGGCCTGGGCCTCGATCGGGTCGCCCAGCGTCGTACCCGTGCCGTGCGCCTCAACCGCGTCCACGTCCGTAGCCGACAACCCGGCGGACGCCAACGCCGCCCGGATCACACGCTGTTGAGACGGACCGTTCGGCGCCGTCAGACCATTCGACGCACCGTCCTGGTTGACGGCGCTGCCTCGCACCACCGCCAACACCCGGTGCCCGTTGCGCCGCGCGTCCGACAACCGCTCCACCAGCAGCATGCCCACGCCCTCGGACCACCCGGTGCCGTCCGCGCCCTCCGCGAACGCTTTGCACCGGCCGTCGACGGCCAGCCCCCGCTGCCGCGAGAACTCCACGAACACACCCGGCGTCGACATCACCGTCACGCCGCCCGCGAGCGCGAGGTCGCACTCGCCGCCGCGCAGCGCCTGCACGGCCAGGTGCAGCGCGACCAGCGACGACGAGCACGCCGTGTCCACCGTCACGGCCGGGCCTTCGAGCCCGAGGACGTACGACACGCGCCCGGAGACGACGGAGGTGGAGTTGCCGGTCAGCAGGTGTCCGCGGACGTCGTCGGGGACGTCGGCAAGCCCGGCGCCGTACTCCTGGTTGCTGCATCCGACGAAGACGCCCGCGCGACCGCCGCGCGCCGACTCCGGGTCGATACCGGCGTGTTCGAACGCCTCCCAGGACGTCTCCAGCAGCAACCGCTGCTGCGGGTCCATGGCGACGGCCTCGCGCGGCGAGATGCCGAAGAAGGCCGGGTCGAAGTCACCCGCGTCGTGGACGAAGCCGCCCTCGCGTGCGTAACTGCCGTCCGTGCGGCGGGAGTCGGGGTCGTACAGCCCGTCGAGGTCCCAACCGCGGTCCGTGGGCCAGCCGGAGATCGCGTCGGCGCCGTCGGCCAGCAGTTGCCAGTAGTCCTCGGGGGACCGCACCGCGCCGGGGAACCGGCAGCTCATGCCGACGATCGCGATCGGTTCGTCGCCCCGGGACTCCAGTTCCTGGAGCTGCCGGCGTGTCTCGGCGAGGTCGGCGGTGACCCACTTGAGGTAGTCCCGGAGCTTGTCTTCATTCGCCATTGGAACGTGCCCCATACGTTGTAGCGGAAGGAACGATCTCGTTGTCGCCGTAGGCGTTAGGACGGACTGGCAGGAGGGTTGCGATCAACTGGACTGCGTGCACTGCTGGTTCTTCCGGACTGCCGGCTTTCCGAACTACTGGTCTGCCGTACTGCCCGAAAGCCGAACTGGCCGACTGCCGAACTGCTCGACTACCGAACTGCTCGACTGCTGTTGCACGGGCGGTCAGGACCGGCCGAGTTCCCGGTTGATGAAGTCGAAGATCTCGTCGTCCGAGGCCGCCTCAAGCTGCTGGGAGACGGCGGCCTTGGGATCGCCCTCGGTTTGATCACCCAACTCGGCCAGCATGCTGCGCAGTCGGGCCTTCGCGAGAGTCCTGGAGCCGTTCTCTGGGGAAAGCCTTGAAATCGTGGCGGCCAGCCGGTCCAGCTCGGTCACCAGGGCACTCTCGGTGTCGGCCGCCGTCGCGCCGAAGAGCTCGTCGTCCAGGAAGGCCGCCAGGTGGCGGGGGGTCGGGTAGTCGAAGACGAGGGTGCTGGGCAGCTTCAGACCGGTCTCGGCGGCGAGCCGGTTGCGCAGCTCGACGGCGGTCAGCGAGTCGACCCCGAGGTCACGGAACGCGTGCGCGGACCCCACGGCCCCGGTGTCGCCGTGCCCCAGCACCTCGGCCGCCCGCCGCCGGACCAGATCCACCAACACCTGCCGCCGCTCGTCCGCCGACCGCCCGTCCAACTCCTGCCGCAGCACGGCCTCCCGCGCGTCCTCCGCCTCCTCGACGGGCACGGTCGCGAGGGCGGTGCGGGCTTCGGGGAGAGTGGACAGCAGTACGCTCGGGCGGACGCTGGTGTAGGCGGGCGCGAACCTCGACCAGTCCACATCCGCTACGACGGTCAGGGCGTCCGCGCCCGGGACCACCCGGCCCAACGCCCGCACCGCACGGCCCGGTTCAAGCGCGAGCAGACCACGACGACGCAGCGCCTCGACAGCCTCGGCATCGGCCGCCATACCACCGTCCGCCCACGGACCCCACGCCACCGACGTAGCAGCCAGACCACGTGCACGCCGAGCCTCAACCAGCCCGTCCAGGAAGGCATTAGCCGCCGCGTACCCGGTCTGGCCACCGCTGCCCCACACCCCGGCGATGGAGGAGAACACCACGAACGCGTCCAGCGCACGATCACCCAACGCCGCATCCAGGTTCACGGCACCGGCCACCTTGCCCGACCACACCGCCCCCAGATCCCCCAACGACACCTGATCCAACGGGAGGTTGACCACCGCACCGGCGGCGTGGACGACCGCATCCACGGGATACTCCGCGAGCAACTCCTCAACTGCCGCACGAACAGCGACATCACACGCCACGACGGACACCCGCGCCCCGGAACCGGTGAGTTCGTCCCGCAACTCCCCAACCCCCGGCGCCTCAAGCCCCCGCCGACTCACCAACACCACATGCTCGGCACCCTCCGCGACCACCCACCGAGCCACGCGCGCACCCAACGCACCCGTACCACCGGTGATCAACACCGTCCCACGCGCACGCCAACCGCCCACTTCTTCACCGGAGATGCCGGTCACCCGCCCAAGCCGACGCCCGAATACACCCGACGCCCGCACGGCAACCTGATCCTCCTCCCCCAGCCCACCCAACACACCAGCCAACGCGTTCCCGACAGCCCCCTCCAGGACCGCCGGCAGATCGACCAGCCCGCCCCAACGACCGGGCGCCTCAAGCGCGGCCACGCGCCCCAGCCCCCACACGGCACCCTGAACCGGTTCGACAACGCCACCACCCGGCTGCCCGGCCGCCACCGCGCCCCGAGTCAGCACCCACAGCGGAGCCGTCACACCCGCGTCCCCGAGAGCCTGAACCAGCGCGACCGAAGCCGAGACGGCAAGGGGAACTCCGCCCTCGGACGGAGGTTCCTCAGAGAGAGCCAGCAGGGACACCACACCCGCGACCGACACCCCCAACTCATCAACACGGGAGGCGAGTTCGGCGCGTCCAGCACTCGGATCGCACGTCCACCACTCGACCTCGGCGCCCGCGACCGTCAGCGCTTCCCGTACCGAGAGAGCCCAGGGGTCGTCCGCGAACCCGTCCGGTACGGCCACCAGCCAGCGGCCCGCCAGCACCGCGGCACGTGGAACTCCGCCCAGCGGCGCCCAGTCCACTCGGTACCGGTAGCCGTCCAGCGCGGCCCGCTCCACGCTCTGCCGCCGCCAGGAGGACAGCGCGGGCAGCACCGCGCCGACCACGTCCGCCCCCAACTCCAGTTCCCCGGCCAGCGATTCGAGATCCTCGCGCTCGACGGCCGCCCAGAAGCGAGCATCGACCTCCCCGCCGGACCCGCCAGACCCTCCCGAGGTCGTGCCCGTCTCCGACCCACCGACCGTCGGCCAGAACCGCTGGTGCCGGAAGGCGTACGTCGGCAACTCCACCCACGGCACGGCAGGGAGCAGACTCGACCAGTCGACGCCACCACCGGACACGAAGACACCGGCGAGCGCCGCCAGCACCGACCTCGCCTCGGGCCGGTCCTTGCGCAACGCGGCCACGAGCACGGCGGGTTCGCGGCCGTCAGCGGTGTCACGGACATCGGCAGGGCCACGGCCATCGGCAAGGTCACGGTCGTCGTTCGCCCGCTCCAGCACGGACTGGGCGAGCGCGGTCAGCGTGCCGTCCGGCCCGAGTTCGAGATACCGCCGAACCCCTTCCTGCCCGTCCAACACCCGTACGGCGTCGGCGAATCGGACCGCCTCCCGCACATGCCGCACCCAGTACTCCGGCGAGGTCAGCTCATCGGCCGCGGCCAACTCCCCGGTCACGGTCGACACAACCGCGAACTGCGGCGGCTCGTAGGCCAGACTCTCGGCGACCCGCCGGAAGCCGGCGAGCATCGGCTCCATCAGCGGCGAGTGGAAAGCATGGCTGACCCGCAACGACGTAGCCTTCCGCCCCTGGGCACGGAAGAACGCGGCCATGTCCTCTACGGCGTCGGCGGCGCCCGAAATGACCACCGCCTGGGGGCCGTTCACCGCCGCGATGCCCACACGGTCGTTCAGCAGCGGCAGCACCTCGTCCTCGCGAGCCTGAAGCGCGACCATCGCCCCACCCGGCGGCAGCGCCTGCATCAACCGGCCCCGCGCAGCCACCAGTCGGCACGCATCCGCCAACGACCACACCCCCGCCACATGCGCGGCAGCAATCTCGCCAATCGAATGACCGGCCAGCACATCCGGCCGCACACCCCACGACTCCACCAACCGGAACAACGCCACCTCAAGCGCGAACAACGCGGGCTGGGCGTACTCGGTCCGGTTCAGCAGTTCGGCATCCTCACCACCGAACACCACCTCACGCAACGGACGCGGCAGTTCGGTGTCCAGGTACGCGCATACGGCATCGAAGGCGTCCGCGAAGACCGGGTACTCGTCGTACAACTCCCGTCCCATGCCGAGCCGTTGAGACCCCTGCCCAGCGAACAGGAACGCCGTACGACCGCCCTCGCCCACCTCTCCGGTCACGGCACCGACGGCCGACTCCCCTCCGGCCACGGCCTCCAGCCCGCGCAGCAACTCCGCACGGTCCGCACCCCACACCACCGCCCGGTGCTCGAACACCGACCGCGACCGCACCAACGACCCGCCAACCCCCGCAGCGCTGAGCCCCTCGTCCCCGGCCACGAACTCCGCCAGCCGCCCGGCCTGCGCCCGCAACGCCGCCGCCGTACGCCCCGACACCACCCACGGAACCAACGACAGCACCAACGACGGCTCAGCATCCGCATCGGAACCGCTCAACACCGGCTCAGGAAGCGGCCGTTCAAGGACGACGTGCGCATTCGTACCGCTCACACCGAACGCCGACACACCCGCCCGCCGCGCCCGCCCCGTCTCCGGCCACGCACGCTCCTCGGCCAGCACCTCAACGGCCCCGGACGTCCAGTCGACGCGGGACGAGGGCTCGTCGACGTGCAAGGTCTGCGGCAACACACCATGCTGCATCGCCAACACCATCTTGATGACACCGGCCACACC
>LJCV01000131.1 GCA_001298575.1 Actinobacteria bacterium OK074
TCTCCAACGGCGCCTCTCGGGCCCGGTGACACCACCCCCCAGGTCATCGGTTCGACAGGGGGGAACAGCCATGCCGGGCCCGGAGGCCAGCGGCCCTCTTGCAGGACCGCAGAAAACATAACGGGGGCGGTGAACCGTGGTGTTCCCGGTGAGCCGCCGGTTCGTGTCTGCCTTGGCGGGAGGCGTTGGTTACGGCTGCGGTTACGGCTACCGGTAGCGCTACGGCGCCGGTATCGCGCTTGTACGGAGCGCGAAGTCGGGCCACGGGGGCAGGTCCGCGCCGTCATTGGACTCGTCGTACCAGCCCGTGCCGTCCAGCCAGGTGCGCAGCCAGTCGGCGAGGCTGGGCTCGTCCACGTACCAGGCGTGGGCGGCCTCGTCCGCGTTCGGCTCGTAGAGCAGGACCATGCCCTCTTGGGTGCGGCAGTCCACGCACGCGTACATTCCGCAGCCCCAGTGGGATATCGGCAGGACGCCCTCGGGCCAGGGCCACTCCGGGTCCTTGCGGGCGCCCTCGCGGTTGGCGAAGTACTGGGGGACGGCGGCGGGTTCGCTCGACGGTGGGCTGTCGAGCAGGGGCAGCAGGCCGTACTCCGGGCCGAATCCGCCGTCTCCTATGCGTAGATAGAGGTCGGCGAGCAGCGCGGGCAGGGGGAAGCCCAGCGCGGCTTCGGCGCGGTGGATCCCGGCCGCGTCCAACGGCTCGGGGAGTGAAGGCCAGCCCCACGGGCGGGTGTTGCGGGCCTCCTCCGCCACCCTGTCCAGCAACTGCTCGATCTCGGTCATGGGTTCATGATGCCGCGTGGCACTGACAATCGGGCAGCCTGTGGATAACTCTCGAACGCCCGCGGCCGGAAGCCGGTCGCGGGCGAGGTGAGGGGTGGTCAGTGAGTTGGGTGAGCACCCGCCGGCGGGCGGAGTGGGGGTCGGTCAGCGGGCGGTGCGGGTCGGCCGGTGGGCGGGGTTGGAAGCCCGTCCGCGAGTGGGGTGGGGTTCGGTCAGCGTGCCGCGAACGGCTGGTCCGTGCGGACGATTTCGCGTCCCAGCGGGAGCAGGGAGACCGGGATGAGCTTGAAGTTCGCGATGCCGAACGGGATGCCGATGATCGTGATGCACAGCACGATGCCGGTGAAGATGTGGGCGAGCGCCAGCCACCAGCCCGCCAGGACCAGCCACAGGACGTTGCCGAGGCAGGACGGGGCGCCCGCGTCCGGGCGTTCGACCGTCGTATAGCCGAAGGGCCACAGAGCGTAGACGCCGATGCGGAACGCGGCGATGCCGAAGGGAATTCCGATGATCGTGATGCACAGGAGTGCGCCTGCGAACACGTAGCCGAGGAACAGCCAGAAGCCGCTCAGGACGAGCCAAATGACGTTCAGGATCGTTTTCACCGCTGATGTCCTGCCATCTTTTCGAGCCGGGCGATGCGCTCCGCCATCGGCGGGTGCGTGGAGAACATCTTGGACAGTCCCTGGCCCGGGCGGAAGGGGTTCGCGATCATCATGTGGCTCGCGGTCTCGATGCGCGGCTCGGGCGGCAGCGGCAGTTGCTTGGTGCCGGCCTCCAGCTTGCGCAGGGCGCTCGCCAGGGCCAGGGGGTCGCCGGTGAGCTGGGCGCCGGACGCGTCCGCCTCGTACTCGCGGGAGCGGCTGATGGCGAGTTGGATGAGTGTCGCGGCGAGCGGGCCCAGGATCATGATCATCAGCATGCCGAGGATGCCGGGGCCGTCGTCGTCGTTGGAGCGGCCGACGGGGATCAGCCAGGCGAAGTTCACCAGGAACATGATCACGGAGGCCAGGGCGCCCGCGACCGAGGAGATGAGGATGTCGCGGTTGTAGACGTGGCTCAGTTCGTGGCCGATGACGCCGCGCAGTTCGCGCTCGTCCAGGATGCTCAGGATGCCCTCGGTGCAGCACACGGCCGCGTTGCGCGGGTTGCGGCCCGTCGCGAACGCGTTCGGCGCCTCCGTGGGCGAGATGTACAGGCGTGGCATGGGCTGGCGTGCCTGGGTGGAGAGGTCGCGGACCATGCGGTAGAGCTTGGGGGCCTCGAACTCGCTCACCGGGCGGGCACGCATCGCGCGTAGAGCCAGCTTGTCGCTGTTCCAGTACGCGTAGGCGTTGGTGCCGACCGCGACGAGGAGCGCGACGACCAGTCCCATGCGGCCGAAGAAGCTGCCGATGACGATGATGAGTGCGGACAGTCCCCCGAGGAGTACTGCGGTCCTGAGCCCGTTGTGCCGGCGGTGCACGGTTACTCCTCCAAACGGTGCGGCAGGGGAACCCCTTGTCTGCGGCTGTTGTTGACTCCACTTCTCAGTGGACCCTCCCGCTCTCGTCAACGCCAGGCGAGGAGCGCAAGTTCCCCGGTGCGGGCACCTGCACGTGTGGGCCGTCCGGGTGACGGTGGCACTGGCGGGCGGGCGGCGCCCCTCCACGCGCGCGTGCCCATCACGTCACACACACGCGGGGAAGGCCGCGGACGGGCGGATCAGAACAGGCCGGTGTCCGAGAACCGCAGGACCAGCTGAGGTGCTCCCGACAGGGCGATGCCCAGGACGGCCGTGAGGGCGATTGCGGCCGTGAGGGGGGCCGGGACGCGGTGCCGCGCGGGCTCACCCTCGGGGGCGGCGAACAGCAGTGCCGTCCACTGGAGGTAGTAGAAGAGGGCGATCACGACGTTGACGGCCATGACGACGGCGAGCCAGCCCAGGCCCGCGTCGACGGCCGCCGAGAAGACGGTGACCTTGGCGAAGAGGCCGATGATGCCCGGCGGCAGCCCGGCCAGGCAGAGCAGGAAGAACGCCAGGATGAGCGCGGCGAGGGGGTTGGAGGCGTAGAGGCCCCGGTAGTCACTGAGGCGGTTCAGGGCCCGGCTACGGCCCACGAGGGCGGCCACCGCGAAGGCGCCGAGGTTCACGGCGGCGTACATCAGGGCGTAGGCGACGGTGGAGCCGATGGCCTTGTCGGTGTCGTCGGAGTACGCGGCGGCGGCGATCGGCACCAGGAGGTAGCCGGCCTGGCCGACGGAGGACCAGGCCAGGAGTCGTACCGCGCTGTACGCGCGCGTGGTCTGCTGGCGCAGGGCGCCGAGGTTGCCGACGGTCATGGTGAGGGCGGCCAGGACGGCCAGGGCGGGGCCCCAGACGTCGGCGTACGACGGGAAGGCGACGACGGTCACCAGGATCAGGCCGGAGAAGCCGACCGCCTTGCCGACGACCGACAAGTAGGCCGCGATCGGGAGCGGGGCTCCCACGTAGGTGTCGGGGACCCAGAAGTGGAACGGTACGGCGGCCGTCTTGAAGGCGAAGCCGACGAGGGTCAGGGCGACGCCCGCCTGGGCGAGGGTGTGGAACTGGCTGTCGACGTGCCGGATCCCGTCGGCGATCCGGGTGAGGTAGAGGGTGCCCGTGGTCGCGTACACGAAGCTGACGCCCATCAGGCTGACGGCGGTCGCGGTGACCGACGACAGGAAGAACTTCAGGGCCGCTTCGGCGGACATCCGGTTGCCCTGTCTGATGCCGACGAGGGCGAACGCCGGCAGCGAGGCGACCTCCAGGGCGACGATCAGGGTGGCCAGGTCGCGGGAGGCGGGCAGCAGGGCGGCTCCGGCGGCCGAGGACAGCAGCAGGAACCAGTACTCCCCTTCGGGGAGTTGCCGGTTGGCGTCCTTGAGGGCGGTGACCGACAGGAGGGCTGCGAGGAGCGCTCCGCCGAGGACCAGGAACTGGATGGCCAGGGTGAAGTGGTCCGCCGTGTAGCTGCACGCGTGCGTGTCGCCCGTGAGGCAGAAGGTGGCGCGGTCGCCGTCCAGGAGGGGCAGCAGCATGAGCGCGGCGGCGGCGAGGCCCGCGACGGAGATCCAGCCGAGGACGGCCTTGCGGGCGTCGGCGAGGAACAGGTCGGCGACGAGTACGACGAGGGCGACGGCCGCCGTGATGGTGGGCGGCGCGATGGCGAGCCAGTCGACGGACTGGACCACGGACTGCGCCAGGGGCGCGGCCGAGTGGGCCAGCGGGGCCGCGGCCGGGGTCAGGGGGCTGCTCATCGGGTGCCTCCTGCGAGGAGCTGCTGCACGGCCGGGTCGGTGAGGCCGAGGAGGGCCTTGGGCCACAGGCCGGCGACGACGGTGAGGACGACGAGCGGCGCCCAGGCCGCGAATTCGAACGTGCGGACATCGGCGAGTTCCGGGGCGTCCTGCCGTACGGCGCCCATGCAGACGCGGCGGACCACGACGAGCATGTACGCGGCGGTGAGCAGGGTGCCGAACGCGGCGATCACGGTGAAGGTGAGAAAAGCGGGACGACTGAGGCCGTCGGCGGGTTTGAACGCGCCGAACAACGCGAGCATCTCGCCCCAGAATCCGGCCAGGCCCGGCAGTCCGAGCGAGGCGACGGCGGCGAAGGCGAGCAGGCCGCCGAGGCGCGGGGCCTTGCCGTAGAGCGCGGCGCCGGTCTCCTCGGCGAGGGTGTCGAGGTCGGTGCTGCCGGTGCGGTCCTTCAACGCTCCGACCAGGAAGAACAGCAGGCCGGTGATGAGGCCGTGGGCGATGTTGGCGAACAGGGCGCCGTTCACGCCGGTCGGGGTCATCGTCGCGATGCCGAGCAGGACGAAGCCCATGTGGCCGACGGAGGAGTAGGCGATGAGGCGTTTGAGGTCGCCCTTCGCGCCCTGTTTGGCGAGGGCGAGACAGGCCAAGGAGCCGTAAATGATGCCCACTACACCGAAAGCGGCGATATAGGGGGCGAAGGTGTGCATACCGTCCGGCGTGACGGGTAGCAGGATCCGTACGAAACCGTAGGTTCCCATCTTCAGCAGGACGCCGGCGAGCAGGACCGAGCCGACGGTGGGGGCGGCGGGGGGGGCGTCGGGCAGCCAGCTGTGCAGCGGCCACATCGGCGTCTTGACCGCGAGCCCGATCCCGATCGCCAGAACGGCGATGACCTGCACGGATGTGGGCAGCGACCGGCCGTTGTCAGTGGCGAGTGCCACCATGTCGAATGTGCCCGCCTTGATCCCGATCAGGAGCAGGCCGAGCAACATGACGACGGACCCGAGCAGGGTGAAGAGGATGAACTTCCAGGCGGCCCGGGTCCGTTGCTCACCGCCCCAGCGGGCGATGAGGAAGTACATCGGGATGAGGACCATCTCGAACGCGAGGAAGAAGAGGAGGAGGTCGAGGACGGCGAAGGTCGCGAGGGTGCCGGATTCGAGGACGAGCAGCAGCGCGACGAACGCCTTCGGGGTCGGCCCCGCGGGCGGCTTGAAGTAGGAGTACAGCGCGCAGAGGAAGGTCAGCAGCGCGGTCAGGACCAGAAGGGGGAGGGAGATGCCGTCGATGCCGAGGTGGATGCGCACGTGGAGTGCGGGGATCCAGCTGATGTCGGTCGTGGCCTGCATCTTCGACGGATGGTCGTGGTCGAAGCCGAGCGCGAGGGCGACCGCGGCGATGAGCACGGTGCCGGTGGCGGTCACGCCGTGGCGCAGCACGGCCTGCTCCGGGGACTTCCCCTTCAGCCCCGGCGGGGCGGGCAGGAGGGCGGCGAGCGCGCCGACGAGCGGGATGACGACGACGAACGCCAGAAGGAACTGCATCACGGACTCGCTGATATCGATCACGCCTGCTCACGCTCCCGTGGCGACAAGGACGGCGGCGACCGCGAGGACGACGGTGCCGGCGAGCAGCGCGCTCACATAGGTCTGCACATTGCCGGTCTGGGCCCGCCGTACGGCGGCGCCGAGCAGGCGGGGTAGGGCGCCCGCACCGCGTACGTAGGTGTCGACGACCTCGCGGTCGAGGAATCGTACGAGGCTCGCCCCGGCCTGGACCGGGCGGACGAAGAGGGCCGAGTACACGGCGTCGAGCCGGAAGCCGGCGGCCGCGTGGCGGTGCAGCGGGCCGAGCAGGAGACGGCCCGGGTCCGCAGGGTCGGGGGCCGCGGCGATGTCTCCATAGGCCGGGGTGTGGGTGGCGATGGCCTCGGCCTCGACCTGGGCGGCGTCGGCACCCGGGTGGGCGGCGACCGCACCGAGGGGGACACGGGCCGCACGTGCGGTGGCGTGCCGCCAGGCTCCGTAGGTGACGAGTCCGCCGGTGAGGGCGAGGCCCGTGGCGAGGACGGAGGTGGTCAGGGTCGGGGCCAGGTCGCCGCCGTCGAACCAGTCGGGCAGCGCGCGGTAGGCGAGTCCGAAGGCGAGGGAGGGGATGGCGAGGACCCACAGGACGGCGTTCATGACGACGGGCTGCTTCCCGTGGTCGGGGGCCTCGGCGCCGCGGCCCCGGAAGGCGAGCAGCCACAGGCGGGTGGCGTAGGCGGCGGTGAGGAGGGCGGTGAGCAGACCGGCGACGAGGACGATCCAGCCCGCGGCGCCGGGAGCGTGGGCGGTGTGGCCGGTGGCGACGTGTTCGGCGGCGCCGAGCACGGCTTCCTTGGAGAAGAAGCCGCTGAACGGCGGGATCGCGGCGAGCGCGAGCAGCGCCACGGTCATCGTCCAGTAGGCGTCGGGGACGCGGTCGCGGAGTCCTGTCATGCGGGACATGGCGGCCAGGGAGTTGGTGCCGGCGGCGTGGATGATCACGCCGGCCGCGAGGAAGAGCAGCGCCTTGAAGGCGCCGTGCGCGAGGAGGTGGAAGACGGCGGCGGAGCGGTCGCCGACGGCGAGGGCGCCGGTCATGTAGCCGAGCTGGCCGATCGTCGAGTAGGCGAGGACGCGTTTGATGTCGTCCTGGGCGAGGGCGGCGAGCGCCGAACCGGCCATCGTGACGCCGGCCATGACGGCGAGGACGACCATCGCGGCGGCAGACGCCTCGAAGACGGGAAGGAGACGGGCGACGAAGTAGACACCGGCGGCGACCATCGTCGCGGCGTGGATGAGCGCGGAGACGGGGGTGGGGCCCGCCATCGCGTCCGGGAGCCAGGTGTGCAGCGGGAACTGCGCGGACTTGCCCGCCACCCCGGCCAGGAGCAGCAGGGCGACCAGGGTCGGGTGGGCCGGTCCGCCGTGGGCGACCTCGTCGAGGATCTTCGTGATGCGGAAGGAGCCGGCGTCGGTGGCGAGGGCGAACAGGCCGATGAGGAAGGGCACGTCGCCGAGCTTGGTGACGAGGAACGCCTTCAGGGAGGCGGCGCGGGCCTCGGGGGTCTCCCAGTAGTGGCCGACCAGGAAGTACGAGCAGATGCCCATGACCTCCCAGCCGACGAGCAGCACGATCAGGTCGCCGGAGTAGACGACGAGGAGCATCGCGGAGGTGAAGAGGGAGACGAGAGCGGCGTAGGAGGGGTAGCGCGGGTCGTCGCGCAGATAGCCCGTCGAGTACAGCTGCACGCAGGAGGCGACCAGGCCGACCAGGACGGCGACGAGGGCGGCGAAGCCGTCGATGTGCAGGGCGAGTTCGACGGGGACCGAGCCGGTGGGCGTCAGTTCGGTGGCGGCGTCGACGGCCGTGTGACCGCCCTGGCGCACGGCGACCAGCACGGTGAGGGCGAAGGCCGTGAACGTCGGCAGGACGGCGAGGGGGCGGACGAAACCGGGGGCGGTGCGGCCGAGGAGCAGTCCTGCCGCGGCGCCCAGGAACGGGAGGAGGGGGACGAGGACGGCGAGGGTGGTCGTGGTCACGCGGTGGCCTCAGCCTTCCCGGCCCGGGTGGCCTGCGGGGCCGTGGGGGGGGGGGGGGCGGAGTCGGGGTTGTCGGGGTCGGGGCCGTCCGGTTCCGGGCCCTCGGCGGTGTCGCGGAGCTTGTCGATGTCGGCGGTGCCGCGGCCCCGGTGAACGGCGAGGACGATCGCCAGACCGATGCCGATCTCGGCGGCGGCGATGGCGATCGTGAACAGGGTCAGGGCCTGGCCGGAGTGCAGGGTGTCGCGGGCGGCCCTGCTCAGCCAGACGTCGAAGGCGACGAGGTTGAGGTTGACGGCGTTGAGCATCAGCTCGACGGACATGAGGACGAGGATCGCGTTGCGGCGGGCGAGGACGCCGTACAGACCGGTGCAGAAGAGGAGGGCAGCGAGCACGGCGGGATAGACGAGGTGCATCAGCGGGCTCCTTCCTGTTCCTGCTCGGCCGGCTTGTTTCGCCCAACCGGGTGAATCCGGGAATCCGGGACAGATGGGGAACCACCGGTCGCGGCTCGGGAGTTCACAGGGGGAGAGCTCGACTCCGCCTTCGCCTTGCGGGACAGGACGATCGCGCCGACCAGGGCCGCGAGGAGAAGGACGGAGAGGGCCTCGAAGGGCAGGACCCAGTTCTGGAAGAGGCTCGCGCCGGTCACCGCGGTGGAGCCGGCGGCCGGGCCGTTCAGGTCGACCCAGGTCGTGCGGAAGGCGTCGGTGACGACCCAGACCAGTGCCGCGGCAGCGGCGAGGGCCACGGCGAGGGCGACCCAGCGGTTGCCGGAGTCGGCGTCCGGGGAGCGGCCGATGGGGGCCCGGGTGAGCATCAGACCGAAGAGAAGGAGGACGACGACGGAACCGACGTAGATGAGGACCTGCACCCAGGCGATGAACTCGGCGGTGAGCAGGAGGTATTCGACGGCCAGACCGCCGAGGGTGACCACCAGCCACAGGGCGGCGTGCACGAGTTGCTTGGTGGTGACCGTGACCAGGGCGGCGCCGAAGGTGACCAGACCGAACAGGAGGAAGGCGATCTCGACGCCGGTCGGGGAGAGGAAGCCGTGCGGGGCGGCGGCTGCGGCGAGGATCACGACTCTCCCTCCGATGGCGACGGCGACGGCTCGGCCTGGGCCGCGGCGAGCTTCTCGGCGGTCTTGCGGGCGGCGGCGAACTCCTTCGGTTCCTCCGCCGCGGGGGGGGGGGGGGGTGGCGCGGGGACCGTCCACATCCACTCGCGGAGCTTGTCGCGTTCGTGGGTGAGTTCGTGGATGTCGGTCTCGGCGTACTCGAACTCCGGGGACCAGAACAGGGCGTCGAAGGGGCAGACCTCGATGCAGATACCGCAGTACATGCAGAGGGAGAAGTCGATGGCGAAACGGTCGAGGACATTGCGGCTGCGCTCGCGGCCGCCGGGGGTGGCGGACGGCACCGTCTCCTTGTGGGAGTCGATGTAGATGCACCAGTCCGGGCACTCGCGGGCGCACAGCATGCAGACCGTGCAGTTCTCCTCGAAGAGGCCGATGACACCGCGGGAACGGGGCGGGAGTTCGGGCTGGGTGTGCGGGTACTGCGCGGTGACGGTCTTCTTCGTCATCGTGCGGAGGGTGACGGCCAGGCCCTTGGCCAGGCCGGAGCCGGGAATCGGGGGCATTAGAGGAACACCACCTTCACGATGCCGGTCAGGGCGATCTGAGCGAGGGAGAGGGGGACGAGGAAGGTCCAGGAGAGCTTCTGGAGCTGGTCCTCGCGCAGCCGGGGGTAGGTGACGCGCAGCCAGATGACGACGAAGGCCAGCACCGCCGTCTTCAGGAGGGTCCAGACCCAGCCGAGGCCGTCGGCGCCGCCGGGGCCGTGCCAGCCGCCCAGGAACAGGACGGTGGTCAGGCCGCACAGGACGACGATTCCGGCGTACTCGGCGAGCAGGAAGAGAGCGAAGCGCAGGCCGGTGTACTCCGTGTACGCACCGAAGATGATCTCCGAGTCGGCGACCGGCATGTCGAAGGGAGGACGCTGGAGTTCGGCCAGGCCCGCCACGAAGAACACGAGCGCGCCAGTGATCTGCCACGGCAGCCACCACCAGTGGAAGGCGTCGAGGATGCCGGGGAGGGAGACCGTTCCGGCCGCCATCGCCACCGAGGCGGCGGTCAGGAGCATCGGGAGTTCGTACGCGAGGAGTTGGGCCGCGGTGCGCAGCCCGCCGAGGAGGGAGAACTTGTTCGCGGAGGCCCAGCCGGCCATCAGGGAGCCGAGCACGCCGACGCCCATCACCGCGAGGGCGAAGAAGATGCCCGCGTCGACGACCTCGCCGACCGCGCCCTCGCTCGGGCCGACCGGAATGACGAGGACGACCAGGAGGTACGGGAGGAGCGCGACGGCGGGGGCGAGTTGGAAGACACGGCGGTCCGCGCCCGCCGGTACGACGTCTTCCTTCTGGACGAACTTCACACCGTCGGCGACGAGTTGGGCCCAGCCGTGGAAGCCGCCGGCGTACATCGGACCGAGACGGCCCTGCATGTGGGCCATCACCTTGTGCTCGGTCTGACCGATGACCAAAGGGAGGGTGAGGAAGACGATGAAGACGATGAGGAGGCGGAGGGCGACGTCTGCAATGTCGTTCACTGCGGGCCTCCTTCGGGGTCTTTGGGGGATTCGGGGGGCGTGGCGGGGTT
>LJCV01000132.1 GCA_001298575.1 Actinobacteria bacterium OK074
GCACGGCCACCCCCCCCCCCCCCCCCCCCCCCCCCCGCCGTGACAGCCCCCCCCCCCGCCCCCGCCACCACGTCCGACGGATAGTGAACCCCGGCGACCACCCGCGACACACACATCGCGGCGGCCAACGGCACCACCGCCCGCACCCCCACGCCTCCCACGCCTCCCACGCCCCCCGCTGCCCCCAACCCCCCGTAGGCCACCGCCGCCGCCACCGCCGAGGTCGCGTGCGCGCTCGGGAAGGAGTGCCGTCCGGCGGTGCGGACCAGGGGTTGGACATGCCCGGGGCGCGGGCGCCGTACCACCCGCTTGACGCCCACGCAGGCCAGATGCGCCGTCGCGGTGAGCGCGGTGGCGCGCAGCCAGGCGGTGCGGTGGGGCCGGTCGAGGGCGGCGGCCGTGAGCCCGGCGGCGAGCCAGAGGGCGCCGTGCTCGCCGGTCCAGGACAGGGCCCGGGCCACGGCGGCCACGCGGGGATCGGCGCCGTAGACGTGGACGGCGGCGAGAAGGCGGCGGTCGAGGTCGGCGGGTCCGCCGGATCCGGCGGGTTCAGCCCCTCTCACCGGTCCGGCGAGTTCGTCGAGTTCGGCTGTTTCGTCCATGGGAACCGACTCTTCTAGGCACCGGCCCGCAGAAATAGTGCAAACTATGACGACATCCCATTAATCACCCGTTTCGGTGAGCAGCCGTGCAGTGCAGGCATATCGCCAAGTTATCCCCCTTTACGGGCGCTACGGTCACGGTCATGCCCACCGACACCCGCACCCAGCACCCCGGAAGCACCGAAAGCACCCCGTCCGCCCTCGTCAGCCTCACCGGCTGGGGCCGCACCGCCCCCACCCCCCCCCGGCTGGTCCGGCCGCGCTCGTACGAGGAGGTCGTGGCCGCGGTGCGGGGCTGCGGGGCCCGGGGCGGCATCGCGCGGGGGCTGGGGCGGGCGTACGGGGACGCGGTGCAGAACGCGGGCGGCGCGGTGCTCGACATGACCGCACTGGACCGGATCCACGCGATCGACGCCACCGCGGGCACGGTGCTGTGCGACGCGGGCGTCTCGCTGCACCGGCTGATGGCGGTGCTGCTGCCGCTCGGCTGGTTCGTGCCGGTGACGCCCGGGACCCGGTACGTCACCGTCGGCGGCGCGCTCGGCGCGGACATCCACGGCAAGAACCACCACGTCTCCGGCTCCTTCGCCCGGCACGTGCTGTCCTTCGAACTCCTCACCGCCGACGGCGAGATCCGTACGGTCGTGCCGGGCACCCCGCTCTTCGACGCGACCGCCGGCGGCATGGGCCTGACCGGGATCATCCTCACGGCGACGGTCCAACTCCAGCCGGTGGAGACGTCGTTGATGTCCGTCGACACCGAACGCGCCACCGACCTCGACGACCTCCTCGCCCGCCTCGCCGCCACCGACCACCGCTACCGCTACTCGGTCGCCTGGATCGACCTGCTCGCCCGCGGCCGTACGCTGGGCCGCTCCGTCCTGACCCGCGGCGACCACGCGCCCCTCGACCAGACCCCCGCACGCGCGCGTGGCGGCCCGCTGGCCTTCCGCACCTCGCAGCTCCCGCCCGCCCCGCTCGGTGTACCGGACGGCCTCCTCGGCCGCACGACCGTGGGCCTGTTCAACGAACTCTGGTACCGCAAGGCCCCCCGCACCCCCCGCACCGGCCAACTCCAGCGCATCTCCACCTTCTTCCACCCCCTCGACGGCGTCCCGCACTGGAACCGCGTCTACGGCCGCTCGGGTTTCGTGCAGTACCAGTTCGTCGTCGGCTACGGCGGCGAGGGCGCCCTGCGGCGGATCGTCGAGCGGATCGCCCGGCAGCGCTGCCCGTCGTTCCTGGCCGTGCTCAAGCGGTTCGGCGAGGGCGACCCGGGCTGGCTGTCGTTCCCGATGCCCGGCTGGACCCTCGCGCTCGACATCCCGGCGAACCTGCCCGGCCTGGCCGCGTTCCTCGACGGCCTCGACGAGGAGGTGGCCACCGCGGGTGGCCGCGTCTACCTCGCCAAGGACGCCCGGCTGCGCCCGGAGCTGCTGACCGCGATGTATCCGCGGCTCGGTGAATTCCGTTCCCTGCGGCGGGAGTTGGACCCGGAGGGCGTCTTCGTCTCCGACCTGTCCCGCCGACTCGACCTCTGAAAACCCAGCATTCTGAAAACACAACACCTCGTCACAGGAGCTGCTGTCGTGAAGGACGCCTTCGGCACCCCCCAGTCCCTCCTCATCCTCGGCGGCACGTCCGAGATCGCGCTGGCCACCGCCCGCCGCATGGTCGCCCGGCGGGTGCACACGGTCTGGCTGGCCGGGCGGCTCTCCCCCGCGCTGGAGCGCGCCGCCGTCCATCTGCGCGGCCTCGGCGCCGACGTCCGTACGGTCGCCTTCGACGCGCTCGACCCCGAGAGCCACGAGGCCGCCCTCGGCAAGGTGTTCGCGGAGGGCGACATCGACGTCGTCCTCCTCGCCTTCGGGGTCCTCGGCGACCAGGCCACCGACGAACGCGACCCACTCGCCGCGACCCGGGTCGCCTCGACGAACTACACGGGCGCGGTGTCGGCGGGCCTGGTGTGCGCGCGGGCACTCCAAGGGCAGGGGCACGGCTCGCTGGTGGTGCTGTCGTCGGTCGCCGGGGAACGCGCCCGCCGGGCCAACTTCATCTACGGGTCCAGCAAGGCGGGGCTCGACGCGTTCGCGCAGGGGTTGGGGGATGCGTTGTATGGCACCGGGGTGCACGTCATGGTCGTACGGCCCGGGTTTGTGCGTACGCGGATGACTGCGGAGCTGCCGGAGGCGCCGCTCGCCACGACGCCTGAAGCCGTGGCCACGGCGATTGAGGTGGGGTTGCGGCGGCGGGCCGAGGTGGTGTGGGTTCCGGGGGCTCTGCGGGTGGTGATGGCTGGTTTGCGCCACCTGCCGCGGGGCGTTTTCCGGCGACTGCCCGTTTGAGTCTCAGCTGACGGTCGTCTGGGGTTTCTCGCGCCGTTCCCCGCGCCCCTTACGGGGCTGGGGTACCACTGGGGCGCCAAAGGCGAAGTCGCGCAGTTTTCGCCACACCGCGTCCTCGCCCTGCTCGTACAGCGCAAAGGACATGCACGGCCACTCCGCCTCGTAGTCGGCGAGGGACTCGAACGCGCGGTCCATCGCCTCCTCCTCGATGCCGTGGGCGACCGTGACGTGGGGGTGGTACGGGAACAGGAGTTCGCGGGCGACCGGGCCCGAGCCGTCGCGGATCTGCTTCTGGAGCCAGGTGCAGGCGTCCGCGCCCTCGGCGACGCGGACGTAGACGACCGGCGAGAGCGGCCGGAAGGTGCCCGTGCCGGAGAGGCGCATCGGGAACGGGCGGCCCGACTCCGCGACCTCGATCAGGTGCGCCTCGATGGCGGGCAGGTCGGCCGCCTCGACCTCCGTCGGCGGCAGCAGCGTGACGTGCGTGGGGATGCCGTGCGCCGCGGCGTCGCCGAAGGCCGCGCGCCGCTGCTGGAGCAGGGTGCCGTGCGGCTCCGGGACCGCGATCGACACACCGATCGTCACAGTCCCCACGTCGTCTCCTGTCGTCATCCTGATGGGCGGGCGGGCAGGGATGGCTGCCCGCCCGGCTATCGACTGTACGGTCCTGCGCCCCGTAGCGAGAGGGCGTGTTTCGGGCTCAGTGCTTGGCGGGCAGGAATCCGACCCGCTCGTACGCCTGCGCCAGTGTCTCCGCCGCGACCCCGCGCGCCTTCTCCGCGCCCTTGGCCAGGATGGAGTCCAGGGTCTCGGGGTCGTCGAGGTACTGCTGGGTGCGCTCGCGGAACGGCGTGACGAACTCCACGACGACTTCGGCGAGGTCCGTCTTCAGCGCGCCGTACAGCTTGCCCTCGTAGTTCTGCTCCAGCTCGGGGATCGGGGTGCCGGTGAGCGTGGAGAGGATGGTGAGGAGGTTGCTGACGCCGGGCTTGTCCTGGAGGTCGTAGCGGATCACGGTGTCCGTGTCCGTGACCGCGCTGCGGACCTTCTTCGCCGTCGCCTTCGGGTCGTCCAGGAGGTTGATGAGGCCCTTCGGCGTGGACGCCGACTTGCTCATCTTGACCGTCGGGTCCTGGAGGTCGTAGATCTTCGCCGTCTCCTTGAGGATGTACGGCTTCGGGATCGTGAAGGTCGGGCCGAAGCGGCCGTTGAAGCGCTCGGCGAGGTCGCGGGTCAGCTCGATGTGCTGGCGCTGGTCCTCGCCGACCGGCACCTCGTGGGCCTGGTAGAGGAGGATGTCGGCGACCTGGAGGATCGGGTACGTGAACAGGCCGACGCTCGCGCCCTCGGTGCCCTGCTTGGCGGACTTGTCCTTGAACTGGGTCATGCGGCTGGCCTCGCCGAAGCCGGTGAGGCAGTTCATGACCCAGGCGAGCTGCGCGTGCTCGGGCACGTGGCTCTGCACGAAGAGGGTGCAGCGGTCGGGGTCCACCCCGGCGGCGAGCAGCTGCGCGGTGGCCAGGCGGGTGTTCGCGCGCAGGTCGGCGGGGTCCTGCGGGACCGTGATCGCGTGCAGGTCGACGACCATGTAGAACGCGTCGTGGGACTCCTGCAACGCCACCCACTGGCGGACGGCGCCGAGGTAGTTGCCGAGGTGGAACGAGCCCGAAGTCGGCTGGATTCCGGAGAGCACACGAGGACGATCAGAGGCCATGCTTCTTATTCTCTCAGGTCTGGGAAGCCGGTCCGGAACCGGTGGGGAACAGGCATGATCCGGTTCGACTGCGGTGGTGTAACAACGGTGGGGGCATGGCGGGGACCAGGAAGGGGCTCGATGGAGTCGGGGCTGGGGATGCGGCTGGGGCTGGGGATGCGGGTGGCGCTCGGCCTGGCCGCCGTGTTCGTGGTGGGCGGGGCCACCGTGCCCGCGCGGGCGGAGGCCCGTGACACCCCGGACCTCGCGCTCGTCATCGCCGGTGACACGGGGCGCTCCACGACCCTGCGGCCCGGACAGGACGACTTCGCCTGGCTGTGGAAGCTGCTGCGGCCGATGTCCACGGACACCGAACGGGTGCCGGATGCCTGGGAGGACGGAGACTATCCGCGGGTACGGGCCACGGTGGTGTGGGCGCTGACCGGCATCGGGGGCTGGCCCTACACCGAGCGGGCGCCCGGCGGCGACGTCGCCATCGAGCGGCAGGACCAGCTGCTCGTGGCGGACGACGGCACGCCGTGGGTGCGGTCGGATCCGGCGCCCGACATCGCCGACGACGACATCCGGTGGCACCGGGGGTCGAAGTCGGTGTATGCGCGGCTGGAGCGGGCCGGGGTGTTCGGCACGGCGGCCGAGCCCGCCGCCGACTCCCGGGACGGGGATACGGCGGCGGAGGTGCGGTGGGGGCTGTGGGGGCTCGGGGCGGGGCGGGCCCTGGGCGCCGGCGGGGTCGTACTGCGGCGGCGGTGGGCGGACCGGCGGGAGGCCGGTCCGCCGAACGAACCGCGGCACGAGCTGATCGATCTCTGAACGGCCAGTCCCAACAAGGCCGTTGGGCTGTTGAGCTGTTGGGCTCAGCCCAGGTCGATCTCCGGGTACAGCGGGAAGCCGGCCACGAGGTCGGTCGCGCGGTGGGAGATCTCGTCGGCGACCTTGGCGTCCAGGACGTGGGCGGCCTTGGAGGGGGCGCCGGACTTGGTGGTGCCCGGCTCGGTGGTGGTGAGGACGCGGTCGATGAGTCCGGCGACCTCGTCCATCTCCGCCGTGCCCAGGCCGCGCGTGGTCAGGGCCGGGGTGCCGATGCGGATGCCGGAGGTGTACCAGGCGCCGTTCGGGTCGGCGGGGATGGAGTTGCGGTTGGTGACGATGCCCGAGTCGAGGAGGGCGGCCTCGGCCTGGCGGCCGGTGAGGCCGTAGGAGGTGGCGACGTCGATGAGGTTGAGGTGGTTGTCGGTGCCACCGGTGACGAGGGTGGCGCCGCGGCGGGTCAGGCCCTCCGCGAGCGCGCGGGCGTTGTCGACGATCCGCCGGGCGTAGTCCTGGAAGGCGGGCTGCCGGGCCTCGGCCAGCGCGACCGCCTTCGCGGCCATCACGTGCGGCAGCGGGCCGCCGAGGACCATCGGGCAGCCGCGGTCGACCTGGTCCTTGAGGGAGTCGTCGCACAGGACCATGCCGCCGCGGGGGCCGCGCAGCGACTTGTGGGTGGTGGTCGTGACGATCTGGGCGTGCGGGACCGGGTCGAAGTCGCCGGTCAGGACCTTGCCCGCGACCAGACCCGCGAAGTGGGCCATGTCGACCATGAGGGTGGCGCCGACCTCGTCGGCGATCTCGCGCATGATGCGGAAGTTCACGAGGCGGGGGTAGGCGGAGTAGCCCGCGACGATGATCAGTGGCTTGAATTCGCGGGCGGAGGTCCGCAGCGCCTCGTAGTCGATGAGGCCGGTGGCCGGGTCGGTGCCGTAGGAGCGCTGGTCGAACATCTTGCCGGAGATGTTGGGGCGGAAGCCGTGGGTGAGGTGGCCGCCCGCGTCCAGGGACATGCCGAGCATGCGCTGGTTGCCGAAGGCCCGGCGCAGTTCGGCCCAGTCGGCGTCGGAGAGGTCGTTGACCTGGCGGACGCCGGCCTTCTCCAGGGCCGGGACCTCGACGCGCTGGGCGAGGACGGACCAGAAGGCGACGAGGTTGGCGTCGATGCCGGAGTGCGGCTGGACGTAGGCGTGCCGGGCGCCGAAGAGTTCCCGGGCGTGCTCGGCGGCGATCGACTCGACGGTGTCGACGTTGCGGCAGCCCGCGTAGAAGCGGCGGCCGATGGTGCCCTCGGCGTACTTGTCGCTGAACCAGTTGCCCATCGCGAGCAGCGTGGCCGGGGAGGCGTAGTTCTCGGAGGCGATCAGCTTGAGCATCTCGCGCTGGTCGGCGACCTCCTGGCCGATCGCGTCGGCGACGCGGGGCTCGACGGCGCGGATCACGTCGAGTGCGGCGCGGTAGGCGGTGGATTCGTTGGAGAGGGGCTGCTGCTCTGGCACGGGGACCTCCGGACGGCGTGGCGTAGACGATCACGTTCACGGTTCGGCCCAGGCGCACGGCACACGTTCTCAGTAAGTACTGCGGGCCGCTCCCCGATGGTCGTCCATCTTCGGATCCCCTGGTGGGAGACCCAGCGCGCCAGTCACGGCCCGTGGCCAGGGTAGCGGGCGGGGTGGCGGGGCGGGGGCGTGCGTCCAGCATCCGGGCTCGGGCGGGGTGAGGATGGGAGTGGACGACCAGGGGGCGACCAGTGGACGACCAAGGGACGACGAGGGGGGCCGCTCGATCTTCCGGGAGCCGCCGTGAGCACCGCACACACCCCGCCGCACACTCCAACGGACCTGTTGATCGCCGCCGCCGAGGCCCACAGCGCGCGCAATTACGACCCGCTCCCCGTGGTCGTCGCGACCGCCGAGGGCGCCTGGGTGACGGATGTCGAGGGCCGTCGCTACCTGGACCTGCTCGCCGGGTACTCGGCGCTCAATTTCGGCCACCGGCATCCGCGCCTGATCGCGGCGGCGAAGGCGCAGCTGGACCGCGTGACGCTGACCTCGCGCGCCTTCCACCACGACCGGTACGGCGACTTCTGCGCACGCCTGGCCGAGCTGTGCGGCATGGAGACGGTGCTGCCGATGAACACGGGCGCCGAGGCCGTGGAGACCGCGGTGAAGACGGCCCGCAAGTGGGGCTACCGGGTCAAGGGCGTGCCCGCCGGGATGGCCAGGATCGTCGTCGCGGGCAACAACTTCCACGGCCGTACGACGACGCTGGTCAGCCTCTCGACGGATACGGCGGCACGGGCGGACTTCGGCCCGTACACGCCGGGTTTCACGATCGTGCCGTACGGCGACCTGACCGCGCTGCGGGCGGCGGTCACCGAGAACACGGTGGCCGTCCTCCTCGAACCGATCCAGGGCGAGGCGGGCGTGATCGTGCCACCGCCCGGCTATCTGGCGGGAGTTCGGGCGCTGACGCGCGAGCGGAACGTTCTCTTCGTCGCGGACGAGATCCAGTCGGGGCTCGGCCGCACCGGACGGACCTTCGCGTGCGAGCACGAGGGCGTCGTACCGGACGTGTACGTGCTGGGGAAGGCGCTCGGGGGCGGGATCGTGCCCGTGTCGGCGGTGGTGTCGTCGGCGGCGGTGCTGGGGGTGTTCCGGCCCGGGGAACACGGTTCGACGTTCGGCGGGAATCCGCTGGCGTGCGCGGTGGGGCTGGAGGTGATCGCGATGCTGGGGACGGGTGAGTGGCAGGAGCGGGCGGCGGTACTGGGTGATCAACTGCACGCTTCGTTGCGGGAGTTGGCGGCCGAGGGGAGGGTGACGGCGGTGCGCGGGCGGGGGTTGTGGGCGGGTGTCGACATCGATCCGGCGTACGGCACCGGCCGGGAGGTCGCGGAACGGCTGCTCGGCCGGGGCGTCCTGGTGAAGGACACCCACGGCCCGACGATCCGGCTCGCGCCGCCGCTGGTGGTGACGGCGGAGGAACTGCGGTGGGGGGTTGAGCAGCTGCGGGCGGCGCTGGGGTGAGAGGGTCGCGTTTGTGATCTTTGGAATGGTGTGCGCGCTGGGCGCGGCGGTCTGCTTCGGCACGGCGACGGTTCTCCAGGCAGTCGCGGCGCGGGCGGCGAGCGGGGGCCAGGGCGGCGACGCGGCTCTCCTGCTGCGCGCGGTGCGGCAGTGGCGGTACCTGGTCGGGCTGGCGATGGACGGCGTCGGGTTCGTCCTCCAGATCGCCGCGCTGCGCTCGATCCCCATCTACGCCGTCGGCGCCGCCCTCGCCTCCAGCCTCGCCGTGACCGCGGTGGTGGCCGCGCGGCTGCTGGGGGTGCGGTTGAGCGGGGCGGAGTGGGGGGCCGTGGCGGTGGTGTGCGGCGGCCTCGCGATGCTGGGGCTGGCATCCGGGGCGGAGGGCCACCGGCACGGCCCGGCGGCCCTGCCGTACGTGACGTTGGGGGCGGGGGTGGGGGTGCTGCTGCTGGGGTTGGTCGGCGGCCGACTGCCCGAACGGGCGGAGCGGGGGCGGGCGTTGGTGCTGGGGCTGGGGGCGGGGTTCGGCTTCGGGGTGGTGGAGGTGGCGGTACGCCTGATC
>LJCV01000144.1 GCA_001298575.1 Actinobacteria bacterium OK074
GGGCCGTGCGTCCCCGCCGGCCGGCCGCGGCGGCAGCCGTGAGACCCGGCGCCGGCCGCCGGGCCGCGCGGACGGCCGCGCGGACCGAGGCCGCCGGGTCGCCCTCGTGGTAGCGGCGCTCCGACTCCTCGATGCCGTCCAGGAACTCCTGGTAGCGGACCGCGCACGCGAGATGGGCGAGCGGTTCCGCGAGCAGCAGCGCACGGGCCGGGTCGGACCCCGGCACCCGCTCCGACCACGCGTCGATCCAGGCGGTGGCCGCCGCCTCCCGCTCCGCCTCCGGGAGGAAACCGAGGACGCGCACCCCGTCCGCCACCGGGTGACCCCAGTACGCGTCCGCGAAGTCGACGACGACCGGGGTGCCGCCGTCGCCGCGCCAGTTGCCGGGGTGGAAGTCCCCGTGGACGACCGTGTCGGGCAGCCCGCACCCGCCGAGCTCGGCCCAGCGGTCCGTCAACTCCCGTGCGGCGGCGACCTCCTGGGGCTCCAGCTCCGCGGCGGCCGGCCCGGCGAGCAGCTCGCGGACCCGGGCGGCGAGCACCGGCGCGCTCCAGTCCCGCAGCCCCGCCGGGCGGCCCGCCGGGGCCAGGGCCGACTGCGCCGCCGTACACCGGCGAACGACACCGGCGACGGTCGCGGGGGCGGCGCCCCAGCAGTCCTCACCCGGAACGTGCTCCAGCAGGATCCGGTGCTCCCCGGCGCCGAGCACCGCGGGGACCAGCCCCGGATCCACCCGCGCGAACGTCCCGATGACCGCCGCCTCGTCCGTGGCGAAGGGCGCGGTCGCCTTGAGCCACACCGGGCCGGACGCGGTCGGCAGCCGGAAGAGCCCCGCGAGGTTCCAGGTCCGCCGCTGCTCGACCGGCCCCGTCACCGGCCCCCCGGCCCCGGCGAGCGTGCGCGCCGCCCAGTCGAGCAGCTCCCGCACCCCCTCGGCACGCGCCCAGCTGGAACGCAGCGGGGATCCGGCGCCGCACAGGTCGTCCAACAGGCGTTCGTCGACGGGCCGTTGGGCCAGCGCCCCCGGACGGGGCCGTGCCGACGCCGCCACGTGACAGGTCACGTGACCGTCCCGCGAACCCGCGCCGCCCTCGACCGTCAGCAGCCGCAGCACCAGGACCGGCACGCCGAGCGCCTCCGCCAGCACCTCGGTGACCTGTTCCACCTCCGCCCACCACGGCACGTCCACCGGGAACGGTCCGACCGCACCGAGGACGTCCGCCCCCGACGTCACCCACGCGCTGACGGTTCGGCTCATCGGGTCAGTGTGGCGGGAGGGGCGTGGGAGCGGCGAACGAATATCGCGCCCGCGGGATCACGGGATCAGGGGAAGCGGCCTCGGAGCCTCGGCGCACCCGGCGGACGCACCGGGGCCGATCCGCGCCCGCGGACCCGCCCCGGTGATCTTCCGCCGTACCTCCGATGTACCTTCCGCTGTCTCTACGACCCCTGCGGGCCCCGTCGGGGTGTCCGCGCTACGCGCCGCGCGTGTTCTTCAGCGCCACGCCCGCGCACAGCGCCCCCAGCACCACGGCCAGAGCGCCGATGATGATGCTGTTGAGGGCCACTCCCGTGTCCGGGCTGGTGCCGACCACCCAGGGAGAGATGATCATCCATGCGCCCATCGCGCACATGGCCCAGCTCAGTCCGTACATCCTTTCCGGTGTGATGGTGAAGCCGAGGGCCAGCAGGCCGAACGCGATACCCATGATCAGGTTGTGCGTCACGAGCGGGGGCTGGCTCGTCGTGTAGTGGAGAATCCACGGGGATACGCCGCAGTAGAGGCCGAGCAGGAACACCGGCCCGTCCACGAGCGCCACATCGCGACCGCCGAGCATGCGGGCGTACCGATCCCGCATTTCGGAGACATCAGGGTGACTGCCTATGTCACCTCTGGTGTGCGAGACGTTGGCCATCAGTCGTCTCCTTTGCTGAACTCTTGCAGGGCCGACCGCTTCCGATGCGATCTGCGGCGAGCGCCCGCGTACGTCCATTCTGCTCTTATTTGCCCCTTATGTGTAGTCGCGGTGGAATCCGGCGGTCCTACGCCTTCGCCTCCCGCCCGGTCGGGCCCCCGCCGAGGGCCCCGGCCCGCGCCACGAACGCCTCGTGCAGGTCCTGTGCCGCCCGCGGCACCGACTCGGCCCGGCGCCGCCGCAGCATCAGCAGCACCCGCGTCGTCCCGTCGTCCGCGATCGGCCGGTGGGTGATCGCGCCCCGCCGCTCCAGCGGGTCGTCGACCACGCTGAAGTCCGGCAGCACGGTCGCCCCGAGCCCCTCGGCGACCATCAGCTTGCCCATCTCGGCGCCGTCCGTGGAGTACGAGAACGCCGGCGCCCGCCCCTCCATCAGCCGGTGCACGTACCGGTGCATCACGTACCCGGACCGCATGGCGATCAGCGGCACCTCCAGCAGGTCCGCCACCGTCACCGCGGACCGCGCCGCCAGCGGACTGTCCGGGTGCACGCACACCACCGGGCGCCCGCGCAGCAGCTCCGTCGACTCGAACTCGGCGGGCATGTCGTCCCCCTCCAGGTGGTTGACCAGCCCGAGGTCGAAACCGCCCTCCAGCAGCGACCGGTGGATCTCGGACTGCTGGGCGCCGACCACCTCCACCTGGGTCAGCGGGTGCGTCGTACGGAACGCGCGGATCACCGGGATGAGCAGCGGGACCGTCGCCGCGTTCACCGTGCCCAGGCGGACCATGCGGCTGCTGCGGTGCTGCTCGCCCGCCGCGTCGCGCAGCCGGTCCACCGCGTCGAGGACGTTGATGATGTGCGGCAGCAGCTCCCGGCCCTCCGCGCTCATCCGGGCGCCCGACCGCTTCCGCTCCAGCAGGTCGACACCGAGTTCGCGCTCCAGATTCCGCACGGTCTCGCTCAACGCGGGCTGGGACAGGTGGAGTTCCTCGGCCGCGCGGCGCAGCGAGCCGAGCCGGGTGACCGCGGCGATGTATTCCAGCTGCTCAATTCGCATGGCGGCAGAATGCGGCCGACCCCGCACGGCGTTCAAGGGTTTCCCTGTCACGCCTTCGTGAAATTCGGCGGTCCGCGATGCGAGAACGACCGGGTATTCCTTGACTGCCGCGCGGCGGGGCTGTCACGATCGACGACATGAACAAGCGACTGGACCTCACGCGGCGACGCCACGTCGACCTCGTACGCGTCTCCAGCGCCTTCTGTTGTCGCGAAGCCTGACGTGCGGCCCCGCCGGTAGGGTCTCCTTCGCACGGACCGGCCGCCCGGTGAATTCCCCGGCGACCGCCACCCCGTGAATTTCGGCCCAACAGGGCGCCCTTTCACCGGCCTTGGCCACTCCTGCCTTTCTCCCGCCCGCCCCCGCGCGGGTGTCGTCGCCCCGCGCCGGAATCCGTGACGCCGGGCGGCCCCACCGTCGTATCGCGTCCTTCCCGCATTCGGAAACACCGGGAGTTCCCATGCCCGCAGAACCCGTCCGCTTCGCCTACTGGGTCCCCAACGTCAGCGGTGGCCTGGTCACCAGCAGGATCGAGCAGCGCACCGACTGGAGCTTCGAGTACAACCGCGAACTCGCCGTCCTCGCCGAGAACAACGGCTTCGACTACGCGCTCAGCCAGGTCCGCTACATGGCCAGCTACGGCGCCGAGTTCCAGCACGAGTCGACCAGCTTCAGCCTCGCCCTGCTGCTCGCCACCCAGCGGCTGAAGGTCATCGCCGCCGTCCACCCCGGCCTGTGGCACCCCGGCGTCCTCGCCAAACTCGGCGCCACCGCCGACCACTTGTCGGGCGGACGCTTCGCCGTCAACGTCGTCTCCGGCTGGTTCAAGGGCGAGTTCACCGCGCTGGGCGAACCCTGGCTGGAGCACGACGAGCGCTACCGCCGCTCCGAGGAGTTCATCCAGGCGCTGCGCCAGATCTGGACCGAGGACCACACCGAACTCGCCGGTGACTTCTACCGGTTGCGCGACTTCTCGCTCAAGCCCAAGCCGCTCAACACCCCCGAGCGCCCGCACCCGGAGATCTTCCAGGGCGGCAACTCCACGGCCGCCCGCGCCATGGCCGGCCGGGTCTCCGACTGGTACTTCTCCAACGGCAAGGACTTCGACGGCGTCGTCGAGCAGATCAACGACGTACGCGCCTCCGCCGCCCAAGTCGGCCGCAAGGCACCGAAGTTCGGCCTCAACGGCTTCCTCATCGCCCGCGACACCGAGGCCGAGGCCCGTGACACGCTCCGCGAGATCGTCGCGAAGGCCGACACCGAGGCCGTCGAGGGCTTCGGCGCCGCCGTCAAGCAGGCCGGCCAGTCCGCGGCCGACGGCAAGGGCATGTGGCAGGACTCCAGCTTCGAGGACCTCGTCCAGTACAACGACGGCTTCCGTACGGGCCTGATCGGCACCCCCGAGCAGATCGCCGAACGCATCGTCGCCTACAAGAAGCTGGGCGTCGACCTACTGCTGCTCGGCTTCCTCCACTACCACGAGGAGGTCGAGTACTTCGGCAAGCGCGTGCTGCCGCTGGTACGCGAACTGGAAGCCCAACTCCCGGACAGCGAAGCCGAGTCCGAGTCCGTCCCCGTACACGCGTGACCACCGCCCGCTCCTTCCGCACCGCACTGCGAAAGAGGATCCCCGCATGAGCACCGCCACGCCCACCGACTGGCAGACCCGCCCCGCCCCGCGCTCCGCCCAGGACTGGATCGCCCGCGCCGCCGAGGTCGCCGCCGTCCTCGCGGTCGACGCCGCCGAACGAGACCACGCCGGCGCCACCCCGTACGCCGAGGTCCAACTCCTCAAGGACGCAGGGCTGGTGACCCTGCTCGGCCCCGTCGAGCACGGCGGCGGGGGCCAGGACTGGCCGACCGCCTACCGGGTCGTCCGCGAGGTCGCCAAGGCCGACGGCTCCATCGGCCAGCTCCTCGGCTACCACTACCTGTGGAACTGGGCCGCCCGGTTGGTCGGCACCCGCGAACAGTGGGAGCACGTCGAGGCCGAGGCCGCCCGTCAGCGCTGGTTCTTCGGCGGCGCCGTCAACCCGCGCGACAAGGACGTCACCGTCACCGAGGACGGCGACGACCTCGTCTTCACCGGCCGCAAGACCTTCTCCACCGGCAGCAAGGTCTCCGACGTCACCGTCCTCGAAGGCGTCCTGGAAGGCACCGACCAGCACGTCTTCGCGATCGTCCCGTCCGACACCGAGGGCCTGACCTTCCACGACGACTGGGACAACATCGGCCAGCGCCTCACCGAGAGCGGTGGTGTCACCCTCGACGGGGTGCGCACGCCGTGGGCCTCGGCGGCCGGTTACGTCGACAAGGTGTTCCAGCCGCGCACCTACAACACCCTCAACGTCCCCACCATCCAGCTCGTCTTCGTCAACTTCTACCTGGGCATCGCGGGCGGCGCCCTGGAGACGGCGGCCGCCTACACCCGCACCAAGTCCCGGTCGTGGCTCCACGGCGGCCACGAACGGGCGGTCGACGAGCCGTACGTCATCGACATCTACGGCGACCTGACCGCCAAGCTCTGGGCGGTCGAGGCGCTCGCCGACGCCGTCGCCGCCGAGGGGCAGAAACTCCACGACGACCCCGACGCCGTCACCCCGCGGACGCGCGGCGACTTCGAGGTGCGGGTCGCGGCCGTCAAGGCCCGCGCCACCGACGTCGCCCTGGAGATCGGCAACCGCGTCTTCGAGGCGACCGGCGCCCGCGCCACCGCCTCCGCCGAGGGCCTGGACCGGTTCTGGCGCAACGTCCGCACCCACACCCTGCACGACCCGGTCGCCTACAAGCGGCGCGAGGTCGGCCGCTGGGTCCTGGAGGGCGAACTGCCCGAACCCACCTGGTACTCCTGACCGACTCCTCCGGGGCGCCCGCCGTGCGCGGGCGCCCCGGGCTCCCCGAAAGAGGACCCATGGCCACCGTCCTGTCCGTCTCCGGCAGCCCCTCCGCCTCCTCCCGCACCAACCGCCTGCTGCGCCACCTCGACCAGCGGCTGACCGCGCAGGGCCACCGGGTGATCCCGCTGGACGTACGCACCATCCCCGCCGAGGCGCTGCTCGGCGCCGACTTCCGGCACCCCGCGATCGTCGAGGCCACCGAACTCTTCGAGCGCGTCGACGGCGTGGTCATCGGCACCCCCGTCTACAAGGCCGCCTACTCCGGCGTCCTCAAGGCGCTGCTCGACCTGCTCCCGCAGTACGCGCTGACCGGCAAGACCGTGCTGCCGCTGGCCACCGGCGGCTCCGTCGCCCACGTCCTGGCCATCGACTACGCGCTGCGGCCCGTCCTCAACTCGATGGGCGCGGCCCACATCGTGCAGGGCTGGTTCACCCTCGACAAGGACATCACCGCGCACGAGGACGGCACCATCACCGTCGCCCCGGCCGCCACCGAGGCCCTCACCCAGGTCGTCGACCAGTTCTCGGCGGCGCTCGGCCGTACGCCCCTGCTGGCCGCGGCGAGTTGAGCGCCATGCCCGCCCGAGTGATCACCGACGACGCCGAGGCGCTGACCGTCGCCGCCGCCCTGGCCGCGGAGTTCCGTGCCGGAGCCTCCGCCCGCGACACCGAACGCAGGCTCCCGCGCGCGGAGTTGGACCGGCTCTCCGCCGCCGGACTGCTCGCCGTGACCGTGCCCGCCGAACACGGCGGCGCCGACGTGAGCGCCCACACCCTCGCCGAGATCTTCCGGCTGCTCGCCGCCGCCGACGGCAGCCTCGCGCAGATCCCGCAGAGCCACTTCGCGTACGTCAACGTGATACGCCGTCAGGGCACGCCCGAGCAGCAGAAGTTCTTCTTCGCCGAACTCCTCGCCGGCCGCCGCTTCGGCAACGCCCAGTCGGAGGCGGGCACCAAACACATCCAGGACATCCGCACCCGCCTGGAACCCCAACCCGACGGCTCGTACCTCCTCACCGGCGTCAAGCACTACTCCACCGGCGCCCTCTTCGCCGACTGGATCCCCGTGCTCGCCCGCGCCGAGGACGACAACCTGCACGTGGCGTACGTGCCCCGGGACGCCGAGGGGCTCACGGTCGTCGACGACTGGGACGGCATGGGCCAGCGCACGACGGCCAGCGGAACGGTACGGCTGGAGGGCGTCCGGGTGCCCGGCGACCGGGTCCTGCCGCACCACCTCACCTTCCAGGGGCCTCAACTCCACGGCGCCGTAGCCCAGTTGCTGCACGCGGCGATCGACGCGGGCATCGCCTCCGGCGCGCTGGAGGAGGCCGCGGAGTTCGTCCGCACCAAGTCGCGCCCCTGGTTCGAGAGCGTCGACGCGGGGTACGGGACGGCGGCCGAGGACCCGCTGTTGATCCAGCGGTTCGGTGAACTCGCCGTCCAGGTACGGGCGTCGGGGGCGCTGCTGCGCGAGGCGGCCCACACCGTGGACGCGGCGCGAGCCGAGCTGACCGACGACTCGGCCGCCGAGGCGTCCATCGCGGTCGCCGCGGCCAAGGCGCACGCCGCGCACACCGCGGTGGAGGTCGCGGGCGCGCTCTTCGAACTCGCCGGCACTCGTTCAGCTCTCAACTCCCTGAACCTGCACCGGCATTGGCGCGACGCGCGCACCCACACCCTGCACGACCCGGCGCGCTGGAAGATCCAGCACATCGGCCGGTACGTGCTCAACGGCACCCGGCCCCCGCGGCACGGGCTGCTCTGAGTCCCGCACCGCGATCCGCGCCCCGCACGGCGATCCGCGCCCCGCACGGCGATCCGCGCCCCGCACGGCGATCCGCGCCCCGCACGGCGATCCGCGCCCCGCACGGCGATCCGCGCCCCGCACGGCGATCCGCGCCCCCATGATCGGAGAACGTTCTCGTGTCCCTCACCTTCCACTGGTTCCTGCCCACCAACGGCGACAGCCGCCATGTCGTGGGCGGCGGTCACGGCACCCCCGCCACCATCTCCGGGCGCGACCGGCCGCCCACGGTCGCCTACCTGAGCCAGATCGCCCGCGCCGCCGAGGACCTCGGCTTCGTCGGCGCGCTCACCCCCACCGGCGCCTGGTGCGAGGACGCCTGGCTGACCACCGCGATGGTCGCCCAGAACAGCGAGCGGCTGAAGTTCCTGGTCGCCTTCCGCCCCGGCTTCGTCTCGCCGACGCTCGCCGCGCAGATGGCCTCCACCTTCCAGCGGCAGACCGGCGGACGGCTGCTGCTCAACGTGGTGACCGGCGGCGAGAGCCACGAGCAGCGCGCCTACGGCGACTTCCTCGACAAGGACGCCCGCTACCGTCGTACCGGCGAATTCCTGGAGATCGTCCGGCAGTTGTGGGAGGGCAAGACCGTCGACCTGGCCGGGGAGCACCTCCAGGTGGAGGAAGCCAAGCTGGCCCGGGTGCCGGATCCGATCCCCGAGGTGTACTTCGGCGGGTCCTCGCCCGTCGCTGGGGAGATCGCCGCGAAGCACGTCGACGTGTACCTGACGTGGGGGGAGCCGCCGGCGCAGGTCGCCGAGAAGATCGCCTGGGTGCGGGGGCTGGCCGCCGCGCAGGGGCGCACCGTGCGGTTCGGCATCCGGCTGCACGTCATCACCCGGGACACCTCCGAGCAGGCATGGGCCGAGGCCAACCGGCTGCTCGAAGGGTTCGACGCGGAGACCGTGCGGTCCGTACAGGCGGGGCTCGCGCGCAGCGAGTCGGAGGGGCAGCGGCGGATGCTCGCGCTGCACGGCGGCGGCAGCCGGGACGGGCTGGAGATCCATCCCCATCTGTGGGCGGGGATCGGGGTGGTGCGCGGGGGTGCGGGGACGGCGCTGGTGGGCAGCCACGAGGAGGTCGCTTCTTCGATCAAGGAGTACGCGGCGTTGGGGATCGAGGAGTTCGTGCTGTCCGGGTATCCGCATCTGGAGGAGGCGTACTGGTTCGGGGAGGGGGTGTTGCCGCTGCTCGCCGCGGAGGGGGTTTGGCGGCATCCGTTCGGCAAGGTTGCCGTGGGGGGTTCTCAGGTGCCGTTTGCTGGTTGAGCGGTGGGGTGCGTTTATGGGTGCGGGTCGGCTTGTGGTTGCTCGCGTAGTTCCCCGCGCCCCTAAAGCGCATGGTTGCCCGTGGCGCCAATGCAACAGCGACGGGGCCGACCTCGCCGGGTGTTGGGCCGGGTGGACCGAGGCCATCGAGCGGCCGCCCAGGGGCGACGCGCGCAGACCCGGTTGCCGCGGGCCTCGGTGAAGGCGAATACAACTTCAGTCACGAGAGGCTCATTTGAAGGCGCCGACGAACTGAAACGCTTTCGCTTTGGCGCCGCAGGCAACCGTGCGCACCCTTGGCGCCCCGGGCAACCACTCGTCTTTAGGGGCGCGGGGCTGTGACATTGTGCGGCTCCGCCGCGTGGGCGCGAGCAACCACGGCCGACCCGCGCCCGACCAACAACCCCGCCCCAACGGAAGGTTGGTTTCCAGGACGCCCACCCCGCTCTCGTGATGTCATGCCCCTGACTACCACGACTGTCGGCTGGGCAAGCCGCGAGGCGCCCCCGTCCCCACGAAGGGCACCGTGATGCGCACCCCCCGCACGGCCGGACCCGCGGCGACCGGCGTCGCCGTCGCGCTGGCCGCCCTGCTCCTCGCCCCCGCCCCCGAAGCCTCCGCCGCCGCCCCCGCCGACGGCGCCTACTACGTGCAGAGCGCCGTCACCGGGCTCGACGCCGCCGACAACGGGGGAGCGGTCGAGCAGCACAACCCCAAGGGCGACGAGGACCACCAACAGTGGAACCTCCGGGCGAGCGGCACCTCGTACGTCCTGGAGAGTGCCGACACCGCCGGGAGCTGTCTCGGCCGTTCCGGCGCCCTGGCCGCGACCGTCGCGTGTACGAGCACCGACGCGGCCTGGACCGTCACGGCCCTGGGCGGCGACCAGTACACGCTCCAAGTCCCGGGCACGGCAAGCTACTTGACCGTTGCCGCCAAGCCGTCCGGCGCCAACTACCCGGCCCGGCTGGCCATCGGCGGCTCCGGGGGCCTCGCCGCCTGGTACCTGACACCGGTGACCTCACCCACCAGCCCCATGCCCGCCGCCGACCAGCGCACCCTGGACCAGGTCACCTTCCTCACCGCCCACAACGCGTACGCCAACGGCGTCGACGGCGGTTTCGCGCCGCCGGTCGTCAACCTCTTCCCCAACCAGTCGCGCGGCATCGACCAGCAACTCGCCGACGGCGTACGGGGGTTCATGCTGGACATCTACCAGACCCCGGACGGCGCGATCCTCTGCCACGACAGCTGCACCCTGGTCGGCAACCCGGTCGCCCTGTGGGTCGACCTCCAGCGCATCGTCACCTTCCTCCAGGCCCACCCCGACCAGTTCGTCACCGTCTTCCTGGAGGACTACGTCGACCCCGGCGTCCTGCGCGACGCGCTCGCCAAGGTCAGCGGCCTGTCCGACGTCCTGTACCGGCCCGACCGGACCGGGGTGAAGACCACCGGCTGGCCGAAGATGTCCGATCTGATCGCCGCGAACCACCGGCTGCTGATCTTCACCGACCACAGCAAGGCCGCGGACCAGAGCGCCGGGCTCACCCGGGACAGCTTCGGCGTGATGTACCAGAAGGACTGGACCGTCGAGAACTACTGGTCCATGGGCTCCGGCGCGGGCGACTCCGACTGGTCCTGCTACAGCCGCTGGTACGACGCGAACACCAACATCCCGCTGACCCGCACCGAGACCGGCTTCCGCCCGCTGTTCGTCATGAACCACTTCCGGGACGTGGCCCTCGCCGCCACCGCGCAGACCGACAACACCAAACTCGCCGACCGCGCCCGGCGGTTCTGCCAGCCGGCCGCCCGCAAGAAGCCCAACTACCTCGCCGTGGACCGCTACGACCTCGGTGATCCGGCCGCCGCGGTCAGCACCCTCAACACGTACACGTATCCGTAAAAACCGCACGACCAGCCACCGGGCCTGTGCGAGGATCCCGCGATGACCTCACAGACGATCACCGCGGCCGACGCGGGCACCTGGGAACTCGGCGATCTGTCCGTCAGCCGGATCGGCTTCGGCGCGATGCGGCTGACGGGCAGCGCGGCCTTCCACCACGGCACTCCGAGCGATCGTGGCCGGTCGATCGCCGTCCTGCGCAAGGCGGTCGAACTCGGCGTGAACCACATCGACACCGCCGCCTTCTACTTCTCCCGGCTGCGCTCGGCGAACGAGATCATCAACAGCGCGCTGGCCCCGTACCCGGACGACCTGGTCATCGCCACGAAGGTCGGCCCGCTGCGCGACTACGCGGGGGAGTGGGCCACCTGGGCCCGCCCCGACCAACTGCGCAGCCATGTCGAGGAGAACCTGCGCCAGCTCGGCCGCGACCACCTGGACCTGGTCTATCTGCGCAAGTCGGATCGGGTGGACTCGGTCTCCGAACACTTCGGCGCGCTGGCCGGGTTGAGGGAGGAGGGGCTCATCAGGCACCTCGGCATCTCCGGCGTCGAGCCGCGCCACCTGGCCGAGGCGCAGGCAATCGCGCCGGTGGTGAGCGTGCAGAACCAGTACGGGCTGCACGCGCCCGACCCGCTGACCGACGAACTCCTGCGGATCTGCGGCGAACAGGGCATCGCCTTCGTGCCGTTCTTCGCGATTGCGGGCAAGGGCGGCTCGCGCGGACCGGGTGATGATGCCGACGAGGTGATCGCCGCGGTCGCCCGGGCCCACGGCGCGAGCCCCGCACAGGTCCGGCTGGCCTGGACCCTCCACCAGGGCCCGCACGTGCTCGCCATCCCGGGCACCGGCGACCCCGGCCACCTCACGGAGAACGTGGCGGCGGGCGCGCTGCGCCTGACCGAGGCGGAGGTGGCCCGCCTGGACGCGCTGCACCGCGGCGGCGGGGCCGGGTAACGGCGCCCCGCACGCGTCAACGCCCCGGCGGAACCGGGGCGTTGACGCACTGCTGTCCTGCCGTCCTAGCCGAGCCGCGCCCGCAGGAACGCCAGCGTGCTCTCCCACGCCTGCGCGGCGGACCCGGCGTCGTACACCTCCGCGCGGCCGTCGTTGAAGAAGGCGTGCTGGGCCGGGTAGACGCGCAGGTCCGGGGTGATGCCGGACTGGCTCTCGATCGCCTCGGCCAGCGTCTTGAGGCTGTCCACCGGAATGCCCGTGTCGTGCTCGCCGTAGTGCCCGAGCACCTGCGCCTTGAGGCCGGAGAAGTCGGGCAGTTCGCCGCGGATCACGCCGTAGAATGGCACCGCGGCCGAGACCCGGGGGTCGGCCGCCGCCTGGTACAGCACGAAGCCGCCGCCCATGCAGAAGCCCACCGAGCCGACCGTCTCCGACGTCACCTCGGGCAGACCCAGCAGGTAGTCCACCGCGCCCGAGAGCAGTTCGACGCCGCTGGGGATGGGCAGGGCCTGCATCATCCGCAGGGCCTCGGCGCTGTCGTGGGCGACGTTGCCGCCGTACAGGTCGGGCGCGAGCGCCACGAAGCCCTCGGCGGCCAGCCGCCGGGTGACGTCCGCGATGTGGTCGGTCAGGCCCCACCACTCCTGGATCACGATCACACCGGGGCCCTGCCCGGACGGCGGCAGCGCCAGGTAGCCGTGGGCGGTCGAACCGGCGCTCGGGAACGTGACGTTCTGGTGGGCCGGGGAACCGGTCGGCTTGGGCAGCTCGGACATGACAGTCAACTCCTGTGGGGGACAGGTGGCTCGCTCACAACGCACCGGAACGGACCCGGTGCGTTCCCCACCCTGTCACGCCGCCTCGGAAGCCCGGCGACCGGCCCGCGGTCGTCGGCCGTGAGCCCCCTACGCGCCGCCGCCCGCCAGCAGCCCCCGGATGTACGCGGCCTGCCCGACGTGCTCCAGGTCGTCGGCGAGCACGCTGACCAGCCGTACGCCGAGACTGACCGCCGGGGTGAACCGCTCGTCCACGATCCGCTCGAAGTCCGGGGCCTGGAGCGTCGCCAGATATCCCAGGCTCTGCTCGTGCACGGCGTCGAAGTAGCCGGTCAGCAGGTCGCCGGAGTCCACCCGGACCTTCCCGACCTCCGCCGAACTGTGGCTGTAGCCGGTGTCCGTCGCGGGCAGGTCCAGCCCGAAGCGCTTCTCCCAGCCCTGGGCCAGCCACACCTGGTCGAACCCGGCGGCCTCGGCGACATGGTCGTCCTGGACCCGGGTGAGGTGCCAGACCAGCCACGCGATCGAGTTGGCGTCCGGTGCCGGGCGGTGGTTGAGGTCGTCGGGGGCCAGGCCCGCGACGGCGGCGTGGACTTCTTCCTGGATGCGGCCGTAGCCGTCGATGAGGATGTCCTTCGCATGCATGTGTCCACCATCGCGCACGACGGCCCCGGACGCGATCGAAATACGGGATTCCCGCCGGCCCGGGTTCCTACGCCGCCGTGTCCGCGGTCTCCGCCGCCCGCCGGGCCGCGAGCAGGGCCATCAGCGCGCGGGCCGCCGGGCTGGTGGCGTCCTCGGGCGGCAGCAGGGCCACCGTCTCGTACAGCCGCTCGCGGCAGTCCTTCAGGTCCAGCGCCGCGAGGTCGGCGGCCTCCCGCTTGTGGGCGAAGTGCCGCGGTACGACGGCGATGCCCAGGCCGTCGTGGACGAGTTCCAGGAGGCTGTGCACGTCGTTGACCTCCAGCGGCACCGTCCGCCGCACGCCCGCCTCGGCGAAGACCGCGTCGGTGGTGCGGCGCGGGCCCCAGTCCGGGTGCAGGTCGACGAACGCCTCACCGGCCAGCTCCGCGGGCGCGACCGCGCCGCCGCCCGCCAGCCGGTGGGCCGGATGGCACAGCACCGTCATCGACTCGACGGCCAGCGGCACCGAACGCAGCAGGTCGCCGTCGGTGCGGGTGCGCACCCCGAAGGCCAGGTCGAGGCGGCCCGCCGCGACGTCCTCCGCCAGCGGGCCCGCGCCCGCCTGCCGCAGCCGGATCTCCACGTCCGGGTGGCGGCGCCGGAACGCGGCCAGCAGCCCGGGCACGTGCAGCCCGGCCACGCACTGCTCGGAGCCCACGGACAGCGTGCCGCGCAGCACGCCCTGCACCGCCGCGACCGCCTCCCGGGCACACCGCACCCGGTCCAGGATCCGCTCGGCCTCCAGCAGCAGCGCCCGGCCCGCCTCGGTGAGCGTGACACTGCGGGTGGTGCGGACGAACAGCGGCGCCTGGAGTTCCCGCTCCAGGGCGCGGATCGAGGCGGACAGGCCCGACTGCGACACCATGAGGCGCTCGGCCGCCCGGGTGAAGTGCCGGTCCTCGGCCACGGCGACGAAATGGGTGAGCTGGCGCAGTTCCATGATTGAGAAGCGTAACCGGTGAATTCCATCCGATTCTTCTGTTGGACTGCTGCCTGTGGGTCGGTGAGAGTGGACCTCTCGATGCCGACAGCCTTCCTGGAGTGCACGTTGTACACGGCAGAACCCGCACGCTACGAGACCATGCCCTACCGCCGCACCGGCCGCAGCGGGCTCAGGCTCCCCGCGCTCTCGCTCGGCCTGTGGCACAACTTCGGCCCCGACCGGCCGGTGGACACCCAGCGGCAGATCCTGCGCCGCGCCTTCGACCTGGGCGTCACGCACTTCGACCTGGCCAACAACTACGGCCCGCCGCCCGGCGCCGCCGAGTCCGCGTTCGGCGAGGCCCTGAAGGCGGACTTCGCCCCGTACCGCGACGAGCTGGTCATCTCGACCAAGGCCGGGTACCTGATGTGGCCGGGCCCGTACGGCGAATGGGGCTCCCGCAAGTACCTGCTGTCCTCGCTGGACCAGAGCCTGACCCGGATGGGCCTGGACTACGTCGACATCTTCTACTCCCACCGCCCCGACCCGGAGACTCCGCTGGAGGAGACGATGGGCGCGCTGCACTCGGCGGTGCGGCAGGGCAAGGCGCTGTACGCGGGCGTCTCCAACTACTCCCCGGAGCAGACCCGCGAGGCCGCTCGCATCCTCGCCGACCTGGGCACCCCGCTGCTGATCCACCAGCCGCGCTACTCGATGCTGGACCGCAGGCCCGAACAGGAGGGCCTCCTGGACACGCTGGAGGACCTGGGCGTCGGCTCCATCGTGTTCTCCCCGCTGGAGCAGGGCCTGCTGACCGGCCGCTACCTCGACGGCATCCCCGAGGGCTCCCGGGCCGCGGGCGCGAGCCCCTTCCTGAGCGCCGACCGCATCACCGACGACCTCCTTGGGCGGCTGCGCGCCCTGGACGAGATCGCCAAGTCCCGCGGCCAGTCCCTGGCCCAGCTCGCCCTGGCCTGGGTGCTGCGCGGCGGCCGGGTCACCTCCGCCCTGATCGGCGCGAGCAGCGCCCAGCAGGTCGAGGACTGCGTGGCGGCCGCCGCCAACCTGGACTTCACGGCGGACGAACTGGCCCGCATCGACCTCCTGGTCGACGGCGCCTGAGCCGCACCGTTCACAGAGCCGGCAGGCCGCCGTCGAGCAACTCGACGGCGGCCTGCCCGCGTCCGGACCCTAGTTGGGGACCGGGGCCAGCTTGAGGCTGAAGTGGCGCAGGATCGCGGGCGCCTCCACGATCCGGTAACCGTGCACGGACTCCGGGTTCTTGGCGATCTGCTCCAGCGTGGCCGCCACGTGGTCGTAGTGGCTGCGGGTGTACACGCGGCGGGGCAGCGCGAGCCGGATCAGTTCGAAGGGCGCGCTCTTGGTCTGGTTGCCGTCCTCGTCCTCCTCGCCCAGGTACAGCGAGCCGAGTTCGGCCGAGCGGATGCCGCCGTTGAGATAGAGGTGGCACACCAGCGAGTGGCCCGGGAACCGGTGCGGCGGTATGTGCGGCAGCAGCCGGCCCGCGTTGACGTACAGCGCGTGCAGGCCCGGCGGCTCCAGGATGTCGACGCCGACGTCACGGATGCGCTGGGCCAAGTAGGCGGCGCTGTCCGCCCGTTCGGCGAGGTAGGCGGGGTCCGTGACCTCCTTGAGGCCCACCGCGATCATGTCGAGGTCGCGCCCGGCGAGACCGCCGTAGGTGGAGAACCCCTCGGTGGCGATGAGGAGTTGGTTGCACCGCTTGGCCAGCTCGGCGTCGTTGAGGCCGATGAAGCCGCCGATGTGGACGATGCCGTCCTTCTTGGCGCTCATCACGCAGCCGTCGGCGAGCGCGAACGCCTCCTCGGCGACCTGCCGGGGGGTGCGGTCCCGGTAACCCTCTTCGTTGCGGGTCACCAGCCAGGCGTTCTCGGCGAACCGGGCGGCGTCCAGGATCATCGGGACGCCGAACCGGCGGCACAGCTCCGCGGTCTGCTTCAGGTTCCGCATCGAGACCGGCTGGCCGCCGCCGCCGTTGTTGGTGATGGTCATGACGACCACGGCGACCCGCGAGTCACCCGGGTTGGCCAGGATCCGCTCCAGCGCCTCCAGGTCGATGTTCCCCTTGAAGGGCTCGCGGCTGTCGAGGTTCTTCGCCTCGGGACACGGCAGGTCGATCGCCGTGCAGCCGCGGAGTTCGACGTTGGCCCGGGTGGTGTCGAAGTGCGTGTTCGACACGACGGTGTCGCCCGGCTCCAGCAGGGTCGAGAACAGGATGCGCTCGGCGGCCCGGCCCTGGTGGGCGGGGAGGATGTGCGCGTAGCCGGTCAGCTCGGCCACTGTCTCGCGGAACCGGTAGAAGGAGCGCGAGCCCGCGTAGGACTCGTCACCGATCGAACCCGCGGCGAGCTGCTCGGCCGACAGGGCACCGGTGCCCGAGTCGCTCAGCAGGTCGATGGTCACTTCGTCGGCGCGCAGGTCGAACAGGTTGTACTGGACCCGAGCCAGAGCGGCTTCACGCTGCTCACGAGTGAGGAGGGGAATGGGTTCGACGACTTTGATGCGGTACGGCTCCATGCTGCTTTCTGCTCCCAGTGATCAGATGATCCGAAGATCATGTCAGAGATGGTCGGTCGGGATCTGACGCGCGCTGTACGGCGGAGGAGAGTGCCCCCAGGGGCAGTTGGCCGCCCGGCCGGTCCTGCGGCAGGCGCACCGCGTACGCCTCCGAGGAGATGTAGGCGGTCACACGGGGCGGTCGGCCCTGTTCGTGGGCGAGTGCCAGATAGGCGATGAGACCGGAGCCGTCCTCGGGCCGCCGCTCGGTGACGGCGGCCAGGGCATGGCCGAGGGTGGTGGTGTCCATGCCGTGCCGGGCGAGCAGGGCGACCGCCCGCTCGTGGGCCTCGGCGTCGTCGCGGACGTAGTCCCTGACCGGAATGTGCAGAGTGAAGCCGGTCGGCCCGGCGACGGTCGTCTCGGTGAAGGAATGGCAGGTCAGACCGGGGCGACCGGTCAGCTGGGCGTCGTAGGGAGAAGACCCGAACACGCGATCGGGGGTGTCGAAACCGGCCGCGACCCGGAGGAAGTCCTCCAGGACCTCGGGCGAGGGGCCGGGGTCGAGACGGCACAGACCGCCCACGTCGGCGGCCGAGAGACGGTTGTGCCGCAGATAGATCTTCAGCCGGGGTGCGGCCCAGTCCCCGAGGTCCAGGGCGAAGAAGGGATAACCGTCGGCAGGCGGCAGGGCCGCGAACGCGTCCTTGTGCCCGAGCCGGGTCAGGGCCTCGCCGATGGTTTCGGCGGCCCGGTCGGCCCCGCGTGCCGAGGGGTTCAGATAGACCTTGAGCTTGGGCGTTCCGCCCGGCCTTAACTCCAGGGCGCACCACAGGGCCAGCGGGCCCGCGGGGGAGGGCGGTAAGAAGAGGTCCTCCAGCAGATCGAGCTGCTCGGTGCCGAAGCCCCAGTGCCCGGCCATGGTGCGGATGGCGCGCAGCCCGGTCCGCCCGTTCGCCTTGAGCCCGGCCGCGGCGCACCCCGGCTCGACGAGCACCCGCAGCGAGGGGGCCGCGCCCGGCACGAAGGAGAGGGAGTACTCCACCGGGGTGTGGTCGTCGGAGAGGAACGTCGGGGACGGCGGCGACAGGTCCAACGGGCGCCCGGAGACCGCGCCCAGGGAGTCCGACAGCACCTGCGCGTAGGTCTCCGCGTCGTCCTGGCCGAGCCCGACGACGTCGCACAGCCGCAGCAACTGGGCCGCCGTGAACCCGCCGAGCGTGTCCGTGGCCGGCAGGGCCAGACCGCCGGTACGAGAGGTGATCACCACTCCTCCCGACGTGTGACGGCGAACGCACGGGACGGGTGTGACAGTTGGGACGTGAATGAATTCCCGAGATGATGAGGGAACGGGGGGAATCCAAAAAGATACCCGCCCCGGGGGGCGGGTATTTCGCCTTGCGGCGAGGGATTGAGGGAAACCGCGGCGAGGGCGGAAGTGGCGCCGGGTGTTATCCGGTCCACGACACCTCCTGTAACTCGTGACCAACCTGAATGCCGCGTTCCTCCCTACCCTCATGGTTGAACAGTCATGCGGTTTACGGATGTTCGGGCATGTTGCGTGGATCACCCCCTCAGCCAGGTCAGGAAGGAGCTCCACACCCCCTTCTCGGGCTGCTGCTGGCGGCTCGCCACGTTCTCCGGCTGCTCGTGCCGCACCGGCGCCGGCGTGTCCAGTTCGGTGCGGCGGGGTGCCTCCGGCTTGCGGACGGTCGGCTGCACCGGGGTGAACCGGGCCGGCAGTCCCGCCAGGGCGCGGTTGAACGGACCCGGCCGCCAGGTCAGGCTGTCCGCGGGCACCGCGAGGGAGACGTCGGGCAGTTCGTTGAGCAGGTTCTCGATGCCCGCGACCGTGATCAGCCGGGCGGCGTCCTTGGACGGGCAGGCGTGCGGGCCCGCGCTCCACGCCAGGTGGGCGCGGTTGTCGGACATGTGCCGGGAGGTCGCGAGCACCGGGTCGGTGTTGGCCGCCGCGAAGCTCACCACCATCAGCTCGCCCGCCTCGATCTTCTGCCCGGCGAACTCCAGGTCCTCGGTGGCGTAGTGGGGCGCGTAGTTGGACATCGGCGGGTGCTCCCACAGGGCGTCGTCGATGGCCTCCTCGATCAGGCCGCCCTTGGCGTACCGGTCGCGGGTCAGCAGCAGGTACAGCGTGTTGCCCAGCAGGTTGCGCAGCGGCTCGGCGCCCGCGCCCAGCAGCAGCACCAGCTGGTGGGCCATCTCCTCGTCGGTGAGCCGCGCCTGGTGCTGCATCAGCCACGAGGTGACGTCGTCGCCGGGCCGGGAGCGCTTGAGCGCGACCAGCTCGTTCACGGCCTGGAACAGCACCTCGTTGGCCTTCTCGGCGTTGATGCCGTCGAAGATGCCCGAGATGCCGAACAGCACCCGGTCGCCGACGTCCGCCGGGCAGCCGAACAGCTCACCGAAGACGAACAGCGGCAGCTGTTTGGCGTAGTCGTTGAGCAGGTCGACCGAACCGCGGCCCGCGAACTGGGATATGAGGTAGTTGGAGACCCGCTCGGTGCTCTGGTTGAGCCGCTGCGAGGTCAGCCGCGCGAAGCTGTCCGTGATCGCCTGACGCAGCCTCAGATGGTCGGCGCCGTCGGTGAACATCGCGTTGGGCCGGTAGGCCAGCAGCGGCAGCACCGGGCTGTCCATGCTCACCCGGCCCTCGTTGAAGGCCCGCCAGCGGCGCGCGTCCTTGCGGAACACGCCCGGGTTCTGCAGGAGTTGGAGAGCCGCGGTGTAGTCCGTCACGAGGGTCGCGTCCACGCCCGGGGCCAGCTCCACCGGGGCGGTCGGGCCGTAGTGGCGCATGTAGGCGTAGTACGCCTGCGGATCGGCCGCGAAGTCCCCCGTGTACATCGGCAGCCGGTCGCCCAGCTGGTGGGCCGGGCAGCCCGGCGGCGGCACGGGGACGGCGGAACCGGCACCCATGTTGTCCATACTGTCCACGTTGTTCATGGCTTTCTCCTAACGAACACGGCCCGGCACGTAGCCGACACGTGTGCTCGGTGCTCGGGGCGATGATGGCGCATCACTTGCGTCACGAGTGACAACAGGGGTCCCGGAGAAGGAGGTTGGGGGAACTCCTCCGGTCCGGGGCCCCGCCGCGTGCGGGTACGGGTGCGTCAGCCGAAGCGGGCACGGAGACCGTCCAGGACTTCCTGGAGGATCTCCCCGTCGGCGAGCCGGGCGGCCGGCACGGGGGGACGGGCGACCAGGTGGCCGCCCTCGACGAGACCGGACAGCAGGATCTTGACGATCCCCATCGGTAACCGCGAGTGCCCGGCGATCTCGGCGACCGAGAGGTAGCCGCCCCGGCACATCCGCAGCAGGTCCTGCTCCTCCGGGGAGAAGTGCCTGGGCCGCTGCCGCTGGTCCTCGGCCGCCGTGACCAGGGTGATCAGGGACAGCTCGCGCTCGTCGGGCAGGCTCCGGCCCCGGGTGATGACGTAGGGGCGGACGAACCGCGGCTGCGGGGTGTCGGAGTCCGGCTCCCGGGGGCCGATCACCGGCGGACGCCGGTGTGCTCGCGGGGCGGTGCCGTCAGCGCCCTGCCCAGGCGGCCGACGAGCTGCCGCATGCGGAAGGTGACGTCTCCCCTGTCGATGTCGACCGTGGTGGAGACCGCGGGGTGGGCGCCGTCACCGGCGGCGTTGAGGAACACGTGGCCCTCGTCGAACTCGACCAGCGTCCGCCGCAGGCCGGGGGCGCCGCCCCGGCAGAAGACCCCGACCGGGCGGCGACGCGACTGCATGCCGCTCATCGCGGCGGCGGCCGTGTCACCGCTGTCCTGGTCGACCGCGTGCGAGCGGGCCGTCAGGAGTCCGGCGGCGGGTCCGTCGGCGGAGAGTGGGACGGCGTGGAGAACCCCCGGTATCTCCAGGAGGCTGTCCAGCATCCATGACAGATCGTTGCTCACGAAACCTCTTGCCCTTCGCTGCTTGCCTGACGTGCTGCGCTGCTCGTACGGTCCGCCGGGTCCCGGAGCGCCGCACGGCCCGCCAGGGTGCCCGACTGGAAGGCGCTCATCCGGGACGCGGCCTCCTCCTCGGAACGCTGCGGGGCCACCGGTGCCGCGGGCGCGGGCGGCGTGGCGGTCACGGCCGGGCGGCGCCGGCGTCTGGGCAGCCCACCCGCGGTGCCGGCGGCGATCGAGGCCCGCTCGGGGCCGCCGCCGAGGGGCGGGCCCGGGGTGCCGACGACGGTCCGCGGCGGCTGGTGCGGCACGCTGGTGAGCAACTCGTCGGGGAGCAGGACCACCGCCCGTACGCCCCCGTAGGGGGAGGTGGAGTCCACCGACACCGTGAAGCCGTAGCGCTCGCACAGCACGCCGATCACCGCGAAGCCGAACTGCGGCGGATTGCCGAGCCCGGAGACCCCCGAGGCCCGCGCGCCCGACAGGAGCCCGGTGGCCTTGGTGCGCTCCTCGTCGTTCATGCCCACACCCGCGTCGTCGACGACGACGCAGATGCCCTTGGGCACGGCCCGGACGTTGATCTCGACCGTGGTTTCCGGATTCGAGTAGCTGGTGGCGTTGTCGAGCAGTTCCGCGACGGCGAGCGCGACCGGTTCGACCGCCCGGCTGGTGACGGCGAAATCGACCTGGGAAAGAATTTCGACCCGCTGGAAATGCCGGATCCGCCCCTGGGCGCTGCGGATGACGTCGTAGACCGACGCCACCTCGCGCTGGCGGCCCGGCCAGCCCTCGCAGAGCACGGCGATGGACTGGGCCCGGCGGCCGAACTGCGAGTTCATGTGGTCGATTTCCAGGAGATCCGGGAAAATCGTCGACTCGCTGTATTTGTCCTGGAGCCGGGAAATCATCAGTTGCTGCTCGGCGGCGAGTCCCTGGAGCGTCCGCATCGCGGACTTGAGGACCGTCTTCGTCTCCCTGTCCACCAGGTTCCGTGCCTCGTCCGAGGCGCCCGGGGTGCCCGAGTGGTGGTGCTCCGCAGCGAAATGGCCGAGTTCCGGTTCGGGGTGGTGATTGCGGAGGTCGGTTATCTCCGCACGCAGCCGCGCGGCCGTCCTCCGGCCACGGAGAAGGGCGGTGGCTGCGACAGGTGTTCCGGCGACGAGAGCCCAGAGTGCCGGATCCTGTATGTAAAGCGTCATAAGACTCTCTTCGAGCGACCGAAGGCCGGCTGCTGGATGCCGTCATCAGAGGCGCGGCGTCAGAAGTGCGGTGATCGTATCACCGCGTTGAGTTGTGACGGCTGGTCAATATGGGGACGTCCTGCGAATGCTGACGGAAGGTCAGTTCCATGTCGTGGACGGGCGGTCGGCGAGGGGTGACCGTCGGGTTTCGGCCACGGTTGGCTGTGAATATGCCAAGAGACTGGCTGAATTGGCGTGGTGACAGAGTGTCAGGAGTGGCGATACTCGATGCCTAGGGCGATCCGGCCACGGCCGGGAGACAGCACCGCGCGCTTTCCGAGTGTCACCGTACGCTCGTGGGCGCCGTCGCGCTCCGGCGGGCCCCTCCCCGTGCACAGCGAACGAACGCAGCTAGCGAGCGAACGCAAGGAAGAACGGGCCGGTCGGCGCCCCGGGCGCCGCGATGGGGGAATCATCGTGCACGACGAATTCCTGTGCCATGTAACGGCGTACGGCATCTGTGGCGGGCAGCGCGTCGGAGTGCCGCTGGGCACCTATCGCGCGCCCACCCTGGCGCTTGCCCTGTGGTGGATGCGGGACCGGGCGTTATGGATCGCCGAACGCCTCGACCCCGACCCCGACAGCCCCCTCTTCCCCCCGAACTCGGTCGCCCCCGTCTCGGCCACCGTCCCCGACGTCCCCCGGCTGCTGCGCACCTGGTGCGGCGACGTCGTCCAACAGGACCTGGTGGCCGACGAGTTGGCCGCCGGAAGACTCGTCCGCGTCGCCACCAACGACGACACCACCGAGTACGAACTGCTCGCGGAGTCCGTGGACGCCCTGCGGATGCAGCGGTTCACCTCCAACCTGTCCGCCCCTGCCGCCTGAGCCGCCCCGACCGGAAAAGTCCCCGAACGGCGCAAACGCGCACACATGGCTAGAATTCAGGACATGGCGGAGCGGCCGGTAGCCCCGACGGCGCCCGAACTCGTCCTGGAGACCGAAACGGGCTCCCTGGTGATGCGTCCGGGCCACGACTACCACGTCGGACGCGACCCACTCGGCGAGATCGTCCTGGACGACGTCCGGGTCTCCTGGCACCACGCCGTGCTGCGCCCCGAGGCCGACCACTGGACGGTCGAGGACGAGCACAGCACCAACGGCACCTACGCCGACGGCCGCCGGGTGCATGCCCGCGGTGTCGGCGCCGGCAGCGAACTGCGCTTCGGCAGCCCCTACGACGGCCCCCGCGCCGTCCTCCTGGACCGCCCCGCCCCGGCACCCGTCCGCCCCTCCGCCGTCTTCATGCCGTCCGCCACCGGCACCTACCGCAGCCCCACCGCCGTCCGCCCGCTGCCCACCCGGACCCTGCGCATCGGCCGCGGCGCCGACAACGACCTGGTCCTCGACGATCTCGTCGTCTCCCGCCACCACGCCGAACTGCGCGCCCACCCCGACGGCACCTACGAGATCGCCGACCTCGGCAGCCACAACGGCACCTACCTCAACGGGCAGCGGATCACCCGCGCCCTCGTCGCTCCGGGTGACGTCGTCGGCATCGGCCACCACGCGTTCTGCCTGGCGGGCGACGAACTCCAGGAATACGTCGACACCGGCGAGATCTCCCTCGACGTGCAGGAACTCGCCGTCGAGGTCGACCACGGCCGCAGGACGCTGCTGGCGGGGGTGTCCTTTCCGGTCGGCGAGAAATGCCTGCTCGCCGTCGTGGGCCCCAGCGGCGCGGGCAAGTCCACCCTCCTCAACGCCCTGACCGGACAGCGCCCCGCCGACCGCGGCTGCGTCCTCTACGACGGCCGCGACCTCTACCGCGACTACGCCGAACTGCGCCAGCGCATCGGCCTGGTCCCGCAGGACGACATCCTGCACGCCCAGCTCACCGTCCGCCGCGCCCTGACCTACGCCGCCGAACTGCGCTTCCCGCAGGACACCGCGGCGGCCGAGCGCCGGGCCCGGGTCGAGGAGGTGATCGGCGAGCTGGGCCTTCAGCGGCGCGCCGACCAGCCCGTGCACAGCCTCTCCGGCGGCCAGCGCAAACGCGTCAGCGTCGCCCTGGAACTGCTCACCAAGCCCTCCCTGCTCTTCCTCGACGAACCCACCTCGGGCCTGGACCCGGGCATGGACCGCTCGGTCATGCACATGCTGCGGGGCCTGGCCGACGACGGCCGCACGATCGTCGTCGTCACCCACAGTGTGCTCAGCCTGGACGTCTGCGACCGCCTGCTCGTCCTCGCCCCCGGCGGCAAGGTCGCCTACTACGGCCCGCCCGGCGACGCGCTGGCCTTCTTCGGCTTCGAGGAGTGGCCGGAGGCGTTCGAGGCGTTCGAGAACGACGAACTGCGGGACTGGGCGGGGGAGTTCCGCGACTCGCCCGTCCACCGCCAGTACGTCGTCAACGAGGGCAACCGGCTGTACGTCGCCCCGCCCGCCCCGGCGCCCGCCGTCGGCCCGCCGCCCAAACCGCGGAGCGGGACCGCACAACTCGGCACCCTCGTACGGCGGTACACCGCCGCGCTCTGCGCCGACCGCACCTTCCTCGTCATCATGATCGCGCTGCCGTTCGTGATGGGCGCCATTTGCCGGGCCCTGGCCGGCGGCCGGCTCACCCGCGAGACGGCGATGAACGCGCTGCTCATTCTCTGCGTCGGCGGCGTGCTGACCGGCGCCGCCAACGCCGTCCGCGAACTCGTCAAGGAACGCGCGATCTACCGGCGGGAGAGAGCCGTCGGACTGTCCCGGTCGGCCTATCTGCTGTCCAAGGTCGTCGTCCTGGGCACCGTCACCGTGCTCCAGGCCGTGGTGCTCACCCTCGTCGGGCTGCTCGGCGTGGACCTGCAAGCGCCGGGCGGGAAAGGGGTGTTGCTGCCACCGCTGGTCGAAATCACGGTCGCCGTAGCCCTGTTGTCGTTCACCGCGATGATGCTCGGCCTGCTCGTCTCCGCCCTGGTGAGCAGGGAAGAGGTCACCATGCCGCTCCTGGTGCTGCTCGCCATCGTCCAAGTGGTGTTCTGCGGCGCCCTGTTGAAGCTCGACTCGGTCGCCGTCGTCGAGCAGCTGGCGTGGCTGGTGCCCTCGCGGTGGGCGTTCGGCGCGATGGCGGGCACCATCGGCCTCGGCCGGATCGTGCCCGACCAGAGCGACCCGCTGTTCGCGCACCACGCGGACGTGTGGCTGCTCGACCTGGGCATGCTCGTGGTCCTGTCGGCCGCCGCCGGATACGCCGTCGCCCGGCTGCTGCGCCGCCACGAACCCGTCGTCATGCGGAAGTAGCGCGATGACCACGCCCGGCTTCCACCCCACCCACGTCGTCCCCCGGGACGGCCTGCCCGCCCGGGAGACGCCGGATCCCGACGCCCCGGCCGCCGCGACCCTGGACGCCCTGCTGCCCGTACAACTCGTCGACCGGCGCGGCGACTGGGGCCGGGTGGTGTGCGCCAACGGCTGGTCCGCCTGGGTCGACGGCCGCCTCCTGGTCCCCGTGCCGCAGGCCCCGCCCGCCGCGCCCGGCCCGCCCACCCGCACGGCCGACCCGCGCCCGCTGCTCACCCGCGCCGAGCAGGCCCTGTCCGGCTACCGCGCCGCCACCGAGGAACTCCTGGCCGGACACCTGGACGGCGAGACGTTCCGGCGCCGCACCGGCGGCCTGCGGATCGGCGTGGTCGTCGACGGCGAGTCCGTCTGGCTCTACGACGCCGAGGCCGCCCGCTGGGTCTACTGCGACGGCACCCGGCTGACCCCGTACGCGGTGCCGGCGGCGACGCGGCGGGGCGGTGACGGGTGATGCCCGGCCCGTTCTCCGGGCGGAGTGCCGAACCGGTCGGGCGGCGGATCGCGGGCTACCTGGTCGAGGCGGAGATCGGCCGCGGCGGCATGGCCGTCGTCTACCGCGCCCGCGACCTGCGCCTGGACCGCACGGTCGCGCTCAAGCTGCTTGCCCCCGAACTCGCCCGCAACGACACCTTCCGGCAGCGCTTCACCCACGAGTCACGGGTCGCCGCCGCCCTCGACCACCCGCACATCGTCCCCGTCTTCGAGGCGGGCGAGACCGACGGCGTGCTCTACATCGCCATGCGGTACGTCGTCGGCCGCGACCTGCGCCAACTTCTGGACCGGGAAGGGCCGTTGGCGTTCGCGGACGCCGTCCGGATCGCCGCGCAGGTGGCCTCCGCGCTGGACGCGGCGCACGAACACGGCCTGGTGCACCGGGACGTGAAGCCCGGCAACATCCTGGTCGCGGAGGGCACCGACAGCGACCACCCCGAGCACGTCTACCTCACCGACTTCGGCCTGACGAAGAAGTCCCTGTCCCTGACCGGGTTCACGACCGTCGGCCAGTTCGTCGGCACGCTCGACTACGTGGCCCCCGAGCAGATCTCCGGCAAACCGGTCGACGGCCGCTGCGACGTCTACGGACTCGCCTGCGTCGTCCACGAAGTCCTCGCCGGACAACCGCCGTTCCGGCGCGACGACGACATGGCGCTGCTCTGGGCCCACCAGTACGACCAGCCGCCCGCGTTGACCACCCTGCGCCCCCGACTGCCGCCCGCCGTCGACGCGGTGATGGCCACCGCGCTCGCCAAGAGCCCCGACGACCGGTACGGCTCCTGCCTCGCCTTCGGGGCCGCGCTGCGCGCCGCGGGGGCCGGCGCGGCGGTCGGCGCGGCGGTCCGCGGACAACCGCACGCACCGACCCAGGTCGACGTCAACGGCGTGCCGGAGCCGCCGGGTTGGGCCCGCCCGGTGTTCCGTACCTAGGGACTAGGCCGTGGGTTGCCAGCCGAGGGCCGGGCCCAGGCGGGTCGCCATGTCGGTGAGGATCTGGACGTAGTCCTCGTGCTCGAAGGTGAACGGCAGCGCGAAGGCGACCTCGTCGATCTCCTGGAACGCCGCGTGCGCGTACAGCCGTTCGGCGATCTCCTCCGACGTGCCGACCAGGTCGGGCGCGAACAGCAGGCGGCCCGGACCCTGCGGCGCCTTCGTGCGCGGCAGCCGTTTCTCCGCGAACGCCGTGTACTTGGCGCGCTGTTCGGGCGAGGCGGAGTCGGTCGGGATGACGACCAGGCCCTGCGACACGCGGGCCGAGCCGCCGTCGGGGTGCCGCTCGCGGAAGGCGCGCACACTGTCGAGCTGGATCCGCGCGAAGTCCGGGTTCTCGTCGCCCTGTTCGGCCCGCACCACACTGCTGGTCAGGAAGTTCATGCCGTGCTCCCCGGCCCACCGCGCCGACCGCGCGCTCGCACCGCCGTACCAGAGACGACGGCCGAGCCCGGGCGAATGCGGCTGCACGATGTCCGAGAAGACCTCGAAGCCCTGAACTCCGCTGAAATCACTGGCCGGTTTGCCGCGCACGTGGTCCAGCAGGCGCCGCACCCGCTCGTAGCCGAAGTCCTCCGTCTCCGCGGTGTCGGGGTAGAGGGCCTCCTTGACGTGGTCGTAGTTCATCGGCGGGCCCACGCTGATCCCCGGGTTGAGCCGCCCGCCCGACAGGATGTCCACCGTGGCCAGGTCCTCGGCCAGACGCAGCGGGTTCTCCCAGCCCAACGGGATGACCGCGGTGCCCAGTTCGATACGGCGGGTGCGCTGCGAGGCGGCCGCGAGGACCGCGACGGGGGAGGAGATGCCGTACTGGAGATGGCGGTGGCGCACCCACGCGCTGTCGAAGCCGAGTCGCTCGCCCAGTTCGATGATGCCGAGCGTCGACTCGTGGCCCGGGCCCGGATCGGCGCCGTCGAACAGGCCGATGGTCAGGAAACCCAGCTTGCGCAGGGGTTGTGAGGTCGACGGCACGGGCCCTCCAGCGTCGGTGGCGTGTGTGGCCGTACGCCGGTGGTGGTCCGGTCGTACACCAGAGCTGTTGCGATTGTCGCAGGTGGCCGTGCCCGCGCCGGAGTCAGGGGACCGCGTTGCCGGGCACCTGGCCCCGGCGGTGCACCGGCGCCGCCAGCAGGCCGCCGAGGAGGCCCGCGGCCAGGCCCCACAGGGCGGCCAGGCCCAGCGCCGACCAGAGGTGCGGCTTCAGGAAGAGGACCCCGGACAGGCCGCCGCCCAGGTCGCCGACGCCGAGCAGGGACAGGCCGTAGTGCGCGGAGACCCGGCCCACCAGGCAGATCATCAGCACCGTCAGCGGCAGGGCCACCGCCAGGTGCACGGCGTGCCGCCACAGCCGGGTCCCGGCGGGGGAGCGGGCCGCCGTCACGAACCCGGCGCCCAGCAGCAGCACGGCGTCCACGGCCACGAGCCACCACACCTTGCCGTCGTAGCCGGAGAGCGTGCCCAGGTTGAGCGTCGCGGTGTCCGAGCCGCGCAGCACCTGGTCCAGGACGTGCGGCATCGGCAGCCCGAACGGGCCCTCCACCCGGCCCTCCCAGGTCGCGCCCAGACCGGTCGTGAACGCGAGCCAGACCAGGTTGGGCAGCCCCAGCAGCAGCATGCCGAGGGTCTCCCGGGCGTGCCCGCGCGTCGCCGCCACCACCAGCGCGATCACGGTCCCGAGCGCCACGCACGCCAGCAGCAGCACGACCATGGCGTACGCCGCCGGCCGCACCGTCGCGTGGAAGCGCAGCAGCCGGGACGGCAGCGGGGCCCCGCTCGACACCAGCAGCGCCAGTACGAGCACGCCCGCCAGCCATGCCGTCCCGGCGAGCAGGGTGCGCGGCACGTCCGTCGTGAAGCCCACCTCGGGCGTCACGCCGAACAGATCGCCGAGGTCGCCGATCGTCCCGTTGCCCAGCGGCACGGTGAAGTCCTGCCGGGCGGTCAGCGCGAGTGCCACCAGGGCCGCGAGCCACAGGACGGCGATCCGGGCCGCCCAGCCCGCGAGTTCGGGTGCCCCGGCGACCGCGCGGTGGCGCAGCGGGCGCAGGAAACCGGCGGCCACGGCCAGTGCGCCCGCGAGCGTCACCGACAGCGGGACGACGGTCAGCCCGCCGCGGCTCCCGGCCAGCGCCGCCGCGGCACCCGAGAGCTTCACCGTGCCGCCGACCGCGGTCACCACCGTCGCGAGGACGACCCGGGGGTAGGCGTGGTCGGGGAGGCCGGTGGCGCCCGTGGCCCACAGCCCGACCGCGGCGGTCGCGCCCATGGCGAGCAGTCCGGCCAGCACGGTCAGCAGGGCCGGGGTCCAGCCGTGGCGGGCCGCGGCCGGTCCGCCGGGACGGAGAGCTGCCTGGGCAAGGGGGGTGGGGGCGGTCACCCTGCCACGCTAAGCAGGGCGCCGGGGCCGCGCCCCTCGGGAGGGCCGGCCGTGCGCGGACCCGGGGCCGTCCGCTTGCGGGCGACACCCGTCCGGAGCACACAATGGGCTGAATGCGTAGCAAAGCGGCGCATAACGACAGTCGGTGGACGACGTGTCGCGGGCGCCGCGACTCCCTCGCACGGAAGAAGAGCCCGTGAGCGTCCCACCGCCGCCCTCCGACCGCCCCACCGGCCCGCCCTCCGGCCCGCTGTCGGGTCCCTCCCGGCCGAGCCCCGAGGACCCCACCCGGGCGAGCGACCGCCCGCCCCCGGGGTCGTACGGCGGCGGTGCGTCCAGTGGAGGGCCGGGCGGTTCCGGTGGCTCAAGTGGCTCCGGCGGTTCCGGCGGCGGGCCGGGCGGCGGATCCGGCGACGGCGGCCGGGGCGGCCACGCCCCGTGGTGGCGGTCGGCGCCCCGGGTGGCCCTGATCGCCGCGCTGGCGGTCGTCGCGGTCGTCGTCGGCCTCGTGGTGAGCCGGTCGGGCGACAAGTCCTCCGGCTCGACGACCGCGGCGAGCGGCGAGGTCTTCCTGCAACCCGCCGCCAAGTCGGGCCCGGACCCGTTCACCGAGTCCACGGCCACCGACAGCTCCACCGCGCCCGTCACCCCCGCCCCCGCGAGCCCCGCGGAGACCGGGAACACCAACGCGACCCGCGGCATCGACGGCTCCGCTGCCGGTCTCTACGGCGGCACCCAGCAGGTGTCCAGCTGCGATACCGCGAAACAGAGCAAGGCGCTCCAGGCGGACCCGGCGAAGAACAGGGCGTTCGCGTCCGTGGCCGGTGTCCAGCCCTCCGGGGTGCCCGCCTACCTGCGCTCGCTCACCCCCGTGCAACTGCGCCTGGACACCCGGGTCACCAATCACGGCTACCGCGACGGCGCCCCGACCTCCTACCAGTCCGTGCTCCAGGCCGGTACCGCCGTCCTGGTCGACAGCCACGGCGTGCCCCGGGTGCGGTGCGCGTGCGGCAACCCGCTGACGCCGCCGGTCGCCCAGCAGTCGGCCCACAAGGTGACCGGCGACCGCTGGTCCGGGTACCACCCGCAGAACGTCGTGGTCGTCAACTCCTCGGTCACGGTCATCAACGTCTTCGTCCTCTTCGACCCGGACCACGACAGCTGGTTCCACCGCCACCGCGGCGACGACGTCCACCACGACCAAAAGACCGACCCGCCGCCACACCAGCCCTCCCCGTCGGCGAGCACCTCGTCGCCCGCGCCGAGCGGGTCCTCCTCGCCGTCCGACTCCCCGGCGCCGTGCGTCTCCACGTCCACGTCCCCGTCCACGGGTGGTGTCGCGTCGCCGAGCGGTTCGGCGAGCTCGTGCGGCCCGTCGAGCTCGCCGCCGTCGTCCAGCTCGCCGTCGACGTCCGAGTCGCCCTCGTCCTCGCCTTCGCCCTCGTCCTCGGCGCTTTCCGCCGAGCCCGTCGTGCCGCCGTCGGTGTCGTCGGACGTGGTGTCCCCGTCGCCGGCCGGGCCGTCGGCCTCGGGCCCGGCGTCCGCGTCGGCGGCGGTGTCCCCGCGGTCGTCGACGGAGTCGCCCGGCGTGTCGGCGTTCTGAGACGCGTCGAGCGGACGTGGACCCCGGGTGTGACTGCGGAGCACATCCCTGGGTACGAGCAGTGGTACGGAACCGTACGGATGGCCGTACGAACGCAGTACGAACGGCGTACGACCGGGGAGTCCAGAAAGAGCATCCGCATGACCGAGCACCTGGACGGAGCGGTGATACCTACTGACTTCGACATGCCCGTGGAGCCGCTGCGGAGGGCGGCGCACTACACCGGTGCGCCCGGGTCCATCGCCGAGGCACGGGCCTTCACCCAGTTGTTCCTGGAGCAACTGCGCGGTGAATGGTGCGCCCCGGTGGACGCCCGCTTCGACGGGGATCTGCTCCTGGTGGTGAGCGAACTGGTCACCAACGCCGACCGGCACAGCCACGGCCCGTACATCCTGGAGCTGGAGGGCACGGACACCGCGGTCACGGTCGCCGTCTACGACAGCAGTGCCGCGCTGCCCCGCCGCTACCCCCGGGACCCCGGCCGCGTCGGCATGCACGGGCTGGAGATCGTCCACGCCGTCGCGGCCGAACTGACCGCGGAACACGTGCCGGTGGGCAAGCGCGTCAAGGCCGTGGTGACGCTGCGGCGGTGAGCGGGAAACAGAAGGGGTGAGCGGAGAAATCAGAAGCGGAGAAACCAGAAGGGGGGCAGCCGGTGGGTCCGGCTGCCCCCCTGTGCGTCTGTGTGCCGTTGTGTGTCTGTGTGCCGTGCTGCGCCTACGCGGTCTCGGCTCGCTTCATGTCGTCCAGCATGCCGCTGCGCAGCTGTTCGATGATCCGCTTGATCAGCCGCGAGACGTGCATCTGCGAGCAGCCGAGGAGGGTGCCGATGTCCGCCTGGGTGGCCTCCTCCACGAACCGGAGGTGGATGATCCGGCGGTCGCGCTCGCTCAGCCGCGCCACCAGCGGGGCCAGGGTGTGGAAGTCCTCGACGAGCCGGATGCCGTCGTCCTCCTCGCCGATGAAGTCCGCGAGGACCGTCTCGCCCTCGTGGCTGTCCCCGGCCATCGCGGCGTCCAGGGACGAGGAGTTGTAGCCGTTGGCCGCTATCTGGCCTTCGATCACCTCGTTCTCGCTCAGGTTCATCAGCGTCGCCAGCTCCGCGACGGTCGGCTCCCGGTCCAGTCGGCCGGCCAACTCCTCGCGTGCCCTGGCCAGTTCGACCCGCAGTTCCTGAAGGCGGCGCGGTACGTGCACGGCCCAGGTGGTGTCGCGGAAGAACCGCTTGATCTCGCCGACGATGTACGGCAGCGCGAAGGAGGTGAACTCGACCTCGCGCGTGATCTCGAACCGGTCGATGGCCTTGATGAGGCCGATCATGCCGACCTGGACGATGTCCTCCATGTCGTCGCCACGGCCGCGGAACCGTCCGGCCGCGAACCGCACCAGCGACATGTTCATCTCGATCAGGGTGTTGCGGACGTACTGGTACGCGTGCGTGCCCTCCTCCAAGGAGGAAAGCCGCTGGAAGAACTGGCGAGACAGCTCCCGTGCGTCACGAGGCGTCACACTGCTCGGGTCCGTGACGTTCGGCAGCGACTCCTGAAGAACGGTCGGGTCGTCGCCGGCCGTGCTGCTGACCGTGTCCTCGGCGACCGTCGACCGGCTCATGGCGGTGTCCATGACCACTCCCACGAAACTCATGTTCGACCTGTCGGGTTGTCGGGCGTTGTACGAACTCGTGCTCCGGCACATACCCCGGAATCGGCGAGCCATGTTGCCCATCACGGAACACCCTTGTGGGCGGCGGGTGTTGGGGCACGGGAACGGTGGGTGCCGGGCCCTGGGACCCGGCGGCGCGGGCAGGCGCCGACCTCCGGATTCACCCAGGGCAGAACGTCACCCCCTTCCCTTGGCGCCGGGCGTTCTTAACCTGGAGAAGTGAGCCAGCATGCGCCGAACCACGCCCGCGTCATTCCCCTGCGCCGCCCGCAGCCGTCGCCGTCCCGGGACGAGGGAGTGCCACCGAACGCCGTTCCGGCCAGGACCCCGCGAATCCCGCGGACGGCGGGACAGACCCCGCCAACTCCCGTTGTCCCCGCGGCCCCTGCGGCCTCCGCGGTCAGGGAACCCCTGTGGCGCGACCTCGTCGGCGACGCCCTGCGCCGCGAGCGGCTCGCGCAGGAGCGGACGCTCAAGGACGTCGCCGAGGCCGCCCGCATCTCCATGCCGTACCTGTCGGAGCTGGAGCGAGGCCGCAAGGAGGCGTCCTCCGAGATCCTCGCGGCCGCGGCCCAGGCCCTCGGGCTCCGCCTGGGTGACCTGCTCTCGCTGGCCCAGGACGAGCTGGCCCGGCACGCCCGCCGCACCGGCGTGGTCCGTGGTCGTCCGACGGCGCCGGCCGCCCCGTACGACGGGATGCTCCTGGCGGCCTGAACCGCCTTGCCCGGCAGGGCTGTTGAACCGCCCTGCCGCACAGGGTCGGTGAGGTGCCCTGCCCCGTGGGGCTGTTGAGGGCCCGGGCCCTCAACAGCCCTGCCGTCAGACGCCCACCGTCCGCCGGCTGAGCACCTCGTCGGCCAGCCCGTACGCCACCGCCTCCTGCGCGGTGAACACCTTGTCGCGGTCCATGTCCGCGCGCAGCGTGGTGGTGTCGTGGTGCGTGTGCCGGGAGAGGACCTCCTCCACCTGGGAGCGGATGCGGATCATTTCCTTGGCCTGGAGGCTGAGGTCCGAGACCATGCCGCGCTGCCCGCCGGAGGCCGGCTGGCCGAGCAGCACGCGCGCGTGCTCCAGCACGCCCCGGCGCCCCGGGTCCCCGCCCGCGAGCAGCACCGCCGCCGTGGAGGCCGCCTGCCCCACGCAGAGGGTGGCGATCGGGGCCTGCACGTAGGTCATGGTGTCGTAGATCGCCATGAGTGAAGTGAATGATCCCCCGGGCGAGTTGATGTAGACCGAGATCTCCTGCTCGGGGTTGGCCGACTCCAGGTGCAGCAGTTGCGCGATGACGACGTTCGCGACGCCGTCGTCGATCTCCGTGCCGAGGAAGATGATCCGCTCGCTGAGCAGCCTGCTGAACACGTCGGAGGACCGCTCGCCCTGCGCGGTCCGCTCGACGACGTACGGCACCGTGTACGAACCCATGGTCACAACCCCATCCGTCGGCGGGAGGCGGCCGGGCGGACGTCGTCGAGCGACTCCACGACGCGGTCCACCATCCCGTACTCCTTGGCCTGTCCGGCGGTGAACCAGCGGTCCCGGTCGCCGTCGCGGGAGATCGTCTCCTCGCTCTGCCCGGTGTGCTCGGCGGTGATCCGCTCGATGGCCTTCTTGGTGAACTCCAGGTTCTCCGCCTGGATCTCGATGTCCGCGGTGGTGCCGCCGATGCCCGCGGACGGCTGGTGCATCATCACCCGCGCGTTCGGCAGCGCGAACCGCTTGCCCTGGGCGCCGACGGTCAGCAGGAACTGCCCCATGCTGGCCGCGAACCCCATGACCAGCGTCGACACGTCGTTCGGGACGAGCCGCATGGTGTCGTAGATGGCGAGCCCGGCGGTGACCGACCCGCCGGGGCTGTTGATGTACAGGCTGATGTCGGTGCGCGGGTCTTCGGCGGACAGCAGGAGCAGCTGGGCGCAGACGCGGTTGGCCGACACCTCGTCGACCTGGGTGCCGAGGAAGACGATCCGCTGGGTGAGCAACTGGGCGGCGAGGTGGTCGTCGAAGCGGCTCGGCGGGGTGTCGCCGTCCTCGGCGCGGGGCGCGAGCACGGTGGGCGGGGTCATGGGGCCTCCCTGGCCGGAGTGGTCCTGACGCGGACGCTGGTGGACCGCGGCGAGTGCCGCGGATCCCACTGTCGGCCGGGCGTCGCCCGTCTGTCCGGTTTCTCTGCCGGGGGCAGATTCGCCACGGGCAGACGACCGATCGGCTGCCGTGCGACCGATGAGTTTCGCGCGGAGGACCGGTCGAAAGGAGCGAGGGCAACGGGCCCGCGCGGCAGGCCCCCCGGCCGCCCGCGGCCCCGGACAGAGAGCCACGTGCGGAGAACGCACACACCGAGGAGGCAGCGGATGAGCAGCACCGACGGTTTCACCACATGTCTGTGGTTCGACGGCCAGGCCGAGGAAGCGGCCGGTTTCTACGTGTCGGTCTTCAAGAACTCGCAGCTGGGCCGGGTGACCCGGTACGGCGACGCGGGACCGGGGGAGGGCGGCTCGGTCATGACCGTCGAGTTCACCGCCAACGGCCAGAAGTTCGTCGGCCTGAACGGCGGCCCCCAGTTCACCTTCAGCGAGGCCGTCTCCTTCCAGATCCTCTGCGCCGACCAGGCCGAGGTGGACCACTACTGGGGCCGGCTCACCGAGGGCGGCGGCGAGGAGGGGCCCTGCGGCTGGCTCAAGGACAGGTTCGGCCTGTCCTGGCAGGTCGTCCCGGCCCGGCTGATCGAGATGATCGGCGACCCGGACCCGGAGAAGGCGGCCCGGACCACCCGGACGATGATGTCGATGGGCAAGCTCGACATCGCGCCCCTGGAGCGGGCATACGCGGGCGAATAGCCGGGCGCGTACGGCTTACTACGGAGTGGAGCGGCGGACAGGCGATTTGCCGTCGCATTGCCCGGACGTCGTCCGCTGTTCATCTCCGATCACCCGCTCCGGGTGGAAATGAATTTCAGCTACGCCGAGACTGATCACTGCCCCCCACCGGCACGGAGGAACAGTGAACGTCACCCCCACGGTCTGGGTACTGACCGTCGCAGCGCTCTGCGTACTCATCGCCGTCGACTTCTTCATCGGCCGCAAACCGCACGAGGTGTCCCTGAAGGAGGCCGGCATCTGGTCGGTCGTCTGGATCTCCCTGGCGATCGTCTTCGGCGTCGGCCTGCTCGTGTTCAGCGGTGGCAAGCCCGCCGGCGAGTTCTTCGCGGGATTCGTCACCGAGAAGTCGCTGAGCGTCGACAACCTCTTCGTCTTCGTCCTGATCATGGCGAAGTTCTCGGTCCCGGTGCAGTACCAGCAACGGGTCCTGATGGTCGGCGTGATCATCGCGCTGGTGCTGCGCGCGGGCTTCATCGCCGCGGGCGCCGCGATCATCTCGGCCTTCTCCTGGGTCTTCTACCTCTTCGGCGCGTTCCTGATCTGGACGGCGTGGAAGCTCGTCCAGGACGCCCGCAAGGGGCACGAGGAGGAGGAGTTCGAGGAGAACAAGCTGCTCAAGGCCGTGGAGAAACGATTCGGGGTGGCGGACCGGTACCACGGCACCAAGCTGTGGATCGAGCAGAACGGCAAGCGCGTGATGACGCCGATGCTGGTCGTGATGCTGGCGATCGGCTCCACCGACGTCCTGTTCGCCCTCGACTCCATCCCGGCGATCTACGGCCTGACGCAGGACGCGTACATCGTCTTCGCGGCCAACGCGTTCGCGCTGATGGGTCTGCGGCAGCTGTACTTCCTGATCGGCGGCCTGCTGAAGAAGCTCGTGCACCTCTCGTACGGCCTGTCCGTGATCCTCGGCTTCATCGGCGTCAAGCTGGTGCTGCACGCACTGCACGAGTCGGGCGTCCATGTCCCCGAGATCTCCATCCCGGTCTCGCTCGGGGTCATCGTGCTGGTCCTCGCGGTGACGACGTGCACCAGCCTGTGGGCCACGCGGAAGCAGGAGAGGGAGGCCGAGGCGGTGAGTATTGGATCCAATGGTGAATGATTCGGATGCGTAATGCGCTGAAGAGGGTCCAAAAGTAACGCGTACGAAACAGCCGTGGCGTGCGCGCGGCCAGGGGCGCAACAATCCGCTCGTACCGTGCCGCGCATGACGCGAGAACGGCTGGTCATCGATGCCTACAACACGGCCCAGAACGAGCGCGGCCGGTCCGACTACCTGACCGGTGCCCGCCCCGGCGAGGCACCGCCCCCGCACGTACCGTTCGACCCCGACCGCATCATCGAGCGCATGGACGCCGCCGACGTGGACCTGGCGATGGTCTGCTCGCTCGCGCAGCGCATCGAGAACGACTTCATCATCGGGCTGTGCAAGGACCACCCGGACCGCTTCTTCGGCTTCGGGCAGGTCCGCCCCCAGGACGACGACGCCCTCGACGAGATCGAGCGGATCGCCGCCGCCGGGCTGCGCGGCCTCAAACTGCACCCCACCCTGCACGGCTACTTCTTCTCCGACCACGGCCTGCTCGACCCGGTCTTCCGGCTCTGCGCCGAGCACGGGCTGATCGTCCTGGTCAACGCCCTGGACGATCCCTTCTGTTCGCCGCTGGCCATCGAGGAGATTGCCCGCGGCTTCCCCGAAGTGCCCACGCTCATCGCCCACATGGGCGCCGTGTGGAACGTCCCCGACGCCATCCTCGTCGCCGAACGCACCCCCAACCTCTACCTGGAGACCTCCGCGACCCTGCTGTCGGACGTCCGGCGGGCCTACGGGCGGCTCGGCCCCGGGAAGATCGTGATGGGCACCGAGTGGCCGGGCCACGACTTCGACCTGGAACGCATGAAGATCGGCAAGGCGATCACCGACGAGGACGACCGGGCGCTGGTCGAGGGCGGCAACATGGCCCGGCTGCTGGGGATGTGACCCGCCCGCGTGTCACCAGCGGCGGCGGGTCTTGGACGGCAGCAGATCCGCCACGGTGACCCGGGCCACGCCGCCGGGCGGCGCGGACACCGGCCCGGCGCCAGGCACCGTGCCGTCGGGCAGCTCGCCGGGCGCCGGCTCGTAGACGTACACGTGGGCGTCCGGGCAGTAGTCGTAGAGGAGTTCGCGGCACACGCCGCACGGGGCGATCACCCGCAGGACCCCGGCGGGTTTGTAGTGCACCGCCAGGATCGTCTCGATCTCGCGGTCCTCGGCGGTGAACGCGGCGCCCAGCGCGATGCCCTCGGCGCAGATCGAGGAGCGGCGGGCCGAGCCCTCCAGATGGATGCCGGTGTGCAGCGCGCCGCTCCGGGTGCGCAGGACGGCGGCCACCTCGTGGCGGCCCGGCACATGGATCCGGGCGAGCAACTCGGATGCGGTTTCGAGCAGTTCGTTGTCCTTTGGCAGCATCCCGTGAGGATACAGTCTTGAACAGATTGGATCCATCCTTCAGGATGGGTGTCACGCAGCCGACCGGAAAGGGGAGTTGGCGCATGCCGGAATCCAAGGTTCCCGAGGTGTCACGGCAGTTGGCCGCCGAACTCGGCGGTACGGGAGACCCCGTCCGCTGGGAGCGGCTGACCGCCCCCGAGACCTCCGCACTCCTGACCCGCACCGACGCGGCGATCATCCCCGTCGGCGCCACCGAACAGCACGGGCAGCACATGGCGTTGTGCGTCGACACCACGATCGTCGAGTACGTCGCCCTGGGCGTCTCCGCGCTCACCGGCGTCCCCGTGGTGCCGCCGCTGGCGTACGGGGTGTCCTCCTCGCACGGCGATCTGCCCGGCACGATCGCGGTCCGGCCCGAGACCATGATCATGCTGGTCGAGGACGTCGTGGGCTCGCTGTACGCCCGCGGGGTACGGCAGTTCGTGCTGCTCAACGGGCACACCTGGAACGGCGGCGCGCTCGACGTCTCCGCCGAGAAGCTCCGGGTGCGCTTCGACGACGCGCGGGTGCGCTATCTGGCCTACGTCACCATGTACCCGGGCTCCGAGGTCGACGGCCATGTCACCTACGGGCGCGGGCTGATGCACGCCAACTACTTCGAGACCTCCCTGATGCTGCACATCGACCCGGACGCCGTGCACATGGACCGGGCGGTGTCGCTCACCGACGCCGACTCCTTCTGGGACTACCGCACCGACCAGGTCAGCCGCAGCGGCGTGTGGGGCCGCGACATCGAGCAGGCCACCGCCGGGCACGGCGCCGCGGAGGCCGCGCGCTGCGTCGAGACCACCGCCCGGGCCGTCGCGGCGGCGGTCCGGGAGCCGTGGCCCAAACCGCGCTGACCTGCGGCCCGTTGGGCCGCGTTCGGCTCACGGCCCGGCATCCCGTCCGGGCGCCGTGGCCCATGTCGCGCCGGTCCACGGCCGGTCGAGCGCGGCGCGGCGCAGCCGGTGTTCGTCCCCTCCGAGTCCAGCCCCGTCCCCGAGGAGCACACGATGACCGGACCCGGTCCCCTGCCCCAACTGCCCGAGCTGGAACCGATGCTGATCGGCGGTGCCTGGACCGCGGGCGACGGCGCCGAACGCGTCCCCGTCCTCGCCCCCGCCGAACAGCGGCTGTTGACCACCGTCGCGCAGGCCGGCCGTGCCGAGGTCGACGCCGCGGTGGCCGCCGCGACCGAGGCCCACCGCGACGGCCGGTGGCGGAGGCTGCCCCCCGCCCGGCGCCGTGACGTCCTGCTGCGCCTGGGCGACCTGGTGGCGGCACAGGCCGAGGAACTCGCCGTCCTGGACACCCTCGACAACGGCAAACCGATCGAACGCGCCCGCGGCGACGTGGCGTTGGGCCTGGAGGCGATACGGCACTTCGCCGGTGCCCCCGGCCGCCTGGAAGGACGGCTGCACGCGTCGGCGCCCGGCCGGCACGTCTACAGCGTGCGCGAGCCGGTCGGACCGGCCGCGCTGGTGCTGCCCTGGAACTTCCCCTTCATGATCGCCGCCTGGAAGCTCGCCCCGGCCCTGGCGGCGGGCTGTACGGTGGTCGTCAAACCCGCCGAGCAGACCCCGCTGACCGCGCTGCGCCTGGCCGCGCTGTGTCTGGAGGCGGGCGTCCCGGAAGGCGTGGTCAACGTGCTGACCGGCGACGGCCGTACCGGTGCCGCCCTGGTCGCGCACCCCGGTATCGCCAAGGTCTCCTTCACCGGCTCCACCGAGGTGGGCCGCCACGTGATGGCCTCCGCGGCGGCGACCGTCAAGCGCGTCACGCTCGAACTGGGCGGCAAGTCACCGGACATCGTCTTCGCCGACGCCGACCTGGACGCCGCCGTCCCCGCCGCCGTCCGTGGTGTCTTCGGCCACTCGGGCCAAATGTGCACGGCGGGCAGCCGGTTGCTCGTCCAGCGCCCGGTACTGGACGAGGTCACCCGGCGGCTGGCCGACGCGGTGGGCGCGCTGCGCATCGGCCCCGGCCTGTCCGGCGGGATCAACATCGGCCCGCTCGTCTCCCAGGAGCAGTACGAACGCGTCCTCGGCTACGTCGAGTTGGGCCGCAAGGAGGGCGCCGACGTGCTGACGGGCGGTCAGGCGCGGCCCGGCCCCGGCTGGTTCGTGGAACCCACCGTGTTCACCGGGGTCGAGCCCGGCATGCGCATCGCCCGCGAGGAGATCTTCGGACCGGTGCTGACCCTGTTCGCCTTCGACACGGAGGCGGAAGCGCTCGCCCTGGCCGACGACACCGAGTACGGCCTCGCCGCCGGGGTCTGGACCCGCGACCTGGGCCGCGCCCACCGCATGGCCGCTGAACTGCGCGCCGGCACGGTGTGGGTCAACACCTACAACGAGTTCGACCCGGCGGTCGCCTTCGGCGGCATGAAACAGTCGGGCCTGGGACGGGAGTTGGGCGACGCGGCCGTCGAGAGCTACACCGAACCCAAAAGCGTGACGGTGGCGCTGTGAGCGCACCCCGTCCCGTCCCGGACGCCACCTGGCCCCTCGACACCGCCGCCCAGCGCGCCCGCACCCCCGGCTGTGCCACCGGCCACCACTTCAACTCCGCCGGGGCCGCCCTGCCCACCGCCGAGACCCTCGCCACCGTCGTAGGACATCTGCGGCTCGAATCGCTCGCCGGGGGGTACGAGGCCGCGCGGGAGGCGGCGCCGCGGCTGGAGGCCGTGTACGGGCTGGCCGCGCTGACCATCGGGGCCGCGCCGGAGGAGATCGCGCTGGTGGAGAGCGCCACCGCGGGCTGGCAGCGGATTCTGCACGCGCTGCGGCTCGGGCCCGGCGACCGTGTCCTCGCCGCCCGCTCCAGCTATGTCAGCAGCGCCCTGCACCTGCTGTCGCTGGAGCGCGAGCATGGCGTGACGGTCGAGATCCTCGACAACGGCCCCGACGGCGCCGTCGACCTCGAACACCTCGACCGCGCGCTGCGGCGGGCGCCCGCCGCGCCCGTCACCGCCGCGCACGTGCCCACCTCGTCCGGCCTCGTCGAACCGGCCGCCGAACTCGGCGCGCTGTGCCGCACCCACGGGGCGCCCTTCCTGCTCGACGCCACCCAGTCGCTCGGGCAGCTGCCGGTCGACGTCACCGCCCTCGGCTGCGACCTGCTCGTCGCCACCGGCCGCAAGTTCCTGCGTGGCCCGCGCGGCACAGGTCTGCTCTACGTCGGCGCCGAACGGCTCGGCCACCTCGCGCCCGGCGCCCCGGACGTGCGCGGCGCCCGCTGGACCGGCGACCGCAGCTGGAGCGTCAGCCCCGGCGCCCGCCGGTTCGAGACCTGGGAGGCCGCCCACGCGCTGCGCCTCGGCCTCGGCTGTGCCCTCGCCGACCTGCGTGCCCTGGGCACCGAGGCGGTCGCCGCGCACATCGCGCACACCGGGCACGGGCTGCGCGCGGACCTCGCCGCCATCCCCGGCGTCACCGTCACCGACCCGCCCGCGGCCGGCGGCGGCATCGTCACCTTCACCGTCGACGGCCGCACCGCCCCCGAGGTACAGGCCGAACTCACCCGCCGCCAGGTGCACGTCACCTCCGTCCCCGCGGGCCACGGCCGCTGGGACATGGCCCCCCGGGGCCTCACCGCCGTCGTCCGCGCCTCCGTGCACGTCTACAACGACACCGACGACGTACGGGCGTTGACGGGCGCGGTGCGCGAGATCGCCACCGGGCGCCCGCGCACCCGGCGGGGGACCGGCGGGACGCGGCCGTCCGGTGCCTCCGGCGCTTTTGGCGGGGAGAGCGCCGACGCCGTCGTCGTCGGGCTCGGCGCGCACGGGAGCGCCGCGCTGTACCAGCTCGCCCGGCGCGGGGTGCGGGTCATCGGGCTCGAACAGTTCGGGCTCGGGCACGACCGCGGCTCCTCGCACGGCACGACCCGCATGATCCGGCGGGCCTACCCCGACCCCGTCTGGGACCCCCTGGTCGAGGCCGCCCACACCGGCTGGGCCGAGCTCGCCGAGGAGTCCGGCGAACACCTCCTCACCCGCACCGGCGGCCTGTACGCCCACCCCGCCGGACAGGGCACCCTGCGCGGCCCCGGCTGCACGGAGGTCGACCCGGACACGGCCCGCGCACTCGCCCCCGGACTGCGGATACCCGACGGCTACACCGCCGTCCACGACCCGGCGGCCGGTGTCCTGCACGCGGACACCGCCCTGCGCGCCCAACTCGCCCTCGCCCGCGCCGCCGGGGCCCGGATCCGGGCCGGGGAACCGGTCGTCGGCTGGGAACCGGACGGCGACGGCGTCCTCGTCCACACCCCCAGGGGCCGGATCCGCGCGGGCCGTCTGGTGGTGTGCGCCGGCCCCTGGACCGGCGGCCTGCTGCCCGGACTGCGGCCCGCGCTGCGCGTGGAACGCATCGTCAACGCCTACTTCGCCGACCCGACGGGCGACCTCGCCCCGCCCCGCCTGGGCGCCTTCTCCCTCGAACTCCCGCAGGGGCTGCTGTACGGCATTCCCGCCGTCGACGGGCGCGGGCTCAAGGTCGGCTTCGACGGCGGCGAGGTGTGCGACCCGGACGCCGCGCGCCGCCCCGCCGACGAGAAGGAACTGAGGGCCCTCGCCGAGGCCGTCGAGACCTTCCTCCCCGCCGCCGGGCCGCTGCGCGAGCACCTGACCTGCCTCTACACGGTGACCCCGGACCGCCGGTTCCTGATCGGCGAACTGCCCGGGCGGCCCCAGGTGGTGCTCGCCTCGGCCTGCTCCGGCCACGGCTTCAAGTTCGCCCCCGCCATCGGCGCGGCCCTGGCCGACCTGGCCTGCGGACTGCCGCGCCCCGACCTGGGGTTCCTGTCGCCGCTGCGGCTCGCGGCGGAGCCGGGGGTGGCGTGTTGAGCCCCGTCGATCTCCCGGGCTCAGCCCCGGAACACCGTCGCCGAACGCCGCTCGTACCAGGCCGTCAGATACTCCCCGGAGCTGAGGATGTGCGCGTGCATCGCGTCCCGGGCCCGTTCGGCGTCGCCCTCGGCGAGCGCCTCGATGATCGCGTCGTGCTGGCGCACGTTCTCCCGGCGGTGCCGCTCCTGTCCGGCCAGCGCGGCCGAGGACACGTCCCGGGGGAAGCTCTCGTTGATCCCGTCCACCATCCGCACCAGCCAGCCGTTGTCGGCGGCGCCGCAAATGACGGTGTGGAAGCGGTCGTTGGCCTGCGCGGTGACCGGATTGCCACCCTCCGCGCCCGCGTTGTCGAGCGCGGCCCGCAACACGTCGTTGTGCTCGCGCAGTTCGGCGAGCTGGGTGCGCGAGATCCGGTCGGCCGCGCGCCGCGCCGCCATGCCCTCCAGCTCGGCCCGTACCTCGTACGCCTGCCGCACCTCCCAGGGCGCCGGCACCCGGACCACCGCGCCCCGGTTGGGCAGCACCTCGATCAGCCCGCCGTTCTGCAACTGGCGCAGCGCCTCGCGCACGGGGGTGCGGCTGACGCCGAACTGGGTGGCGAGGGTGGCCTGGCGCAACGGTTTGCCGATGGGGAACTCCCCGCTCATGATCCGGGTCCGGATCATGGTGGCGATCTCGTCGACGAGGGGGCCGTCGTCGGTGTCGTGCGTGGACATCGGGGACTCTCCCAAAGACAACAGAGGCAGGTCGCGAAAACCGGAGACCAACGGGACCAGAGATTGGATCCCAGAAGATTCTATGCGTATCCAAATTCTAGCCGTTTCCCGGAGCCGAACCGTCGTCTCCGGCCAAACCGCCCCCGGCCAAGCCATTTCCGGTCGACCCAGAGGAGCCCGTCGTGGAACTGGACCCCGAGAAAGCGCTCGACATCTCGGTTCCCATTCATCCCGGAATGCTGCACTGGGGCCGCCGCCCCGAGATCGAGACGGTGGAGTCGCGTGCCGCCGGTGACGTCTCCAACGTCAGCCGCTGGCGCATCGGAGCGCACACCGGTACGCACATCGACGCCCCCGCGCATTTCGTCGACGGAGGCAAGACCGTAGACCAACTGGACCTCGGCGCGCTATGCGGCACGGCGAGGGTACTCGACCTCACCCATGTCACCGGTCACATCACCGCGGCCGACCTCGACGCGGCGGGCCTGGGTGACGAGGGCCGCGTCCTGCTGAAGACCTCCAACTCCGCGACCGTACTGCGCAGTCCGTGGAAGTCCACCGCCTGGATCGGACTGGCACCGGACGGCGCCGAACGGCTGATCGAGGCGGGGGTGCGGCTGGCCGCGATCGACTACCTCACCATCGAGGCCGTCGCCTACACCACGCACTGGGAGACCCACCAACTCCTGTGCGGCGCCGACGTGTTGATCCTGGAGGTGGCCGATCTGCTGCACGCGGAGCCCGGCGTGTACGACATGATCTCGCTGCCCGTCCCGTTGCAGGGCGCCGAGGCCGCCGCCTCCCGGACCGTGCTGTTTCCCCGGGACGCCGGGTGAGTCCGGGGAGGCCGGGTTCGGGCCGGACGGTCGACGTCGCGGTGGCGGCCCCGCATCCGGCGGCCGTGGCGGCGGCCCGGGACGCGGTGGCCGCGGGCGGCGGTGCCGTGGCCGCCGCCCTCGCCGCCGCGGTGACCCTCACCGTCGTCTACCCGCACCAGTGCTCGCTCGGCGGCGACCTGGTCGCCCTGGTCCGGGCCCCGGACGGGCGCGTGACGGCCGTCCTGTCGATCGGGGCGGCGGCCGGGGCGGTGGACGTGGCCCGGCTGCGCGCGCTCGGCGGCGGCCGGATGCCCGGGCAGGGGGCGCACGCCGTGACCGTGCCCGGAGTCGTCGCGGGGTGGCGGGCGCTCGACGGGTGGGGCGGTGGTCCCGGGACGAGGGGAGACGGCGGCCTTGGCCTGCGGTGGGGTGGCGGCCTTGGTCCGGCTCTGGCGCGTGCCGCCCGGCTCGCGGAGCAGGGTGCGACGGTCTCCACCGGCCTGGCTCGCGCGATCCGTTCGCGGTGGGAGCAGGTGCTCGCCGACCCCGGGCTGCGCTCGGTGTTCACCCGCGACGGCGCTCCGCTGAACGCGGGGGAGCCCCTCGTGCAACCCCAACTGGCAGGTCTGCTGCGGGAGTTGGCGTCCGACCCGGACTCCTTCTACCGCGGCGCGGTCGCCGCCGACCTCGCCGAGGGGCTGCGCCGGGCGGGCGGCACGCTCACCGCCGCCGACCTCGCGGCACACGACGCCGAGACCGCCGTACCGCTCAACCTGACCACGGACACGGCCAGTTGGTGGGCCACGCCGCCGCCCAGCCAGGGCGCCACCCTGCTCGCCCTGCTGGACCTGCGCACCGACGACGACCCGGTACGCCTGGTCCGCGCTGCCACCGCCGCCCGCGACCGTCTCCTCGGCGACCCGCGCCGGGGCCCCGTCGACCTCTCCGGCCTCCTGCTGCGCGACGGCGCTACGACACCGGTGGTACCCGCCCTGTCGCGGCGCGCCGCGGGCGACACGGTCGCCGTGACCGCCGTCGACTCCGACGGATACGCCGTCTCGCTCATCCAGAGCGTCTACCAGACCTTCGGCGCGGGCGTCCTCGACCCCGGCACCGGCATCGTCCTGCACAACCGCGGCTCCGCGTTCAGCCTCGACGACGGCCACCCCGCGCTGATCGGCCCCGGGCTGCGGCCCCCGCACACCCTCTGCCCGCTGCTCGGCCGCAGCGCGGACGTGCTGCTCGCCGTGGGCTGCCAGGGCGGCCGGGCCCAGCCGCAGATCCTCGCCGCGACCTCGCCCGACCTGCTCGACGCGCGGGTCGCGCCGCAGGCGGTCCTCGACCGGCCCCGCTGGGTCGTCGGCGCCCGGGACCTCGGCTTCGACCGCGAGACCGTCCTCGCCGAACCCGGTGCGCTGACCGCCCCGTCGGACGGCCTGCCGGTCGCGGTCACCGCCGGACCCGTGGACGACGCCGGCCACGTCCAGGTCGCCCGCCTCGCCGCCGGACACCTGGAGGCGGCCTCCGACCCGCGCGCCGACGGCCTCGGCGCGATACTGAACGGACCCCAGGAGAACCCGAGTTGAGCACCCTCGCACCGCAGCCGGCGCCCGCCGCCCATCCCCTCGACCCCCTCACCACCGAAGAACTCGCCACTGCCGTCAAGGCGTTGCGCGACGACGGCCGGATCGGACCCGAGGCCCGGTTCTGGGGCGTCACCCTGGACGAGGACCACGCCCGCACCGCCGCCCCCGGCACCCCGCGCCGCGCCCGTGCCGTCGTCCTCGACCCGGCCGCGCCCGCCGCCTTCGAGGTCGACCTCCAACTCGGCGACCAGCCGCGGGCGTTGGCCTGGCGCCCGCTCGACCCGCGCAGCCCCGGCTGCACCTCCGAGGAGGCCCGGGCCGCCGCCGCGGCCTGCCGGGCGGACCCGGAGTTCCGGGCGGCGCTCGCCCGGCGCGGCATCCACGACGTGTCGCTCGTCATGGTCGACCCGGAGTCCATCGGCGGCTTCGAACCGCCCGAGTACGCGGGCCGCCGCCTCACCTGGGGCAGCGTCTGGCACCGGACCTCGCCGGACGACAACGGGTACGCCCGCCCGGTGCAGGGCGTCGTCCCGCTGATCGACATGGAACGCCTGGAGGTGCTGCGGGTCGAGGACCACGGCGTCGTCCCGCTCGCCACCGAACCCGGCGACTACCACGCGGGCGTCGTCGCCGACCGCCCCGGGCTGCGGGACCTGGACGTCGTCCAGCCCGAGGGGCCCAGCTTCACCGTCGGCGGGCATCAAGTCGCCTGGCAGGGCTGGACGTTCAGGATCGGCTTCACCCACCGCGAGGGGCTGGTCCTGCACGACCTCGCCTTCGCCGGGCGCTCCGTCCTCAAGCGCGCCGCGGTCAACGAGATGTACGTGCCCTACCTCGACCCGTCCGCCACGCAGTACCGCAAGAACTTCTTCGACTGGGGCGAGTACGGCGGCGGCCCGCTCACCAACTCCCTTGAGCTGGGCTGCGACTGCCTCGGCGTCATCCACTACTTCGACGTGTCGGTCCTCGGCGGCGACGGCGAACCGCGCCTGATCCCCAACGCCGTCTGCATGCACGAGGAGGACGACGGCATCCTCTGGAAGCACCACAACGGCCGTACCGGCGCGACCGAAGTGCGCCGCTCCCGGCGGCTGATCGTCTCCACCTTCGTCACCGTCGCCAACTACGACTACGGCTTCTACTGGTCCCTCTACCAGGACGGCGCGATCGGCCTGGAGATCAAGATGACCGGCATCCTCTCCGCCACCGGCATCCACGACGACGAGGACCCCGCCTACGCCCGCAAGGTCGCGCCCAACGTCGCCGTCACCAACCACCAGCACTACTTCGCCGTACGCCTGGACACGGCCGTCGACGGCCCGCTCAACCGGCTGAAGGAGGTCACCGTCGCCCCGGAGCCGGACCCGGCCCTCGACCCGTACGGGAACGCGGCCCGTACCCTGCTCACCCCGATCGCGACCGAGGCGGAGGCGGCGAGGAGCACCGACCCCGGCCGCGCGCTGCACTGGCGGGTCGAGAGCGACGCGGCCCGCAACCGGACGGGCGAACCCACCGCCTACCGGCTGCACGTCGAGAACACCGCGACCTTGCCCGTGCGCGACGACAGCGTGTGTGCCCGGCGCGCGCCTTTCGTGGCACGGCAGTTGTGGGCCACCGCCCACGACCCCGCCCGCCGTTTCGTCGGCGGCGAGTACCCCAACCAGGCCGAACCCGGCTCCGACGGCGTCCAGGTCTGGCAGCGCGAGAACCGCTCGCTGGACCCCGCCGAACTCGTGCTGTGGGCGGTGGTCGGCTCGCACCACTTCCCGCGCCCCGAGGACTGGCCCGTCATGCCGGTCGCCAAGGCCCGACTGCGCCTGGAACCCGACGGCTTCTTCGACCGCAACCCCGCCCTCGACGTGCCCGCGCCCCGCGGTCACGGCCCGGCGTCCGCCAACTCCTGCTGCCACCCCGGAGGTTCCTGATGCGCGCGGAGGAGAACACCCGGCTCACCCGCACCGGCCCCGGCACCCCGGCCGGCGAATGGATGCGCCGCTACTGGCAACCCGTCGCGCTCGCCGAGGAACTCGACGGCGAACGGCCCCTGGTGACACCCCGCGTCCTCGGCCAGGACCTCGTCCTGTTCCGCGACGAGGGCGGCACGCTCGGGCTCGTCGACCGCGGCTGCCCGCACCGCGGCGCCGACCTCGCGCTCGCCCGGCTGGAGGACGGGGGAGTGCGCTGCGTCTTCCACGGCTGGCTGTTCGACGCGGCCGGACGCTGTCTGGAGATGCCCGCCGAACCCGAGGGCAGCCTCTTCCCGGCCAAGGTCCGGCTCGGCTCGTACCCCGTCGTGGAGCGCGCCGGCATCGTCTGGGGCTACTTCGGCCCCGGCGAGCCGCCCCTCTTCCCCGAACTGGACTGCTTCGCCGCGCCGGACGCGTACACCTTCGCCTGGAAGGGCCACCTCGACTGCAACTGGCTCCAGGCCCTGGAAGTCGGCATCGACCCGGCGCACGCCTCCTACCTGCACCGCTTCTTCGTCGACGAGGACCCCAAGGACGGCTACGGCAAACAGTTCCGGGCCGCCTCGCAGGGCACCGACCTGCCGATGACCAAGATCCTGCGCGAGTACCCGCGCCCGCGCATCGACGTCGTCCGCACAGACTACGGCATGCGCCTGACCGCACTGCGCCGCCTCGACGGCACCGGACTGGACGGCACCCGCCTCGACGGCTCGCACACCCATGTCCGCGTCACCCACCAGGTGTTCCCGCACGCCTTCCACATCCCCATGTCGGCGGACATGTCCATCACCCAGTGGCACGTGCCCGTCGACGACACCTCCTGCTACTGGTACGCGGTCTTCACCAGCCTCGGCGAACAGGTCGACCGCGCCGAGATGCGCCGCCAGCGCGTCGCCGCCGTCACCCTGCCCGACTACCGGCCCGTGCACCACCGCGGCAACGGCTACGGCTACGACCCCCTCGAACAACGCACCCTCACCTACACGGGGTTGGGCACCGACATCAACGTGCACGACCAGTGGGCCGTGGAGGGCCAGGGCCCGGTCCAGGACCGCACCCGCGAACACCTGGGCAGCTCGGACCGGGGCATCACGCTGTACCGCAAGCTCCTCGCCGAGGCCATCGGCGCGGTCGAACGCGGGGAACGGCCACGGTTCGTGACGGACCGTCAGGACGAGGCCGCACGCTTCCGCGGCCCGGTCGCACTCGACGGCGTCGGCCCCAGCGACGGCTGGGAGGACCACTGGGAGCGGGTGGCGGCGGAGCGACGGGCGGCCAGCCCCTGGGCGGCGGCTCACCTTGCGCAACAGGGAGATGCCGCTCAACAGGCCAAAGTTCAGCAGCCCGCACAGCTCGCGACTCAGCAGCCCGCGTCCCAACAGACGGGCCGGTAGCCGGCCATGAGACCCGACACCCCGGGGTTCATCGCCCGCCACCGCCTCTGGAGCGACGAACAGACCGAAGCCGCAGGGAAGTTGGCGGGCCTGGACGACATCGACCTCGTCCGGGTCGTCTTCGCCGACCAGCACGGGCTGCTGCGCGGCAAGACCGTCACCGCCGCCGAACTCCCGCACGTGCTCCGCGACGGCACCGGCATCGCCTCGTCGCTGCTGGCCAAGGACACCTCCGGCCGCACCGTCGTGCCGGTGTTCGGCGCCGACGCCCCGCTCGGGCTGCGCGCGCTGCGCGGGGCCGCGGACATGCTGATGGTCCCCGACCCGACGACGTTCCGCGTGCTGCCCTGGGCCCCGGCCACCGGCTGGCTCCTGTGCGACCTCCACTTCGCGGACGGCACCCCGGTCCCGCTGTGCGGCCGTGGCCTCCTGCGCCGCGTCCTCGACCGCGCCGCCGAACAGGACCTCACCTACGTCACCGGGCTCGAACTCGAATTCCACCTCTACCGGCTGACCGACCCGCCCCCGGCCGACGACGGCTTCGGCGCCCTCGGCGACATCGGCAGCCCCGGCGCGCCGCCCGCCGTCGCCCCGCTGTTCCACGGCCACCAGTACCTGAGCGAACTGCGCTACGACGAGGCCGAGCCCGTGCTCGGCGTACTGCACCGCGAACTGACCGCGCTGGGGCTGCCGTTGCGCACCCTGGAGATCGAGTTCGGGCCCAGCCAGGTCGAGGTGACGCTGATGCCGGGCGTGGGCCTGGAGACGGCGGACGCGGCGCTGCTGCTGCGCAGTGCCGTGAAGCAGGTGGCCCGCCGCCACGGCCACCACGCCACGTTCATGTGCCGCCCCCACCTGCCCCGGTCGTTCTCCAGCGGCTGGCACCTGCACCAGAGCCTGCTGCGGGACGGGACCGGCGTGTTCACCCCGAAGGACCCGGGCGAGGACCTGTCGGCGGAAGGGCGGTGGTTCCTGGGCGGGCTGCTCGCGCACGCCCGAGGCGCGACCGCGTTCAGCACCCCCACCCTCAACGGCTACAAGCGCTACCAGCCGGGCTCCCTCGCCCCCGACCGCTGCGGCTGGGCCCGCGACAACCGGGGCGCGATGGTCCGGGTCGTCGGCCACGCGCACGGCCAGGTGCGCCTGGAGAACCGGGTGGGGGAGCCCGCCGCCAACCCGTACCTGTACCTGGCCTCCCAACTCGCCGCCGGACTCGACGGCCTGACGAACCGTCTGGACCCGGGCCCGTCCGCCGACGAGCCGTACACGAGCGACGTACCGCTGCTGCCCCGGAGCCTCGGCGAGGCCCTGGACGCGCTCGACACGGACACCGGGCTGCGGGCCTGGCTGGGGGACCCGTTCGTCGACTACCACCTCGCGATCAAGCGCGCGGAGGTGGCCCGCTTCGAACGGGAGACCAACGACTGGGAGCAGCGCGAGTACTTCCGGATGTTCTGACCGGGGAAGACCTGCCCTACTTCAACGGCCGTGTACTGGAAATGACCTGACGACTCATCAACTCCGGCCACACGACGGGATCGTGGCCGGGGATCAACTCGTAACCCCGCTGCGCGGCCAGCCGTTTGAGCCGGCGGATCGGCTCCACCGTCTCCTCCGGTGCCACCCCGATGGAGGCGCCTACCGGCAACTCGTGCTCGATGTTCTCGGTGAGGTCGGCCGCGTCGAACGCGAACACCAGCCCGCCGCCCTCAGCGAGGTCCACGACGAAACTCTGGTGGCCCGGCGTGTGCCCGGCGGTGAGCACCGCGGTCACCCCGGGCGCGATCTCCATGTCGCCGTCGGCCTGCCGCCAGTCGATGCGCGGGTCGTCGAAGTCGATCCGGAAGATCGAGTGCCGCTCCACCTCCGGCCGCCCCGAGAGCCCGTACGCCAGCTCGGCCCGCTGGACGTGCACCGGCACCCGGCCCGCGAAGTGCTTGAGCCCGCCCGCGTGGTCGGCGTGCAGATGGCTCAGGGCGACGGCGTGGATGTCGTCGAACGCGATCCCGGCGGCGTCCAGCGCCTCCTCCAGGGGTTCGCCCGGCCCCGGCAGCACCGGCTGGTAACCGGGCGACGAGTAGAAACGCCGTCGCAGCGCCGGGTCCCGCAACAGCGCCGTGTTGAAGCCGGTGTCGAGCAGCAGCCAGCCCCCGTCGCACTCCAGCAGCACCCCGGGCACGGGCTCACGCACCCGCTCCTCGCGCGAAGCGCCGTACACGGAGACCGACTTGGGCAGCTCCTCCCAGCCGAGCAGCAACGGCACGACGCGGCGGACACCGCGCCGCCCGCGCTCAGGCATGGACCGAAGGTGCGGGAGTTCGTTTCATCAGGATCCAGATCCTAGGGATCTGGATCCGGCTGCCCGGCGCGCCTCGCGTAACGAGTGCGTTTCCCCGGTTAATTTCCACGGCCCAAGCCTTGGCGTAAAACCGATGTCCACTTATCGTTCACGCACTGCACTCAATCGTTCCGCTGAACGAATAGCGAGCGACAAGCGAGAAGGACGGTCGGTCCATGCCCGACATCCACCACCCGGGACGGCGGTCGGTGCTCGCCGCGGGCGCCGCCGCGCTCGGCGGGTCCTGGCTCCTGTCCGGCTGTACGGGGGCCGCGTCCACCCCCGTCCTGTCGGCCGCCGCCATGAAGGGCGCCCCCGACCGCGGTGGCACCCTGCGCATCGCCCGGCCGCCCGCCTCCGACGCCGAGACGCTGGATCCGGCCAGTTCCCTGTCGGCGTACGAATACCTGGGCGCCCTCTACAACCGGCTGGTCCGCGTCGCCGCGAGCGGGGACCTGGCCCCCGACCTCGCCGAGTCCTGGGAACCGGACGCCAAGGCCCGCACCTGGACCTTCCGCCTGCGCAAGGGCGTCACCTTCCACAACGGCCACGCCTTCACCTCCGCCGACGCCGCCTACACCCTGCGCCACATCCTCGACAAGGCGACCGCGTCCCCGCAGGCCGCCGTCCTCGCCCCGCTGATCGACCCGGACACCCTGCGCACCCCCGACGCCCACACCCTCGTCGTCCCGCTGAAAACCCCCAACGCCGAGTTCCCGAGCCTGCTCACGCACTACAACTGCTATGTAGTGCCGGACGGCAGCGCGAAATCGGTCGGGCGCACGGGCATCGGCACCGGACCCTTCAAGCTGGCGTCCTTCACCCCGGCGGGCCCCGGCCGTGTCACCGCGTACGCCGACCACTGGGCGGGCCGTCCCGTCCTGGACGCCATCGACTTCTACTCGGTCGCCGACATGTCGGCCCGCTCGAACGCCCTGCTGGCAGGGCAGGTTCACCTGCTCTCGCAGACCAACCTGGACTTCGCGACCGCCCGCGTGGTCGCCGCCTCCGACCGGGCCACCATCGCCCGCGTCAAGAACGCACAGTGGTACGTGCTGCCGATGCTCACCACCGAGAAGCCCTTCACCGACGTACGGGTGCGGCAGGCGATGAAGCTCGCCTACGACCCCGAACACGTCGTGAAGGTCGCCCTCCAGGGCGCGGGCACCCCCGGCTGGGACAACCCCGTACCGCCGTCCGACCCCGTGCACATCTCCGCGCACCCGAAGCACGACCCGGACAAAGCACGGTACCTGCTCAAGCAGGCGGGCCACGAGGGACTGGCCGTCGACCTGTACACCTCCTCCTACGACCCACTGTTCACGCCCATGGCGCTCGCCTACCAGGACTCGGCCAAGCGGGCCGGGATCCGGATCAAGGTCAAGACGGCGTCCGCGGACTCGTACTACACGCAGATCTGGATGAAGAAACCGCTGATGGCCACCTACTGGTTCACCGGCCGCCCCGTCGACCAGCTCTTCACGCAGATCTTCCGCAGCGGCTCCTCCTACAACGAGACCGCCTGGTCCGACAAGGAGTTCGACGCCGTCCTGGACCGGGCCCGCGCCGAGACCGACGACACCAAACGCGCCGAACTGTATGGCGAGGCGCAGACGTTGGTGATCGAGCGGGGCGGCGCGATGACCCCGATGTTCGCCGACCGGCTCGTCGGGATCTCCCGCAAGGTGCGCGGATACGCCGAGCACGGCTTCGAGTTCGACTACCTCGGCATCGGCCTGAAGGGAGCCTGAGCATGCTCGCGTTCCTCGCCCGGCGGGTCGCCTCCGCCGTCGGCACGCTCGTCCTGTCCTCCGTCCTCGTCTTCCTCGCCGTCCAGGCGCTGCCCGGCGACGTCGCCACCCAGATCCTCGGCAAGGACGCCACCCCGGACGCGGTCGCCGCGCTGCGCACCAAGCTCGGCCTCGACCAGCCCGCCTGGGAACGGTACTCCGACTGGATCAAGGGCGCCCTGCACGGCGACTTCGGCACCTCGCTGGTCTCCGGCAAGGCCGTCGGCGGCGAAGTCGGCACGTATCTCGGCAACTCGGCGCTGATCGCGCTGGTCACCGTCCTGTTCGCGGTGACCGGCTCGATCGTGCTGGGCGTCGTCGCGGGCCTGTACCGCGACCGCTGGCCCGACCACCTCATCTCGACGGTCAGCCTCGTCGGCATGAGCGTGCCCGAGTTCGTCGTCGCCACCGTCCTGGTGCTCTGCTTCTCCGTCGCCCTGCCCTGGTTCCCCGCCGTCGTCCTCTACGGCCCCGACGCCTCCTTCGGCCAACTCCTGCCCGCCGTATGGCTGCCCGCGCTCGCCCTCGCCATCGTGATGGCCGCGTACATCGTGCGGATGGCCCGCACCTCGGTCATCGACGTGATGGCCAGCGAGTACGTCACCACCGCCCGCCTCAAGGGCCTGTCGAGCGGGCGGATCGTCGTCCGGCACGCCCTGCCCAGCGCGCTGTTGCCCACCCTGCACGTCATCGCCCTCAACGTGGCCTGGCTCGCGGGCGGCGTCGCCGTCGTCGAGAACGTCTTCAACTACCCGGGCATCGGCAAGCTGATGCTTTCCTCCGTGCAGAACCGCGACCTGCCCGTCATCCAGGCCATCGCCCTCGTCAGCGCGGTCGTCTACGTCGTCTGCAACCTCGCCGCCGACCTCGGCGCCCTGGCCCTCAACCCCAAGCTCCGTACGCGCGGGAGGACTTGATGACCACGCTCGACACCGCCACCACCCTCGCGCCGGGGCGCACGGCCCGCGCCTGGCGCACCGTCCGCTCCTCCCGCACCGCCGTCATCGGCCTCGCGATCGTCGCCGTCCACGTCGTCATCGCGCTGCTCGCGCCGCTGCTGACGTCCTACGATCCGATCGCGGGCGACGCCGCGCACGCGCTGCTCGGCCCGAGCTGGTCCCACTGGGCCGGCACCGACCAGTACGGGCGCGACGTGCTGGCCCGCGTCCTGTACGGCGGCCGGTACGCGCTCGGCGTCTCCTTCGCCGCGACCCTGCTGACCGTCGCCCTCGGCACCGTCGTCGGCTGCGCGGCCGCCCTGCGCGGCGGCTGGTTCGACGACGTCCTCGGCCGCGTCCTGGACGCCGTCCTGTCCGTGCCGTCGATCCTCGCCCTGCTGGTCATCGTCACGGCACTGGGCACCGGACCGCTGGTCATCGTGCTCGCCATCGCCGTCGTCTACGTGCCCCAGGTCGTCCGCGTGATCCGCGGCGCCGCCCTCGCCGTGGTGCCGGCCGACTACGTCACCGCCGCCCGCGCCCGCGGCGAGAGCACCTTCTCCATCCTGCGGCGCGAGATCCTGCCCAACATCACCGACGTGGTGTGCGTGGAGTTCGCCATGCGGGCCTCCTGGGTGGTGCTGCTCATCTCCTCGCTGTCCTTCCTCGGCTTCGGCGCCGATCCGCCGACTCCCGACTGGGGCCTGATGGTCGCCGAGAACCGGACCGCCATCACCGTCGTCCCGATGGCCAGCCTCGCGCCGATCATCGCCCTGGCCACGCTCGTGGTCGGGCTCAACCTCGCCGCCGACGGTCTGTCCAAGGCGTGGGGCGTCGACCGGATCCGGGAGGGCTCCTGATGAACACGACCGCATCCACAACCGGTTCGCCGCTCGTCTCCGTCAACTCCCTCTCCGTCTCCTACCGTTCGGGCGGCCGGGACGTGCCCGTCGTGCACGAGGTGTCCCTGGAGGTCACCGAGGGGCGCACCCTCGCCCTCGTCGGCGAGTCCGGCAGCGGCAAGTCCACCGTCGCCGGGACCCTGCTGGGGCACCTGCGGCACGGCTCACGCATCACCGGCGGCTCGGTCCGGGTGGCCGGAGCCGACGTGTTCGCGCTGCCCGCACGGGAGTTGCGGCGGCTGCGCGGCACCACCGTCGCCCTGGTCGCCCAGAACGCCGGGCACGCGCTCACCCCGACCATGCGCGTCGGAGCGCAGATCGCGGAGGCGGGCGGCGACATCCCAGTCGTCGACCTGCTCGAACAGGTGCGGCTGCCCCGCCCCGCCGAACTCGCCCGCCGCTACCCGCACGAACTCTCCGGCGGCCAGCAGCAGCGCGTCGCCATCGCCATGGCCATCGCGGCCCGCCCCAAGGTCCTCGTCCTCGACGAACCGACCACCGGACTCGACGTCGTCACCCAGCGCGGCGTCCTGGACCTGATCGGCGCCCTGCGCGACGAACTCGGCCTGGCCGCCGTGCTGGTGAGCCACGACCTCGGTGTCGTCGCCCACATGGCCGACGAGGTCACCGTGCTGCGCTCGGGCCGCACGGTGGAGTCCGCGCCCACCCGCCGCCTCTTCGCCGCACCCCAAGAGCCGTACACCAGGCGCCTGTTGGCGAGCGTGCCGCGCCTCGACGACGCCGGGCTCGTCCTCGTCGGCGAGAGCGGCGAACGCGAGATCCGGCCCAAGGCGGAGGTCCCCGCCGACGCGCCCGTCGCCGTCTCGGCCCAGGACGTCACCATCGACTACGGCTCATCCCGGGCCGTGCACGGCGTCTCCTTCGCCGTCCGGCGCGGCGAAGTCCTCGCCCTCGTGGGGGAGTCGGGCAGCGGCAAGTCCACCCTCGCCTGGGCGCTGGCCGGGCTGCACACCCCCTCCGGCGGCACCCTCGCGCACGCCGCCGGCGACCTCGCCGGGCCCGCCCGCAAACGCCCGCTCGACCTGCGGCGCCGCGTCCAGCTCGTCTTCCAGAACGCCGACACCTCCCTCAACCCGCGCCGCTCGGTGGGCGACGCGATTCGGCACCCGCTGCGCTTCTTCGGCACCGCGGGCGACCGTACCGAGGCGGCCGGCCGGGCCCGCGAGCTGATCGCCGACGTGCGGCTCGACCCGGCCCTCGCCGACCGGCTGCCCGCGCAACTCTCCGGCGGACAGCGCCAACGCATCGGCATCGCACGGGCGTTGGCGGGCGGCCCGGACGTCCTGATCGCCGACGAGATCACCACCGCGCTCGACGTCTCCGTCCAGGCCGACGTCCTGCGCCTGCTCGACGACCTGCGCCGCGAACGCGACCTGGCCTGCCTGTTCATCAGCCACGACCTGGCCGTCGTACGCGGCATCGCCGACCGCGTCGTCGTCCTGCGCCACGGCGTCGTCGTCGAAGAGGGCCCCACCGACGCGGTGTTCGCCGACCCCGGACACCCCTACACCCGGCAGCTGATGGCCGCCGCCCTCGAACCCGACCCCACGGCGGAGCCCCTCGTGCCCGACGACGACGTGCCCGAGTGGGCCGACGCCGCCGAACCCGGCGACCTGTGGACCGACCACGGCGACGGACACCGCGTCCGCCGCTGGACAGCCGCCAACACCCCTGTCACCGAAGGTGTTTCATGAAGTACCGCGAACGGTTCGACCGCCCGGTGGTCCAGGAGGACGTCTGGATCCCCACCCGGGACGGCCGGACCCGGCTGCACGCCCGCGTCTGGAAGCCCGCCGACGCGGACACCGACCCCGTGCCCGCGCTCCTCGAATACCTCCCGTACCGCAAGAGCGACTGGACCGCGCCCCGCGACGCCCAGCGCCACCCCTGGTACGCCGGGCACGGCTACGCCTCGGTCCGCGTCGACATCCGCGGCCACGGCGACAGCGAGGGCACCCCCGGCGACGAGTACGACGCACAGGAACTGGCCGACGGCGTCGACGTCGTCAACTGGCTTGCCGCACAACCCTGGTGCACCGGCAAGGTGGGCATGTTCGGCATCTCCTGGGGCGGCTTCAACTCCCTCCAGATCGCCGCCCTCGCCCCCGAACCGCTCAAGGCGATCGTCACCGTCTGCTCCACCGACGACCGCTACGACAACGACGTCCACTACACGGGCGGCGCCGTCCTCGGCATCGACATGCTCGCCTGGGCCGGCACCATGCTCGCCTTCGCCGCCCGCCCGCCGGACCCCGCGAGCGTCGGCGCCGACCGCCGGCTGCCGATGTGGCGCGAGCGCCTCGACGCCCTCGAACCCTTCCTGCACACGTGGTTGGCGCACCAGCAGCGCGACGACTACTGGCGGCACGGCAGCGTCTGCGAGGACTACGGGTCGGTCAAGGCCGCGGTGCTCGCGGTCGGCGGCTGGCTCGACCCCTACCGCGACGCCGTGCTGCGGCTCGTCGAACACCTGCCGAGTGACCGGGTGCGGGGGCTGATCGGACCCTGGTCGCACCAGTACCCGGACCGGGGCCTGCCGCCCGGCCCCGCGATCGGCTTCCTCCAGGAGACCCTGCGCTGGTGGGACCACTGGCTCAAGGACCAGGACACGGGGGTGATGGACGATCCCCTGCTCCGGTCCTGGATCAACGACCCCGTCCCGCCCGCCACTTCGTACGACGTCATGCCGGGCCGCTGGGTCGGCGACCACGACTGGCCCTCGCCGAAGGTCACTTGGGACGAACGCCCGCTGGGCACCTCGGGCGACCCCGGCGCCCCGGTTGTCGTATGCTCGCCGCTGCACACCGGCATCGACGCCGGGCGCTTCTTCCCCTTCGGCAACGCCAGTGATCTGCCGCCCGACCAGCGGGAGGAGGACGGGCGTTCGGTGTGCTTCGACTCCGCGCCGCTGGAGGCACGCGTCGAGATCCTCGGCCGGCCGCGCGTCCGGCTGCGCCTGGACAGCACCACCCCGCGCGCGCATGTCATTGCCCGGGTGTGCGACGTGGCCCCCGACGGCTCCTCCACGCTCGTCACGCGCGGCGTGCTCAACCTGCTCAGCAGGCACGGGCGCGAGCGGGCCGTCGAGTGGACCCCGGGCACCTACGAGGACGTCGAGTTCGAGCTGAACGGCATCGGGTACGCCTTCCCGCCCGGCCACCGCATCCGGGTCGCCGTGAGCGACACCTACTGGCCGTGGGTGTGGCCGCACGGCGAACGCGGCGAGCTGCGGGTCCAACCGGCCGACAGCGCGCTGCTGTTGCCCGTACGGCAGCCGGGCGAGGAACCCCCGATCCGCTTCGAGGAACCCGAACAGGCGCCCCCGCTCCCGGTGTCGTACGACGCGCCCGCCGCACCCCGGCCCGAACGGCTGGTCACCCGGGACGTGGCCACGGGGGAGTGGACCCTGGAGGTCGACCCCAACTACGGCGGCTCGCGCACCTATCCGGACGGGCTCAAGTACGAGGAGAGCGCCCGCGAGACCTACCGCGTCCGCGGCGACGACCCGCTGTCCGCGTCCGCGGTCTCCGAATGGACGATCCGGTTGCGGCGCGGCGAGGATGACGACGCCGAGGTGGTGGCCCGCACCGAACTGCGCGCCACCGCCACGGACTTCATCATGGACAGCCGTCTGGAAGCACGGGCGAACGGAGAGACAGTGGCCAAGCGCGCATGGCACCGCACCACCCCGAGGACGTCGGGATGACGGCGTCCGGGCGCCCGCGGTCCACGGAGGAGCCGAAGGAGGCGGCGATGGCCACCAAGTCCCCCCGCACGCCGCGCGGTCCACGCCGTGCCGTCGCCGCCGCCGACCGCACCCGGCAGCCCACCGAGGTGCGCCGCCGGCTGATCGTGGAGGCCGCCGTCCCGTTGATCGGGGAGCGCGGCTACGCCTCCGTCGGGGTGCGCGACGTGGCCGCCGCGGCCGGGGTGTCCGTCGGCACGGTGACGTACCACTTCGGCAGCGTCCAGGAGATCCTCTCCGAGGCGATGGTCCTGCACATCGAGCGCTACTACACGGCGCTCAGCGAGGCCGCGCAGCGGGCGACGAGCGGTGCCGAGGCGCTGCGGCTGCTGGTGGACGCGCTGTTCACCGAGGACACCGACCGGCACTGGCGGATGTGGTTCGACTACTGGAACGCCGGCGAACAGGGCACGGACGAGGCGTTCGCCCGCGGCCAGGGCGAGCGCTACGAGGCATGGCACCGCCAGATCCGCGCACTGGCCGAACGGGCCGTGGCCGACGAGGAGTTCAGCGCCGCAGGCACAGGCGCAGGCACCGACCTCGACGGCTTCACCGTCCGCTTCGCCGCCCTCGCCGACGGCCTCGCCCTGCAACGGCTGCGCCAGGCACCGCCGTTGAGCACCGAGGACGCCCGGCGCCACCTCAACCGCTTCGTCGAGACGGAACTGGGGTTGCGGGCGACAGGGCCGTGACCCGGCGGCCGGGCGGTCGACGGCCGCACCGTCGCCCACCCGGCCGCACACGGAGCGTGACCGCGTCGGGCGGCATTGTCCCCTTTCGCCGCGCGACCCGGCCGAGGTGTGGCTAGCGTGAGGGGGGACAGCCGACCGCCGTCCGGAGAAGGTGCACGTCATGGCCGCACAACCCGAGGGAACGCCCTGCTGGGCCGACGCGATGTTCAGCGATGTCGAGGGGGCCAAGAGTTTCTACGGCGCCGTACTCGGCTGGACCTTCGGTGAGGCGTCGTCCGAGTACGGCAACTACACGCAGGCGTACGCGAACGGCAAGGCCGTCGCCGCCGTCGTACCGCCGATGCCCGGGCAGGAGGGGCAGTCGGCGTGGTGCCTGTACTTCGCCTCGCCCGACGCCGCCGCGACCGCCACGAAGATCCGGGACAACGGCGGCGAGGTGCTGATGGAGCCGATGCGGGTCGGCGACTTCGGCACCATGGCGCTGGCCCGGGACCCCGCGGGCGCCGCCTTCGGCGTCTGGCAGGCGGGCGTCCACGAGGGCTTCGAGGCGCGGAACGTGCCCGGCGCCTACTGCTGGGCCGAGGTCTTCACCCGCGACCCCGCCAGGACGGACGCGTTCCTCGGCGCCGTCTTCCCCTACCGGGCCAAGCAGGTGGAGGACGACGCGGTCGACTTCCGGATCTTCGACCTCGGCGCGGACGCCGTGCTGGGCCGGATGAGGATGGGCGACGAGTTCCCGCCCGAGATCCCGTCGTACGTCAACGTCTACTTCACCGTCGAGGACTGCGACGCCGCCGTGAAGACGGCCACCGAGCGCGGTGCCGTCCTACGGTTCGGCCCGATGAGCAGCCCGTTCGGCCGGTTCGCGGCACTGAGCGACCCGCAGGGCGCCGCCTTCTCGGTCATCGACGTCACCACCACCGAGGGAGAGTTGCCGAAGCTGCGCGAGGTCTGACCCGCGGGCACGGGAGACCGGACCGTACGGCCATGGGCCGGGCCCCGCCGGGGGTCCGGCCCATGGCATGATCGGGCGCATGCTCGAACGTGTAGTGGCCGCCTGTGACGGAGCGTCGAAGGGAAACCCCGGACCCGCGGGCTGGGCCTGGGTCGTCGCCGACGACACCGAGAACCCCACCCGCTGGGAGGCCGGCCCACTGGGCACGGCCACCAACAACGTCGCCGAACTCACCGCGCTGGAACGCCTGTTGAGCGCGGTCGCGGCCGACGTACCGCTGGAGATCCGGATGGACTCCCAGTACGCGATGAAGGCCGTCACCACCTGGCTGCCCGGCTGGAAGCGCAAGGGGTGGAAGACCGCCGCCGGAAAGCCGGTCGCCAACCAGGAGTTGGTGGAACGCATCGACACGCTCCTGGAGGGGCGCTCGGTGGAGTTCCGCTACGTGCCCGCCCACCAGGTCGACGGGGACCGGCTGAACGACTTCGCGGACCGCGCGGCCAGCCAGGCGGCGGTGGTGCAGGAGGCGGCGGGCAGCGACCTCGGGTCGCCGGAGCCGCCGGTTGCCTCCGGCGGTAAGACGGCGACGGTGGTGCGGAAGGAGCAGGGCGGCGCCAAGTCCGCGTCCGGGACGGCGTCTTCGTCCCGCACGCTCAAGGCGAAGTTTCCCGGGCGGTGTGTCTGCGGTCGGTCGTATGGGGCGGGGGAGTCCATCTCCAAGAACTCTCAAGGGTGGGGGCATCCTGACTGCCGCGCTTTGTGATCGTGCCCGCGCGGGTTGTTTGTGGCTGATCGCGCAGTTCCCCGCGCCCCTTTCAGGGGCGCGGTTTGCTGCTAACCTGCGGGCTTCACTGACCGCAGAGCGCAACTGATCAACTACTGGGAGTGCGCGTGAAGATCGCGTGCGTCGGTGGCGGGCCCGCGAACCTGTACTTCTCGATCCTGATGAAGCTCCAGGACCCGTCCCACGACATCACCGTCCATGAGCGGAACCCCGCCGGAGCCACCTACGGCTGGGGCGTGACCTACTGGGCGGGCCTGCTCGACAAGCTGCACGCGTGCGATCCCGTATCGGCCGCCGCCGTCCGCGACGCCTCCGTACGCTGGAACACCGGCACGGCCCGTGTCCGCGACCACGTCACCGTCCACCCCGGCGACGAGGGCTTCGGCATCGGCCGGCACACCCTCCTCGACGTGCTCGGCGCCCGGGCCGCGTCCCTCGGCGTCCGGATCTCCTACGAGGACGAGATCGGCCCCGGCGACCCGCTGCCCGAGGCGGACCTCGTCGTCGCGGGCGACGGCGTCAACAGCACGGTGCGCGGCCGGCACACCGACCACTTCGGCAGCGAGGTCGCGCTCGGCCGCAACCGGTACATCTGGCTCGGCACCACCAAGGTCTTCGACTCCTTCACCTTCGCCTTCGTCGAGACCGAGCACGGCTGGATCTGGTGCTACGGCTACGGGTTCAGCGCGGAGCAGAGCACCTGCGTCGTCGAGTGCGCCCCCGAGACCTGGAGCGGGCTCGGCCTGGACCGGCTCGACGCGGCCGACGGGCTCGCGCTGCTGGAGAAGCTGTTCGCCGACGTCCTCGACGGGCACCGACTCATCGGGCGCGACCGGGCCGACGGCGCCGCCGAGTGGCTGAACTTCCGCACCCTCACCAACCGCACCTGGCACCGCGACGGCACCGTCCTGATCGGCGACGCCGCCCACACCACGCACTACTCCATCGGCGCGGGCACCACCCTCGCCCTGGAGGACGCCATCGCCCTGGCCGCCGCCCTGCGCGAGCACCCCGGCCCGCAGGAGCGTCCGGCCGCGCTCGCCGGGTACGAGCGCGCCCGCCGGGCGGAACTGTTGCAGCAGCAGAGCGCCGCCCGCTACAGCGCCCGCTGGTACGAGAACCTGCCGCGCTACATGCACCTCCCGCCCGAGCAGATGTTCGCCCTGCTCGGACAGCGGCACTCGCCGCTGCTGCCGTACGTTCCGCCGCAGCTCTACTACCGGATCGACCGCGCGGCCGGGCAGTTGGAGGCACTGCGCCGCTTCAAGCGCTGGCTGGGCCCGCGCCTGGCCCGCCGGACACAGGCGCGGGCGCTGCGGTAGGGGCGTACGGGGCGGTAGGGGCGTACGGGGCGGTAGGGGGCCTACGGGGCGGAGGGCGCCCGGGGCGGGACCCGGTCCCCGGCGCGAGTCGCTCCCCAGGCGGCCGGTTCCCGGCGCGAGCCGCCCCCCCCAGGCGGCCGGTTCCCCGTGCGGACCGCCCCCGAAAGCGGTCGTTGCATGGCACACTCACTCGATAGGGTGAATTCGCGTTCACCTCGTCCCCTCGTGCTGCCCGCGTCACCGCTGGAGTGTCCATGACCGCGATACCCGCCCCGTCCGCCCACTCCGGCACCTCCTCCGGCGCGGGCGGACGGAGCGGACTCCGCGCCCGGTTCACCGTCCCGGTGCTGGCGTTCTGCGGGATCCTCTACGCCGTCATGCAGACCATCGTGGTGCCGCTGCTGCCCGACCTGCCACGGCTGACCCACTCCTCCGCGAGCGCCGTCTCGTGGATGGTCACCGCCACCCTCCTCTCCGGCGCGGTCTTCACCCCCGTCCTGGGCCGGGCCGGTGACATGTACGGCAAACGGCGGGTGCTGCTCGCCGGGCTCGGCGTGATGACCCTCGGCTCGGTCCTGTGCGCCTCCACCTCCCACATCGGCGTCCTCATCGCCGCGCGGGCCCTGCAAGGCGTGGGCTCGGCCGTCGTACCGCTCTCGATCAGCATCCTGCGCGACGAACTCCCGCCCGAGCGCACCGGATCCGCGGTGGCGATGATGAGTTCCACCATCGGTATCGGCGCCGGGCTCGGACTGCCGGCGGCGGCGCTGCTCGTGCAGTACACCGACTGGCACACCATGTTCTGGGCCGTGGTCGGCGTCGACGCCCTCGGCATGGCGCTGGTGTGGTGGGCGGTGCCCGAGTCCCCGGTGCGCGAACCCGGCCGGTTCGACATCACGGGCGCGCTGGGCCTGGCCCTGGGGCTGGTCTGCCTGCTGCTCGGCGTGTCGCAGGGCGGCGACTGGGGCTGGGGCAGCCCGCGGATCCTGAGCCTGTTCGCGGCCACCGTCGTCGTGCTCGGCCTGTGGTGGTGGCAGCAGGGGCGCGCGGAACGCCCCCTGGTCGACGTACGGCTCGCCTCCCGGCCCGGGGTCGCCCTGCCCCACCTGACCGCCCTGCTCGTCGGCTTCGGCTTCTACGCCAACACCCTGGTGACCGCACAGCTGGTCCAGGCGCCGAAGGCCACCGGCTACGGGCTCGGGCTGTCCATCGTGGAGACGGGCCTGGTCCTGCTGCCGGGCGGCGTGATCATGCTGCTCCTGTCGCCGGTCTCCGCCCGCATCTCGACGGCCCGGGGCCCGCGCATCACCCTGGCCATCGGCGCGGTCGTCATCGCCCTCGGCTACGCCGTACGGATCGCGGACAGCCGCAGCGTGGTGATGATCATCCTGGGGGCGGGGGTGGTGAACGCCGGTACGACCCTCGCGTACTCGGCGCTGCCCACCCAGATCCTGCGGGCCGTACCGGCGAACCAGACCGCGTCCGCCAACGGCGTCAACGTCCTGATGCGCACCATCGGCCAGGCCACGTGCAGCGCCGCCGTCGCCGCCGTCCTGGTCCACCACACCAGCCTCGTCGGCGGCCTGCCCATCCCCACCCTGCTCGGCTACCAGCTGGCGTTCGGGATGGCCGGCGTCGTCGCCCTGGTGGCCTCCGTCGCCGCGCTCTCGATCCCCGCCGACCCCAAGTCCCGCACCCCCCGCGGTGGCGAGGACGGCACCCGGGCACCGCGCGACGAGGCGCTGGAGGGGGCGTGAGCGGGGACACCGCTGTCGGCGCGCCGCCCACCCGCCGGGACGCGGAGGCGACGAAGGCGTCCATCCTGCGCGCGACCCGCAAACTGCTCGCCCGCCGCCCCCGGGCGGACATCACGCTGAAGGAGATCGCCGAACGGGTCGGGGTCAGCCCACCGCTGATCCTGAAGTACTTCGGCAGCAAGGACGGCCTCTTCTCCCACGTCGTCTCCTTCGAGGCCGACGCCCCCGCCCTGTTCGACGCGCCCCTGGAGGACCTGGGCCGCCACCTGGTGCGCCACGTCCTGCTCAGCCAGACGCAGCAGGACGCCGACCCGATCCTGCGCATCGCCTTCGCCCCGCTGCACGGCCCGCACGGCGACGAACTGCGCGCCAACTTCCGCACCCAGATCACCGAACGCCTGGCCGACCGCCTCCCCGGCCCCGACCCGCACCTACGCGCGGAACTCGCCGTCGCCACCCTCCTCGGCCTCGGCGTCATGTACGGCATCGCCCGCGCCCCACATGTACGGGCCACCCCGATCGACGAACTCGCGAACCGGTACGGCCCGCTGATCCAGGGGCAGTTGACGCCCTGAACCGTGGGGCGTCAGTTCACGCCCCGCGGCCGGAACTGCACACTGATCCGTGCCCCGCTCGTCCGGCCGCTCTTGGGGATCGCGTGTTCCCAGGTGCGTTGGCAGGAGCCGCCCATCACGATCAGGTCGCCGTGGCCCAGCGGGAAGCGGTGGGCCGCGGCGCCGCCGCCGTCCGGGCGCAGGGCCAGGTCGCGTGGGGTGCCCAGGGAGAGGATGGCCACCATGGTGTCCTCGCGTGCGCCCCGGCCGGTCCGGTCGCCGTGCCAGGCCACGCTGTCGCGGCCGTCGCGGTAGTGGCACAGCCCGGCGGTGACGAAGGGCTCGCCCAACTCGGCGGCGTAGTGGGCGGAGAGGGCCTCCCGCGCCTCGGCCAGGACCGGGTGCGGCAGGGGTTCACCGGCGCGGTAGTACGCGAGCAGGCGGGGGACGTCGACGGTGCGGTCGTACATCCTGCGGCGCTCGGCGTGCCACGGTACGTCGGTGGCCAGCTGTTCGAACAGCGTGTCCGCCCCGCCGAGCCATCCCGGCAGCAGGTCGACCCACGCGCCGGAGCCGAGCGGGGTGCGCCGCAGGCCGGTGAGCGGGGCGAGCCGCAGATCGTCGGTCTGGTCGAAGAGGGAGCCCTGGAGGTGCGTGGCCATGACGGCAGTCTAGCGTCTTAATCGAAATCTTGTTCGAGTTAGGTGTCTGTCTGCTTGCCGTCTGCCTCCCGCAGGTCGAGCCGCCAGTCGTTCGATGTGATCCAGTGGCCCTTCGGATATTCGAACGCGACCTCGCCCAGGAGCCGGAAACCGGCCTTGCGGCAGACCGCGTTCGAGGCGGTGTGGTGCACGCTCGGGAACGCGTGCAGGAACCGGTGTTCTCCGGCTGTCCGCGCCGCCTCGGCGACCGCCCGTGCGGCCCGGGGGGCCAGACCCCGGCCCTGGAACTCGGGCAGCACGCCCCAGCCGGTCTCCCACACCGTCTCCCCGTTCCACTCCCGCTCCCAGTACCCGATCGAGCCCACCGTCCGGCCGGTCTCCGCGAGTGCGACCCGGTACATCCGGCCCGGCCCCAGCTCGACGTAGCGCCCGTGCCGCCGTACGAGCTGCTCCTCGGTCTCCGGACCGCCCAAGTGCTCGGTCATCTCCGGGCTGTTGATCCTGCGCAGCAGCCAGAAGTCGTCCTCGGACCACGGTTCGAGGACGACCCGCGAATCGTCCGTGAAGGTCATGACAGCCACCCTAGGACGAGGGTCTGACAACGGCCCCGACGTCAGCCCTCCAGCAGGTGCGCCACGACCGCGGCGTGACTCTCCTCCGTCGACTTCACCGAGGTCAGCAGGGTGACCGTGCCCGCACGGGCCACCTCGCGCAGCCGGTCGAGCGCCTCGGCGGCCTCCGTGGCGGCCAGCTCCGCCTCGTAACGGCGCCGGAACTCGTCGTACGACCCCTCGGTGCCGTGGTACCAGCGGCGCAGTTCCGTGGACGGAGTGAGCGCCTTGGGCCACTCGTCGACGCGGGCCGCGTCCTTGGAGATGCCGCGCGGCCAGAGGCGGTCGACGAGGACGCGCAGCCCGTCGTCGGGCTCCGGCGGATCGTAGACGCGGCGTACACGAACGCCCATGGGCGGTCCTCCGGCGGGTGGTGGCACGGCAGTTGACGGCCGCGAGCGTACCGGCCGGTCGCACGGCGGCCGGGAGGCCGTGCCGTTACGCTCCGAGCAGCCGTTCCTTCGGCCGTACGGGGCACGAAGCGAACGACCGGCGGCGAGGGCGGGAGCACATGACGGTACTCGGTGTCGACATCGGGACCTCCAGCAGCAAGGGCGTGCTGGTCGACGCGGACGGCAGGGTGCTCGCCACCGCCGTCCGGCCGCACACCGTCAGCCGGCCGCGCCCGGGCCACGTCGAAATGGACGCCGAGGTCTGGTGGACCGAATTCGTCTCCCTCGCCCGGGAGTTGACCGAACGGACCGGCGTCCGCGCCGAGGCCGTCGGGGTGAGCGGCATGGGCCCCTGTGTCGCCCTCGCCGACGAGACGGACACCCCGCTGCACCCGGCGATCCTGTACGGCGTCGACACCCGCGCCACCGCCCAGATCGCCCGCCTCGACACCGAACTCGGCCGCACCGCCGTCCTGCACCGCTGCGGATCCCTGCTCTCCACCCAGGCCGTCGGCCCCAAGATCGCCTGGCTGGCGGAGCACCGGCCCGACGTCACCGCCCGCGCCCGCCGCCTCTACATGCCCAGCTCCTTCCTGGTGCGGCGGCTCACCGGCGCGTACGTCCTCGACCACCACTCCGCGAGCCAGGCCGTCCCGCTCTACGACTCCCTCGCCCAGGAGTGGTACGAGCCGTGGGCCCGGCAGATCGCGCCCTGGATCGAACTGCCGTCCCTGCGCTGGCCGGGCGAGGTCGCCGGGCGGCTCACGCCCGCCGCGGCCGACGCGAGCGGGCTGCCCGCCGGGATCCCGGTGATCACCGGCACCGTCGACGCCTGGGCGGAGGCGCTCAGCGTCGGCGCCCAGCGCACCGGCGACCTGATGCTCATGTACGGCAGCACCATGTTCCTGATCCACACCCTCGCCGAACGCCTGCTGGTGCCCGAACTGTGGAGCACGGTGGGCGCGTTGCCCGGCACCCGCAACCTCGCCGGCGGCATGGCCACCTCCGGTGTGATCACCGAGTGGCTGCGCGAGCTGTTCGGCGGCCCCGGCCACGCCGACCTGCTCACCGCGGCCGAGGAGTCGGGGCCCGGCGCCCGCGGGCTGCTGATGCTGCCGTACTTCGCGGGCGAACGCACCCCCGTCGCCGACCCGGACGCGCGCGGCGTCGTCGCGGGCCTCACCGTCGAGCACACCCGCGGCGACCTGTACCGGGCCGCGCTGGAGGCGACCGCCCTCGGCGTCCGGCACAACGTCGAGGCGATGCGCGCGGCCGGGACGGACATCCGCCGGGTCGTCGCGGTCGGCGGCGGCACCCGCGGCGGCCTGTGGACGCGGATCGTCTCCGACGCGGCCGGTCTGGCACAGGAGGTGCGGGAGGTGACCGTGGGCGCGAGCTACGGCGCCGCGTTCCTCGCCGCGAGCGCCGTCACGGACGCCGACATCGACGTCTGGAACCCGGTCCGCGAACGCGTCGCCCCCGACCCCGGACTCCGGGACCGGTACGACGAGTTGTACGGCCTGTACCTGCGGCTGTACCCGGCGACCCGGGACATCGGCCACGCGCTGGCCCGGCGGCGCCGGGCCGACGCGGACGGCTGACCGCCGGCCGCGCCCGGCCCCTCTCACCAGGGCACCGGCGTCCCGTCCCACGACAGGAACGCCCCGCTGGGCCCGTCCTCCGGCAGCAGCGCCAGCCGGACCGCGCCCGCCGCGGCCTCCGCCGGATCGCCGTCGCTCGCGGCGGCACGCGGGGCCAGGTCCGTCCGGCGCAGCCCGGGTGCGAGCGCGTTCACCTTGAAACCCTCCGGGGCGAGGGCGTGGGCGTAGCAGACGGTGAGCATGTTGAGTGCCGCCTTCGACGACCGGTAGGCGATGCCCGTGCCCGTCGGGAACCGCGCGTCGGGGCCGGTGCTCCAGCCCAACGACCCCGTCCCGCTGGACACGTTCACGATGCGGGGCCGCGGTGAGCGGCGCAGCGCGGGCAGGAACGCGTCGGTGACCGCGAACACCCCGAACAGGTTCGTGTCGTACGTGCGCCGGAGGGCGCCGAGGTCCGTCCCGGGTGCCGAGGTGCCGTCGAGCATGATGCCTGCGTTGTTGACCAGGACGTCCAGGTCCGGCACCTCGGCACTGGCCGCCGCGACGCTCTTGTCGTCCGTCACGTCGAGCACCAGGAGCCGGGCCCCGCCGCCGATCTCCTCGACGGCCCGCCGCCCGCGCTCCGGGTCCCGCGCGCCGACGTACACGCGCAGCCCGGCCGCGGCCAGCTGCCGGGCGATCTCCTTGCCGATGCCCTTGTTGGCGCCGGTGACGAGTGCTGTGGAATCGTTGAATGCGTTCACGGTGACGACGATCGCCCGCCCGCGCCGGCCGAGCCAGGGACAACCTGTCCCCGGCAACCGGTACGGCGGCCGGAGGGAGACCGCATGCCGAGGCGGGAGCTGGCCCGGTTCCTGCGGGAGCGGCGCGAGTCGCTGAGCCCCGCCGACGTCGGCCTGCCCGCCGACCACCGCCGCCGCACGCCCGGACTGCGCCGTGAGGAGGTCGCGCTGCTCGCCCACGTGTCCGCCGACTACTGCGCCCGCATCGAACAGGCCCGCGGCCCGCACCCCTCACCCCGGGTCCTGGACGGCCTCGCGGACGCGCTCCGGCTCACCGCGGCCGAACGCACCCACCTGTTCCGGCTGGCCGGGACCGAGCCCACCCCGCCCCCCGGCCCACCGCGCCGGGTCCGCCCCTACGTGACCGCGCTGCTGGACCGGCTGCCCGAGGCCGGGGCGATCGTCACCGACGCGTCCTACGACGTCGTCGCGGCCAACCCGCCGGCACGGGCCCTGTTCGGGGACCTCGCCGCCGAACCGAACCTGGCGCTGCGCCGGTTCCTGGGCCGCGGCGGCCACGAGGTCACCGGCGCCGAGGACTTCGGCCGGATCGCGGTCTCCCGGCTGCGCGCCGCCGCCGACCGCTATCCACGTGACGCGCGCCTGGCCACCGTCCTGGCCCAACTGCGCGCCGGAAGCCGGGAGTTCGCCGAACTGTGGCCCACCGATCCGGTGTACACGCCCGGCCACCGGGTCAAGACGCTCCTTCATCCGGAGCTGGGCCCGCTCCGGATCAACTGCGACGTCCTCACCGTCCCCGACGACGACCAGCAGGTCGTCTTCGTCACCGCCGACCCGGACACGCCGGCGGCCCGCGCCCTGCGCCACCTGCGGGAGACGGCAGCCAGGCCCTAGCCGGATCCGGCCGCCGGACGCAGCGCCCCCGCCGCCGTCCTCGCGACCGCCTCGGCCACCGCCGCGAGGGCCGGGGAGTCCAACTTCCACTGCTGCCAGTACAGTTCGACCTCCGCCGGGCGGTCCTGGGCCAAGTGGACCAGATGTCCGGAGCGCAGCAGGGGAGCGGCCTGGACCTCGGGCACCAGGCCCCAGCCCATCCCGGCGACCACGACGTTCACGAACCCCTCCGACGTGGGCACGAGGTGCCGCCGGTGCCCCGCCCCGCGCCCGTCGCGCCGCAGCCCCCGCACGAAGGCGTCCTGGAACTCGTCGTGCCGGTCGAAGACCACCACCGGCGCGTCCACGATCGCCTCCCGCAACGGCCGTTCCGGCGAGCCGTCGCCGAACCACCGCGCCGCGAACCCCGGCGCCGCGACCGCCACGTACCGCATCCGGCCGAGGCCGCGCACCGAGCACCCGGCGACCGGCTCAGGCGAGGAGGTGACCGCGGCCATCACCAGCCCCTGCCGCAGCAGCGCCGCCGTGTGCGCCTCGTCCTCGCGGCGCAGCTCGAAGCAGGGCCGCAACTCCTCGGGCACCAGGCCGAGGGCGGGCAGGAACCAGGTGGCCAGCGAGTCCGCGTTCACCGCGATCGGCAGCCGCGCGGGCTCCTGCGGACCCGTCATGCCCAGCTGCGCCTGCGCGTCGTGTTCGAGCCGCGCCAACTGCCGCGCGAACCGCACCACCACCGCGCCCGACTCGGTGGGCCGCACCGGCTTCGCCCGGATCAGCAGCACTCGCCCCGTGCGCTGCTCCAGGGCCTTGACCCGCTGGCTGACCGCGGACGGCGTCACGTGCAGGACCCGGGCGGCGGCGTCGAACGTGCCCTCGTCGACCACCGCGAGCAGAGTCCGCACCTGGTCCAGCGGAAGTTCGGTCATCATCGGAACATCACGATCGCTAAAGATACCTAAGAATCATTAGCTGTACTCAGGATCCGGGCGCGCCTAGCGTCAAGCCCCATGACCAGCGCGTTCTCCGCCGCGGCCGCCGGGTTCGGCACCGGCCTCTCCCTGATCGTCGCCATCGGCGCCCAGAATGCCTTCGTCCTGCGCCAGGGCGTCCGCCGCGAGGCGGTGTTCACGGTGGTCGGGATCTGCGCGCTGTCCGACGCGCTCCTGATCGCGCTGGGCGTCGGCGGCGTCGGCGCGGTCGTGGTCGCGTGGCCCGCGGCGCTCACCGCGGTCGCCCTGGTCGGCGGCGCCTTCCTGCTGGTCTACGGGGCACTGGCGGCCCGGCGCGTCCTGCGCCCGGGCGTGCTCGCGGCGGCGGGCACCGACCCCGGCTCCCGCAGACGTGCCGTGCTCACCTGCCTGGCGATGACCTGGCTCAACCCGCACGTCTACCTCGACACGGTCTTCCTGCTCGGCTCGGTCGCCGCCGGTCACGGCGCACTGCGCTGGACCTTCGGCCTCGGCGCCGTCCTCGCCAGTGTGTGCTGGTTCACCGCCCTCGGCTTCGGCGCCCGCCTGCTCAGCCGCTTCCTGGCCCGCCCGGCCGCCTGGCGCGTCCTGGACACCCTGGTGGCGGCGACCATGCTCACCATGGGCGCCCTGCTGATCGCCGGGGCGTGAAGCCGCGGTCGTAGGGCCGTGGTGTCCGTCGACGGCTGCCGTGTCCGTCATGTGAAAGGGGCGAACAACTGGGGCGACTTGCACAGCCCGATCGGCGATAGTGAACCCTGACCGCGAAAGATGTATCGAGCAGCCAGGATCTCCGTGGACACGAGCGAGAGCAGCAGCACCACCGGCAACGAGGCCGTCGACGGCGCCGTCACAGGCGCCGTCGAAGGCAAGGAGCCCGCCGGACCGGACGTCCCCGAGCGTCCGCGCCGCCGCGGCTGGCGCCGCTGGGCGATGGACACCCGGCCGCTGCGCATCCCGGCCTACCGCCGCCTGTGGTCCTCGACCATCGTCACGGCCGTCGGCAGCCAGCTCACCGCCGTCGCCGTACCCAAGCAGATCTACGACATCACCGGCTCCTCCGCCTGGGTCGGCTACGCCAGCCTCGCCGGACTGCTGCCGCTCGTGGTGTTCGCCCTGTGGGGCGGCGCGATTGCCGACCGGGTGGACCGCCGCAGGATGCTGCTGGTCACCAACTCGGGCATGGCGATCACCTCGGTGCTGTTCTGGGTCCAGTCGATCACCGGCCTGGAGTCGGTCGCCGTCCTGATGGTGCTGCTCGCCCTCCAGCAGGCGTGCTTCGGCCTCAACTCCCCGGCCCGCAACGCCTCCGTCGCCCGGCTGGTGCCCGCCGGGGAACTCGCCGCGGCCAACGCCCTGAGCTCGACCGTCAACCAGACCGGTCTGGTCGCGGGCCCCCTGCTGGCCGGTGCCCTGATACCCGTGATCGGCCTGTCCGAGCTGTACCTCATCGACGCCTTCGCCCTGTGCGTCACCCTGTGGGCGGTCTTCCGGCTGCCCGCGCTGCCCCCGCTCGCGGGCGCCGCCGCCCGCGCGGGCGGTCTGCGGGCCATCGTCGAGGGCTTCCGCTACATCTCGCTGCACAAGGTGCTGCTGCTGTCGTTCCTCGCCGACATCATCGCCATGGTCTTCGGCATGCCCCGCGCCCTGTTCCCCCAACTCGCCGCGCAGACCTACGACTCCTACGGCGAAGGTCTCGCGCTCGGCCTGCTGTTCGCGTCGATCCCCATCGGCGCGGTGCTCGGCGGCCTGATGTCGGGTACCTTCTCGCGCGCCCGCCGCCACGGCCTGATGGTGATCGTGGCGATTGCCGGCTGGGGTGTGGCCGTCGCCTGCTTCGGGCTGAGCCGCAACCTGTGGTTCGCGGCGGTCTTCCTCGCCGCCGCCGGGGTCGCCGACATGGTCTCCATGGTGTTCCGCGGCGCGATCCTGCTGTCCGCCGCCACCGACGAGATGCGCGGCCGGATGCAGGGCGTGTTCACCGTCGTCGTCGCGGGCGGCCCGCGTCTCGCGGACGTCCTGCACGGCACGTTCGGCTCGGTCTTCGGCGCCCGCGCCGCCGTCACCGGCGGTGGCCTGCTGGTCGTCGCGGGCGCCCTGGTGCTGGCCTTCTCCACCCCGGCGCTGCGCACCTACCGGGTCTGACCGTACGGGCGCGCACCGGGCAGGGTCCGGCCGCGCTTTTTGCCGCCCCGGGAGCGATAATCGGGAGTATGAACACGGCGACGTATGAAGTACTGGCGGCGTCGAGCAACGTACTGAACGTACTGGGCGCCTTCGCCGGTGGACTGATCCTTGCCGGAGCGCTGATCTGGGCCGTCTGGCTCGGTATGCGGGTGCGGGACCGGGAACCGGCGTGCCCCCTCCGCGAGGAGCAGTCGCGGCTGCCGGAGTCCGGGGCGGTGCACGAGATCCGCGAGATGCGGGAACCGGACGAGATGCCGCACGCGACGCGGGAGAGCGAGCGGCTCATGCCCTACGACCTGCACCACGCGGCGACCAGACGACGCGAGGACCAGAACCGGCGACGCTGGACCCCGGGCTCCAGCGGCTCCTTCGGCAGTGGCGGCCTCGGGCACGTGTGATGGCCGGGTGCGACGGTCACGTGTGACGCGGCGGGCGGCCCTCGGCCCTGCGCTCAGGACGCCCGCGCGAACAGCGACGTGCTCAGGACCCGCCACGATCAGTGACGCGCTCAGAAGCCCGCCGCGATCAGCGACATACTCAGGAGGACGACGCCCGCGCGAGCAGCGACTGGAGGTGCAGCCCGCGGTGGGCGTCCAGCTCGCCCGGCACGCCCGCGCGTACGGCCGCGGCGAAGTCGTGCCGCAGCACCGGCCAGGACTCCTCGTGGTCGACGCCGTGCCCGTCGTACACCAACTCCGAGTCGGGGCCGAACAGTTCGATCCGCATACAGCTGTGCGGCAGGGTGAGGACACCCGAGAACGACGCCTGGCTGATCGCGCCGTTCTCGTGCTCGCAGGTCAGCTCGATCCAGCGGCGCGGATCCCCGGCGGCGCGCACCTCCGCGATGGTGCCGACGGCCGCGTCCAGCAGGTCCAGCAGATGCGGCCCCGTGTCGAGCAGCGTGCCGTGCTCCATCCGCCAGGGGGTCGCGAAGTCGCCGCCCAGCAGGCCCCCGTGGAGGAAGCACGAGCGCGCCCCCAGGACGTCGAGACCGCTCGCCTCGGCCAGGAACCGCCGGGCCGCCGGGTGATAGCGGTTGGTCAGCACCAGCTGCGAGACGACCCCGGCCTCCGCGACCGCGTCGGCCAGCCGCCGCGCTCCCGCCAGGTCCGCCGCGATCGGCTTCTCCAGGAGCAGCGCCTTGCCCGCCTTCGCCGCCCGGACCGCCAACTCGGCCTGGACGTCCGGGGGTACGGCGAAGGCGACCGCCTCGCACCGGTCGAGCAGTTCCTCGAACCGTTCGGCGACCTCGGCCCCGCTGTGGGCGGCGGTCTCGGTGGCCGCCTCCGGGCGCCGCGCCCACACGGCGGCCAGCCGGGTCTCGGGTCCGGCGGCCAGCACGCGCGCGTGCACGGCACGCGCCCAGGGGCCGGCGCCGACGAGGCCGACCGCGACCGGCGCGCCGGTCCAGGGGAGGGAAACGCCCGTGGTGTCTGTCACGGAGGCACTCCATCACGGTTCCACGGCCGTGACCAGGTGCTCCCGGTGAAGAAGCGGGGACACGCGGCTGAGGAATTGACCAAAAGGAGGAGCCGTCCGGGCCCCCGGGCTCCTTAAGGTGTCCCTCGTCGGCCCCCCACCCACGCGCAGGGAGTATCCGTGACGTCACCCAGCAGCCGCCCCGCCAGACGCGCCGCCGTCCTGCCCCGCAGGGCCGTGGCCCTGAGCATCCCCGTCGCGGTCACCGCGCTGCTCGCGGCCTCCGGCCCGGCCATGGCCTCCTCGGTCGGCGCGGCGGGCGCCGGAGACCCCTACTTCCCGCTCTCCGGCAACGGCGGCTACGACGTGGGCCACTACGCGCTGACGCTGTCGTACACGCCGAAGAGCGGCCATCTCGACGGCAAGGCCGTCGTCAGCGCACGCGCCACCCAGCACCTCACCCGCTTCGACCTCGACCTCAAGGGACTCAAGGTCAGCCGGGTCACGGTCGACGGCGCGCAGGCCGCCTTCCGCCGCGACGGCCAGGAACTCGTCGTCACCCCGCGCCACGCCCTGAAGAAGGGCCAGGACTTCCACGTCACCGTCGCCTACGCCGGCACCCCCGGCCCGGTCACCGACCCGGACGGCTCCCTCGACGGCTGGATCCCCACCGACGACGGCGCCTTCGTGGCGGGCGAACCCCAGGGCGCCATGACCTGGTTCCCCGGCAACAGCCACCCCAAGGACAAGGCGTCCTACGACATCACCATCTCCGTCCCGAAGGGTGACACCGCCGTCTCGAACGGTGTCCTGCTCGGGCAGCGGACCGCCCACGGCCGCACCACGTTCCGCTGGCGCGAGACCCAGCCGATGGCCGCCTACCTGGCCACCGCGACCGTGGGGAAGTTCCAGGTGCAGCAGTACACCACCAAGGACGGCATCCAGGTCTACAACGCCCTCGACCCGCGCGAGGCCAAGGACGCCGCGCCGGTCGTCAAGAAGCTGCCCTCCGTGCTCGCCTGGGAGAGCAAGCTCTTCGGCCCTTACCCGTTCAAGGCCGCCGGAGCCATCGTCGACCACGCCCCGAAGGTCGGCTACGCCCTGGAGACCCAGACCCGCCCGGTCTACGACAGCGCACCCGACCTGAGCACCCTCGTGCACGAGAGCGCCCACCAGTGGTTCGGCGACTCCGTGACCCTGACCCGCTGGCAGGACATCTGGCTCAACGAGGGCTTCGCCACCTACGCGGAGTGGCTCTACGCCGAACAGCACGGCGGGCAGTCGGCGCAGCAGACCTTCGACAAGGAGTACGCGACGGCCGCCACCGACGAGCTGTGGTCCTTCCCGCCGGACGACCCGGGCAGCGGGGCCCACATCTTCGCCAGCCCCGTCTACACGCGCGGCGCCATGGCCCTGCACAAGCTGCGCACCGCCGTCGGCGACGCCACGTTCTTCCGCGTCCTGCGCACCTGGGCCACCGAACACCGCGGCGGACACGGGACGACGGCCCAGTTCATCGCGCTCTCCGAGAAGCTGTCCGGCAAGGACCTGACCGCCCTGTTCCACACCTGGATCGGCACGGCGGGCAAGCCGTCCTCCCCGTGACGCCGTTCGCCGGGCGCGGATTCACGGTCTGCGGATTCACGGTCTGCGGAAGATCGTGATGGAGTGTCCGACGTCGTCGATCGCCCGGCTGCCGTGCACCAGCCGGGCGAACGCCCCCCGGGCCTTGGCGATCGACGAGTCGGACACCACGAGCAGCCCGTGCACCCGGCCGGCCGGCACCGTGCGCGGATCGTCGGCCTCGATGCCGTACCAGGACGGCACCCCGCTGCCCTTGTAGACCAGCCAGACGTGCTGCCCCGGATACCGGGTGCGCAGCCGGTCGGCCAGGCGGCCCAGGTCCTGGCCCCAGTCGACGTTCGAGTCGTGCAGCCGCAGATGCGTCCTGGCCGGTCCGCCGAACGCCTCGTTGGAGTACGGCAGGTAGTACGGGAACGTCCGCAGCGAACTCACGGCGACGAACGCGACCAGGACACCCGTCACCACGTACGCCCACCGCCTGCGCAGCGCGACCAGCGCGGACGCGGCGACCGCGAGGAACACCGGCACGAAGATCGCGTACCGCACGCCCAGATCCCGCGCCCCGCCCATCGCGACGGCGAGCAGCACCAGCGGCGGGACGAGCACGTACGGGGCCGACGACCGCAGCCGGGGCACCCGCACCAGCACCGCGGTGCCGAGCACCCACAGAGCCAGCGCGCCCAGCGGGGTCTTCACCAGCAGGGCCGCGGGCAGGTAGTACCAGCGGGAGCCGCTGTAGAGGTGCCCGAACAGGAAGCCCTGCCAGACCTGGTCCTCGAAGCCGAACTGGATCCGCATCCCGTCCCGGTAGGGCCGGGGGAGGGGCAGCCAGTGCGTCAACAGCCCGCGCAGACCGTGCACTTGGGGCAGGCCCGCGGGGGCCGTCCAGCGCAGCCGCGGATCCACGGCCAGATACGTGGCCCAGACCACCGCCGTGGCGACGACCGCCACGCACACGGCGGCCGCCATCGCCCGGACCAGCCGCTCGCGCCTCTCCCGCCCCGGGCGGGCGACGACGCAGGACCACGCGGCCAGGGACAGCAGCACCGGCACCGCGGGCAGCGTGCTCATCTTGGTGGCCAGCGCCGCGCCCAACGCGGCCCCGGCGAGCGGGACATACAGCCTCGGCCGCCGTCGGGCCCGCCACGCGCACCAGGCCGACGTCAGCACGAACCCGGCCGCGGGCACGTCCAGCGTGGCGAGGGAACCGTGCGCGATCAGGTCGGGGGAGAAGGCGTACAGCGCGAGAGCCGTCAACCCGGCCGCGGATCCGGCGAGTTCACGGGCGAAGGCGAACACCACCAGGCCGAACAGCAGGGTCAGGACGATCACGGGCAGCCGCGCCCAGAACATCACCCGCCAGGGGTCGTTGCCCGACTCGTACAACAGCCGTTGCCCGAGGGCCCCTTGGTCGCCCTTGAAGCCGGGGGCGAGGTGCGGGTGGGCGAACACCTCGCCGCTCGCGATGATCAGTTTGCCGAGCGGCGGATGCTCGGGGTTGAAACGCAGGCTGTGCTCGCGGACGTAGACCACGGCCGTGCCCACGTACACGGGCTCGTCGATCGTCGGGGTCTGCCGCACCGCCGTCGTCACCATGGCGACGGCCATCTCGGCGAGCAGTGCCACCACGGCGAGCGCGACCAGTGACCGCCGGTGCCGCAGCAGCCGTTCGAGGAACCGCGCGGTGCGGGTGGCGGGCCGGCCGGCAGTGGCCGTGGGGCGCGGGGCGGTGGTGAAGGCGGGCATGTCCATTGCTACGTCCGTACCGTACGGGCGTGCTCAATCCCGGCGCACCGGACGCGCCGCGCACCCCTGCGGACGCCCGTGCACGCGTCCGGAGCGGTCACATGACCGGACCGAACGGCAGCCCGAAGCGCAGGGGGGTGAAGACCTCGGCGTAGTCGTAGCCGAATCTCGTGCCGTGCAGGAGCGCGCGGGCCCGGACTGCCTCGTCGGACAGCTCTCTTCGGTCCTTCACCTGGGAGACGTGCGCGGACAGCAGATCCGCCTTCCGGCCGACGACCGTGCTGATGTCCACGGCGATGCCGGAGGAGAGCAGCGGTGAGCGCGGCGACTCGAACAGCAGGACGCTGGAGAGGTTCCGGGTGGCTATCCGCATGGCCTGGTGCGTCTGGACGTGGTCCTGGTGGGTGTCCTCGGGGAGATGTGTGTAGACGAGGTCCGGGTCGACGTTCGCGATCTCCGCCTCCAACAGTGCGACCAGGTGCGGGAGTTCGCCGAGGCGGCCGTCGGGCAGTTGCAGCATCACCACCTTCGCCCCGAGCATGGCCGCCGCCTGGGCCTGCTCCGCGGCGCGCTCCGTGGTGTCGCCCCCGCGGGCGCCGTCGCTCATCACGACCAGCGTGATCGAGGCCCCCTGTGCCGCGTGGCGCAGCAGCGCGCCCCCGCAGCCGAATTCGATGTCGTCCGGGTGCGCTCCGATCGCGAGCACTCGGTCCCACATATGTCCCCCGTCGGTCAGAACGGTCGAAACAGTTAAATTAGCCAAAGCGGTCAAAGCATGTGAAGCATTCAAAGCGGTCAAAGGAAATCCGGTCCCCCACATTGGATCCACAGTTTGCCAATGTGCGTGTGAAGCAAGGTGATTGTAAAGAGAACCTGATGATGTTGTGATCTCAGCGCAACAAGGCGAACACGGCCGGTGTCCGTTACCCGGTGTGCCCGTCCGGTGCTCCCACCGATTTCGCTACAAGTTCCGAAATTATTCGGGGCGTGGTCCGGCACATGGCCGAAACACGTCGTTCGTAGCGTCACTCTCGGTCGCGACGGTCCCTCTCGGACCCACCGGACCGAAATCGCTACTTCCCTCGAAAATCCCTCGCTGCCGACAGCGTCCCCCAGCGTCCCCAGCGCCTTCCTTGAGACAGGAGCCCCGAGTGCCCAACCTCTCCCGACGCGGCGCCCTCCGGCTGACCGCAGGCATGGCCATCGGCGGCACCCTCACCCTGGCCGGCTGCGGGCGCGGCGACACGACCGCCGCGACGGCATCGGCCAAGCCCGTCGGCACCGCCCCGGCCACCGGCACCGTCAACGTCTGGGCCGCTCAGGGCGATGCCAACGTCCTCGACAAGGTCATCAAGCCCTTCAAGGCCGCGAACCCGGACGTCACCGTCGAGTTCACGCTGATCCCGAACGCCGAGTACTACACCAAGCTCCAGGCGGCGATCGCGGCGGGCAAGGGACCCGATGTCGCCCAGTTCTTCCCGGAGTCGCAGGCGCAGTTCCTCGACCCGTCGATCCTGCGGCCCGTGCCCGACGGGCTCGTCGACTCCGGCAGCTTCTTCACGAGCCTCTGGGACGCCGGGGTGGCCGACGGCACCGCGTACACGGTGCCCTGGTACGCGTACACGTACGCCCTCGTCTACCGCGCGGATCTGGCCAAGAAGGCCGGGGTCACCGCGCCGGCCGAGTGGGCCGACATGGAACCCTTCCTCAAGGCCCTGCAGAGCGCCGGGGCCAGGCGCGGGCTCGGGGCGGACATCGGCTGGGACGTCTTCAACGGCCAGGACGTCGCGATGTACGCCTGGCAGGCCGGCGGCTCGCTGCTCTCTTCCAGCGACGAGTGGACCCTCGACACGCCCGCCATGGTCGACGCGCTGAAGTACAACGCGGCGTTCTTCACCGAGGGCACCGCCGACCCCACCGGCCCCACCTTCCTCGACGCGCAGCCGTACTTCGTCTCCGGCGAAACCGCCTCGATGATCACCGGACCCTGGGTCGTCGGCCAGCTCGACACCGCCGCGAAGAAGACCGGCTGGACCGCGGCCCACGTCGCCACCGCGCCGCTGCCCGCCGGGGCCTCGGGCAGCACCTCCTTCTCCGCGGGCGGCAGCTGGGGCGTGCTCGCGGACAGCGGGAACGCGACCTCCGCGTGGAAGTTCGTCCGGTACGTGTCGAAGCCGAGCACCCAGGTCGCGCAGTACAAGGCGTACAGCTCGCTGCCCGCCGTCGTCTCCGCCTGGGACGACAGCGCCATCTCGGGGCAGCCGCTGCTGGACGCCTTCCTCACCCAGCTGAAGAACACCCGGGCGTTCCCGCGGGTCAGCACCTGGCAGCAGGTCGCGACCCGGCTCGGCAAGGAGATGGAGGCGGTCGCCAAGGGCACCGAGAGCGCCGCCAAGGCCGCCGCGAACATCCAGGCGTACGCCAAGAGCGTCGGCACCGGGGCGGAGTGAGCCGCCGATGACCACCACTCTCGTCCCGGGCCGGACCCGTGGGGGGGGGGGGCCCGGGGGCGCCCGGCGCACGGCGGTGGCCTGGGTGTTCCTGGCCCCGTTCACGCTGATCTTCCTGCTCTTCACGGCGATCCCCACCGTGGCCGCGCTCGCGTTCAGCCTCACCGACCTGCGCGGCTCCGACCTGCGGCATCCGCTCGCGGTCGACTTCACCGGCCTGGAGAACTACGTCCGGCTGTTCCAGGACCAGACCTTCCTGCGGGACATCCTCAACACCGCCGTCTTCGTGGTCGTCGGCGTGCCGCTGACCATGGGCATCGGCTTCGCCCTCGCCGTCGTCCTGAACTCCGGCATCCGGCGGCTGCGCACCGTGTTCCGCACCGTCTTCTTCGCGCCGGTCGTCACCAACGTCGTCGCGGTCGCCCTGATCTGGCAGTACGCCTTCAACGCCGGCGGCACCGTCGACAAGATGCTCGGCGCCGTCGGCCTCGCGGGCCCTAACTGGCTCCAGGACCAGCACCTGGCCATGCCCGTGGTCATCCTGCTCGGCGTCTGGCGCAACTTCGGCACCGCGATGGTGCTCTTCCTCGCGGGCCTCCAGGCGATCCCCGAGGACGTGTACGAGGCCGCCGCGCTCGACGGGGCAGGCCGCTGGCGGCAGTTGAGGCACATCACCCTCCCGCTGCTGTTGCCCACCACCCTCATGGTGTCGGTCCTCCTGACCGTCTTCTACCTCCAGGTGTTCGACGAGCCGTACCTGCTCACGGACGGCGGCCCGCTGGGCACGACCGAATCGGTCTCGCTGTACACGTACCACCAGTTCGGCACCGGCCGGCTCGGCATGTCCTCGGCCGCGTCCTTCGTGATGTTCCTGCTGGTCATGCTGGTGAGCGCGGTCCAGTTCCGGCTCCTGCGGCCCCGCTCATGACCGCCCTCACCGCGTCGCTGGAGGACGCCGACATGACCACCGCCGACCCGACCGCCGCCGCCCGGACCGCCGTAAAGCGCCGGTCCGTCGCCCGGCCCCTGCTGTACGGCGCGCTGGTGCTGTGCGCGCTGCTCACGCTGCTGCCGTTCGTGTGGGCGCTCAGTGGTTCGCTGCGCAGCCTTGACGAGGTCCGCGCCGACCCCGGCGCCTGGTTCCCGCACCACGTCACCCTCGACAACTTCGTCCGGCTGTTCCGGACCGAGGGGTTCGCGCGGTTCCTGACCAACAGCATCGTGGTCGCGGCCATCGTCGTGGCCGGCAACATCGTGGCCGCGTCGGCCGCCGGGTACGCGCTGGCCAAGTTCGACTTCGCGGGCAGGCGGATCGCGTTCGCCACCGTCATGGCCGCGATGATGGTGCCGTTCACCACGGTGTTCGTCACCCAGTTCGTGATCACGGTCAACCTGGGCCTGGCCGACACCCTCACCGGGATCGCGCTGCCCAGCGTGGCGCTGCCGATGTCGGTCTTCATCATGCGGCAGTACGCGATGTCGATCCCCGACGAACTGATCGAGGCGGCGCGCATCGACGGCGCCGGCGAGTTCCGGATCTTCTTCCGGGTCTTCCTGCCGCTGGCCGGTCCCGCGGTCGCGACGATCACGATCATGTCGTTCCTCAACGCGTGGAACAACTTCATCTGGCCGCTCGTCGTCGCCCAGAGCACGTCCAGCTACACCCTGCCGGTCGGCCTGGCCGCCACCAGCCAGGCGGCCTCCCACGTCACCGACTACGGCCTGATCCTCGCCGGCGCGGTCGTCGTGATGCTGCCCGTACTCGTGCTCTTCCTGTTCCTCCAGCGGTACTTCGTGCAAGGCATCGCCGGAACGGGAATGCGGTGAGCGTGATGGACGACGAGACCACCCCGGTGCCCGCCCCCGGTGAGCCGGTCGCCGTGCGCGCCCCCGCGGGCACGATCGTCGGCCGCCGCCACGGCCGGGTGTGCCGCTTCCTGGGCATCCCGTACGCCGAAGCACCCGTCGGTGAACGCCGGTTCGCCGCGCCGGTCCGCCGCGGCCGTTTCACACAGCCGTTCGACGCGTCCCGGCACGGTGCCACCGCGCAACGCGTGCCGCTCTTCGCCACGACCACCGTGCCGGAGCCGTCGGTCCCGGGCGACGACGTACTGAACCTCTCCGTCGTCACCCCGGCCACGCCCGACGAGCGCGGGCCCCGCCCCGTCCTGGTGTGGATCCACGGCGGCGCATTCCTCGCGGGCAGCCCCGCGAGCCCCTGGTACGACGGCCGCGCCTTCGCCCGCGACGGCGTCGTCACCGTGACGGTCGGCCACCGGCTGGGCGTCGACGGCTTCGCCCCGCTCGACGGCGTCCCCACCAACCTCGGCCTGCGCGACCTGCTGCTCGCCCTGGACTGGGTGCGCGAGAACATCACCGCGTTCGGCGGCGATCCCGACCGGGTCACCGTCGCCGGTCAGTCGGCCGGGGGCGGGGCCGTGGTCGCGCTGCTGTCCTCGCCCGCGGGCCGGGGCCGCTTCCGGCGCGCGGTCAGCCTCTCCGGCGGCCTCTTCGACGTCGGCGCGGACACCGCACGCGACTTCGTCGCACACCTCGCGGCCGGACTCGGCGTGCCGCCCACGCGCGCGGGACTCGCGGGGCGCACCGAGGAACAACTCCAGCGGGCCGTCCTCGACCTGCGCGCACGCCGCGACGACCACACGCTCGTCCTCGGGCCGTACGTCGGCGACGACATCCTTCCGGCGCCCCTCGTCGACGGCCTCGCCGCGCACGGGCACGACGTACCGCTGCTGCTCGGCGCGACGGGCGACGAGTTCGACGCGGGAGAGGCCGGAGGAGCCGGAGTCGCCGGGGAAGCGGGAGCCGCCGTAGCCGCCGTAGCCGTCGGAAAGAAAAACGCAGCCGCACGCGCCGCGGGCACCCGGCTCACGGACACCCTCTTCCGCGCGGCCTGCCCGCGCATCGCGCGCGCCCGGCGCGAGGCCGCCGCCGGGACCTGGCTGTACTCCTTCGAGTGGCCCTCCCCGGTGCTCGGCGGCGCCGCGCACTGCGTCGACCTGCCGTTCTTCTTCGACCTGCTCGACGCGCCGGGCGTCCCCGAGGCGCTGGGCGGCGAGCCGCCCGCGGACCTGGCCACCGCGATGCACGCCGATCTCGTCGGCTTCGTCCACGGACAGGAGCCCGGCTGGGCGCGGGCGCGTGGCGGGCCCGGCGATCCGGCCCGCGAGTACGGCGGGCCCGGCGCGGCGCCCGCGGCCGACACCACGGGAGTGTTCGACCCGGTGACAGCGGCGGAGGCGTGCTGATGCCCGGGATGAACCAGGGCGCCGTCCGCCGCGTCAACACCTCCGTCATCCTGCGGGCCCTGGCGGTGTCGGCCGGACCGACGAAACTGACCGCGCTCGCCGAGCACACCGGGCTGTCCCGGCGCACCATCGAGCTCATCCTCGACTCGCTCGTCGAGGCGGGCTGGGTCGGCGAACTCGACCGGGTACCGACCAGCGGCTGCGCCGGACGCCCCGCCCGCCGCTACGAACTCCGCGCCGAACACGCCCTGTTGGCCGCCGTCCGGATCAACACCATGGACGTGTCCGCCGTCGTCGCCGACGTCCGCGGCCGCATCGTCGGACGGGCCGGCCGGCCGCTGCGCGCCTACCTGGACCCGCGCTCCGTGCTCGACGACGCGGCGGCGCTGGTCCTGGAGGCGCTCGACGACGCGGGCGGCTCGGTGGACCGGCTGCGCGCCGGGGCTGTCGCCGCCGGTGGCGCCATCGACGACGAGGGCGTCGTCCGGCGCCTGGTGCACACCACGCGGTGGGAGGGCGTGCACCTGCCCGACGAACTCGCGCGGCGCGTCCCGGGTCCCTGGTTCGCGGACAACGACTCCAACCTCGGTGCGCTCGCCGAGCGTTGGCGGGGCGTGGCCGCCGACCACGACAACGTCGTCTGGGCGGTGCTCGGCAACCGGACCGGCCTCGGCATCCTCATACGGGGCGCTGTGCACCGCGGACTCGAAGGCGCCGCGGGCGAGATCATCGAGGCGGTGTCGCTGCCGACCGGCTCGGTCGCCGACCTCCCCGCGTCCTGGCTCACCTCGCCCGAACCGGCCAGGCGCCAGGTGGCGCTCGACCGGTTCGCCGCCGCCCGGGACGGCGACACGGGCGCGCTCGCCGAGGTCGGCGAACTCGTGGAGAACATCGCCTCCATCCTCACCACCCTGACGTGGACCGTCGCCCCCTCGCTCATCGTGCTCGGCGGCGGCCTGGAGGACGCGGCCGACGTCCTGCTGCCCCGGGTGCGCGCCGCGCTGCACGCCGCCCGCACCCCCGCGGTCGAGCTGGCCGCCACCGGGCTCGGCCGGGACGCCCCGCTGGTCGGCGCCGTGAAGATGGCCCTCGACCGCATGGACACCGAGCTGTTCGGCCCGCTCGGCCCGGGTGCCTGAACGCACCCGGGACCCGCGGTCCATGACCGCGCGCCGACCCCGCGCGCCCCCACACCACAGCCGCCCGCGCCGCCCCATCGGCGCCCGTGGCACAAGACAGGAGTCTCATTGTGACCGGCACCCCTCGCACCGGCGTCCTCATCGTGGGCAGCGGCATCATGGGATCCGCCGTGGCGCGACTGCTGCGGGAGACCGATCCCGCGCTGCACCTCACCATGGCCGACGGCGGCAGCCCGATCGGCTCCGCCCCCGGCCGGCACCTGCACGACGTCGACGACCCGGCCCTGTGGTCGCGCTACAACGAACAGGTCGGCAGCGGCATCCAGGGCATGTACACCGGCGCCGAGGTGGTACGGGACGCCGGGGACAGCCTCACCGGCCTGACGCCCGGCATGTTCCACGCGCTCGCCTTCGGCGAGGACGCCGAGGCGATGCCCGCCGCGGCGCTCGCCTGGAACACGGGCGGCATGGGCGTGCACTGGACCGCCGCGACCCCCTGGCCCGCCGGGGACGAGGTCTTCGACTTCGGCGACCCGGCCCGCTGGGCGGCCGACCTCGCCACCGCGCACCGGCTGCTCTCGGTCACCCCCGCCCCGATCGGCCCGAGCACCGTCGGCCGCACGGTCCTCGACGTCCTGCGCCGCCGCTACGAGGGCACCGGCCCCGACGACCGGCGACCGCAGCCGATGCCCATGGCCGTCACCGAGACCGGCTCCGGCCCCATGCCGCGCACCGCACCGGGGACGATCTTCCCCGCGCTCGCGACCGGCGGCGACGCGGCCTTCACCCTGCTGACCGGCACGCTCGTCACCCAACTCCTGGTCACGGAGGGCCGGGTGACCGGTGCCCGGCTGCGCCGCGTCGCCGACGGCACGGAGAGCGAACTCCACGCCGACGCCGTCGTGGTGTGCGCCGACGCGCTGCGCACCCCCCAACTGCTGTTCGCCTCCGGCATCCGGCCCCCGGCGCTGGGCCGTTACCTCAACGAGCACGCGTTCATCACCGCGCGCGTCCTGCTCGACCTCGACCGGTTCGGCATCGGCCTGGACGCCCTCCCGCTGCCGCGCGTCGGCGAGTTCAGCACCGACTCGCTCTGGCTGCCGCACAACGGGGCGGCCCAGCCCTTCCACGGCCAGATCATGAACCGGACCTACCTCGACGACGACGGCCGCCCCCTCGCGCACTCCGTGGGACTGACCCTGTACACCCCCGTCGAGGCCCGCCCCGGCAACCGCGTGCTCTTCTCGGACACCGAGACCGACCTCGCCGGGCTGCCGCGCATGACCATCGCGTTCGACTACTCCGCCGCCGACCGCGCGCTGATCGGCCGGGCGCTCGACGAAGTCCGGTCCCTGGCCGAGGAGTTCGGCCCCTTCGACCCGGCGACCGAGAGCGCGCTGCTGCCGCCCGGCTCGTCCCTGCATCTGACCGGCACCGTCCGCGCGGGCACCGCCGACGACGGCACCAGCGTGTGCGACCCGGACGGCCGCGTCTGGGGTTACGACAACCTGTACGTCGCCGGAAACGGCGTGGTCCCCACGGCGATGGCCGCCAACGTCACCCTGACCGGCACGGTGACCGCGGTCCGGGCGGCCCGGGCCGTGCTCGGACGCGTCACGGCCCTGACCGCACCCTGAGTTCCAAGAGCCGCCCACCAAGAGAGAGTTGGACCGTGATCGACATCGCGAAGGAATACCGGGTAGCGCTGCCGGCGTGGATCGACGACGAGTTGGCCGACGTGCCCGCCGCCGTCCCCGGCCGCGAGGACCGGATGCGGCTCGTGCACCGCCTCGCCGACCGCAACTGGCGGGAGGGCAACGGCGGTCCGTTCGCCGCGCTCGTCGCCGAGCGGGACACCGGCCGGATCGTCTCGGTCGGCGTGAACGTCGTCCTGGCCGCCGGCGTCTCCAGCGCGCACGCCGAGGTCGTCGCGCTCGGCCTGGCCCAGCGCGCGAGCGGCGGCTGGGACCTCGGCGCCGCCGGACTCCCGGCGCACGAACTGGTCGTCAACTGGCGCCCCTGCGTCCAGTGTTACGGCGCCGCCATGTGGTCCGGGGTGCGCGGTCTGGTGGTCGCGGGGGAGGGCCCGGAGCTGGAGGAGATCACCACGTTCGACGAGGGCCCGCTCGGCGCCGACTGGGCCGAACAGTTCGAGGCCCGCGGCATCACGGTCGTGAAGGACGTGCTGCGCGACGAGGCGCTCGCCGTGTTCCGCGGCTACCGGGAGGCCGTCGACGCGGCCGAGGGCATCGTCGTCTACAACGCCCGCGGAGGTGCCGAGTGACACCGCGGTTCGCGACCGACGTCATCACCTTCTACCACCCCGGCTTCTGGGGCCTGGACTCCGCCGACGCCGTACGCGACTGGGCGCTGGCCAACCCCGGGGAGTTCTGGCGGCGGGTCATGGACGCGCTGGCCGAATCCGGCGTCACCGGGCTGGAGTTGACCTTCCCGCCCGGCGACATCGCCTCGGCGCTGCGGGCGGTCGGCAGCGCCTCCGGGTTCCGCCGCGCCCTCGCGGCCCGCGGGCTGTCCGTGGTCAGCGCCTTCGTCGCCGACAGCGACGCCCCCGACTGGCGCCACGGCGACAACCTGTCCGCCGTCGTCGCCGACGCCGAGCGCCGCGCGGCCTTCCTCGCCGAGGCCGGCGCCGGACTCCTGGTCGCCGGGCTGCCGATGCGGACGACGTTCGGCACGCGCCCGCCCTTCTTCGTCGACGCCGCCTACATGACCCGGATGGCCGACATCGCGCACGTGGTCGGCGAGGCCGTCTCCCGCTACGGCGTGCGGCTGGCCTTCCACACGGAGTCCAACAGCACGCTCTGGTACGAACGCGACATCGACCTGTTCATGGCCCTGACCGACCCGCGCTACGTGTGGCTGTGCCCCGACTCCTGCCACATCGCGCTCGGCGGTGGCGACCCCGTGGCCGTGGCCCGCCGCCACCGCGGGCGCATCGCCCTCGCGCACTGGAAGGACGCCGTCAAGCCGATCGACGTCGAACTCACCATCGACGGGACCGTCTTCGCCCAGCAGCAGCCCTACATGACCGAACTCGGCACCGGCATCGTCGACTTGGCGGGCTGGGCCGAGGCGATGGCCCGCACACCGGGCGCCGGCGTCGTCCTCGTCGAACTGGACGAGGCCGCCGACCCCGTGGCCGCGCTGCGGGCCGGGCGGGCGGCGGTGGGGGGGGGGCGGGGGGGGGGGCGGGCCCGCCCCCCCCCCCCCGCCGCGCCGGAACGGGCCTACGACCAGGCCGTCACCGGAGTGAAGGAGCTGTCCTGGCGGGGCACGGCGG
>LJCV01000134.1 GCA_001298575.1 Actinobacteria bacterium OK074
ACCCCGCCGCCCCACCCCCCGCCTACGGCGACCAGGGCTACGGCGGCGACCAGGGCTGGTCCGCCCCGGCGGGTCCGCAGCCCGGCGGCCCCGGTGCCCCCCAGCAGCAGGCCGCCCCCGGCACCCCCCTCGGCTACAACGCCGCCGTCGAGCTCTCCTCCGACCGGCTGCTGCGCAACCAGCCCAAGGCCCGCAAGAACAACCAGGGCCCGTCGCGCTTCAAGCTCGGCGCCAAGAAGGAAGAGGCCGAGCGGCAGCGGAAGTTGGGGCTGATCCGGACGCCGGTGATGTCCTGCTACCGGATCGCGGTGATCAGCCTCAAGGGCGGCGTCGGCAAGACCACGACGACGATGTCACTGGGCGCCACGCTCGCCACCGAGCGGCAGGACAAGATCCTGGCGATCGACGCCAACCCGGACGCCGGCACCCTCGGCCGCCGGGTCCGGCGCGAGACCGGCGCCACCATCCGCGACCTGGTCCAGGCGATCCCGCAGCTGCACAGCTACATGGACATCCGCCGCTTCACCTCGCAGGCGCCGTCCGGTCTGGAGATCATCGCCAACGACGTGGACCCGGCGGTCTCGACCACGTTCAACGACCAGGACTACCGGGCCGCGCTCGACATGCTGGGCAAGCAGTACCCGATCATCCTCACGGACTCGGGCACCGGTCTGCTCTACAGCGCGATGCGCGGAGTCCTCGACCTCGCCGACCAGTTGATCATCATCTCCACCCCGTCGGTGGACGGTGCGAGCAGCGCCTCGACGACGCTGGACTGGCTGTCGGCGAACGGCTTCGCCGACCTCGTCCAGCGCTCGGTCACCGTGATCTCGGGGGTCCGCGAGACGGGCAAGATGATCAAGGTGGAGGACATCGTCGCGCACTTCGAGACCCGCTGCCGTGCCGTCGTCGTGATCCCCTTCGACGAGCACCTCGCGGCGGGCGCCGAGGTCGACCTCGACATGATGCGGCCCAAGACCCGCGAGGCGTACTTCGACCTCGCCGCGATCATCGCCGAGGACTTCCCCCGCACCCAGCAGGGCTTCGGCAACCCGAACATGCAGCAGAACATGCAGCAGCAGTACCAGCAGCACCCCCAGCAGGGCTACCCGCCGCAGCAACCGCAACAGCCGCAGCTCTACGGCCAGCCCGGCGACGGCGGGCCCCAGCCCGGCCAGGGCTGGCAGCAGCCCCCGCCCGCCCCGGGCCAGGGCTGGCAGCAGCCGCCTCCGCCGCCCCAGCAGCCGGGGCAGCAGGGCGCGGTCCCGCCCGGCTGGACCCAGCAGTAGCGGCAAAGGCCGGAGGGCCGGCACCCAAGCGGTGCCGGCCCTCCGTCGTACGTATGCCTACCGCGGTCTCAAACGAGACCCTCGGCGCCCTCGATCAGCTCGCGGCACCGCTTCACGTCCTCCGCCATCGCCTTGAGCAGCGCCTCCAGCGAGTCGAACTTCTCCTGTCCGCGGACGTAGGCGAGGAAGTCGACGGCGACGTGCAGCCCGTACAGGTCGAGGCCGACGCGGTCGATCGCGTACGCCTCCACCGTGCGTTCGGTGCCGTCGAACTGGGGGTTGGTGCCGACGGAGATCGCGGCGGGCATGGCCTCGCCGTTGACGTGCAGCCAGCCGGCGTAGACGCCGTCGGCGGGGATCGCGGTGTGCGGGAGGGTCTCGACGTTGGCGGTGGGGAAGCCGAGTTCACGGCCGCGCTGTGCGCCGCGGACGACGACGCCCTCGACGCGGTGCGGGCGGCCGAGGATCTCGCGCGCGCCCTCGACGTCGCCCTCGGCGACCAGCCGCCGGGTCAGGGTCGAGGAGAAGGGCAGTCCGCCGCCCGCGTCACCGCTCACGAAGAGATCCACCACCTCGACGTCGTAGTCGTATGTCCGGCCCAGCTCGGTCAGGAACGCCACGTTCCCGGCGGCCTTGTGGCCGAAACGGAAGTTGGGGCCCTCGACGACGGCCTTGGCGTGCAGCTTGTCGACCAGGACCTTGACCACGAAGTCGGCGGGTGCGAGCCGCGAGAACTCCGTGGTGAAGGGCAGGATGAGCACCGCGTCCACGCCCAGCTCGCCCATCAGTTCGGCGCGCCGGTGGTGCGGGGCGAGCAGCGGGGGGTGGCTGCCGGGGCGCACGACCTCGCTGGGGTGCGGGTCGAAGGTGACGACGACGGAGGGAACGCCCAGCTCACGGGCGCGTTCCACGGTGTGCTGGAGGATCAGCTGATGGCCGCGGTGCACCCCGTCGTACGAACCGATGGTGACGACGCTGCGCCCCCAGTCCTGGGGGATGTCCTCCAAGCCACGCCAGCGCTGCACTGTGACCGCTCCTCGTCGCATCCTCGTTCCCTTACGCAGGTCTAAGGGTGCCATGCCGGGTGCCTTCGGCCCGCATCGGCATGGGGGCGGGAAGTGTGACGGGCGGCACGTACGCGATCATCCGCGGGTCATATGGGTGAGTACCCGTAGGTGACACGGGCACGGCCGCGGTCATACGGGGACGGCCGCGCCCGCCAGGTTCTCGATCGTCCGGCGGGCGCCGGGGCCGACGACCGCCGCCCAGAGGTCCGGCGCGTCGGCGAGCCAGCGGGCCACGAGCCGGGCGAAGTCCGGTGCCTGGCGGGCGAGTTCGACCAGTCCGCGGTCGAGGCGGGCCGCCCCGTCCGGCGTGCGCACGAGCAACAGGCCGGTGCGGTGGACCAGTTCGCGGGTGCGGTCGCCGTCGTCCGCGGCCGGTGCGGCGGCGGCCGTGGCGCGCAACAGGGCGTCCAGCACGGCGGGGTCGTGCTCGTGGGCGAGCACGAGTTCGAGGAGTTCATGGCGCAACGGCCGGGACTCCTCGCCGCCCGGCTCCACGAGCACCGCGGCGAGCGCGGCCCGCACCGGCACGGGCCCCCCGTCGAGCACCCCGCTGACCAGCGGAAACAGTACGGCCCTGGAGCCGAGGCCGTGTTCGAGGCGCCGGTCGACGTACGCGGCCACGGGTCCGGCGGCCTCCGGGCGCTGCTCCACGACGTCCCGGACCAGCGCGGCGACCCGGCGGGCCAGCGCGGGTGTGGTCACGTCGGCCAGGGTGCGCAGGTCCTCGCCGACGTCCTGTCCGGGCAGCCGCAACCGGGCCTGGAACGCGGCGAGTACGGGCTCCGGGTGCGTGGCGAGGGCGGCGACCAGCGCGCTCGCGGGCAGCCGCGGGTCGCCCGCGGTGAACCGGCCCAGAGCCTGCGGCAGATGACGGGCCCGGGTGCGCGGGTCGCGCACCAGCAGGGCGAGCGCGCTGCCGTGCAGGGTGCAGTCGGCGGGGCGGGCGAGCAGCGCGAGGGCGGCGTAGCGCAGCAGTTCGCGGTCGGCCTCGGTGCGCACGTACGGGGCCGCGCGCAGCCCGTACGCCATCGCCGCCACCCGCCGCGCGGGCCGCTCGTCGTGCGCCCAGCGGTCGACGGCCCGGCACACCGCGGACGGCTCCTCCTCCGCGAACACGGCCAGCAGTTCGTCCCCGCGCCGGTGCGCACAGCCGACGAGGGCCTCCATCAGGTCGTCCAGGGCGCGGTGCCGGTGCGTGTGCAACAACGCCTGCGCGGCCCGCGCCACGGTCGCGTGCGGCGTCGCGGGCAACGGCCGGTCGTCCTCGAACCACCGCGTGAGACACGGCTGTACGGCGGCGGGGTCGGCGGAGAGCAGCCGCGCGGCGGCGTCCAGATAACGCGGCACCGCACCATCGTCGTCCGGCGCCCCGTCGGCGACCACCAGCCGCCGCAGCAACTCGAACCGCTCCCCGTCCGCCACCGGCACGGCGGTCCAGAACCCCGGCCCGAACTCCCTTGGCACGGGCCGCCCTTGGGCCCGCCAGACCGCGATCCGCTGGGCGAGCAGGCGGAGGACGGGGGTGTACGGGGCGGCGTCCGGGACGTGGAGGAGAGTGGCGGTGAGGAGGTTGACCGCCCACCAGGTGGGGGTGGTGTCGGCAAGGTGGTTTCCTGCCGGCAAGGGCAGCAGGTCGTCCAGGGCTTGGACCAACTCCCGCAGGCGGCGGGCGAGTTCGGCGAAGCCCCGCTCGCGGGCGAGGAGCAGCAGGGCTTGCAGCACCGGGCCGATGCGGTGGCGCGGGACGGGGACGGGGCGGGGTTCGTCGGGAGCGGGGCGGGGTTCGTCAAGAGCGGCGACGGGGGCGGTGTCGGCGCTCCTGCCGCGGTGCACCAGGGCGTGCAGGGCCGCGTCCAGGTCCAGGTGCATGCCCTGGAGCCAGTCGGCCAACTCCTCGTGCGCGAACCGGTATCCCTGCCCGGCGGGGACCAGGAGGCCCTCCGTGAGGACCGCGGAGGCCCAGCCGGTGGTGCCGTCGAAACGGTGCCTCGGGGTCGGGCCCCACGGGAAGACGGCTTCGAAGGACTCGCGGTCCAACTCGCCCTGGCCGGGGCCCAGACAGCGGCGGGCCGCCTCGTGCGCCTGACCGCAGACGCGGGCGGCGAGGCGGCGGACGGCGGTGCCCCGGCGGTTGTCGCCCGCGGCGAGCCGGACCGCGATGCGGAGGCACATCAGGTCGAGGTGGGCGGAGAGGATGTCGTGGCGGTCGGGGGGTGAGACTTCTTGTGCCGGTACTTCGCCCGAGTGCGGGAGGGCCGCGCGGATGTCTGCCAGGAGGCGGAGGGTGAGGGGGTGGCGGGCGTCCGGGGCGGCCAGGGCGGTGTCGGGGATGTCGTAGCGCTCGCGGGCGAGTTGGGCCTCGCCGGGTTCCAGGTCGCCCAAGGGGATGCAGGGCGGGAGGGCGGTGGGGTGGGTGCGAGTGTGTGGGGGTTCGCGCCTCAAAGAATCGCCCCCTCCCGTCCCGTCCCTGGGGGCTGTGCCCCCAGACCCCCCGTCGGCCTGAACGGCCTTGTCCTCAAACGCCGGACGGGCTGGGGTGTGCAGCAACTCCCTTGGGAACTCCGACCCCGCGCCCTCCCAGTACTCTCCCCTGCACGCCACCACCAGCCGCGTCCCTGTCCCGCTCAGCCACTCCGCCGTCGCCCTCGTCCACTCCCCCAAGCGGTGCGCCAGCGTCGGCGGCATCTCCTCGGGGCCGTCCAGGAGGAGGAGCAGCGGGCGGCCGGCGGCAGCCGCGATGGACGCCAACAGGGCGGGACCGAGGGGCGTTTCCGTTGCCGGGAGCGCCCGCGATGCCGTCACGATCCGGGCCGCCCGTTCCACCGCCCTCGCCGCCGCGTCGGACAGCGACGTGTCCGTGTCCAGCAGGTCGGCGCCGCGCAGCCACAGGGTCGGGGCCGGGCGCGGGCCGCGGGCGCGGCGGTCGGCGAGGGCCGCGAGTTCCGTCGTACGGCCGCTGCCCGGGGCGCCGACGAGGCCGAGGACGGTGGCTCCGCTCGTCTCGAACGCGGTGAACTCCCGCACCACGTCCGGCCGTTCGACCGCTTCGGGAACGCCGGGCGGGCCGTCCGAGCCCACCGAGGTCGCCGTGAGTTCGAGGACCCCCGCCAGGTTCAGATCGACGCCGTACGCGGGCACGGTCGCCGCATTGTGGTCGAGCAACTCCCGTAGCTCGTACGGGAGTTCCGCCTCCGCGCGGCGGAAGGGCACCGCGAAGCCGGTGCTCCGGTGGGCGGTGTGCAGGGCGGTGCCCAGGACGCCGAGGACCGTGCCCGTCGCGTCGTCCAGGACGGGGCCGCCGGCCGCTCCCCCGCCCAGCCGCAGCGCGTCCGTGCCCGCCGTGCCGATCGCCAACTCCAGGGCGGCGTCGAGGAGATGGAAGCCGTCCGTGGCCGTGTATGTCACCCCGGCCGTGCCCAGGACGCGGGCCGCGCGCCAGCCGCCCGCGGCGATCCGGACGTAGGTGCCGGTGGCGACGGCGTCCCGCACGGTGACGGGCAGCGGATCGAGCCCGAGGCCGTGCGTGCGGACGAGCGCGAGGTCCAGCTCGGGCAGCGGGGTCACCTCCGCGGCCGTGACCACGCAGGTGCGGGCGCCCGGGGCGTGCAGGACGATCCGGGCCAGGCCGTCGACGGCCTCGTGGCTGGTGACCACCGTGCCGAGGTGGTCGGCGGCGAAGCCGGTGCCGCGCGGCCGTCCGGCCAGATCGCAGACCCGCACGAGCGCCGCCTGAGCGGCCTCCGGCACGACCGCGGTGTCCACGCCCGCGCCGCCGCCGGGTGCCCGACGGCCCCGTCCCGCCATCTCCGCCACCTCCCGGCCGACCGCACCGCCGACCGACTCGTCCCGCGCCCGTCTTCGACGGTAGGGGCGGGATGATCAGCGGACCAGGCCGCACCGCGAACGCGCCCCCTTCCGCTCCCCCGCTTCACTCCGAGCGCCCGCACGAAGGGGTGAACCGGGCCCGGCGCGTGGATACACCTCTGGGTGGGGGAGGCAGGGGGGCCGTGGAGCGGCGGACTCGATGTACGCCTGCGTACATCCCCGTGACCGCCGCTCCACGGGTGGCCCACGCGTGTGGGTCAGGCGAAGACGGCGAGGCTCTTGGCCTTGCCCTTCTGCGCCTCGACCAGCGCGAGGAAAGCCGCGCCCGCCGACTGCGAGGAGGGCTCGCCCGCCGTCTGCGAGGAGGGCTCGCCCGCCGGTCCGAACACCGCCACCGGCCCGGCCTCCGCGTACTCCTCCGGCATGTCCAGCCGGACGCCGTTCAGCAGCAGCCTGGCCCGGCGCTCGTCCACGTCCCAGCGCGGGAACGCCGCCGTGGCCGCGTCCGCGACCGGCATCACGGTCAGCTCCTGCTGCAACTGGTCCAGCGTCTTCGCCGTGTCCAGCTTGTACGGCCCCACGCGCGTGCGCCGCAGTGCGGTGAGGTGGCCGCCGACGCCGAGGTCCGCGCCCAGGTCACGGGCGAGGGCCCGGATGTAGGTGCCGGAGGAGCAGACCACCGAGACGACCAGGTCCAGGACGGGGGTGCCGTTCTCCGCGACCGCGTCCCGGACGTCGTACACGGTGAAGGAGGAGACCGTCACGGGGCGGGCGGGGATCTCGAACTCCTCGCCCTCGCGGGCCCGTTTGTAGGACCGTACGCCGTTGATCTTGATGGCGCTGACCTTGGACGGGACCTGCATGATGGCGCCGGAGAGCTTGGCGATGCCTGCGTCGACGGCTGCGCGGGGGACCCTGGAGGCGTCCGCGGAGGAGGTGATCTCGCCCTCGGCGTCGTCCGTGAGGGTGCTCTGGCCGAGCCGGATCGTGCCCAGGTACTCCTTCTCGGTGAGCGCGAGGTGCCCGAGCAGCTTGGTCGCCCGCTCGATACCGAGGACGAGGACGCCCGTGGCCATCGGGTCGAGCGTGCCGGCGTGTCCCACGCGGCGGGTCTTGGCGATCCCGCGCATCTTCGCGACGACGTCGTGCGAGGTGAAGCCCGACGGCTTGTCGACGATGACAAGGCCGTCGGGCGGGGTGGGCCTGCGGGTCGTGCCGGGGGTGCCGGCCGTACCGGTGCTGCGGGTCATTCGGTGGTGTCGTCCGTGTCGTCGTCGGAGTCGGGCTTCTTGTAGGGGTCCGCGCCGCCGGCGTAGGTGGCGCCGGTGGCCACGTCCCGGACCGCGGCGTCGGAGGCGCGCGCCTTGTCGAGGAGGTCCTCGATGGTCTTGGCGGTGTCCGGGAGGGCGTCGGCGACGAAGGCGAGGGTCGGCGTGAACTTCACGCCCGCCGCCGCGCCCACGGCGGAGCGGAGCACGCCCTTGGCGCTCTCCAGACCGGCGGCCGCGGCCGCGCGCTCCTCGTCGTCGCCGTACACCGTGTAGAAGACGGTCGCCTCCCGCAGATCCCCGGTGACCCGGGTGTCCGTGATGGTGACGTGCGAACCGAGCCGCGGGTCCTTGATCCCGCGCTGGAGCTTCTGGGCCACCACCTCTCGGATGAGGTCCGCCAACCTCTTCGCCCGCGCGTTGTCGGCCACTGGTCCGTCTCCCGTTCTTTCTTCTTCATACGTATGTTCATACGCACGCTCTTGGATCTTGGGTGGTCGTCAGTCGTCCTCGCCGTGGAGGCGCCGTCTGACGGACAGCAGCTCCACCTCGGGGCGCCCGGCGACCAGCCGTTCGCACCGGTCCAGTACGTCGGTCAGGTGCGCCGTGTCACCGGACACCACCGCCAGGCCGATGCCGGCCCTGCGGTGGAGGTCCAAGTGGTCCACCTCGGCCGCGCTCACCGCGTACTTGCGCTGGAGCTCGGCGACGATCGGGCGGACGACGGAACGCTTCTCCTTCAGCGACCGTACGTCACCGAGAAGCAGGTCGAAGGACAGAGTCCCCACGTACATGTGTGTTCCGGATGACCCGCCGGTACGGGATCGGTGGCCCCTCGGCTTGCTGCGCGGGGACACTTGAACCGTACATCGGGTGGGCGGGGTGCTCGACCGGGTTTCTCGCCCCCGCCGCCCCTACCCGTCCCGTCCTCATGGGGCTGCGCCCCTCGCCCCCGCTTCTGGGGGCTCCCCCCCCCCAACCCCCCGAGCGCCGTTTCCCCCGCCCCCCAACCATAAAAAAGAGGGGGGCCGCCCC
>LJCV01000135.1 GCA_001298575.1 Actinobacteria bacterium OK074
CTCGACGACTGGATCAAGGTCTGGAACGAGGCCGCCCGGCCCTTCAAGTGGACCAAGACCGCCGACCAGATCATCGACCGGATCTGCCACTACTGCGACAGGATCTCCGGACCAGCTCACTAGCCGAACAGCCCCGCTAGCCGTGCCCGGTAGAGCGCCGCGACGGTGAACCCGTCGGTGATGCCGCCCTCGTGGACCATCCGCTCCGCCTCCGCGCCGGAGACGGTGCGGGACTGGCGGATCCCTTCGCGCTTCTCCAGTTCGCCGACGGCATCGATCCGGGCCGCGAACAGCAGGACGCGGTGGGCCAACAGGCCGGTGTCCGGGTGGAGTTCGCCCAGCGGAATGGTCTCCTCGGGGTGCGCGGACAACTCCTCGGCGAGTTCCCGCACCACGCTCTCCGCCCCGCTCGCGCCGGGTTCGCCGAAGCCCCGCACCACTTCCCAGTGCCACTCCCGGGTGGCGTGCCGGTAGTGCTCGATCAGCAGGACCTCGTTGTCCGGGCCCACCAGCGGCAGGACGACGACGCCGGGACCGGCCTGCGGCGGCGGGACGATCCTGTTGTACAGGCCGAGCGTTCCGTCCGGGAAGCGCACCGGCTCCCGCAGATGGCACAGGAAGGGGTCGGCGGACACCACCCCGACCGGCACCGGCCGCACGGCCAGGAACAGCCGCGCCCCCCAGTACTTCCACCATCGGCCTCGCGCCAGGTGGGTCGCGACCAGACGGTGGGCCCGCCGCCGGGCGGCCGTGGCCCGGCCCGGGTCGGTCACGATCTCGATGCCGCCCGACCCGTCCGGTTCGTTGCGGAACCACTCCGGACGTGCCGTACGCAGGGCGTCGTAGGCGCGCCGGGCACGCGCGGACGCGATCACGCGAGCCTGCACACGGCGGTCGTCGTGCGTCCGGCGGTCACCACTCGTCCAGGAGGTCGTCGTTGTCGTGCGTGGTCGTGGCGGCGGTGGCGCTCGGCGGCGGCGCGGCCTCCTCCCGGTAGGCGCTCGCCCGGCTCACCAGCGCGTGGAACACCTCCCACTCCCGTTCACTGTCGAGGCGGACCCGCGCGATCTCCCGGGCGAACTTCTGTTCCCGCATACCTTCCAGCCTGTTGCGCAGCACCAGTTGCACCGATCCGCCCACCGGACCGGCCGCCACGGGCGCGATGCTCCCGATCACTTCCCACAGCTGGTGACCGGTAACCGCGGTGAACACCGAACCACCCAGAGTGACGACGACCTCGATGACCGGGAACCACCGGTTGGCGCCGACCTGTTGGCGCCGCGCCGCCGCCAGCTTCACGATCGCCGCGTTGACCCCCACGTACCGGTCGAAGACGCGGCCCACGTGGTCGTGGAAGGCGAGCGGATCGGCGGACAGCGCGCTGAAGGCCCGCATGTACGCGTTCCACTCCTCGCTCTGCCGCAGCGACCAGACGTCCCCGAGGGTCAGTCCGTCGACGTTGGCGGGCGTGAGGTGGTCCTGGACGATGCCGAATGCCTGCTTCTTCAGGAACAGGAAGAGCGCCTCCGGATCGCGGATGACCTCCGGATCGTCGTGCACCTGCCGTTCCTCCTGGAGCACGACCCGGCGCACACTGCCCTGCGGGGTGAGCGGGAAACGGCCGAGCGCGTCGGCGAGGTTGACGTTGTAGAGCAGGTCCAGCAGTTGCTTGATCTGGGCGGCGAAGGGCTTGGCCCCGTCGTACCGCCCGTCCGCCACATTGCTGCCCGGCACGGACACGAAGTGCTCGTACAGGACGTTGCGCACCACCGACTCGCCCCGGACGTTCAAGTCGTTGCTGTAGGAGACGAGTTCACCCAGCCGCTGCCGGAACGCGCCGTACTGCTCGGCGGGCACGCCGACCTGACGGGCCAGCAGATCGAGGTCCAGGGCGGTCAGGCCCTGCACCTTGGCGGCGAACGGCCGGAACAGCCGGGCCCGGGTCCGGTCCCGGTTCTCCTGGTTGTCCCAGGACATGCGCACGCACCGGACCCGGTCCGTGGCGGCCATCCCCTCGAAGGTGTCCCGCCACGCCGCGTATCCGGCCTGGTCCACGTGGAGATGGGGCGCGGGCTCCTCGGTGGGATGCCGTTCCCCGAGCAGGAACGGGACCAGGGCGGCCGAGGTGAGCAGCTTGCGGTGGGCCTTGCGGGCCTCGCCGCCCTCGATCAGGTCCTGGCTGATCGCGTGGTTGTTGTAGAAGAACGTCCGGTTGACCACGACCTGTTGGGTGTTGATGAGGCTGCGGAAGTACTCGGCACGCACCTGCGTCTCCCGCCGACTCCCCACGTCGCGCAGTGACTTGCCGTCCCGGACCATCTCCTCGGTCAGCTGTGCGTTCACCCACTGGTTGTCCAGCGACTGGGCGATCACGGCCCCCGTGTCGAGCTGGTCCGGACGGATGGGCACCATCAACTGGTCGAGTTCGTCTGCTTCGTTCACGATTCGATCCCCCTCGTGATCCTTCTGCCCCCTGCCGTGATCGCCGAATGATCTACCGCAGGGGTGCCCCGGGGAAACGTAACAGCTGTGAAGGGCAATGCAGTTGGGACGTGTGGTGCTATACGTCCGCGGTCCGGGGCGGAACTCCGGACAGCGGGTTGGGCAGCCGCGCCCACAGGTCCCCGGGCCGGTCCGGGGACAGCCGCATCAGTGTCAACGCCTTGGTGGGCAGCGCCTCTTCGAGCAGCGCGGGAAGATCGGGCGTACGCGGCAGATCCGGTACGACGGCGGCGAGCGCGTCCCGCAGCACGGGCGCCGAACCCGCCGTGGCGGCCAGCGTGCCCGCGACCAGCGAACCGAACAGCTTGTGCCGCAGCACGGCCGGGTCGTCGGTGATCAGACGCCCCGTCAACTCCGGTACGGCGAGCCCGTGCCGGACCAGCCGGGCCGGGCTGACCCGGATGTCGGCGAGGTCCCGGTACACCAGGCGCACCGGGCGCCCGGCGGCGTCGAGCACCACGAGCAGGTTCTGGCCGTGTGCCTCCAGGGCCACGCCCAGATCGAGCAGGCGCAGCCCGACGGTGAGCGTCAGCCGGGCGAACTCGGCCTGCCAGGACGGGGGTTCGGCAAGCTCCGTGGCCCCGAGCGCGGCCACCGGCACCACCCGCTCGCCCGGCCGCGCGTACTGGTCGGGGGACTCGCGCACCACCGCCGCCAGATCGGGCGAGTCCGCGGTGGCCGCGCCCAGGGTGCGGGTCACGTGCAGCAGCCCGTCCGTACGGGCGGCCACGGCCTCCGCGAACGCGGACACCACCTCCGCCGTCTCCACCGAGTACACCGAGATGTCCCGCACCGACGAGGTCAGCCGCGCGCTGAGCGCCGTCTTGACGTGCGGACCCGGCCCGGCGGCCGAATCCGCCAGCGCGAGCGTGCGCAACGACATCAGCGGATGCGCCGCGGGCCCCGGCTCCACCGGCACGTCGAGCACGTGCTCCGCCTGCCACGGATGCACCGGGATCAGCACCCGCTCGCCGTCCCGCAGCCACCCGGGCCACCGGCCGCTGACCAGAGCCTTGTCCACCACCGCCAGCCCCAGCCGCACCACCGGCCGGTGCTCGGGCCCGTACGCCAGCTGCTCCGCCACCGAAAAGCCGGGCCGGGAACGGCAGTTGGGGTGGAAGGGATGCCCGTCCACGATCCGCTGCTCCCACTCCCAGCCGGCGACCGGCCCGGACACGGCGGCGCCGGCGGGCCGGTTGGCCCGGGACAGCGCCAACGAGGCGACACTGTGGTCGAGTTCGGCGGCGAACCCCTCCCCGTGCGGCACCCCGAGCGCCGTCACCAGAGCCGCCGGGCGGTCGTACGGCCTGCCGTCCAGCACGACCTCGCTCACATACGCCGCGGTCGCGTACGGATCCGCCGCGGGCCCGTGCAGCCGCCGCCCGTCGGCGAGGCGGAGCGCGAGCCCCTCGGCGTCCGGCACGCGTCGGACGATCCACGGCAGCGGCTCGTGGGCGAGGGCCCGCCACAGCCGGGTGAGGACGGCGGCACGTGCGCCGGGCAGCGCGGTCGCGTACGCGCCCGACAACCCGGGCCGCACGGCGTCGAGTTCGGCGGCCAGCGCGGCCTCGGCGGTGGGGGGACGGTACACGGTCGGCTCCTCGGGGCGGTGACGGCGGCTCGGTGCCATACGACCACGGGGTGTCTCGGCGGGGTCGTACGGCCGTGGGGTGACGTACGGCGACGGGTGCGGGCAGGGACGGACCGGCGGTCCGCCCGCTCCGTCCCGGCACGGTTTCGCGTCGGCGTACGACGGCATTCATACTGGTCATTGGCGCACGGTATGGAACGAATGGATCGCGTGGACCCCATGATCCCGATGTCCCCTGTGGACGATCTCGGCGCGGCTGCCGACGCGTACGCGGCCGCTCCGCTGCTCAACTGTCTGCTGCGGGAGACGGGGGAGCCCACCGGCGAGCCGGGCGTCCACCGACTGCGGCCCGGCGGGCGGCTGTTGCGGGTGCGCGGCGGACGCAGGCCCCGCGACCCCGAGGTGTACGCCGCCGGATCCTGGCACCGGCTGACCCACGCCGAACTCGTCAAACTGGTGGCCGAGGAACTGCGCGAGGCCACCGGGCTGACCAACCCCGACCTGCCCGGCGAGATGCTCGACAGCCGGGAGGTACTGGTCGCGCTGCTGGCCGCGCGCGCCCGGACGACGCCGCCCGCGGACCCGTACACACGTTCCGAACAGTCCCTGGTCACCGGCCATCCCTACCACCCGGCGCCCAAGTCCCGCGGCGGCGGCCCGGTGGCGGGCTGGCTGCCGTACGCCCCCGAGGCGTACGCCCGCTTCCCGCTCGTCCTGCTCGGGGTGCGCGCCGACGCGGTCGTCGAGGAGGGTGATACCAGCGCCCTCGACACGCTCGGCGAGACGGGGGTCGAGGCCCCGCCCGGTTACCGGCTGCTGCCCGCCCACCCCTGGCAACTCGACCTCGCGGCACACCGGTTGCGGGACGCCTTCGCCGACGGCCGCCTGATCCGGCTGGGGGAGACGGCGGCCGAGACCTGGCCCACGGCCGCCGTCCGCACCGTGTACGCCCCGGGCGAGGACCTGTTCCTCAAGTTCAGCCTCGACGTGCGGATCACCAACGACATCCGCCGGCTCTGGCGTCACGACCTGACGAAACTCCGCCGCACGGACGCGGCGGCCACCGCCGCCTTCGCCGAACTCCCGGGCCCCGCCGCCTGGTTGAGCGACCGCGGCTACCGCACCGCGGACTTCGCCTTCGAGGAACTGGCGGCCCTGGTCCGCGACGGCCTGCACGCCCACGTCCGCCCCGGAGCAACCCCCCTGCTGGCGGCGGCCCTCACGGAGCAGTACGACGGCAACCCGCTGGCCGCCGTCCAGGACCCGACGGCCTGGTGGCGGGCCTACCTGCGCCAGGTCGTACCCCCCGCCCTCATGGCCTTCGCCCGCCACGGCGTCGTCCTGGAGGCACACCTCCAGAACACCCTGATCGCGGTCGACCCCCACGGCACCCCCGTCCAGGCCCTGTTCCGGGACGCGGAAGGGGTGAAGCTGGTCGCGGAGACGGGGCGGGCGCGGGGGTGGGAACGGCTGGTCTACACGCTGGTCGTGAACAACCTGATGGAGATCGCCGCGGTGTTGACGGAGCGTCATGCGGGGTTCGATCCCTGGCCGTTGGCGCGCGAGGAACTGGCCCGCCACGCCGCGGAGTTGCCCGAGGCCGGCGCGCTGCCGAGCGCACCGAGCCTGCCCGGCAAGACGAACCTGCTGCTGCGGTGGACAGGGGCGGACGGGGCGGATGCGCGGTATCTGCCGTTGGCTAATCCGTTGCGGACGGTGGTCACTCCGCGCTTGGCGGATCTTGCGTAGAGTGGCGGGGTGGCCGACGAGGACGAGACCGACGAGACGCGGTACGGCAGTGGTGACGCTCACAACAGCGTGGGTGGGCAGGCTCGGGTGGAGCACGTGTTGCAGGCCGGCTATGTCGGGACCGTGAATTACCACAGCACTTCCGCCTCGGACTCGGCCGTGCGGGTTCCCCTGCAACTCCCGGGCCCGACCGCGAACTTCGTGGGCCGCGAGAGCGAACAGCTCTGGATCGTCCGGTCCGCGACGGCGTGGGAGGACGCGGAACGGCCCTTCGTCGCGACCCTGCGGGGCCTGGTCGGAGTGGGAAAGACGACCCTGGGCCGACGGATCTCCCGCGAACTGCACCGGGTGCTGCCCGAAGAGGAAGACGAAGTCGGCGTCCTGTACGTCGACTTGGAGCGCCACCGGCACGACGGCGTGGTGGATGTCTCCGCCGCGCTGGCCGAATTGCTGTACGGCTTCGGCCTGCGGGGCGAGAAGCTGCTCCTGACCGAGAAGGAACGGGCCGACGAGTACGAGACGTTGACGCGCGCGCATCGAGTCGTCGTGGTCATCGACAACGTCCGTACGGGGGCGGAGGCGACCCCGCTGCTGCCCAGTTCGGAACGGGGGGTCGCCCTGCTGGTGAGCCACGCCCCGCTGTACGACGTGGGATACGCGGCCGTGGACGTATCGCTCAAGCCGCTGGAGGATGAGGAGGCTCTCCACCTGCTGATGGCGGGTTCCCGCGATCAGCGGCTGGTCGAAGACCAGGAAACGGCACAGGAGTTGGTGCGCCTGTGCGGCGGCCTGCCGCTGTTGCTCGCACTCGTGGTGGAGCAGTTGAAGAGTCATCCCCTGCGTCGCACCGTACGCCTGCTCAAAGAGTTCGGCCGCACCCTCAAGGAGGACGGTATCGACGAGACCGAGGCCGTTCTGGACGTCGCCTACGCCGAACTCGGCGACCTGAGCCGACGGTTGTACGGGCTGCTGGCCGCCGCCCCCGCCACCGACGTGGCCCGCGCCGCGGTCGTCGCCCTGCTCGGAGCGGACCGGGACACGGCGGACGACGCGATGGAGGGGCTCCTGAACGCCGGCCTCGTGCAGGTGGACAACGGTCACCTGCACATGCACAGCCTCGTACGCGCGCACGCGGCCCGCCGGGCCCGTGCCGAGGGGCTGGACACCGAGCGCCGCGGGCCCACCACCGACGCCGTACTGCGGCTGGTCCGCTGGTACCTGCGGCAGGCACAGCACGCCGATCTGACGGCGGCCGGTGAGCGCATGACGTTCGCGCCCCGGGCCGAGTTGTTCCCCGACGCCCCTGACGCCCTGTTCGCCAGCAAGGCCCATGCCCTTGCCTGGTTGGCGGCCGAACGGCGGACCCTCAACGAGTGCGTGCGGATCGCCCACCGCCACGAGGCGTATCGCGAGGCGTGGGCGCTGTGCGAACCCCTGTGGACGCTCCACCTCGACCACCCCTACCACGCCGACGCGATCGAGGCGTTCGAACTCGGGCTGGACGCGGCCCTGCGGGACGAACACCCGGCCGCGGTGGTCCGTATGCGCTGCCAACTCGCCCGCCCGCTCTGGGAAGTGGGGCGCTTCGAGGAGGCCCAGAGCCACCTGGACCTCGCTCGCCTGGCCGCCGAATCGCGGTCCGGAGCACCGGGGCTGACGTTCAACGAGCGCAAACTCCTCCCGTCCGCCCTGGAGTTCCGCGGCAGGCTGGAGGCCGAGCGGGGGCAGTGGGGCGCGGCCGTCCCGTACTACGAGGAGTCGCTGAGCAGCCACGAGGCGATCGGGAACGACTACGGCGCCCTCCTGCTGATGTACCAACTGGGCCAGGCGAAGGCCCACTTGGGCGAGGCCGAACTGGCCGCCGCCGAGGACCTGTTGCGCCGGGCCCACACCGCGGCACGGGCGGACGACCGCGCCCGCATGATCGGCCGCACCGCCTCCGCCCTCGCCCAACTGCTGCGCCGCCTGGGGCGGTTCCAGGAGGCGAAGGAGCTGCTGCTGGCCGCCCTGGACCGGGCCCGGGAGCTGCGCTCGAACCACGAGGAGACCAGGGTCCTCAAGGCGCTGGCGGATCTCGCGGCGGAGACGGGCAGCGAGTAGGCGGTCCGCCGGAGAGCGGCTCGGGAGACCGGTGGGCGGCGTCGCGGAGCTTGAGCCTCACGACCGGTTCAGCCGCACCCGGCACACCCGCGGCCCCACCCGGCAGACGAAGTCCGTGACGGCCCCTCCCTCGCCCCGCCCGAGAACCGCGTGCACGGCGGACAGCACGGCCCCCGGATCCGGCAGCGGCGAGCGGTCCCCGGCCCCGCCGAGCGGCTCCAGACGCACGTCGGTCAACGCGTCCGGGTCGTCGAGACGCCGTACGACACAGTGATCCGGCCCGAGGATCACGGCGGCGGTGCGGCACACGCCCCGGTGCGTGAGCACCCCGGCGGTCCACTCCTCCGGCGTCGGCCCGCCCCGCCACAGCCGCCGGTACAGCAACGCCGCACCGCGCACCGCCCGTTCGCCCACGGCGTCCGCCTCGGCCGCCAGGTGGTGCGGGGCGGGATCGTCGACGCGGGCGGGGCGCCGCTCGACGTGGGCGCGGCCGTCGCGGAAGTCCACCCGGACGCCGAAGGACGGCGGTGGTGCCACGGGGCGGCGCGGGGCGGGCAGCGGCAGGGGTTCCGCCGGGCGGTCCGGCGGCGTCAGCCCGAGGTGGGGGTACAACGCGTCCCGGAGGCGGGCCAGGGCGGCATCGCGCGCGCCGGGGTCGAACGCGGCCGAGACGGCGGCCCGCGCGGAGCCAGGACGGTAGGCGGCGAGCGCCGCCGCGAGCGAACCGGCCGGTGCCAGTCGCGGCACGGAGCCGAGGAGCACGTCCATCGGCGTACCGGGCAGGAGTTCGGTCCCGCCGTCGTAGGCCGCGAGCACGGGGCGGTCCTCGGCCGCGGCGAAGTACAGCGCCGTGGAGCCGTGGTCGGTGACGACGGCGTCCGCGGCGATGAGCAGCGCCGCCCACTCCTCGTGCGGCCGGGCCAGGAACACCTCGCGGGGCAGCCGCGCGGCGAGGTCGAAGGTGCCGGGGTCGCTGTGCGTGTTGGGATGGGCGACGACGGCCAACTGGTACTCGTCGACCGGGAGTTCGGCACAGAGCCGCTCGGCGAGACCGGGCCGTCGCTCCAGCAGCGACTCGCGCCCCCAGGTCGACAGGAGGACCACCAGCCGCCGGTCGCCGGTGCCGAGGGCCGCCCGGTAGCGGTCGCGCAACGGGACGTACTCCTGGATCCGGTCGTGGGTCGGGTCCCCGACGACGACGGCACGGGAGGCCGCCGGCGGGCAGGCCACGGCGAGCTGGGCGACCTGGCCCGCGTGCGAGAGGGCGTGGACCGTGGCGATCGGCTCGCCGTCGTGCAGCAGGTAGTCGGGGTCCAGACCGGAGGCGGAGTCGTGACTTCCCTCCCCGTCGACCGTCTTGTTGAACCCGGCGCCGTGGGGGAGCAGGGCGAGGGGGCCGTCGAGGAGGTGGAGGTCGCCCTTGGGGCTCGCGGCGACGATCAGGTCGTAGGACCGCGTCAGGGCGAGGTCCCAGGGGACGGTCAGGGCGCCCGCCCGATCCAGCGAGGTGAGCGCGTCAAGACCGAAGTCCGAGCCCGGGACGAGACAGAAGCGGCGTTCGACGCGGTGGTCGCCCTCGAAGGCCGGGAGCAGGTCGAGCAGCCGGTGCAACGCGACGGCGGACCGGGCCACGAACAGGACCGTCTTCTTCTCCGGCTCCTCCGGCCCCCCCCCCGCCCCGGCCCCGATAAGCCCTCCTGCTGCCTGCTGCCTGCTGCCTGCTGCCTGCTGCCTGCTGCCTGCTGCCTGCTGCCTGCTGCCTGCTGCCTGCTGCCTGCTGCCTGCTGCCTGCTGCC
>LJCV01000136.1 GCA_001298575.1 Actinobacteria bacterium OK074
ATGGTCGGGTGGTGGTGCCGGGGAGTGCGTTTGTGGAGTTGGTGTTGCGGGTGGGGGATGTGGTGGGTTGTGGGACGGTTGCCGAGTTGTCGGTGGACAATCCGTTGGCGGTGCCTGAGCGGGGTGGGCTGCGGATACAGGTGCGGGTGCATGAGGCGGACGAGTCCGGGCGGCGGCGCGTCACGGTTTCCTCCCAGCCCGAGTCCCAGCCGGAGTCCCAGGCCGAAGACGGAGGCGGGGCATGGACCCGCAACGTCACCGCCACTGTCATCGTCACCGCCACGGACACCGTCGAGCCGTCGGACTGGCCCGACGCCGAGGTGCGTCACATCGACGTCGCCCTTCCGCCGACCGAGCAACAGCCGCTCGGTGAAGCCCCGTTCCTGATCCACCCGGCGCTCCTGGAGAACGTCTGGTCGGTGCTCGCGGCCGGGGCCGGGCTTCAGGCCACCGCCTGGCTGGCCGTCCGGCTGCATGCCACCGGAGCGGAGAGCCTGGACGTCCAGTTGCTTCCGACCGGGGAGCCGGACACGTACGCGGTCAAGGCGGTGGACGCCGCCGGGGTCACCGTTCTGACCGCCGGTTCCGTCGCCCTGCGTCCCGTAACACCGCAAGGCGCCCCGGACTTGCTCTACCGGGTGACGTGGACCCCCTTGGCAACGGACGCCGCCACGTCGCCGGCCGGGCCCCCCGTCCCCTGGTCGGCGGTTGCCGCGCTCCGCGCCGACGCCGAGGTGCCGGGCACCGTCTTCCTGCCGTGCCCGGCGCCGACCGGCGATCCCCAGGCCGACGTGCGCAGTGCCGTGCACGAGGTGCTGGACGTGGTTCAGGCATGGTTGGCGGACGAGCGGTTCGTGGATTCCCGCCTGGTCGTGGTCACCCGTGGCGCGGTCGCCGTCTCGGACGACGACCGTGGCGCCCTCGACCCCGCCCAGGCCGCCGTATGGGGCATGCTGCGATCCGCGCAGGCGGAGCGGCCCGGGCGGTTCGTTCTCCTGGACCTGGAGGACCGCGAGGACGTCGCCAAGGACGTTGCCAAGGGCGTCGCCGACGACGGCATCGATCCCGCACTCGCCACCGCCCCGACACTGACCACCGACGAACCCCAACTCGCTCTCCGCAACGGTCAGTTGTACGTTCCTCGTCTCGCCCGCGCGACCACACCCATACCCGCCTCCACACCCTCGTCCCCTCTCCCTCCCCAAGGCACCGTCCTCCTGACCGGTGCGACCGGCGGGCTCGGCCGGCTTCTGGCCCGGCACCTGGTCGAGGCGCACGGCGTACGGCATTTGCTGCTGGCCAGTCGGCGCGGTCCGGCCGGGGCCGACGGCCTGGAGGCGGAACTGGCCGAACTGGGCGCGCGGGTGACCCTGGTCGCGTGCGACGTGGGTGACCCCGAGGCCGCGGCCGAACTGCTCGCGGGGGTACCCCGGGAGCACCCGCTCACCGCCGTGATCCACGTGGCCGGTGTCAACGACGACGCCCTGGTCTCGACGATGACCCACCAGCAGGTGGAACGGGTCTTCCGCGCCAAGGTCGACGCGGCCGTCAACCTCCACGAGCTGACGAAGGACCTGGACCTGTCGGCATTCGTGCTCTTCTCCTCCGCCTCCGGCATCTTCGGCGGCCCCGGCCAGGCCAACTACGCCGCCGCGAACGCCTTCCTCGACGCCCTGGCCGAGCGGCGCCGGGCGGCCGGTCTGCCCGCGGTGTCGCTGGCGTGGGGGCTGTGGGACGAGACCGGCGGGATGGGCGGACGGCTCACGTCCGTCGACCGGCGGCGGATGGCCCGTGCGGGGATGGGCGCGCTGTCCGGCGCGGACGGCCTCGCCCTGTTCGACGCGTCGTTCGACCCCGCGCTCGCGCCGGACGACGCCGTCCTCGTACCCGCCAACCTCGACCTTGCCGCGCTACGGGCAACGGCCGGATCCGGCACAGGGACCGGCACCGGCACCGTACCCGCGCTGTTCCGCGGTCTGGTCCGGATCACCGCCGGACCGGTACGCGCGACGGCGGGCACGGCCGGGATGTCGGCGGCCGGTGCGGGCGGCGCGACGGCGGGGTTGACGGAGCGGCTGGCCGGGCTGGCCGCGGCCGAGCGCGAGCGGCTGCTGGTGGCGATGGTCCGCACGCAGGTGGCCGCCGTCCTTGGGCACGCGTCCGCGACCTCCGTCGACGTCGACAAGGGCTTCCTGGAACTCGGCCTCGATTCCCTCACCGCCGTCGAACTGCGCAACCTGCTCGGCGCGGAGAGCGGCCTGAAGCTGCCGACGACCCTGGTCTTCGACCACCCGACGGTACGAGCGGTGGCCGCCCACCTGGACCGGTCGCTGCTGCCCGCGTCCGAACACCGGCCGCTCCTCGCGGAGTTGGACCGGCTGGAGTCGAGCCTCGCCGCCGTGGACGTCGACGCCGACACCGAACGTGAGGTGACCGCCCGGCTGGAGGCCCTGCTCGACCGCATCCGGCTCACCACGGCCACCGGCCCCGTCTCGCCGACGGCCGACGACGCCACACCGCTGGACCTGGAATCCGCGAGCCTGGACGAGGTACTGGAGTTCATCGACGACGAGTTCGGCCCGGCGTGACCGCCCGCCACGATCAGGCCCAGGCCCGGCGTGACCGTGGGCGGGGCGGTGGACACCCACTGCCCGATCACCAAGGCGCCCCCAACCGCCCCTCCGCCGCCTCCCCATGCACCCCCAACCACAGCGTCAGCGCCCACCACCAGTGCAGCGGATGCGCCGGCCCCGCGCCGAGGTCGGTCAGGGAACCCGTGGTGATCTGCTGGAGGCGGCCGAGGCGGTAGCGGACCGTGTTCGGGTGGGTGAACAGGGCCGCCGCGGTCTGGTCCAGGCGGCGGCCGTTGTCGAGGAACGTCAGCGCGGTGAGCGCGAGTTGGCGGTGGAAGCCGTCCGCGGGGTCGAGGGCGCCCAGCAGTCGACGGGTCATCAGGGAGCCCAGCAGGGGCTGTTCGGCCAGGGCGATGCGGGCGGCGGAGTCCGTGACGTCGTACAGCCCGTGCAGGCCCTCGCGGCGGCCGACGTCGACGGCGCGGACGCACAGCCGGTACAGCGCGGCCAATTCGGATGGGGGCGCGGGCGGGGCGATCACGACGAGGGCGTCGGGGGCGATCTCCTCGGCCGCGGGGCGTCTGGGGCTCAGGCCGGCCCAGTAGCCGTCGACCAGGGCCGTGGCCGCGGGTGCGGAGCGCAGGGACCGCGAGTGCGGGGCGTCCGCGGCGAGGGCGTGGTAGCGGCCGTCGGCGTCGCAGCGCAGGCCCGCACGCGCCAACTCCTCGGCGGACGGCACCACTTCGCCCAGCAGCAGTTGCCGCAGCAGCCGGGCGCGGACCGTGCCTGGCTCGTGCGGGGCCCCGCGCTCCGCCGCGCGGTAACCGCCCACCACCTGCCGTTCGACGGCGTCGCCGTACTCCTTCAGACGCAGGACGACGGAGAGCAGGACACCGTCGGGGACGCCGGCGGAGCGGCAGCGGTCCACGGTGATCTCGACCGCGCGGGTGAGCGCCGCCTGTACGCCGCGCAGGACCGCGGTCATCGGGACGCCCTGGACGGCCCGGTCGGCGCCGAGCAGCAGCGCGGCGGTGAAGTCCTGTTCCTCGACCGCCTCCAGCCGTTCGACGGCGGTGAACCAGGTGCCGGCGGCGCGGATCATCGCCGTCACGTGCGAACGGGTCGCGTCCTCCGCGAGCAGGGCCAGTTCGGGGGAGCGGCTCCTGGCCGCCAGGACCAACTCGCCGCACACATCGGTGTCGACGGCCATGGCCCGCAGGATCTCGGTGACCGGTTCCGGCCCGTGGACGACGGTCATGCTCCCCCCTTCCGCGCCCCGCCTCCCTGTCGCCGGGGCACAACGAGGCGGCTGCCGCGTTGACATCCGGCCACTATCGCGGCGCTGTGACGACCTGGTTTCCTGAGTGCTACCGACGGTAACAGCGCAGGTGTCGCAGCGACACCCTGTGCGCCACGTCGTGTCTCCCGCACCCTCCGTACCTCCTCGTGGAAGGCCGCCCATGGAGAACCCCGCACCCGCCAACGGCATCACCCGCCGCCGCGCCCTGACCGTGGCGGGCGGGGTCCTCGCGGCGGCGACGCTCGCCCAGACCGTGCCTGCCTTCGCCGCCACCTCCCAGGACGCGGACGCCATCGTCGTCGGCCACGGCCTCGCCGGACTGGTCGCGACCGCCGAACTCGCCGCCGCGGGCCACAAGGTGCTGCTCCTGGACCAGGAGCCGGAGGCCAGCCTCGGCGGGCAGGCGTTCTGGTCCTTCGGCGGCCTGTTCTTCGTGGACTCCACCGAGCAGCGGCTGATGGGCATCAAGGACTCCGCCGACCTCGCCTGGCAGGACTGGCAGGGCGCGGCCGGCTTCGACCGCGGTGTCGACGACCCCACAGGCCAGGACTACTGGGCCGCCAAGTGGGCCAAGGCGTATGTGGAGTTCGCGGCCGGCGAGAAGCGCTCCTGGCTCTCCTCGCTCGGTGTGCAGTGGTTCCCGATCGTCGGCTGGGCCGAGCGCGGCGGCGGTCTCGCGGACGGGCACGGCAACTCCGTACCCCGCTTCCACGTCACCTGGGGCACGGGACCCGCCGTAATGGAACCGTTCGAGACGAAGGTGCGGGCCGCGGTGACGGCCGGCAACGTCACCTTCAAGTTCCGGCACCGGGTCGACGAGATCGTCACCACCGGCGGCACCGTCACCGGCGTGCGCGGCGCGGTCCTGGAGGCGAGCGACGCCGCCCGCGGAACGCCCAGCTCCCGTACGGTCGTTGGGGACTTCGAGCTGCGCGCCCCGGTCGTGGTCGTCACCTCCGGCGGCATCGGCGCCAACCAGGACCTCGTCCGGCAGAACTGGCCCGCCCGGCTCGGCACCCCGCCCAAGTTCATGGTCACCGGGGTCCCGGCCCACGTCGACGGCCGCATGCTGGCCATCACCGAACAGGCCGGCGGCCGGATCGTCAACCCCGACCGGATGTGGCACTACACCGAGGGCCTGCGCAACTACGCCCCGATCTGGCCCAATCACGGCATCCGGATCCTGCCGGGCCCGTCCTCCATGTGGTTCGACGCCACCGGCAAACGCTTCAGCACCCCCGACATCCCGGGCTACGACACCCTCCACACCCTCAAGTCGATCACCGACACCGGCTACGACTACTCGTGGTTCGTCACCACCCAGAAGATCCTCGCGAAAGAGTTCGCGCTCTCCGGATCCGAACAGAACCCCGATCTCACCAACAAGGACGTCTGGGTGCTGCTGTCGCGCATCTGGCAAACCCCGGAGCCGATCGAGAAGTTCAAGAACAACGGGGTCGACTTCGTCGTCGCCGACACCCTGCCCGCGCTCGTCACCGGCATGAACAAACTCACCGGGGACAACCTCATCGACCTCACCGACCTGCAACGGCAGATCGACGCCCGCGACCGCGAGACGGACAACCCGTACACCAAGGACGCCCAGGTGATGGGCATCCGCAACGCCCTCAACTACCCCGGGGACACGCTCAGTCGGACGGCCGCGCTGCACAAGATCACGGACACGTCCGCGGGCCCGCTGATCGCCGTACGCCTCAACATCCTCACCCGCAAGACCCTCGGCGGCCTCCAGACCGACCTCTCCGGCCGCGTCCTGAACTCCTCCGGCTCGCCCGTGCCGGGGCTCTACGCGGCCGGTGAGGTGGCCGGGTTCGGGGGCGGCGGAGCGCACGGCTACCGGTCGCTGGAGGGCACCTTCCTGGGCGGCTGCCTGTTCTCCGGACGTCAGACGGGACGGGCCGCCGCAGCCGCGCTCTGAGGCAACCGGGTTCTGCCGTACGGGAGTCGGGTCACACGAAACGCCAGTGGAAGTCGTCGCCGGTGCTGTCGGTGCAGGTGCCGATCTGGAGGGCGGTGTCATTGCCGCCCGTCCCGGTACCGGCGACGTTCAGACACAGGTTGTCGCTGGCCAGGTTGCGGATCCAGTAGGTGCCGTCGGAGCGCAACTGCAGCCACCAGTACTGGTTGTCGCTCCGCGTCGCCTGGCACGGGTACTCGGTGATCCGCGTTCCGTTCGCCGCCGCACCGTAGTTGGGCAGGTCGAAGCAGAGCCCGTCCTTGCTGTTGCGGATCAGGAAGAGCACCGAACCGTCCGGGCCGGTGCCCGCGTCCGCGTGCGGCACCAGGTCCCAGAGCTGGTTGTCGCCGGTCGTGCCGTTGCACGGGTACTCGTTGACCGGCCCGTTGACCGTGCCGTTGCCGTAGTTGGGCACGTCCGCGCACAGGCCGGTCTTCACGTTCTTGAGCAGCACACTGCTCTGGCTGGACGCGGAGTTGGCCCGGTCCCGGGCGCTGGGCCCGGCCGCGGCCGTCGTCTTCGCCGTCTTCGGTGTCGTCTTCGTCGACTTCTTCTTCGTCGTCGTGGACGAGCCGGAGCCGGTGCCCGAACCGGCGGCGGCACCGGACGGGTCCGCCACCGCCGCGGTCTTCTTGTGCTTGGCCGACGCGGACCTGCTCGTCGAGGGGGACGGCGACCCCGACGGCGTGGCCGAGGGCGAGCCGTCGCCGGACGCGCTCGGCAGCAGCGGCACCTCCTTGACGGCCTGGCTGTGCGCGGTGGTGTCCGTGTGCGCACCGCCCCGGGTCAGCACCAGCAGCGGCACGGCGGTCAGCAGGACGGCGGCGACCCCGGCGGCCACCAGGACGGGACGGCGCGGCTGTTCCCGCAACGGCCGCCGCGGGCGTACGGCGCCGGTCGCGGCCGGGGCCAGGCCCTTGGTGACGGCCGGCGCGACGGCCGCGGTGGCCGCGCCGTCCGGTCTGCGCGGGCCGAAACCGGCGTCCGGGCCCCGCTCCGGGACGGGCAGGGCGACCGCGCGCCGGACGACGACGGCCGGCTCCGGGGCACCGGTCGCAGGGGTGTTCTGGCGTGGCATGGAGGCTGCTCCCGATGGTGTGGTGTTCGTGTCCCCGGTCATTCGTGTCGCCGGTCGTTCGTGTTCCTGGCCGTTCGTGTTCCTGGCCGTTCGTGTTCCTGGCTGTTCGTCTTCCCGGTCATTCGTGTGTTCCCGGGCATTCGTGTTTCTGGTCAGGGGGCGCCGACGGGTCCGGCGCACCGCGCGGGCCAGGCGGCGGAGCCGGGCGCCGGAAGACCCGCCAGGGCCTGGTCCAGCTGGGTGAGGGCGGTCTCGTCCGCGTCCTCCAGGGTGGCGGCGGCCGTCTCGGTGTGCGGCAGTTGACGGAGCAGCACGAGTGGACCGCCGTCCCCGGACCGCACGTCCAGGACCCGGAAGGCGCTCCCGGGCGCGAACACGACCTCCTCGCCCGACGCCAGCAGTGGATCGACCTGCCGCCCCGTGATCGACCAGATCGCGTACGCCGCCCCGGGCACCTCGGCCGCCGCCGCGGCCCCGACCGGCAGACCGCTCACCGGCGCCGGATCACGCACGACCTGACCGGGGCGCGGCGGAGTGGCACGGCGACCGGTCGAGCCGCGCAGCACGGCTCCCCGGTACGCCGCCAGCCGCCCGAGCCCGGACACCAGACACGCGGCGTACGACAGCGCCGACCGCTCCCGCTCACCGGACCGCAGCGCCCGCGCCAACTCGCCGTGGTTCAGGGGACCTTCGCGGCTGTGCAGGTAGGCCCGTACGGCGACGAGGTCGGCGTGGGCGGCGGCGGACTCGGCCCCGCCGAGGAGGGAGGTACCGGCGAAGGCACGGCCGACCGCGGCGTCGTGCGGCCCCCAGGCGGAGCCGAGGAGTGTGCGGAGGACGTCGCGTTCGGGGGCGGTGCTGCGGTGGCGGGGGGAGAGGAGGACGGGGGTGCGGGGGCGTTGCGCTTGCGGGGCGATGGAGATCGGAAGAGCGT
>LJCV01000137.1 GCA_001298575.1 Actinobacteria bacterium OK074
CCAAGACGGACCCGCAGCCGCGCCCCCACCCCCACCCCCGAGCTACAAGGCGCCCCGCCCCACCCTTACCGTGGAGGTGTGTACCGGTTCCTGCTCACCCCTCGCTGGCTCGCCGTCAACGTGCTCGCTCTGTTGGCGATTCCCTTCTGTGTGTTCATGGGGTCGTGGCAGCTGAGCCGGTTCGAGGGGCGGGTGCAGGACGGGCGGGAGGCCACCGAGCAGGTCGAGAACGCGCACAAGGAGGCCCCCCGGCCGCTGGCGAAGTTGCTGCCCGTGGACCAGGCCACCTCCGGGAAGCGGGTCACCGCGACCGGCCGGTACGGCAAGCAACTGCTCGTGCCCGACCGGCAGTTGGACGGCAAGGACGGCTACTACGTACTGACGCTGCTGCGGGTCGACGGCGGCAGGGCCCTGCCCGTCGTGCGCGGCTGGCGACCCGGTTCCGCCGACGCGGCTTGGGTACCCGCGGCCCCGACCGGCGAGGTCACCGTCACCGGCGTGCTCCAGGCGTCCGAGGATCCCGGGACCAACGGGGTGACCTCGGTCGGGGGGCTGCCGGCCGGGCAGGTCGGGGTGATCAGCGCGGCCTCGCTGGTGAACCTGGTGCCGTACGACCTGTACGACGCCTGGATCACGCTCAGCACGGCCGACTCAGGGATGAAGGCGGTACCGGCGAGCGCGCCCGCGAACACCGGGCTCGACCTGAAGGCGTTCCAGAACCTCGGGTACACCGGGGAGTGGTTCGTGTTCGCGGGGTTCGTCGTCTTCATGTGGTTCCGGCTGGTGCGCCGCGAGGCGGAGTTCATCCGGGACGCCGAACTGGGCCTCATCCCGGACCCGGGACCGGAGCCGGGACCGGGATCGGACCCTGGACCGGATCCGGACGACGCGCCCGAACCGACCCAACCGACCGAACCGACCGACGCCCCCACTCAGGACGTAGACGCCGCCAGCAGCCCCGTCCGGTAGACCGTCCCCGCGCACGCGTTCGCGACCGTCGTCGTGACCGTGGGGGACGTCGCCGCCGTCGTGTAGGAGACCACGATGCTGCCGTCGGCCACGGTGTCCTCGCGCAGGAGTTGGGTGGTGGTGCCGTCGGTGCCCGACGACGTCGTACCGCCGTCGCTGGTGGTGGTGTCCGTGCTGCTGGACGGGCTCGGTGTGGTGCCGCCGGTGTCGCTGCCCGTGGTGGGGCAGGTCTCCGAGGGCACCCAGGCGAACTGCACCACGTAGGAGCTGCCGGGCAGCAGTACCAGGGAGGAGGCGGCCGTGGCGGGGTCGGGCAGGCCGGTGGCGGCGTCGCCCGCGGCATGGTCCACGACGGTGATCTTCGACGCGTCCGCGGCGCCCACCGCGGCCGTGCTCATGGTGCCCGGGCCGGAGACCGTGCAGACGGCGGAGGAGATGTTCGAGACGGTGAAGGTGCCGTAGACCGTGCCGGTCGAGTCCGGGGAGCCGGCCGTCGAGGTCGCGCCGCCGAGCTGGGCCGCCGTACAGGTGGGCGCGGTGGCCGCGGAGGCGCTCGCGACCGTGCCGCCGACGACACCGGTCGAGCCCTTGCCCTTGCCGGTCGTGTCCTTCGCCGGGCTCTTGTCGCCCTTCCCGGTGGTGGAGCCCTTGTCGGCGGTGCCGCCGGAGTCGCCGACCGGGGTGTTGTCCGGTCCCGAACCGCCTTGGGTGTGGCGGCTGTTGCCCGCGATGGAGGAGTCGGCGGCGGAGCTGGTGCTGTTCGAGACGTGCACGACGGCCGGGATGGCGGTGCCCATGAACAGTGCGGCCGCCGCCGCGCCGACCAGTGCCTGCCGCTTGCGGGCCCGGCGGGCGGGTACGGCACGGCGCAGGTGCTCCAGGGTGCCGGTGCGGGGGGCGAGACCGTCGACCGCGCCGTGCAGCAGCTCCCGCAGGAAGAGGTCGTCGTCACCGCCGTCACCGCCGTGCGCGGCGGCGTCTTCGGGGTCGGGTCGCCTGCCCTCGTCCTCGGGGCGGTCGTTCACGTTTCCCTTCCCAGCCTGCTGCTCTTGCTCGTCTTCACCGTCACGCGCCGGGCGCCCGTCGTGCGCGGCGCGCTCACCGTGCCCGGGGGCCTCGCCCGCGCCGTAGGCACCGTACGCGCCGTCGTCGTCGCGCCGCCACGTCGGCCGGTTGCGACGCGTCGGTTCACGCCACTCATAGGGCTCATGCGGATCGTGCCGGTCGGACCCGCTCATACCGGTGCCTCCATGGCGACCCGGAGCGCCGCGATACCGCGGGAGCCGTACGCCTTCACCGAACCCAGGGATATCCCCAGGGTGTCGGCGACCTGCGCCTCGGTCATGTCCGCGAAGTAGCGCAGTACGAGGACCTCGCGCTGACGGCGCTGGAGGCCCTTCATCGCCTTGATCAGGGAATCCCGTTCCAGCTGGTCGTAGGCGCCCTCTTCGGCGCTGGCCATGTCCGGCATCGGCTTGGACAGCAGCTTCAGTCCGAGGATGCGGCGGCGCAGCGCGGAGCGCGAGAGGTTCACCACCGTCTGGCGCAGATAGGCGAGGGTCTTCTCCGGGTCGCGGACGCGTTTGCGCGCCGAGTGGACGCGGATGAACGCCTCCTGGACGACGTCCTCGCAGGACGCGGTGTCGTCGAGAAGGAGCGCGGCCAGACCGAGGAGGGAACGGTAATGGGCGCGGTACGTCTCGGTGAGGTGGTCGACCGTCGTGCCCGCGGCAATCGCCGTCGGCTCGTCGGTGTCCTCACGCTGGCTGGGGATGCGGGCGGGCCGCGCTGCGGGCATGGGGGCGATCACCGGCATGCCGCCGGGCATGCCGGGCATGCGGGTGCGGCGGGGCGGACGTAGTGCCGCGCCCCTTGCCCGTGCCGCTGTGAAATCGAGTACCTCTGCCACGCCAGTTGGACACGCTTCCCCCCGGCAGGGTTGTACGCCGCGGCTGACACTTTCGTGCCGCCCGTCACGGAGGCCGCGTCAGCCGTCAGAAAAGTCCGCGAGGCCCTCGCGGACCTGGTTCTGCCGGGTGCGTCCGCCTCGCCGGGCCCGTCCCCCAGCGCACCGAGCCGTGCGTCAAGTGCCCTCATGCGTACCAGCCCATCCCCTAAAGCCCCGTCATGCCCCGTTGATGTGGTGCCGAGCCCCCCGAAGGGCGTTCGCAAAGACGCTCCCCGCCGACCGCGCGGTTGCGGTGACGGGGAGGGAATCTTGAAACGTCGGGACACCCTGGTTCAAGCGGTACGGATCATGGGATCCACCACAGAACTGACACAGATCCTACAAACAACCCGGTCGATGGCCAGGGAGTTTCTGTCGCCAGGATCCAGCAGGGGGCCAACAAAAGCCCAACGTCAGGGTGTTGTCAGGGGTGGTGCGGCTGGACGTCAGCGGACACTCCCGTCAGCGCCGTCAGAACACAGCCGCCCGCCACCCCCGCCGTCAGGACGACGCCCGCCACTCCCCCGCCACCAGCTCCGCCACCTGCACCGCGTTCAACGCCGCCCCCTTGCGCAGGTTGTCCCCGCACACGAACAGTTCGAGCCCGGTCGGGTCGTCCAGGGACCGCCGCACCCGCCCCACCCACGTGGGATCCGTGCCGACCGCGTCCGCCGGGGTCGGGAACTCGCCCGCGGCCGGGTTGTCGTAGAGGACGACCCCCGGCGCCGTCGCGAGGATCTCGCGGGCGCGGTCGACGGTGACCTCGTTCTCGAAGCGGGCGTGGACGGTGAGGGAGTGCGTGGTGACGACCGGCACCCGGACGCAGGTGACGGCGACGGGCAGCCGCGGCAGCCCGAGTACGCGGCGCGTCTCGTCCCGCACGGTCAGCTCCTCCGAGGACCAGCCGTCCGCGGCGGGCGTCCCGGACCACGGGACGACGTTCAGCGCGACCGGCTCCGGGAACGGGCCCGTGCCCTCGCCGACCGCCCGCCGTACGTCCCCGGGGCTCGTGCCCAACTCCGTGCCCGCGACCAGGGCGACCTGCTCGCGCAGGGTGTCCACGCCGGACCGCCCGGCCCCGCTGACCGCCTGGTACGTGGAGACCACCAGGTCGCGCAGGCCGAACCCGGCGTGCAGCGCGCCCAGGGCGACGATCATCGCGAGGGTCGGGCTGGTGGGGCTGGCGACGATGCCGTGCGGGCGCAGCCGGGCGGTGTGCGGGTTGACCTCGGGGACGACGAGGGGCACGTCCGGGTCGCCGCGGAAGGCGCCCGAGTCGTCCACCACCACCGCGCCCCGGCCGACGGCGACGGGTGCCCAGCGCTCGGCGACCGCGCGCGGTACGGCGAACAGGGCGACGTCGACGCCCGCGAAGGCGTCCTCGTCGAGCGCGGCGACCTTGGTCTCCTCGCCGCGCACGGTCAGGCTCCGCCCGGCCGAGCGCGGGGAGGCGAACAGCCGGATCTCGCCCCAGATGTCCGCATGCTGGGACAGGATCTGGAGGACGACCCCGCCGACGGCCCCGGTCGCGCCGACCACGGCGAGCGTGGGCCGCCCGGCCCGCGACCCGTCGTCACCGGCAAGAAGACGTGGGCCATCCGCCCGGCGTCCGTCGTCGACCCGCCGAGCCTGCCCCTCCGCCATCCCCACGACCTCGGCCGCGCCCTCCGCCTTCATCGGCGGCCAGCGCCTCCACGGCCGTACACAGCCGCCCCAGAAAGAAGGGTCACCGGCCCGTAAAGAAGGGTCACCGCCCCGTCCCCCCGTACACGACCGCCTCGTCGCTGTCGGAGTCGAGGCCGAACGCGGTGTGGACCGCGCGGACCGCCTCCGGGACGTCGTCGGCGCGGGTGACGACCGAGATGCGGATCTCGGATGTCGAGATCAGCTCGATGTTGACGCCGGCGTCGCTGAGCGCCTCGAAGAAGGCGGCCGTGACCCCGGGGTTGGTCTTCATGCCCGCGCCGACGAGCGAGATCTTGCCGATCTGGTCGTCGTAGCGCAGCGAGTCGAAGCCGATGCCGTCCTTGTTCTTCTCCAGGGCGTCGATGGCCTTGCGGCCCTCGGCCTTGGGGAGGGTGAAGGAGATGTCCGTCAGCCCGGTCGAGGCGGCGGACACGTTCTGCACGATCATGTCGATGTTGATCTCGGCGTCGGAGATCGTCCGGAAGATCACGGCGGCCTCGCCCGGCTTGTCCGGCACGCCGACGACCGTGATCTTGGCCTCGGAGGTGTCGTGCGCGACACCGGAGATGATGGCCTGCTCCACCTTCTGGTCCCCTTGCTGCTGTGTGTCCTGAACGCGTGGCGCCTTGCTGACCCAGGTTCCCTGGAGCCCGCTGAAGCTGGACCGCACGTGGATCGGGATGTCGTAACGGCGGGCGTACTCCACGCAGCGGTGGAGCAGCACCTTGGAGCCGGACGCGGCCAGCTCCAGCATGTCCTCGAAGGCGATCCAGTCGATCTTCTTCGCCTTCGTCACCACGCGCGGGTCGGCGGTGAACACGCCGTCGACGTCGGTGTAGATCTCGCAGACCTCGGCGTCCAGCGCGGCGGCGAGGGCGACGGCGGTGGTGTCGCTGCCGCCGCGGCCGAGCGTGGTGATGTCCTTCTTGTCCTGGCTGACGCCCTGGAACCCGGCCACGATCGCGATGTTGCCCTCGTCCAGGGCGGTGCGGATGCGGCCCGGCGTGACGTCGATGATGCGCGCCTTGTTGTGGACCGAGTCGGTGATCACGCCCGCCTGGCTGCCGGTGAAGCTCTGGGCCTCGTGTCCCAGGTTTTTGATCGCCATGGCCAGCAGCGCCATGGAGATCCGCTCTCCCGCGGTCAGCAGCATGTCGAATTCGCGCCCGGCAGGCATCGGTGACACCTGCTCGGCGAGATCGATCAGCTCGTCCGTCGTGTCGCCCATCGCGGAAACGACGACAACCACCTGGCTGCCGTTCTTCTTCGCTTCCACGATCCGCTTGGCGACGCGCTTGATGCCCTCGGCATCGGCTACGGATGAGCCTCCGTACTTCTGCACGACCAGGCCCACGTGCGCTCCTCGCTCGGTCCGTCTCGGCCGCGGTCACTCGCTGTCCGCGGGTCGGTTCAGTCTAACGAGCGGCCACTTTTCCCTTCCGGGATATCGCATGGTGAGATGTCCCGCTCACCCCGTGATCATCCCGGTTTTCTTCGGTCGATCACGGCCGCTCCAGGACGGCATCTGCCCGCACCGAGGCGCGTACATGCGGAACCCGTTCCACCGATCCGACGGGCCCTCTTTCCGGCAGCCGAAAGACCCCCGGTGTTCTGTGTCACAACCGGAGCCCGAACCTTCACTTTCGGACATGGCTGTCCCATTACTGTTCGCCCTGTGCACGTACTTCTCGTGGAAGACGACGAACCGGTCGCCGCGTCGCTGCGGCGCGGCCTGACCCGCTACGGCTTCGAGGTCGACTGGGTCGGCACCGGCGCGGCGGCCCTGGCCCACGAGGGCCCCTACGACGTCGTACTCCTGGATCTCGGGCTGCCCGACGCGGACGGGCTCGACATCTGCAAGGAGCTGCGGCAGCGCGGTGACGTGCCGATCATCGTGATCAGCGCGCGCGCCGACGAGACGGACCGGGTGGTCGGGCTCGAACTGGGCGCCGACGACTACGTCTCCAAGCCGTTCGGGGTGCGCGAGGTCATCGCCCGGATAAGAGCGGTACTGCGGCGCACCCAGCCGCGGGCGCGGGCGCAGGCCCAGGCGGCCTCGGACAGCGGGCCGCCGCCCGCCGCCGGGCCCGACCGGTACGGCACCCGGCTGACCGTCGACCGCAAGGCCGCCCGCGTCCACCTCGACGGCGCCGAGGTCGCGCTCGCGCCCAAGGAGTACGACCTGCTGGCCTTCCTCACCGAGGAGCCGGGCGCGCTGATGTCCCGCGAACAGATCATGGAAGCGGTCTGGGACGCGAACTGGTTCGGCCCGACCAAGACGCTCGACGTCCATGTCGCCGCCCTGCGCCGCAAGCTCGCGGGCGCGATCACCATCGAGGCGGTACGGGGGGTCGGCTTCCGCCTGGAGATCGAGCGGGGTGGCGAACCGGATGCCGGGCCGGGCGCCGGGCCGGATGCCGGGCCGGGCGCCGAGCAGGGCAACGACCGGAGCGAATCCTCCTCATGATCCGTCAGCTCGTGGTGAGTTACGTCGCCCTCGTCGCCGTCGCGCTCGCCGGTTTCACCGTGCCGGTCGCCTTCACGCTCACCGACCAGTTGCGCGCGGACACGGAGGACTCGGTACGGCGCGAGGCCACCACCATGGCCCTGATGCTCGGCGAGGACGATCCGGCCTCCCGCAAGGCGCTGACCCAGCTCTCCACCCGGTACAGCAACGAGACACGCGGCGAGGTCGACGTCCTGTCCGCCGCCAGGGCGCCCGTGCGCACCACCAGGCACTGGGGCGGCACCAGCCTGCGCATCACGGTCCCGGCGCAGTCGTACACCGACGGGCACATCGTCGGCGCGGTGCGGATCACGTTCCCGACGTCGCAGCTCGTCAAGCGCATGTGGCAGATCTGGATCTTCCGCGGGATCCTCGCGCTGAACGTGCTCGTGATCGCCGCGATCATCGGCGGGATCGTCGCCCGCCGGCTGACCCGGCCGCTGCGCCAGCTCAACGACATGGCCAGCAAACTCAGCGACGGCGACCTGACCGCCCGCGCGCCGATCACCGGCCCGCACGAGACGCAGACCCTGGCCCGGACGCTCAACCAGGCGGGCGAGCGGCTCGACACGCTGATCGCCTCGCAGCGGATATTCGTCGCGGACGCCTCGCACCAGCTGCGCACCCCTCTTACGGCGCTGCGGCTGTCGTTGGACAACATCGCGGACGGCGTGGACGACGAGTTCGTCAAGGAGGACGTGGAGCAGGCGACCGCCGAGGTCGTCCGGATGAGCCGCCTGGTCAACGACCTGCTGGTGCTCGCGCGCGCCGAGGCGAAGGTGACCGCGGCGGAACCGCTGTCCCTGCGCGAGGTGGCCGCGCAGCGCCTGGCGGTGTGGCGGCCGGCCGCCGACGAGCGCGGCGTCCGCATCACGCTCCGGGGGATGGACGACGACCGGCCGCTGGTGATGGCGAGCCCCGGCCATCTCGACCAGGTGCTCGACAACGTGCTCTCCAACGCGCTGGAGGTCTCGCCGGACGGTGCGACGATCACCGTCCGACGAGAGTCGCGGGGGGAGGAGGTCGTCCTGGAGATCCTGGACGAGGGTCCCGGCATGTCGGACGCGGAGAAGTCCCGCGCGTTCGACCGCTTCTGGCGCGGCCAGGGGCTTACGGGGCGCAACGGGTCGGGGTTGGGGCTCGCCGTCGTACGGCAACTGGTGACGGACGACGGCGGGACGGTGACTTTGGCGGATGCGCCGGCGGGTGGGTTGTGCGTGGGGATCACTCTGCGGGTGGGGCCGCGGGGGTAGGGGGGTGGGGGGTTCGCTGTCGGCTGCGGGCCCGGTGGGGGCTGGGCGCGCCGCTCCCCGCGCCCACGACGGCGGGGGCGGCGGCCCCGCCTCGAGGGGCGCGGG
>LJCV01000138.1 GCA_001298575.1 Actinobacteria bacterium OK074
CGCACGGATCCCACGCCGCCGCCGGCAGGTCCGAGCGGGCGGGCGCCGCGGGCGCGCGCGCCGCGCCGTCCCCGCGACAGCCCGCCCGGGCCGGCCGCTCCGCGTCCGGCAGGCCGCGCGGTGCGCAGCCGGGCTGCTGGGGTGTGGTGGTGCGGGCTAGTGGGGCCTCCAGTACGGGAGTTGGGGGAGCGCGGGGCGCTCCCGGCGGGTCCGCTGCGCTCCCCCGCCTGACGGTCCTTCCGGCTGCGCCTCCAGTCCCTTGGGGCCCGCTGGCGCGGGCCGGGCTGGCTGCGAAGGTGGGGGTCGCTCGTTCGTGTGAGTTCCAGTGTAGTGCATGCATCGGGTTGATGCAGCATGTACCGTTGGCGGAAACACGGGACACCCCCCAACCATCCGGGAACCTCCCCGGAATTCCGAGAGGAACGACCGCAGATGACCGGTCACCACGAATCTACCGGACCTGATCCCGCGCTGAGCAGCGATTCTCTGCGCCGGGTGACGCAGTACCAGACGGCGGCTGTGAACGCCCGGTTGAAGCTGTTCGCGCTCCTGGAGGCGCAGGGCGTGCCCGCGAGCGAGGCTGACGACCTGGTGGCCGCGCTGGAGGCCGGGGCGGTTGCTGGGGCGCAGTGCCAGGTGGTGGAGCTGGACGGCATGGCGCCGCGCCCTCGTGGCCCTGAGTTCGAGGACGGCTGGGACAAGGGCGTGAGGGCCGTGAGCGAGGCCCTGGTGGGCATCGCGGACCGGGAGTGGTCCCGGCGCGGCGGCCGGTCGGCCGGGGCCGCTGAACTGGCCGTACACATCGCGGACGTGAGGCAGCGCGAGCGCGTCGACCTGGTGCGGCTGGAGCGGTACGTCCGGGAAGCCGTCCTGCCGGCCACCCACCCGCACACCACCAGGCGCCGCCAGGTGCTGGAGGCGCTGGGCGAGGCCGGCGGTCTGTGCACGGCCCGGACGGTCAACAGCGATGGGGACTACGTCGTCTGCACGCTCGATGCCGGGCACTACGACCCGGACGACAAGCCGCCCTTCAGAGACGGAAAGCCGGGCGGGTGGCACAAGGCGGATGCGTCGATCTGGAACGACTTGGGCGCGGCGTGCATTCCGCACGCGGCCGTCTGAACCACCACACGAATTCACCGCTCGGGGAGGCACGGAATGTCAGCGATTCGACTCAAGGAACACCAGGTAGATCAGCGCTCCGCGTTTAGGAAGTGGGTGGGATTCCCTGCAAGGTCATCTGTGCCCCCGCAGGGTGCCCGGGGAACGATCGTGTCAGCGACCGGTTCGGGCAAGACGATCACGGCCGCCGCGTGCGCGCTGGAGAGCTTCGCGGACGGCCGGATCCTCGTGACCGTGCCGACCCTGGACCTGCTCGCACAGACCGCCCAGGCGTGGCGGGCGGTGGGCCACCGGGCCCCGATGATCGCGGTGTGCTCGCTGGAGAACGACGCGGTGCTGAACGAGCTGGGCGTGCGCACCACCACCAACCCGATCCAGCTCGCCCTGTGGGCCGGGCACGGGCCGGTCATCGTGTTCGCCACGTACGCCTCTCTCGTGGACCGCGAGGACATCGACGCCCCCGTGGGCCAGCGGAAGGTTCGCGGGCCGCTGGAGGCCGCTCTGGCGGGCGGAGAGCGCCTCTACGGGCAGCAGATGGACCCGTTCGACCTTGCCATCGTGGATGAGGCACATGGAACCGCTGGTGATCTTGGTCGGCCGTGGGCGGCGATCCACGACAACCAGCGGATCCCGTCGGACTTCCGGCTCTACCTCACCGCGACCCCGCGCATCCTCGCCGCGGCCCGCCCGCAGAAGGGCGCGGACGGCCAGGAGGTGGAGCTCGCGACGATGTCGGACGACCCGGAGGGAACCTACGGCGCGTGGCTCGCAGAGCTCGGTCTGAGCGAGGCCATCGAGCGCGAAATCCTTGCCGGGTTCGAGATCGACGTGCTGGAGATTCGCGATCCCTCGCCGGTTCTCGGGGAGTCGGAGGAGGCGCAGCGCGGCCGGCGGCTGGCCCTGTTGCAGACCGCGCTCCTGGAGCACGCGGCGGCGTACAACCTGCGTACGGTCATGACGTTCCACCAGAAGGTCGAAGAGGCCCGCGCGTTCGCTGACAAGCTGCCCGAGACGGCTGCCGCGCTGTACCTGAATGACGCCTCCGACGCCGATCTGGCCGCCGCCGACAAGCTCCCCGCGTCGTCGATCGACGCGGAGTTCTACGAGTTGGAGGCCGGCCGCCACGTCCCGCCGGACCGGGTGTGGTCGGCGTGGCTGTGCGGTGACCACCTCGTGTCCGAGCGGCGCGAGGTCCTGCGGCAGTTCGCCAACGGCATCGACGCGGCCGGGCGCCGGGTGCACCGCGCCTTCCTCGCCAGCGTTCGCGTTCTCGGGGAGGGCGTGGACATCACCGGCGAGCGGGGAGTCGACTCGATCTGCTTCGCGGACACCCGCGGCTCGCAGGTGGAGATCGTGCAGAACATCGGCCGGGCGCTCCGCCTCAACAAGGACGGCAGCACGAAGGTGGCCAGGATCATCGTGCCGGTGTTCCTGGAGCCGAACGAGGACCCGACGGACATGGTCGCCAGCGCCAGTTTCCGCCCCCTTGTAGCGGTCCTCCAGGGCCTGCGCTCGCATGATGACCGACTTGTCGAGCAGCTCGCTTCCCGGGCGCTCACGAGCGGCAAGCGCAAGGTCCACGTCAAGCGTGACGAGGACGGCCAGATCGTCGGGGCCGCCGGCGGCGAGGGCGACGGCGAGGACCAGGAGGACGACGACACCCAGGCCGCCGCCGAAGCCGCCCTGCTCCACTTCTCCAGCCCGCGCGACGCCGCGACGATCGCCGCGTTCCTGCGGACCCGGGTCTACCGGCCGGAAAGCCTCGTGTGGCTGGAGGGATACCAGGCCCTGATCCGCTGGCGGAAGGAGAACGAGATCACCGGCGTCCACGCCGTGCCCTACGACGTCGAGGTCGAAGTGGGGGTCACGAAGTCGTTTCCGCTTGGTCGATGGGTGCACCAGCAGCGGAAGGCGCTGCGGGCCGGGGAGCTGGAGGAGCGGCGCAAGACGCTGCTGGACGCGCCAGAGGCCGGGATGGTGTGGGAGCCGGGCGAGGAAGCCTGGGAGACCAAGCTCGCCGCGCTCCGGTCCTACCGCCGGGCCACCGGCCACCTCGCGCCGCGTCAGGACGCGGTGTGGGGCGAGGGCGAGGCGATGGTGCCCATCGGGCAGCACATGGCGAACCTGCGCCGGAAGGGCGGCCTGGGCAAGGACCCGCAGCGGGCCGCCGTGCGCGCGGCGCAGCTGACGGAGATTGACCCGGACTGGGACTGCCCCTGGCCGCTGAACTGGCAGCGGCACTACCGGGTCCTCGCCGACCTGGTCGACGCCGACGGCGTGCTGCCCTACATCGCGGGCGGCGTCGTCTACGACGGCGATGACATCGGCACCTGGAGGTGGCGTCAGCAAGAGCCGGGCACCTGGGCGCAGCTCCTTCCCGAGCAGCGCGAGCGGCTGACCGCGCTGGGCATCCGCGGCGCCGCCCTCCCCGTGACCGGCGGCGCCCCGGCGGAGCTCCCTGCGGCGCCGGCCGACGCGGCCCCGGGCCCGAAGAAGGCCGGGAGCAAGGCGGAGGCGGCGTTCCAGCGGGGCCTGGCGGCCCTGGCGCAGTGGGTGGAGCGGGAAGGGCAGCGGGCGGTGCCGAGGGGGCACAGCGAGATGATCACGGTCGACGGTGAGGCGGAGCCGGTGATCGTGAAGCTGGGTGTGTGGAATTCGAACGTCAAGTCGAGGAGGGACAAGCTGAGCGCCGACCAGCTCGCCGCCCTGGCCGCGCTGGGCGTCGACTGGGCGGGAGCGGCCCGGGTCGCCCTGGACGCTCCGGCGCAGCCCGCCGCCGTACGGGCCGCACCGCAGCGCGACCACCACGATGAGTGCGACAAGTCGCTCTACGCGGGCGGTACATGTACCTGCGACCTCATCGAGCAGTACGGGCCGCCCTCCGAGCGCGACGACTACTGACGCTCCGACCGGACCCCGGGCCCACCAAGGCTCGGGGTCTCGTGCTGTGGGCAAGCCGGCTGTTCGGCGTCGGATGTCCGTGAGGACCTGCAACGCCGGGTGCAACACGCGGGCCGTCCCAGCTCATTTCGGGTGTTCCCGCAGGTCAGATGTGAAACGCAGGGCGTTGCACGCGGTGGTGTTGCACCGGGTGTTGCAGCCAGAACGGGCGAAGTGGCACCGGCTCAGCCCCCGCTCGATGCAACGCTCTCCGGGGCGGGCGCGGCCTCCAGGCGGTCCAGCCGTTCGTAGAGGGCGCGCACGAGGCGGGCGCGGTTCTGGACGCAGTGCACGGTGCCCTCCAGCGGCGCGGACAGCCGGCCTTCCGCCTCGCGCAGGACGACGTCGGCGAGCGCCCGGCGCCCGCTGCTCTTGGGCAGCCGGTCCGCGCGGCGCCGGACGTCGGAGGCGACGGCGCGGGCGTGGCCGGTCAGCTGGAGGCCGATCTGCTCGTAGTCGCGTTCCGCGAGCGTGTCCTCGCCGGTCCACGCGAGGACGGCCTTCACGAGGCACTCGTACGGTTCCCGGTCCAGCGGGAGCTCCGCCTCGATCAGGCCGTCGGGGTCGTACAGGACCGTGTGGCTGCTGGTGTGCATGGCGGGCCTCGCTGCCGGGAGCGTCTCGTGCGGGTGGCCGGCGGTCACCGCTGGGTGTCCTCGCCGCCGCTGTCCCCGTCGTCCTGGTCCTCGCTCTGCTGGGCGAGGAACCGGGCGAAGCCGCGGTCCGCGCGGGCCAGTAGGGCCGGGGAGGGAACGCCGTAGGCGGGCGGCTGGAGGTCGCGGCCCTCCGGGGCCGGGGCGGTGGTGTCGGTGCGTGCGCGCATGCGGCCCCGCCTCTCCGGCTGGTGGTCCGTCGGTGACTTCGACGCTACGCAGCGTTGGCGACGGACCTCAACGAGATTGCGAGTAATTGCGGCGGCTTCACTCCAGGGCGTCGATCGCGGCCCGGATCAGGTCGCGGGCCGCGTCGCCGTACACGGCCATCGACGCGAGGCCGGCGAACGCCTTCGCGTAGTCGGCGAGCTCACGCGGCTGCGTCACCTTGATCTCCGCCGTCAGCGTCTCCACCACGGCCACGTCGTCGTCGTGGAGGTAGAACGCCTCCAACGGCCACACGGTGCGCTGCGCGGTGAACGGGATGATCCCGAGCGAGACGGAGGCGAGCGGCATCACGGCCAGGAGGTGGCGCAGCTGCCCGCGCATCGCGTCGGGGTCGGCGGTGCGGAAGCGCAGGACGGATTCCTCCATGAGGACGACGTAGCGGTGGCCGCCCTCGTAGAGGAACCGGGAGCGCGCCACCCGGGCGGCGACGGCTTCGGAGACGTCGTTCGGCGTGCCCTGGAAGGCGGTGATCTGGCTCATCAGGGCGGTGGCGAAGCCGGTGGTCTGAAAGAAGCCGGGCGGCACGTTGGAGACGTACACGCGGCAGACGCGGGTCTGCTCGTGCAGGGCGTACCAGTCCTCCTGGACCGTGCGCATCCCGTTGCGGTGCAGGCGGCGCCACTCCAGGTACATCGAGTCGACCGCGCGGGCGGTGGCAATGAGGTCCTGCGCCTGGTCGTCCGCGCCGCACGCCGCGCACCAGGCGCGGATGTCCGCGTCCGAGGGCGGAGCCGCGCCCTTCTGCAGGCGGGTCGTCTTCGCCGGATGCCAGCCACACCGGGCGGAGATGTCCTTCCCGGTGAGGCCGGCGTCCTTGCGCAGGTGCTGCAACCGCACGGCGAGGGCCTCGCGGGCTGCCTGTGCGCTGGACGATGGAGAGGCGGTCACGGTGCTGTTCAGGGGCCTAGACGGTGTACTTCTCGTGCGGGATGCCACGCTCCCAGACCGTCTCGAACGCCGACGCACACAGGCTCACCGCGGCCGGGTCCTCGGTGAGTTCGCAGCCCGGGTCGACCCAGTCGCCGTCGCCGCTGAAGAAGTGGAACATCACCAGGCGGCCGTCGATCAGCCAGAAGTCGTTGCCGGGCAGGGCGATGTCGGAGGCGTTGCGGCGGGGCAGCCAGCGGACCTGTTCGCCGGCGCCCACGTTCAGCACGGTGGCCGCGTGCTCCCACCGGATGTAGTCGGTCACCGGCTCCGAGACGATCCGCGCGCGGCGCATCACCACGCCCCGGGCCAGGGTCTCCTTCACCAGCCCGAGCCACTCGGGCCACCAGCGGGCCGTGGGGTCCAGGTCGATCTGACCGGTCCGGGCGAACAACGCGATCTCTTCGGCCTCGTCACCGACGCCGTAGCTGTCGCGCATCTCCAGGTGGACCGCCGTGCGCTGAGCACCCCTCAGCAGTTCAGCGAAGTCCGGCACGCTGCTCTGCGACATCACACGCCTCCCTCAGAATCGACGCCATCCGGACCGGGATACGGATCACCGTCTCGTGCGGCGGGACGCCCACCGCGTGGCCAGGCACCCACTCGATCCCGCCGATCATCGCCTTCAACAACGCTTCGGCTTCCGGACCCTGGAGGACCAGGTCGGCGGTTTCCTCCTCCACCCACACCGTCGGCGACCCACCGCCTCCCGTGTTCGGGTCGATCCCGACGAACCGTAACGTCATGGCGCTCTCCCGTGTCGAGTCGGTTGCGCTTAGTTGCGCCGACCGTCTCGCGCACCGGCACTCTCGGTCAAGACCGGGGGCCGCTCGGTCCCACGTTCGGTCAACAGCGTGCTCAATCCGACAGCCGGGTGGGCCGGGTGAGTGAACGGCGAGCCCCTGGCGTAGCCCGGTCGGCGTGCTGCCGGTTGGTGGGTTCAGCGGACCGATCGGCCCGCGCACGGGGCCACATCTGCGAGGCACAGCATGGGACGTCACAAGCAGCACAAGCCGCGCCGCCCCCGGAGCGAGAGCGGCCAGCCGACCACGGAGTGGTTCGGCACCGCGTTCCACTCCACCGAGGGAATGCAGCACCTGGACGTTCGCCAGTCCGGCAACGGCATCCTGATCACGTCCTCCCCTGCCGAGATCGACGGTCTTCCGGCCTCCTGGCCGCTGCGCCTACGCAACGACGTCGACGGCGGGCTGAACGAGGTGGGCACGGCCCTCGCGGCCGGGCGCGGCCACGTCTTCGGCGTGACCGAGGGCCCCGGCTACAGGACCGTCCTGGCGTTCATGCCCAACCACCCGGAAGAGGGTGTCGGCACGCTGGCCCGGGTCCGCACCTCCGACGGCCCGGACGGCGACGTCGTCTTCGAGCGGAGCGCGGAACGGCCGATGGGGCTGTGGGCGGAAGCCGGGGAGAACCTCCTGCGGATCGTGCCGGTGCTCGGTCCGGACGCGCCGCCGGCGGACGACCTCGAGGACTGCCGCCTGTGCCCCGGCTGCTACCGGCCCGTCTACGAGAGCTCTTCCTCGCACACCCTGATCGGCGCCGGTCCGATGCCCGTGATGGGGCTGTGCAGGCTGTGCGCCGAAGGCACCACCCTCCGCTCGCTGCGCGGGATCGACGTCCCGGTCGACCCGCAGCAGCGCGCCGTCCTGGAGACCGTGGCCGCCGCCATGGCGTAGCCGGTTCTCCGCCCCGGGCAAGCCCCTCGCGCCGAAGGGCCTGCCCGGCTCGGACGTCAGCGGCCGACAGGCTCGGGGTAGCGCTCGCGACGCCGGTACGGATCGTCGACGCCGATCTCGTACCAGGGCTCGCCCCGCTGGAGCCGCGGCAAGGTGTTCGCCCACACCGCGATGGCAATGCCCCGCACGTCGGCGGTGAGCGCCTGGAGGCGGTTGTCGAGCAGGTGCTCCGCCTTCCCCGCCAAGACGACATGCAGCCGCGGGAAGGTCTTCGAGCGGGTGTAGCGGTGGCGCTGCCAGAACGGGAACGTCCCGCCGATCGTGCCGCGGGCGCCTTCCCAGACGCGGTGCCCGGCGTAGCGCTCGTAGTCCCAGACCTCCTTCGCGAGCCGGGCCTGAGACATGCTGCCGTTGTCGAGCTCGAAGAGGCGCACCTCGCTGGTCTTGGTCGGCCACGCAAGGACGGCGTCGGTGTTGAAGCTGAGGCCGGTCTCCTTGATCGCGTGGTTGACCTCCACCTGCCAGTCGGTCAGATGGTCCCGGCCGCCGAAGGCGAGGATCGTGTCCGTCACCGCGAGGCCGTGCGGACCGAATCCGGCCTTCACCGCCTTCGCTCCGGTGCCGGCCTTCGGACGCGGTGGCAGCTCGTTGCCGTCAGCCAGAGCCTTCTGTCCCGCCACCGTCAGGTTCCAGATCTGGTCCTTGCCGTGCTTGCCGTTCGTCTCCGCCAGCCCGAGCTCCGCCAGTTCCACCATCGCCCTGCGCACGTACGACCGGCCGTCCGACCCCTCCGCCGTGATCACCGAAGCCATCTGCCGAACCGTCGCTATCCGCACACACCCCAGCATCCGCAGCGCATCGGCCCGTACCTTCCCGGCCGTGGGAGTGGACCTCTTCCCCTTCGCCGACGTCTCAGGGGAAGGGAGAGAGGTGTCAGCGTGCCGGGAGGCACCCTGACGGGCGGTGTGAGCTGCGGTGATGGGCACAACGTTGGAATCGTTCACGGCACCGTTCACGGCACTGGATTCCGGGCCGCCCGGAAGGCGCTCAGCACCCCTTGTCCAGGTCGGAAGCGGCTCCGGGTCGGGCTGCCGGGCGCTGCTGGTGTACGTCATGGCGAAGCTCCTCACGCAAGTGGCGCGGGGGTCCGGATGGAATCCCCCCTCACTTGCTAGAGGTGTCGCGAAAGCGGACGGTGTGACGATCCGCTGATCACCGTTACCGAGCCGTGATCATCCGGCGGGCGCCGCGCAGAGCTCGGAGACGATCGCGAACGACGTCGTCACCATCGGCACCGCCATGGCCGGCGGCATCACCGCGTGCGTGGACTGGCCGTGCGCCATCCCGTTGCGGATCTGCCGACCATAGTCGAGGTACTCCGCCTGCCGGGCGGTCAGGATGCCGTCGGCCGCGCCCTGCTTGATGAGCCCGTGCAGCGGCTTCTTGCCCGCGTCCGGGATCCGGTCGCGCAGCACGATCTCCACCGCGATCAGGGAGTGCATGACCGCCACGGTGGAGAACTCGTAGCAGTAGTACGACTGGCGCAGCAGCTCGCGCGCCGTACGCAGAACCGTCGCCGCGGCCTCGGGCACGCCGTCGGGCACGACCAGGCCCTCAACAAGGTCGTGCATGTCGGCGTAGGAGGTGACGAAGTAGTGGGCCCGTTCGTCCGGGACCGGGAACGGCAGGCGCTGCGTGGTCATCCCCGAAGTCTCCCAGCGGCGCGTCCCGGGCGGGAGCGCCTTTTCCCGGAGCCGTCGCGCAGCGTGCCGGGACGGAGATTTCTCCCCCGTTGAAATGGGCGGTATGTCGCAGGTAGCGGACCATGTCAAGGGGAAACGTGGTGAGGGGCCGGGCGGTGGCTGCTCACCGTCGGTGCTCGGACTCTGTCCACAGGGCTGCGGTTCGAAGGTGTCTTCGAGGCCGCCGCGATCAGCGGGGCGGCCCGAAGATGAGGGAGCCACCCATGCCCGAGAACACCGTCGTCACGCCGCTCGCCCCGATGGAGCCGGCCGACGTCGCCGATGCCTTTGCTTACATCCAGGCGTGGCACGCCAGGGACATCGACACCGCTGGCGCGGTCGCCGACGACATCGGCCCGGAGAAGCTGTTCCGGCTGCTCCTGGACGTCGCCGCGCGCGTCTTCATCCCCATCACCGCCGAGGACGACCACGACGGGGAGCCGTGCGCGCACTCCTTCCTCGCCGCCGCGCTCGGGCGGCTGCTGCTGGAGCTCGCCTGCCACGGCGTGTGCCTGGCCAGCTCGCGGGGCATCGCCGATGCCATCACCCGCTTCACCGAGAACATCCTCACCGAGGACCACGGCGACGTCGCCGACGTCCTGCGCCAGCTGGAGGCTGCCGGGATGAAGCAGGCGATGGAAGCGCACCCGGCGCACCGCACCACTGCGTAGCGCACCTTCGGGACAGCGGTGGTGCGGTCCGGCGCGCATCCCCGGCGCACCACCGCACCCACCGCACCGCACCGCGCCAACTCGGTGCGCACCACCGCACCTCCGCACCGCATCGCCGGGCGCCACGTCCGGGCGGGCTCCCCTATCACACACCCCCTTGACCACGACCTGATCGCGAGCCGAAACAGGCTGTGTCAAGGGGAAACGTCCTTGGTGGCGGAGCTGGTCAAGGGGGTGCGGCTGAGCCGGACAAGGGGGCCGCACGCGTCCGGCCGCACCCGGACAAGGGGTCGCCGGCGGCGAGCGCACCGGTGCGGTGCGGACATCGAGTGCGGCGCACCGGGTGCGCACGTGCGTGCCGGACATCGTCGGATGGTGCGCACCCGGTGCGGTGGCCGGACATCGTGGTGCGCACCGGAGTGGCGTCCATCGTCATCCGGCCGCACCACGGTGGAGCCCACTCAGTGGCGTCCATCGGGTGGAGTCCACCGAGTGGAGCCCACTCGGTGCGGCCCATCGGGTGGAGCCCACTGAGTGGAGCCCACTCGATGTCGTGCATCGGCACTGGATGCTGAACATCGTCGGCTCCACTCGGTGGACGATGCCGGGCATCGTCACCCCTGCCAGGCGTTGGAGTGCCGTACCCGGGACAGGGCGCGGGCATCGCGGCGGGCGGCCGCGTTGCCGATCCGGCTCTGCCGGGAGCGGGGCCGGCGCGACTGCGCGGCTGCGAGGCGGCGCTTCCCGGCGTCTTGGAGCCGCTCCCGCTGGTCGCTCAGCTCCTTCTTCTTGCGCGCCTTCGACTTCGGTGTCCGGGGCCGCTTCCAGATCGGTTGCCAGCCCACGGGCTCCTCGGGCTCGGGCTCCTGGTCCTCATCGAGCGCGGCGGCTATCTCCTCACTGGCTGCGCGGGTTCGGGCGAGGACCTCCGTCAGTCCCGGGTTCTCTGGTGTGGTCATGCGAGTCCTCCTGTGGGTGTCCGGCCAGGCGTCGGCTGCACGCCGGGCGGCGGGGTGTGTGACGGGGCGGGCGCCGGCGGGGCGGGCCGCTGCCGGGCGGCGCGTGCGGCGGCGCGGG
>LJCV01000139.1 GCA_001298575.1 Actinobacteria bacterium OK074
GTGGGACGGGGCGGGGGAGGGCGCGGGTGGGCCCGGGTGCGTGTGCTGTGTGCGAACGCATCCGGGCCTGAGAGGGGACGTTGTTACGGCGTCGGGGGTGTCTACGACGGCGGGGGCGTCCTGCGTTCCGTCCTGCGTTCCGTCCCGTGTTCCGTCTCGTGTTCCGTCCTGCGTTCCCGTACGTGGGCGTAGGCCATCAGGCCGAGCAGGATGGCCAGCAGGACCGCCGAGGAGCCTGCCGTGCCGAGGTTCAGGCCGCCCTTGGCGACCGGCTTGGTGAGGAAGTCGCCCGCGGTGGCGCCGAGGGGGCGGGTGAGGACGAAGGCGATCCAGAACAGGAGCACGTTCGGCACCGTCGGCACCCGCATCAGCAGGATGAGCACGGCGAGGGCGCCGGAGACGAGGAGGGCGCCGCCGAGGTAGCCGAGGCCCGAACTGTCGGAGAGGTAGTCGCCCATCGAGGTGCCGAGGGTGTTGGACACCAGGATCGCCGCCCAGAACAGGGCCTCCCCGCGGAAACTGACGATCTCGCGGATCCGGAACGTCATCCCGCTCAGCTTCCACGCGGCGAAGATCAGCAGCAGGAGGGAGATGAGGATCGCCGCGCCGGTGGGGTAGCCGAGGCCCAGGCCCTGCGGCCCCCAGCCGAGCGAAGAGGCACCGGCGGACAGGTACTTGGCGCTGGCGTCTCGGTTCATGAAGTCCGACATCGTCGTACCGGCCGTGCTGGTCGACAGGATGACCGTCCAGTAGAAGAACGGGTTGTAGCGGCGGGACCGCAGTTGTACGACCAGGGTGACGACGAAGATCAGGAACAGTACGACCGTGCTGAGGAAATAGCCGATCTTGAGGGTCTGCGAGAAGAGGTCGCCGGCTGTTTCGCCGAGAGTCGTCGCCGCGATTTTCATGATCCAGAAGGCGAGGGTGGCCTCGGGGAGTTTCCTCATCGCCGACTTGATCGCCGGTTTGGTGGATTGGGCGGTAGGGCCGGTGGCGGCGCCGGTGCCGGTGGCGGTGAGGGTTTCCGGTTGGTCCAAGGTCGGTCTCTCCTGCGTCGGACGGGGGCGCGTGGGGGTGGCCGCCGTGGAGTGATCGACGGTGGCAGCGCGAGCCTGAACGCATCCTGAACGCGGGGGTGTTGGGGGTGGGGCGGGGGTGCGGTGGGGCGTACGGGGGTGCGCGCGGGGACGCGTGCGAGACGCGTGCGGAGGCGGGTGCGGGGGCGAGTTGAATAGACCAACTGGTCCATCCTCTCCCTCCTATATGGACCAAGTGGTACAAGTGGCCTCTGTGTGGGTGATGTGGATCACATTTTTACGCCCGTAAGGGGGTGTCTCGCGCTCGCCAGGATTCGCCAACCAGCAGCTCAGCAGCCGTTTTCCGGATATTGGATCAATCCCGCGCGGCGAAAAGTGAGCAGGTGTCGAGATCGCCCTTTGCTTACTCGTTATTGGGCCAGTCTTGTGGCGTTCGGGATGGCGGGTGTTCTCTACTCTCGCGCACTAATGGCTCACAGAAATTTCATTGCGCCACTGGTGATCTTGTCATGCCTGCGTCACTACTGGAGTCCCCCCACATCCTCCGCCGCTCGACGAAAGGCCCCCGCCATGTCCCAGACGAAAACCACGTCCCCACCGGCAGCCGAGGAGGCGACCGGCCTGGGCGTGCGCCACGCGCTGGTCATCCTGTCCCTGCTCTGGGTCGTCGCCCTCATGCCGATCGTCAGCATGCTCTCCGGCAACGCCCAGTCCGAGATCGCGATCCACTTCCGCACCACCCAGATCGCGTGGTTCACGCTCACGACCTCGCTGGTCGGCACGTTCGCGACGCCGTTCGTCATGAAGGCCGCGGCGATGTACGGCAAGAAGCGCGTCATCCTGGTCATCGCGGCGATCGGCCTCATCGGCGACGTGATCGCCGCGGTCGCGACCAACTACGACACGCTGCTCGTCGGCCGCAGCATCGCGGGCGTCTACGGCCCCGCCGCGCCCGTGGCCTTCTCGATGTGCCGCGACGTGTTCCCGCGCCGCCTGGTCGGGCCCGCGAGCGGGTTCCTCGGCGGCAGCGTCGGTCTGGTCGGCTTCGGCGGCCCCTTCCTCTCCGGCTGGGTCATCGACAACCACGGCTTCCGGGGCGCCCTGTGGTTCATGGCGATCTCCACCCTCGTCTGCCTCGCGCTCGTGCTCGCCTTCGTCCCCGAGAGCCCGGTCCGCGAGGCCCACACCCGCATGGACTGGCTCGGCGGCCTCCTCCTCGGCGGCGGCCTCACCGCGATCGTCTACGGCATCGGCGAGGGCAACGACTGGGGCTGGACGAGCGGGAAGTTCTTCACCTACGTCGGTGTCGGCCTGCTCGCGCTGATCGTCTTCGCGGTCGTCGAACGCACCGTCGAGCACCCGCTGTTGCCGATGTCGATCCTCACCCGGCGCCCGGTCTGGACCGTCGTCCTGGCCACCGCGGTCGCCGTGGGCGCCATCAACGCCGTAGGACTGCTGACCCAGTTGCTCGCGCTGATGCCGAAGATTCCGCACGTGTCCGACGGGTTGGGCTGGTCGGCCACCAAGAACGCGTTCGTGCTCGCGCCGATGAGCCTCACCACGATCGCGGTGGCCGTCGTCGCGGGGGCGCTCGCGCGCAAGGTCGACCCGCGCATCCTGCTGGGGATCGGCGGGATCCTCACCACCGTCGGGTTCGCCGTCGGGTCCCAACTCCACCAGTCGGTGGGCGACTTCGTGATTTGGGGCCTGGTCGTCGGCCCCGGCATCGGGCTCGTCATGGCCATCACGCCCATCCTGATCATCGGCGCGGTCTCCTCCGAGGAACAAGCCCTCGGCAACGGCACGCAGTTCCTGCTTCAGGGCGTGGCGATCGGCGTCTTCACGCAACTGGTCTTCGTGGTGATGTCCAAGCAGGGCACGGTACTTCAGGGCACGCAGTTCTACCACGACGCCGGCTTCACGAACGGCCTGTGGCTGGTGTCCGGCTTCTGCGCGGTCGGCACGCTGCTGGTGCTGCTGGTTCCGCGGGTGCGTCGGATCGACGAGTCCGAGGTCGGCCAGGCGGTGGTGACTGCGCCGCATTGACGGAGAGTTGGAGCTTGAGGGAGGGCCGGCCGCGGGGTTTCGCCGTGGCCGGCCCTTCTGTTGTTACGACTGCTACGGCGTGCCGTCGACCCCGTCGAGTTCCACGCCCTCCACGAAGTGGTCGAACTCGCCTGCCTGGACGCCGAGTACGAACGCCTCCCACTTGCGGCGGTTCGTGGTGACGACGTTGTCCGGGTCGCTCGTCTCGCGGAGGTAGACGGGGGCTTCGGGGTCGTCGTCGCCCTCCCCCTCGCCGAAGGCGATCTCGATCCAGGGACCGGGCCCGGTCGCCTCCGGCGGGGCGGCACGGATCCAGTCGAGGGTGGGGGGGATGTCAGCCACGGGCTGGTTCCTTCTTCAGTACGGCGATGAGGGCGGCGAAGGTGTTGGGGGCGGCGGTGAGGATGGTGGCCGCCGGGTCACCGCTTTCCGTCAGGAGGACGGAGGTTGGGGTGGGGGCGGCTATGTGTACGCAGGAGTTGCCCTCCGGGCAATAGGACGACTTCTGCCAAGTGGGCCTGGACAACGAGGGCTCCTTCATAGGTCCTTGATGACGTTGTGGATGAAATTCTGCGACTCGTCCGCAGTGAGAGCCATCGTGTCCATGCGCTGGAGCAGGAGACGGTACTTGTCCAACTGGGCCTCGGCGTCGAGGAACACCGGGCCGTGCGACTGGTCCAGGTTCGCGGTGTCGAGCTGCGGTACGGGACCCTCGCAGTAGTAGATCTGCTGGCCCGAGCCGGGGTAGGCGCCTGCGGCGAACGGCAGGACGCGGATGCCGACGTGGTCGTTCTCGCCCATGGCCAGCAGGTATTTGAGCTGTTCGCGGGTCACGTCCGGGCCGCCGAACTGCATGCGCAGGGCGGCCTCGTGGATGATCACGTCCTGCGCGGTCGGGGTGTCCCGGAAGAGGATGCCCTGGCGCTTGATGCGGAACGACACCCGGTGTTCCACCTGTGGCTGCGGGAGTTCCGGCAGCGCCTGGCGGAAGATCTCGCGGGCGTACTCCGTGGTCTGGAGGAGGCCGGGGATGTGCACGGTGACGGCGGTGCGCATCCGTACGGCGTGGTGTTCGAGTTCGGCCAGGTCCAGCAGGACGGCGGGGAGGATCTCGCGGTACTCCTCCCACCAACCGCGCTTGCGGTCGGGTGTCATGGCGGCGAGCGCTTCGACGAGAGCCTGGTCCGGGCAGCCGTAGTGGCAGGCGATGGTGCGCACCCGGTCTGGACTCACCCCATGGCGGCCCGCCTCCATGTTGCTGACCTGGTTCTGCTTGACGCCGAGCAACTGGGCCGCCTGCGTTGACGTCAGGCCCGCGCGCTCACGCATTTTGCGCAGCTCTGCCCCCAGGCGCAGTTGACGCCCGGTGGGGGTGCCTCTCATGGCCAATGGTTCGTCTCCTCGTGGCGCCGCGTGTCACCCACACACGTGAATATCGAAGTAGTTCAGCCGCTTCGGTCTAACAACTTACAACTTCCCGCTACCTTCGTTGCCAGCGTGACGCAACCGTCCGCACGCCCTCAACTCCCCTACGTGATCGGAGACTTCCGTGGCCACCGTAACCCCAACCACCCCCACCTGGGGCTACACCCTCCACCTTCCCCGCGACCCCCGTTCCCCGGGGGTCGGCCGTGCGACCACCCGTGCCGTGCTCGCGGCCCACGGCATCGCCGAACTCGCCGATGTGGCCGAGCTGGTGGGGACCGAGTTGCTCACCAACGCGCATCTGCACACCAGAGGGGAGTACGCGTTGAAGTTGCGGTCCAGGGAGCCGGGGCAGTTGACCGTGGCGGTGTGGGACAACGATCCGCGGGTGCCGTTCGGGTTCCGGGAGGGCGAGAGCCTCGCTGCGCCTGCGGATGGCGCCGAGGGCGGGCGTGGGCTTCAGGTGGTGCGGGCGTGTGCGGAGTCCTGGGGGGTTTCCGTGATGCGGCAGTGGGGGGCCTCGTGGGGCGGGAAGGTGCTCTGGGTGGATTGTCAGTGGCGTGGCCTACGGTGATTGCACGTGCTCGGAGTGTGAAGGGGGAGAGGTGTGATGAAGGTGAGGTGTGCCGGGAAAGTCCGGGGCGCAGAGGCGGGGGACAGGAGCGCACAGTACGGTGGATTCCATGCCGAGCGGGATGTCGGCCCTCCCCGCCATGACCCCGCTTGCGCAGCCGTGACCGTAGAGGCGGAGGAACGGAGGCAGCGAGCGATGGTCGTGCCGTTGGACGTTCTTCCTGCCTTCGAGCTTCCTGCCTTCGCGGGGCGGGGGCCGGGCAAGGGCGCCGGCTCGTGAGCCTGCCGCGCCGGGCCGCGCTCACGCGTCCCCTCGCGCTCGTCTGCGTCCTCGTACTCGCGCTGGTGTCGGCGTCCGTGGCGACCGCCGACGGGGGGCCCGGACCGCTCGGGGTGACCGTCACCGCCGTGGCCACGCCGCAGAGCGCCCGGGTCGGGGCGTTGTTCACGGGGAACCAGCTGGCCGGGAAGCACTTCTGCACCGCGTCCGTCGTGAACAGCGACAGCCACGACCTCATCGTCACCGCCGCGCACTGTGTGGACGGGGGCGGGACCATGTGGTTCGTGCCCGGGTACCGGGACGGGCGGGCGCCCTACGGGGTGTGGGAGGTCACCAAGGTCTACACCGAGAGTGCCTGGGACTCCGACCAGGACGAGGACAGCGACGTCGCCTTCGCCCGCGTCGAGCACATAGGCGGGCAGGGGGTGGAGGATCTCGTCGGCGGGAATCCGTTCGTGACCGGGCAGTCCACGGGGGTCGGGGCCGTGACCGTCACCGGGTATCCGGACTCGCGCGAGACACCCATCACCTGCACGAACCGGACCACCGCGCACAGCGCGACCCAACAGCGCATCGACTGCCCGGACTTCACCGGAGGAACCAGCGGCAGCCCGTGGGTGGACGGGGACGGGGGCGTGATCGGGGTACTCGGCGGACACGAGGAAGGGGGCTCCACCGCCGACGTGTCCTACAGCGTGGTGATGGGAGGCGAGGCAGCGGCCCTCTACCGGACCGCAGAGGAGGGTTGACCGACCCTCCCGCCGTCCTGGTGTCCTTCTTCCGCCCCTCTGTCGTCCTGGTGGCCCTGCCGTTCTGGCGTGATTGTGATCATTCCCTGGGCGGGGTGTCCCCTCTACACTGGCCGGGGTGTACTCCCGGGCGGTGAGGGGCGGCTGACGGTGCGTAAGGGGTGGGTCTGGGCGACCGTCGGTGGCGGGGCCGTCGTCAGTTTCGTGATGGTGCTCGTCGTCGCGGTGTATCTCGTGGCCGGGTCCATCGCCAACAGCGTCAGCAGCGGGAGCGTCACGCTCGCCAAGAACGCCGTGCCGGCCGCGTACTCCGCCCTCGTGGAGAAGTGGGGCAATCTGTGCAGCGCCCTCAACCCGGCGTTGCTGGCGGCCCAGTTGTACCAGGAGAGCGGCTTCAACCCGAACGCCAAGAGCCCGGCCGCCGCGGAGGGGATAGCGCAGTTCATCCCCGGCACCTGGGCCACGCACGGGGTCGACGGCAATGGCGACGGGGTCAAGGACGTCTGGGACCCCGACGACGCGATTCCCTCCGCCGCCACCTACGACTGCCAGCTCGCCGAGTACGTGAAGAACGCGCCCGGCAACCAGACCGACAACATGCTCGCCGCCTACAACGCGGGGGCGTACGCCGTGATCAAGTACGGGGGCGTGCCGCCGTACTCGGAGACGCAGAACTACGTCAAGACGATCACGTCGCTGGAGGCGAGCTTCGCGGCGCCCAAGAGCAACACGCTCCAGCCCTCGCAGCAGGCCGCCGCCGCGATCAACTACGCACAGACCAAGCTCGGCACGCCGTACCTGTGGGGCGGCAACGGCACCGCCGACCAGGACGGGCGGTTCGACTGCTCGGGGCTGACGAAGGCCGCGTACGAAAGCGTCGGGATAACGCTGCCGCGCGTCGCCAACGACCAGTACAACGCCGGGCCGCACCCCACCAGGGACCAGCTCATCCCCGGTGACCTGGTGTTCTTCGCGACCGACCTGTCCAACTCACGGACCATCGACCACGTGGGCATCTACGTCGGCGGCGGCTACATGATCGACGCGCCGCACACCGGCGCGGTGATCCGGTTCGACCCGATCGACACCGCGAAGTACTTCGGAGCGACCCGAGTCACCGAAGATGGCGCAAAAGCGTTGCCCACGACGGTATGACGACAGGACGAAACGGGCGCCGTGTTGCATGCGTGACGGCGCCCACTGGCCTGAACCGGCTGGTACGTATGCCCTCTCCGGGCCGGTTCGACCCCTCTGAGCTGCGATGATGTATCTCTCTTCGATAACGTCTGAGTGATCATTCGGTGGAGTGAGGAACGTTGTTAAGAGGGCTGTGCGTTCCTGGTGTCGTAGGGACGTAAGGCGGATCTACGACTACGGGGGTGGTCCGGCGGCGCCCGCAGCGCGTCCGCGCGGAGTGGCACAGAAGACGAAGGGGCAGCGCACGATGGCTGGACTCGCCGAATCCGGTTCGAACCCCGACGTCGACCTGCTCTACGACATCAACGGGCTCGCCAAGGACGCGCCGCGGTGGTTCGACCACGGCATGGAGATCCTCGGCGAGTACGGGTTGCCCGTTGTCATGGTGCTGCTCGTGCTCGGGTGCTGGTGGAGTGTGCGGCGGCGGGGCGGGGTGGACGCGGCGTCGTCCGTGGCCGCGGTGGTGTGGGCTCCGCTGGCGGCGGCGATTGCCGTGCTCGTGAACGTTCCCATACGGGGTTTCGTGGAGCGGCCGCGTCCGTTCGTCGACCACGACGGGATCGATGTCCTCATCCACGGCAAGACCGACTACTCGTTCGTGAGCGATCACGCGACGCTGACGATGGCGATGGCCGTGGGGTTGTTCGTCGCCAACCGGAAGTTCGGTGTGGTGGGGATTCTGCTGGCGCTGGTGGAGGGGTTCTGCCGGGTGTACATGGGGGTGCACTACCCGACGGATGTGGTCGGTGGGTTCGCGCTGGGGACCGCGGTGGCGTTGTTGTTGTCGCCGTTGGCGATGGCGTTGCTGACGCCGGTGATGAAGGGGGTGGGGGGTGGGGGGGGGGGGGGGGGGGGGGGGGGGGGGGGGGGGTTGGGGGGGGTGTGGGGGGGGTTCCCGGGGGGGGGGGGGGTTGGGGGGGGTTGGTTTTGGGGGGGGGGCGCGGGGGGGGGGGGGGGTGGAGGTGGGTTCGCGGCTGCGGGCCGGT
>LJCV01000140.1 GCA_001298575.1 Actinobacteria bacterium OK074
CCCCCCGCCCCCCCCCGCCCCACCCTCCCCCGGAGAAGCCGCCACACAGGACAACGCCAACCGCACCGCCAACTCACAAGCCCGAGTAAGCCCCGCAGTATCCCGCCCCCCGCCGGAGGCGGAAAGCACCACCACGGCCCGGTCCCGCACCAGCACCACAAACTCCGCGGGCGAGGGCAACGGCCCATCCGCCCGCCGCTGCGCCGGCACCGCCGACGACGACTGCACCGCGGCCAGCGACGGCGACGGCAGCCGCTCGCTCCAGCACCCCATCAACAACGCCCGCACCAGCGGATTCTCCCGGGCCAGCGACGCGGTCCACTCCGCCGCGGCGGACAGCCGGTCGCGCGCGTCGTTGTGCGCGTTCAGCGCCCGGTCGAACCCGGCGAGATACGCGTCCGCCTCCCGCCGGACGAGGGCGCGCGCGAGCCCGTCCTTGCTGCCGAACTCGTTGTAGAGCGTCTGCCGCGACACTCCCGCGGCCGCGGCGACGTCGACCATGCGCACCGCGGACCACGGCCGGCGCGCCAACGCCGTATAAGCGGCGTCCAGTAGGGATTCCCGTGCTCCAGGCATCTGCGCCTCCCCGGCCCTGTCGGGTCTGCGCCCAGATTTGACGCGCGCGCATGCACTGTCAAGGGTTCACGACGACACCGAGGGGCGTACGACGGAAACAATGCGCCGCCGTACGGCAGTGCCGACCGGGGCGCCCCCCGGGTTACGTCCCGATATACCCCGCCCGGGCCACGTAGCCCTCGCGCTGCCTGGGCGGATACGGTTCGCTCATGCCCGACTATCTCGATGACCTGCGTCTCGCCCACGTTCTCGCGGACGCCGCGGACTCCGCGACGATGTCCCGGTTCAAGGCGCTCGACCTCAAGGTGGAGACCAAGCCGGACATGACACCGGTCAGCGAGGCCGACAAGGCGGCGGAGGAGGTCATCCGCGGCCACCTCCAGCGGGCCCGCCCCCGGGACGCGATCCTCGGCGAGGAGTACGGCATCGAGGGCACAGGACCGCGCCGCTGGGTGATCGACCCGATCGACGGCACCAAGAACTACGTCCGCGGCGTCCCCGTGTGGGCGACCCTGATCTCCCTGATGGAGGCGGCCGAGGGCGGCTACCGTCCGGTCGTCGGGCTGGTCTCGGCGCCCGCGCTGGGCCGCCGCTGGTGGGCGGCGCTGGGCCACGGCGCGTTCACCGGCCGCAGTCTCACCTCCGCCTCCCGGCTGCGCGTCTCCAACGTCTCGAAGCTGTCCGACGCGTCCTTCGCGTACTCCTCGCTCAGCGGCTGGGAGGACCAGGGTCGGCTGGGCGGTTTCCTGGACCTGACCCGCGAGGTGTGGCGCACGCGCGCGTACGGCGACTTCTGGCCGTACATGCTGGTCGCGGAGGGTGCCGTGGACATCTGCGCGGAGCCCGAGCTGTCGCTGTGGGACATGGCGGCCAACGCGATCGTCGTCACCGAGGCGGGTGGCTCCTTCACGGGCCTCGACGGCCGCCCGGGCCCGCACAGCGGCAACGCGGCCGCGTCGAACGGCCTGCTGCACGACGAGTTGCTGGGCTACCTCAACGAGCGCTACTGAGCAGCCCGGCGCCTATCGGGACATCTCAACCACCCACGCCCGGAAGCCCAGATGAGCGCGTGCGCCCTCAATTGACCACGCGCGCCCCCTTGTTGACCTCCGCTTTACCTGCAACTCTGAGAGCACCCTCACTTGTGAACTTGTGAATCCCTTCTCGATGCCGATGCCCGCGCTCCGACGCGGGGGTCCCGTCGTTGCGGAGATCCACAGGAAGGTGGCTCCGATCATGCTCGTCCGCGACGCCATGAGCACGATGGTCCTCACCATCGGCCCCGCACACACCCTCCGCCAGGCGGCCTCGCTGATGTCCGCGCGCCGCGTCGGCGCCGCCGTGGTCCTCGACCCGGACGCCGGCGGCGTCGGCATCCTCACCGAACGCGACATCCTCAACTCCCTCGGCCTGGGCCAGAACCCGGACACGGAACCCGCCCACGCCCACACCACCACGGACGTCGTCTTCGCCACGCCGTCCTGGACCCTCGAAGAGGCCGCGCACACCATGTCCCGCGGCGGCTTCCGGCACCTGGTCGTCCTCGACCGCGGCGAGCCCACCGGCATCGTCTCGGTCCGCGACATCATCCGCTGCTGGGCACCCCACCCCCAGCAACAGCGCGTCGCCGTATAGGCCGTACAGCCGGACGGCGCCTGTGCGGAAGAAAATCCGCACAGGCGCCGTCCGTACTAAACCGCGTTACACCAGGTCGAACCGGTCCAGGTCGGAGACCTTGGCCCACGCCGCGACGAAGTCCGTCACGAACTTCTCCTTCGCGTCGTCGCTCGCGTAGACCTCGGCGAGCGCGCGCAGCTCGGAGTTCGAGCCGAAGACGAGGTCGGCACGGGTACCGGTCCACTTGACCGCGCCGGAGGCGTCGCGGCCCTCGAACGTGGTCTGGTCCCCGGAGGTCGACGTCCACGTCGTGCCCAGGTCGAGCAGGTTGACGAAGAAGTCGTTGGTCAGCACGCCGGGCGTGTCGGTGAGGACACCGAGCGCGGTCCCGCCCTGGTTGGCGCCCAGGACGCGCAGACCGCCGACGAGGACGGTCAGCTCGGGGGCGCTGAGGGTCAGCAGGTTGGCCCTGTCGAGCAGCAGGTACTCGGCGGGGAGGCGGTTGCCCTTGCCGAGGTAGTTGCGGAACCCGTCGGCGGCCGGCTCCAGCGCGGCGAACGACTCCACGTCCGTCTGCTCCTGCGAGGCGTCCACGCGGCCCGGCGTGAAGGGCACCTCGACGTCGACACCGGCGTCCTTGGCGGCCTTCTCCACGGCGGCGGCGCCACCGAGGACGATCAGGTCGGCCAGGGAGACCTTCTTGGCGCCGGAGTTGAACTCCGACTGGACGCCCTCCAGGACGCGCAGGACCTGGGCGAGCTCGTCCGGGTTGTTGACCTCCCAGCCGCGCTGCGGCTCAAGGCGGATCCGGGCGCCGTTGGCACCGCCGCGCTTGTCGCTGCCGCGGAAGGTGGACGCCGAGGCCCACGCGGTGGAGACCAGCTGCGAGACCGTCAGGCCCGAGTCGAGCAGCTTGGCCTTCAGGGCCGCGATGTCGGCGGCGTCGATGGCCTCGCCCTCGGCGGCCGGCAGCGGGTCCTGCCACAGCAGCGTCTCGGCGGGGACCTCCGGGCCGAGGTACAGGGACTTCGGGCCCAGGTCACGGTGGGTGAGCTTGTACCAGGCGCGGGCGAAGGCGTCCGCGAACTGGTCCGGGTTCTCGTGGAAGCGCTTGGAGATCTCGCCGTAGATCGGGTCGAAGCGCAGCGAGAGGTCGGTGGTGAGCATCGTGGGCAGCTTCTTGGCGTCGCTGTGGGCGTCGGGGATGATCGCCTCGGCGTCCTTGGCCACCCACTGGTTGGCGCCGGCGGGGCTCTGCGTGAGCTCCCACTCGTAGCCGAAGAGGATGTCGAAGAAGTCGTTGCTCCACTGGGTGGGCTTGGTGGTCCAGGTGACCTCAAGACCGGAGGTGATGGCGTCGCCGCCCTTGCCGGTGCCGTAGGTGGACTTCCAGCCCAGGCCCTGCTCCTCGATGGAGGCGGCCTCGGGGTCGTTGCCGACCGCGTCGGCCGGGCCCGCGCCGTGGGTCTTGCCGAAGGTGTGGCCACCGGCGATCAGCGCGACGGTCTCCTCGTCGTTCATCGCCATGCGGCGGAACGTCTCGCGGATGTCGCGGGCCGCGGCCAGCGGGTCCGGGTTGCCGTTGGGGCCCTCGGGGTTGACGTAGATGAGGCCCATCTGGACGGCGCCGAGCGGGTTCTCCAGCTCACGGTCGCCGGTGTAGCGCTGGTCGTCGAGCCAGGTGGTCTCGGGACCCCAGTAGACGTCCTCGTCGGCCTCCCAGACGTCGGCACGGCCGCCGCCGAAGCCGAAGGTCGTGAAGCCCATCGTCTCCAGGGCGACGTTGCCGGTGAGGATCATGAGGTCGGCCCAGGAGATGGACTGGCCGTACTTCTTCTTGACCGGCCACAGCAGCCGGCGGGCCTTGTCGAGGTTGCCGTTGTCCGGCCAGCTGTTCAGCGGGGCGAAGCGCTGCTGACCGCGACCGCCACCGCCGCGGCCGTCGCTGATGCGGTAGGTACCGGCGCTGTGCCAGGCCATCCGGACCATCAGCGGGCCGTAGTTGCCGAAGTCCGCGGGCCACCAGTCCTGCGAGGTGGTCAGCACCTCGGCGATGTCCTGCTTCACGGCCGCCAGGTCGAGGGCCTGGAACGCCTCGGCGTAGTCGAACGACGCACCCAGCGGGTTCGCGACGACCGGGTCCTTGGCAAGGATCTTCAGGTTGAGCCGCTCCGGCCACCACTGGCGGTTTCCGCCGCCCTGAGTCGGATGCGGGGCACGCCCGTGCACGACGGGGCAGCCACCGGTGCCGTCCGTCTTGGCGTCAGTGACGATTGCATCGGGGTTCTCGGACATGGGAATCCTTCCGGAAGGGGTGGATCACGGTGCTCAGGAACTCATGACCTACGCGACCGCGCACGCCGGAGGCGGTCGCTTCGACGCCGAGGGGGTCACTGTCCTGGACAGGGGCGGGGAGTACGAGACGGGCAGCCGTCAACCGGACGCCGGTACCGCGTGGTTCGCCGGCGGTGGCGGTTGTCCGGGATGCGGTCATGGCTCCCAACGTCACTTCTGCCTGTTCCTGTCGCTTGGCTAAAGCCGATCTCGATCCTACAATGGACAATGTCTAAGTCAAGCAATGCTCCAAAGTCACACTCGGTCGGGACCTGGTTCCCCTGCTGTTAGGCTGGTCTTTATGAGTGACCTTCTGGAACGGCTGCGCGGTCGCGGATGGCGGATGACCGCACAGCGACGCGTCGTGGCCGAGGTCCTCGACGGTGATCACGTCCACCTGACAGCGGACGAGGTGCACGCACGCGCCGTCGACCGGCTGCCGGAGATCTCCCGGGCGACCGTCTACAACACCCTCGGAGAGCTGGTCTCGCTCGGCGAGATCCTTGAGGTCTCCACCGACAAGCGCGCCAAGCGGTACGACCCGAACGCCCACCGCCCGCACCACCACCTGGTGTGCGCCCACTGCGGCTCGATCCGCGACGTCCACCCCACGGGCGACCCCTTGGCCGACCTCCCGGACTCCGAACGCTTCGGGTTCACGGTGTCGGGGGTCGAGGTCACCTATCGGGGCCTGTGCCCGAACTGCGTGACGGCGTAGGGCGGTTGAGCGACTTTCCCGCCACGCGAGAACGCTAGAGAAACGTTTCACCGAAGCCCCGGCGACCGACTGGACGCCGGGGCTTCGCGCCGCGCGCAACGCATTCGCCGATCCACACCGCACGCGACCTTCCCGAATCTGACGCACCGTCATATCGTCGACGCCACCCCCATACGTTCCGCACCACGACAGTGAGGAGCCCCATGGGACAGCCGCACCAGCCACACCCACCTCACCCACCGCACCCGAAGCTCAGCGCCCGTGGTCTGACCCGGACGTTCGGGCGCGGTGGGCACACCGTCGAGGCGCTGGGCCCGCTCGAACTGACCGTGGCCCCGGGCGAGTTCGTGTGCGTGGTCGGCCCCTCGGGGTGCGGCAAGTCCACGCTGCTGCGGATCGCCGCGGGCCTGCTGCGCCCGAGCACGGGCACGCCGGCGATCCAGACGTCCAGTCCGCGCCCGGCGGCCATGATCTTCCAGGACTACGGCATCTACGACGGGAAGACGGTCCAGGCCAACGTCCGCTTCGGCCTGGACGTCCAACGCGTCCCGCGCCGCGAGGCGAACGCCCGGGCGGCGGACTGGCTGACCCGCATGGGCCTGGCGGACTTCGCGGACGCGTACCCCGCGGCGCTCTCCGGCGGCATGCGCCAACGCGTGGCGATAGCAAGGGCGTTGGCGGTGGAACCCGAACTCCTCCTGATGGACGAGCCTCCCCCACTGCCCTGAACAGGCGTGGGGGGACCCCCAGCCGCCCTGGACGCCCAACTCCGCACGATCCTCCAGGACGAACTCCTGGACCTGACCCAGTCGACGCGCACCACGACCCTGTTCATCACACACAGCCTGGAGGAGGCGATCGTGCTGGGCGACCGCGTCCCGGTGATGTCGGCGCGCCCCGGCCTGGTGATCGCGGAACGCTACCCACCATTCCCCCGCCCACGCACCGGCGACATCCGCTCGACGCCCGAATTCACCACTCTGAAGGGCGAGTTGTGGGACCTGCTGCGCAAGGAGGCGGTACCGGCATGACGACGGTGAAGCCCCCCGCCGACGCACCCCCGCTCCTGGTCCGCCACCCCGGCCCGCACGAACTCCACCCGGCCCGCACCCACCGCCGCAGACGGGCCCTGGAACTCTCCCTGGCGACGGCCGTCCCGCTCCTCCTGCTCCTGTGGTGGCAACTGGCCGCGCACCAGGGCTGGATGGACCCGCGCGTCTACCCGCCCCCGTCCAGGATCCTGTCCGACGGCTGGGACCGCGCCGCGGCGGGCGACCTGTGGCCGGACGTGTGGGCCACGTTGAAGCGCGTCCTGGCGGGCTACGCGCTCGGCACGGCGGCGGGTTACGCGCTGGGCCTGCTGATGGGCTCCCTGAACCTGGTCCGGGCGGCCCTGGAACCCCTGCTGAACGCGCTGTACGTGGTCCCCAAACTGGCCCTGCTGCCGGTGTTCCTGAACATGTTCGGCCTGGGCGAGGGCCCGCAGATCGCCCTGGTGGCGACCACGGTCTTCTTCTTCGTCTGGATCTCGACGATGTCGGCGGTGGTCTCGATCCCGGAGGGCCACCGGGACGCGGGCCGCGTCTTCGGCGCGTCCCCCTGGCAGATGTTCCGCCACGTCCTCCTGCCCGCCTCACTCCCCCAGGTCCTGGTGGGCGCCCGCATAGCGGCGGGCGTGGCGGTGCTGGTGATCGTCGCCTCGGAGCAGATCGCGGCGTCGAACGGCCTGGGCCACCTGATCTCCGACGCCCGCGCCCTGTTCGAGAACGACGTGATGTTCGTGGGCATCGTGTGCGTGGCGCTCCTGGGCGTGGTCTTCTCCGAACTGGTGCGCCTGGCAGGCAGGTTGCTCACCCCATGGGCCCCGAGGGACCGCGGAAGGAGCCGCCCATGAACCGGCGACCATACGCCGCGGCCCTCCTGACAGCAGCCCTGCTGACGACGGCGGCCTGCTCCTCGAAGTACGGGGAGGACACGGGCGGTTCGGCCGCCCCGAGCAGAGCGGGCGCGGCAGCGAACCGCACGGTGACCCCGGTGGAGGGCTGCGGCACAACCGCATGGACGAACCCGAAGAACCTGTCCCCGACCCGCACCCCGGCCCACTGCTCCCCGGGTTCACCGGCCCCGGACCCCCTCCCCGAGCCCCGCAAGCTGACGATAGCGACAGGCACCCTGAGCGCGGAGTACGTGGCCCCCCTGGAGGCCACACCCCATGACCAACAAAAAAGCCCGGGCCCGAAACCCTTACGGATTCCGGACCCGGACCATCAGTAGCGGGGACAGGATTTGAACCTGCGACCTCTGGGTTATGAGCCCAGCGAGCTACCGAGCTGCTCCACCCCGCGTCGATGAACTGAACACTACGTCAGCATGGCGAGCAGAGCAAATCGGTTCCGAAAGCCACGGGAAGCCACGGCCCACACCACCCAGCCCGGCCGGCGTTTGAGGCCGAGGCCGTCCAGGCCGATCAGCGGGGGCAAGGGGCGCAGCCCCATAAGGACGGGACGGGAA
>LJCV01000141.1 GCA_001298575.1 Actinobacteria bacterium OK074
AGAGGGCGCCCTCTCCACGCAACCGAGACGGGCGGGCGGGTGGGCAAAGAAGGCCCGCACCAAAGCGAACCCGCACCCGACGACGACGGCCCAGCCAGCGCAGCGCCTAGGCTGGTCGGCATGAGTATCCCGACCTGGGACCGCACCGCCGTCATGGGCGTAGTGAACGTCACCCCGGACTCCTTCTCCGACGGCGGCCGCTGGTTCGAGACCGCCGCCGCCGTCAAGCACGGCCTCGACCTGGTCACCGAGGGCGCCGACCTCGTGGACGTAGGCGGCGAGTCCACCCGCCCGGGCGCCCCCCGCGTCGACGAGGCCGAGGAACTCAAACGCGTCATCCCGGTCGTGCGCGGTCTCGCCACCGAGGGCGTCGTGGTCTCCGTCGACACCATGCGCGCCGCCGTCGCCGAGCAGGCCCTCGCCGCCGGCGCGGCCATCGTCAACGACGTCAGCGGCGGTCTCGCCGACCCGCGCATGGTCCCGGTGGTCGCGGCCACCGGCGCCCCCTTCGTGGTGATGCACTGGCGCGGCTTCCTCCAGGGCCCCAACATCAAGGGCGTGTACGCGGACGTCGTCACCGAGGTCGTCGACGAGCTCCACGCGCGCGTGGACGCGGTCCTGGAGGGCGGGGTCGACGCGGCGAACATCATCGTCGACCCGGGCCTGGGCTTCTCCAAGGACGCCGAGCACGACCTGGTCCTGCTCGCCCACCTCGACCGGCTGCGCGTGCTCGGCAGCCCGGTGCTGGTCGCCGCGTCCAGGAAGCGGTTCCTGGGCCGGATCCTGGCCGACCCGGACGGCAACCCGCCGCCCGCGCGCGAGCGCGACGCCGCCACCGCCGCCGTATCGGCCCTCGCCGCGCACGCGGGCGCGTGGGCGGTGCGCGTGCACGAGGTGCGCGCGACGGCGGACGCGGTCCGCGTGGCCCGCGCCCTCGCAGAGGCCCGCGAGCGGTGAGCGCCCCCCACACCGACGTCGAGCAGGTCGAACTGGCCAACACCGCCTTCTACGAGGCGATGGAGCGCGGCGACTTCGACGAACTCTCCGCGCTCTGGCTGGCCCCGGCCGACCTGGGCGTCGACGAGAGCTACCACGACCCGGCCGAGGTCGGCGTGATCTCCTGCGTGCACCCCGGCTGGCCCGTGCTGACCGGCCGCGGCGAGGTGCTGCGGTCGTACGCACTGATCATGGCGAACACCGACTACATCCAGTTCTTCCTCACCGACGTGCACGTCTCGGTGACCGGCGACACCGCCCTGGTGACCTGCACGGAGAACATCCTCAGCGGCGGCCCCGCCCCCGAGGACAGCGACGAACCGGGCCCGCTGGTCGGCCAGTTGGTGGTCGCCACCAACCTGTTCCGCCGCACCGACGAGGGCTGGAAACTCTGGTCCCACCATGCCTCCCCCGTCCTGGCGGAGAGCGCCGACGACGAGGACGGCACCCCCGCGTAAGCGCCACCCGAGTGGATCTGTGGTTGGAATCACCCACCGTGGGTAGGGGCGGCTACCAGCCTGCGGACCGACGTGCTCCCCGTGCTCCCGCAAGGGAAAACGCCAGGTGAACTCTCCCGGACGAGCAGCGCCCGCCCGCCCCCGCGGACGGACGCTGTCAGTGCCCGCAGGTAGATTCGAATGAGGCCGGTGTGCCGCCTTCGCACGGCGGTGACCGGCCCGTACCGACGACTGCATGGAGTGATTCGCGTGGATCGTGTCGCGCTGCGCGGCCTGAAGGCCCGCGGGCACCACGGGGTGTTCCCCGAGGAGCGCGAGGAGGGCCAGACCTTCGTCGTCGACCTTGTCCTGTTCCTGGACACCCGGCCGGCGGCGGCCGACGACGACCTGACGAAGACCGTGCACTACGGCGTCGTGGCCGAGGAGGTCGTGGCGCTGGTCGAGGGCGACCCGGTCGACCTCATCGAGACGCTCGCCGAGCGGATCGCCCTCTCCTGTCTCAAGCACGCCCCGGTCCGGGAGGTCGAGGTGTGCGTCCACAAACCGGGCGCACCGATCACCGTGCCGTTCGACGACGTGACCGTCACCATCACCCGGAGCCGAGTATGAGTGCCTTCACCGGAGGTCACAGCGACCCGACGGTCCAGCCCGTGCCCGCGGACGTGGTCGAGCGCGTGGACGCCGCCGACACGACGCTGCAGAACCCCAGGCGCGCGGTGCTCTCCCTGGGCTCCAACCTGGGCAACCGCCTGGAGACCCTCCAGGGCGCCATCGACGCCCTGGAGGACACCCCGGGCGTCCGCATCAAGGCGGTCTCCCCGGTGTACGAGACGGCGCCGTGGGGCGTGGAGCCGGGCAGCCAGCCGACGTACTTCAACGCGGTGGTGGTCCTGAAGACGACCCTGCCCCCGTCCTCGCTCCTGGAGCGGGCGCACGCCGTGGAGGAGGCGTTCCACCGGGTGCGCGACGAACGCTGGGGCCCGCGCACGATCGACGTGGACATCGTGGCGTACGCGGACGTCGTCTCGGACGACCCGACGCTGACCCTCCCCCACCCCCGCGCGCACGAACGGGCGTTCGTCCTGGCCCCCTGGTACGACGTGGACCCGGCGGCCGAGGTCCCCGGCCGGGGCCCGGTGGCCGCCCTCCTGGCCGAGGTCACGCACGCGGGTGTGGCCTCCCGCGCGGACCTGGAACTCCACCTGCCCGAGTAGCCGTTAAGGTCTGGTGAGCCCAAAGATCGGCGGCGGGCAGGGCCGGCCGAGTGCGGGGCCTGGTACGGGAAGGACACCGAAGAGCATCGTGAAGGAACTGCGCATCAGGACGCTGGTGGCGGTGTTCGTGGTGGCCGGGCTGCTGTCCTGGGCGGGCGCCCGCCTGTGGAACTCGGTGGGCACGCTGCCCAGCGTCCCGCTGGCCGCGCCCGTCGTCCTGGCCCTGATCGCCGTGGTCCTGCTGGCCACGGCGCTCTCGCTGCGCGCCCGTCTGAAGGCCCAGCGCGACCGCCGCCCCGGCGCCAAGGGCGTCGACCCGCTGATGGCGGCCCGGGCGGTCGTCTTCGGCCAGGCGAGCGCCCTGGTCGCCGCCCTGGTGGCCGGCATGTACGGCGGCACGGGCGCGTTCCTGCTGGAGGTCCTGGACATCCCGGCCCGCCGCGACCAGGCCATCTACGCCGGTTTCTCGGTCCTGGCGGGCATCGCGGTGATAGCGGCCGCCTTCTTCCTGGAGCGCGTCTGCAAGCTCCCGGAGGACGACAACCGCAACGGCAGCGGAAACGGCAGCACCGCGGCCCCGGCGGCCTGAAGCACCCGCTTCGGGACCTTCAGAACCGCTTCAAGAACCGGGGCTCAGCGGGCCATGATCAGGCTCATGGCCTCGTTCCGGGTGGCCGGATCGCGCAGCTGGCCGCGCACCGCCGAGGTGATGGTCTTCGCCCCGGGCTTGCGCACCCCCCGCATCGACATGCACATGTGCTCGCACTCGACGACCACGATCACCCCGCGCGGCTCCAGGATCTCCATCAGGGAGTCGGCCACCTGGGTGGTGAGTCGTTCCTGCACCTGCGGACGGCGGGCGTAGACGTCGACGAGCCGGGCCAGCTTCGACAGCCCCGTGATCTTGCCGTCGGCGGACGGGATGTACCCGACGTGGGCGACCCCGACGAACGGCACCAGGTGGTGCTCGCAGGACGAGAGCACCTCGATGTCCTTCACCAGGACCATCTCGTCGTGCCCCAGGTCGAACGTCGTCGTCAGCACGTCCTCGGGCTTCTGCCACAGCCCCGCGAATATCTCCTTGTACGCCCGCGCCACGCGCCCCGGCGTGTCTCTGAGGCCCTCGCGGTCCGGGTCCTCCCCCACGGCGATCAGCAGCTCGCGTACCGCGTTCTCGGCGCGCTTCTCGTCGAACTCGCCGATCACTCCCTCGCCGTCCAGCGTCACGGGGTCGGTCATCTGTGCCTCGTTCCTGTGCCTGTACTTGTGACGCGTACGGGTCACGCGTCTTGCGTGGGTTGTGCGCCGAGCGTGCGGTACATACGGAAATGCCGCGTCCCCCAGGGTAAAACCTGGGGGACGCGGCACTGATTCCGTTCACAGTGAGATTTCTGATACGGGAGAGGGGTGTTCTCCCGCCGCTCGGGGCGCTCTCGCACCCCGAGCGTGCTCAGCTCTCGGGGCGCTCCTCCGGAGCAGCCTCCTTCTGGAGGTCGGCAGCCGCCGTGATGGCGGTGGCCGCGCCGTTCGCCCCGTTCGTCAGCGACAGCTCCTTGGGGGAGAGCACCGGCGGGCGGGTGGACGGCGTACGGCGGGAGGAACCGGTCCAGGCGGGACGGGCCGGACGCTTGTGGATGGCGGCGAAGATCTCGGCGATCTCCTCCTTGTTGAGCGTCTCCCGCTCCAGCAGGGCGAGGACGAGGTTGTCGAGGACGTCACGGTTCTCCACCAGGATTTCCCAGGCTTCGTTATGAGCGTTCTCGATCAGCTTCTTGACTTCCTCGTCGACCAGCGCGGCGACCTCTTCCGAGTAGTCCCGCTGGTGGGACATCTCCCGGCCGAGGAACGGCTCGCTGTTGTCGCCGCCGAACTTGATCGCGCCGAGCCGCTCGGTCATGCCGTACTGCGTGACCATGGCCCGCGCGGTCGCGGTCGCCTTCTCGATGTCGTTCGACGCGCCCGTGGTCGGGTCGTGGAAGACCAGTTCCTCGGCCGCGCGCCCGCCCATCATGTAGGCGAGCTGGTCCAGCATCTCGTTGCGCGTGGTCGAGTACTTGTCCTCGTCCGGGAGCACCATCGTGTAGCCGAGGGCGCGCCCCCGGGACAGGATGGTGATCTTGTGCACCGGGTCGGAGTTGGGGGAGGCCGCCGCGACCAGGGCGTGTCCGCCCTCGTGGTACGCGGTGATCTTCTTCTCCTTGTCCGACATGATCCGGGTCCGCTTCTGCGGGCCCGCGACCACACGGTCGATCGCCTCGTCCAGCATGGAGTTGTCGATCAGCTTGCGGTCGCTGCGGGCGGTGAGCAGCGCGGCCTCGTTGAGGACGTTGCTCAGGTCCGCGCCGGTGAAGCCCGGGGTACGGCGGGCGACGGCCGCGAGGTCGACGTCCGGGGCGACCGGCTTGCCCTTCTGGTGCACCTTGAGGATCTCAAGACGGCCGTTCAGGTCCGGCGGATCGACCGCGATCTGCCGGTCGAAGCGGCCCGGGCGCAGCAGCGCCGGGTCGAGGATGTCGGGACGGTTCGTGGCGGCGATCAGGATGACGCCGCCCTTGACGTCGAAGCCGTCCATCTCGACGAGCAACTGGTTCAGGGTCTGCTCGCGCTCGTCGTGACCACCGCCGAGGCCGGCGCCGCGGTGGCGGCCGACCGCGTCGATCTCGTCGACGAAGACGATCGCCGGGGCGTTCGCCTTGGCCTGCTCGAAGAGGTCACGGACCCGGGAGGCACCGACACCGACGAACATCTCGACGAAGTCGGAACCGGAGATCGAGTAGAACGGCACCCCGGCCTCACCGGCGACGGCGCGCGCGAGGAGCGTCTTGCCGGTACCGGGACGGCCGTACAGGAGCACGCCCTTGGGGATCTTGGCGCCGACCGCCTGGAACTTGGCCGGCTCCTGGAGGAACTCCTTGATCTCCTGGAGTTCCTCGACGGCCTCGTCACAGCCGGCGACGTCCGAGAACGTCGTCTTCGGGGTGTCCTTGGTGATGAGCTTCGCCTTGGACTTGCCGAAGTTCATGACCCGGGAGCCGCCGCCCTGCATCTGGTTCATCAGGAACAGGAAGACGACCACGATGAGGACGAAGGGCAGCAGGGAGAGCAGGATCCCGAGGAAGGGGTTCTGCTTGGACGGCGAGACCGTGTAGCCGTCCGGGATCTGCTTGTTCTGGTACTTGTCCTGGAGCGAGTTGGCGAGGTCGACGCCCTGGTCGCCGATGTAGCTCGCCTGGATCTTCGAGCTGCCGTCGACCTTTTCGCCGCTCTTCAACTCGACCTTGATGACGCTGTCATCGCCGGTGGTGATCTTGGCCGACTGGACCTTGTTGTCATTGATCGCCTGGACGACCTGGCCGGTGTCCACCGTCTTGTAGCCGCCGGAGGAGCCGACGACCTGCATCAACACGACCACGGCAAGGACGGCCAACGCGATCCACATCACAGGCCCACGGAAGTATCGCTTCACGTCCATCCACACGGAGCGAAGTCGCCCCGTCCCTCCTGCCATAGTGAGTTTGATTAAAGACAGTTCTTCTGACGGTACCCCAGCATTGTCACCCGAAGCCGCAGTGCACTGCCGGCGATCCCGTCTACGCATGCTCCAACGGCGCGAAACCCGTCGGGGTTCCCGATCGTCTTACAGGGCTTGGGCCATTTGGCCGCCGGGCCCCGCCGACGCCGTCGTACCGAACCGGCCGCACACCCTCGTACGGCCCCGTCCGGAGCGGTCAGCCGCCGTAGACGTGGGGCGCGAGCGTACCCACGAACGGGAGGTTGCGGTACTTCTCGGCGTAGTCGAGGCCGTAGCCGACGACGAACTCGTTCGGGATGTCGAAGCCGACCCACTCCACGTCGATGGCGACCTTGGCGGCCTCCGGCTTGCGCAGCAGGGTGCAGATCTTCAGCGACTCGGGCTCGCGCGAGCCGAGGTTGGAGATCAGCCAGGACAGGGTCAGTCCCGAGTCGATGATGTCCTCGACGATGAGGACGTGCTTGCCCTTGATGTCGGTGTCGAGGTCCTTGAGGATCCGCACCACACCGGAGGACTGGGTGCCCGCGCCGTACGACGACACGGCCATCCAGTCCATGGTGACGGGGGTGGACAGCGCACGGGCGAGGTCCGCCATGACCATCACCGCGCCCTTGAGGACACCGACGATCAGCAGATCCTTGCCCGCGTACTCCGCGTCGATCTTCGCGGCCAGCTCAGCCAGCTTCGCGTCGATCTCTTCCTTGGTGATGAGCACCGTCTTGAGGTCGGCACCCATGTCTTTCGCGTCCACCGCATCACTTTCGGTCGTCCCACGGACTTCACCGGGCCGTACACGACCGCCGTACGGGTGTACGAGCGGTCTGTCGGGGAGGTCCGGTTTCAGCCCTGCCGAATCACCAGTCTGCCACCCTGCCGCCGGGCGACGACCTTGCCGGGGAGATTGATGGCCCCCTGGCCGCGCCAGCCGGTGATCAGGCGGTCGACTTCCTCGATGTGGCGGGCGAACAGCGAACCGGCCGGCGCCCCGGCCCCGATCGCGGCCCGGCGCAGGATCCGGCGCCGTACCGCGGGCGGCAGGGCGAAGAGCTTGGCGCACTCCAGCAGGCCCGCGGCGTCGCGCACGGAGGCTTCGGCCTGGCTGGCCCAGGCGTCCAGGGCGTCGGCGTCGTCCCGGGACAGCTGGGCCGTCCGGGCGAGGGCCTCGACGACGCCCTTGCCGAGCGCCTTCTCCAGGGCGGGCAGCCCCTCGTGCCGCAGCCGCGAGCGGGTGTAGGCCGGGTCGGTGTTGTGCGGGTCGTCCCAGACGGGCAGGGACTGGACCATGCATGCCTTGCGGGCGGTCTGCCGGTCGAGCTGGAGGAAGGGGCGCCGGTAGCGGCGGGCGGCCCCCGGGCCCCCGGAGACGGGCGCCATGCCGGACAGCGAGCGGATGCCGGAGCCGCGGGCGAGCCCCAGCAGGACGGTTTCGGCCTGGTCGTCGCGCGTGTGGCCGAGCAGGACGGCGGTGGCGCCGTGGCGTTCGGCGGCGGCGTCCAGGGCGGCGTAGCGCGCGTCCCGGGCGGCGGCCTCGGGCCCGCCGTCGCGGCCGACGCTGACGGCGACCGACTCGACCGGGTCCAGCCCCAGTTCGCGCAGCCGCAGCACGACCTCCTCGGCGCGCACCCCGGAGCCGTCCTGGAGCCCGTGGTCGACGGTGATGCCGCCGGCCCGGATGCCGAGCCGGGGCGCCTCGAAGGCGAGCGCGGAGGCGAGCGCCACGGAGTCGGCCCCTCCGGAGCAGGCCACGAGCACCAGGGGCGCGGGCGGCGGCGGCCCGGCGAACACGGCCACCGTGGCGCCCGGGACGGCCTCACCACTGCCGCGGGGCTCCCGCTGGGCGGGCGCGCGGTCGTAGGACGTGGCCGGGCGGTCGTACGGCGACGGGGGCTGCTCGTACGGCACGGGCGGGCGCTCGTACGCGGGCCGGTCGCCGGCGCGGAGGGGGGCGCGGGGGGCGGTGG
>LJCV01000142.1 GCA_001298575.1 Actinobacteria bacterium OK074
ACCCACCCGCCCCAGCCGACCCCAGCCCACCTCACCTCACCTCAGCCCACCTCGGCTCAGCTCACCCCACCATCAGGCCAACTCAACCACCGAAGCCTTGACATCCACCTCGGCCCCCTCACTACCCCCCCCACCCGACCCCCCCCCCCCCGCCCCCCGCAACGGCACCTCCGTGACAAACACCGCCGCCACCAACACCACCACAGCGATAACCGCCCCCAACAAGAACGCGGAATGCGTCCCCGACGACACCGCGTACTGATAAGCCTCCCGAGCCGCCGCAGGCAACTTCGCCAGACTCGCCGCATCCAACTGCGCGGACGACTCGGTCACCTGAGACCCCAACGCCCCCGCCCGCTCGGCCATGACGTCCTTGACCTGGTTGTTGAACAGCGCCCCCATGATGGCGACACCGAACGACGACCCGAGCGTCCGGAACAGCGTGGACGTCGACGAAGCGACCCCCATGTCCTTCAGCTCGACGCTGTTCTGCGCGACCAGCATGGTGATCTGCATCAGACACCCCATCCCGGCCCCGACCACGACCATGTACACCCCGGACGTGAACCGCGAGGTCCCGGTGTCCATGGTCGACAGCAGGTACAGCCCCACCATCAACAGCGCCCCGCCGGTCAGCGGAAACACCTTGTACCGCCCGCTGTTGGTGGTGACCCGCCCGGCGATCATCGACACGACGAGCATGCCCGCGAGCATCGGCAGCAACAGCAGCCCCGAGTTGGTGGCGGAAGCCCCCTGCACGGCCTGCTGGTACAGCGGCAGGAACAGCGTCGCCCCGAACAGCACGAACCCGGTGACGAACGCGATGATCGACATCAGCGTGAAGTTGCGGTTGCGGAAGATGTGCAGCGGCATCACGGGGTCGACGGCCTTCGTCTGCCAGAACACGAACCCGACGAGCGAGGCCACACCGATCGCGATCAGTTCCATGATCCGCGCGGAACCCCAGGCGTACTCGCTGCCGCCCCACGTGGTGACGAGGACGATCGCGGTGATGCCGACGGTCAGCAGCGCGGCGCCGAGATAGTCGATCCGCGCGGTGGACCGCTTCTTCGGCAGATGCAGTACGACGGTGATGAGCGCGAGCGCCACGGCACCGAGCGGCAGGTTGATGTAGAAGGCCCAGCGCCAGCCGAGGTGGTCGGTGAGCGTGCCGCCGACCAGCGGGCCGAGGATCATCGCGATGGCCATGACACCGGCCATCATGCCCTGGTACTTGCCGCGCTCCCGGGGCGGTACGAGGTCGCCGATGATCGCCATGACGCCGACCATGAGCCCGCCGGCGCCGAGCCCCTGAACGGCCCGGAACCCGATGAGCTGCCCCATGTCCTGTGCCATGCCGCTGAGCGCGGAGCCCAGCAGGAAGATCACTATGGAGGTGAGGAAGGCGCCCTTGCGCCCGTACAGGTCGCCGAGCTTGCCCCAGATCGGGGTCGAGGCCGCGGTCGCGAGCGTGTACGCCGTCACCACCCAGGACAGGTGGTCGAGTCCGCCCAGCTCACCGACGATGGTCGGCATGGCGGTGCCGACGATCATGTTGTCGAGCATGGCCAGCATCATCGCGATCATCAGTGCCAGCACGACGACGCGCACACTGCGCTGCGGTTTCTCCGTCACTTGCGGTGCACCCGCATCGGGTGCCGTCACCGTCTTGTCCGCCATGAGTCCCCACTCCCCTAGGTACTCGAAGGTTCTGCCGCCGGGCACCGGAAGCCGGGCCCTGAAGCCGCACTCCCCAAAAGCCTCGCCCCGGAGATGTCTTCCGCCCTGGCACTTACTTGCCGCCCGGCTAGTTGTCTACACTGAGGAAAGCTAGCCCCGTAACTAGCCGGTCGTCAAGTAAGTTTAGCTGCGCTTTACCCACGGCGCGGAGTGCGAGGAGTACGCCGATGAGCGGCACCATGGAGGGCGTGAACGACATGGTTACGACAGGCGACGGCGCGACCACCGAGCCGGCCAGACGACACCGGCGCGGCGACACCCGTCAGCGCATCCAGGACGTGGCCCTGGAGCTCTTCGCCGAGCAGGGCTACGAGAAGACCTCCCTGCGGGAGATCGCCGAGCGCCTGGACGTCACCAAGGCGGCGCTCTACTACCACTTCAAGACCAAGGAAGACATCCTGATCAGCATCTTCGACGACCTGTCGAAGCCGATCGGGGACCTGATCCGATGGGGCCGCGAGCAGCCGCGCACCCTGGAGACCAAGCAGGAAGTACTGCGCCGCTACAGCGACATCCTCCGCGACGCGGCCCCGCTCTTCCGCTTCATGCAGGAGAACCAGGCGACCGTACGGGAGCTGCGCATCGGCGAGATGTTCAAGCACCGGATGAAGGACCTGGGCCTGATCATCAGGGAACCGGACGCCCCCCTCGTCGCCCAGGTCCGCTGCATCAGCGCGCTGTTCACGATGCACGCCGGGATGTTCACCCTCCAGGACGTGGAGGGCGACATCGAGGAGAAGCGCAAGGCGGTCCTGGCCGTGGCCACGGACCTGGTGACCCGGGCCCACGAGGAGGCATAAGCCCCCGCTCAGACAGTCACGCCCTTGGCCCGCAGAAAGGCGACGGGGTCCACGGCGGACCCGTAGTCCGCGGTCGTACGGATCTCGAAGTGCAGGTGCGGCCCGGTGGAGTTGCCGGTGGAGCCGGAGAGCGCGATGTGCTGCCCGGTGGCGACGACCTGCCCGACCCTGACGTCGATGCGCGAGAGATGGGCGTACTGCGAGTAGGTCCCGTCGGCGTGCTTGATGACGATGGCGTTGCCGTACGCGGCCCCGTCCCCGGCCCCGTTGGCCCCCGCCTTGACGACGGTCCCGCCGTGCGCGGCGACGACCTCGGTCCCGGTCGGCACCGCGAAGTCCTGCCCGCTGTGGCTGGACTGCCACAGGCTCCCGGCCTGGTCGAACGACGCGCTGAGCGTGTACCCCTGCACCGGATCGACCCACGAGGCGGCGGTCTTGGCCGCGGCGGTCCGCGCGGCCGTGACACCGGCGGAGGCGGCCTTGGCCTGAGCGGCTGCCTGCGCCTCGACGGCGGAGGCGACCCCGCTGGTCGACAGCGCGCCGACGACCGAGTTCCCCGCCGCGGCGGCGCTCCCGACACCCCCCACGACGACCACTCCCCCGACCCCGACGGCCACCAGAGCGGCACGGGCACGCAGCGGAACGGTACGGCGGCGGGAACAGGTGGACGGCGTGCGGGAAAGCATGGAGACCTCAGCCATTCGGGGACAGAAAAACCACCCGGCACGCGAACGAACACGCCCACCGGATGGGACATCCCTTGGTACCCCGACCCCCCGACGCCCCCAAAACGCACGTTCTACGACGAAGGGTCGTAAGCAAGGCCGAACGTCCTCCCGCCTTGACAGCCACCCACGCAACAAAGCCCCCGCCGCACCCCCACTACCCCACCTAGTAGAGGCCGAACGCCCTGTGCGTCATGTCACCGCCCGTCAAAACCGAAACGACCGGGAATGTGACGGGGACTACGCGGCTTACCCGCACGCGAGGCCGGGAATTCCGGTCGAAGCTCGCTAGTGACGGTTGTGGTCGTGCCCGTCGCGAGGACCGATGTAGTGCCGTTCTTCGATGACGCTGCTGCTCTCACCGGGACGGCGGTGGGGCCAGTAGGGGCTCCCCGCGGCGGCGATGATGACAATGCCCAGCACGACCGCCAGCCACGGCATGACAGGGCTGCTCGCCCCGAAAATCTTGACCGTTCCCCAGACCACGAGTGCGATTCCGGCGAACAATGCCATGACGACCTCCCCCTGTTACGAGCGGGAAAACTCCCGCATTTCCACTCTTGCCAGGCAGCGGGGCACGGCCAAGGAGCCGAACGGTCCATCCCGGGGACCGAACCGCCCCGGCACGGCGAAGAACGGGCCAGGGGCGCCGGGCACGCGAAAGGGGCCGGTGCCCAAAGGCACCGGCCCCTTCCCGCTCGGCCCGAAGGCTTACGCTTCCTTGCTCAGGTTGGGCCCAGCCCCACCGGCCGCCTGCTCAATGGGCGGAACGTCCGGCAGCGCCGACTTCTCCTCACCCCGGAAGGTGAAGGTCTTGGCCTCGCCCTCGCCCTCCGTGTCGACGACCACGATGTGGCCGGGACGGAGTTCGCCGAAGAGGATCTTCTCCGAGAGGGTGTCCTCGATCTCGCGCTGGATGGTGCGGCGCAGCGGCCGGGCACCGAGCACGGGGTCGTACCCCTTCTTGGAGAGCAACTCCTTCGCGGGCTGGGACAGTTCGATGCCCATGTCCCGGTCCTTGAGGCGCTCGTCGACCTTGCCGATCATCAGGTCGACGATCGCGAGGATGTCTTCCTGGGTCAGCTGCGGGAAGACCACCACGTCGTCGACGCGGTTGAGGAACTCGGGGCGGAAGTGCTGCTTGAGCTCGTCCGAGACCTTGTTCTTCATGCGCTCGTAGTTGGTCTTCTTGTCGCCCGAGGCCGCGAAGCCCAGGTTGAAGCCCTTGGAGATGTCCCGGGTGCCGAGGTTGGTCGTCATGATGATGACCGTGTTCTTGAAGTCCACGACCCGGCCCTGGGAGTCGGTCAGGCGACCGTCCTCCAGGATCTGCAGCAGCGAGTTGAAGATGTCGGGGTGGGCCTTCTCGACCTCGTCGAAGAGGACGACGGAGAACGGCTTGCGGCGGACCTTCTCGGTCAGCTGGCCGCCCTCTTCGTAGCCCACGTATCCGGGGGGCGAACCGAAGAGCCGCGAGACCGTGTGCTTCTCGCTGAACTCCGACATGTCGAGGGAGATCAGCGCGTCCTCGTCACCGAAGAGGAACTCCGCGAGGGCCTTGGACAGCTCGGTCTTACCGACACCGGACGGGCCGGCGAAGATGAACGAACCACCGGGGCGCTTCGGGTCCTTGAGGCCCGCGCGCGTACGGCGGATCGCCTTCGACAGCGCCTTGACGGCGTCGATCTGGCCGATGACCCGCTTGTGGAGCTCGTCCTCCATGCGCAGCAGCCGCGAGGACTCCTCCTCGGTCAGCTTGAAGACCGGGATGCCGGTGGCCGTGGCGAGGACCTCGGCGATCAGCTCGCCGTCGACCTCGGCGACGACGTCCATGTCGCCGGCCTTCCACTCCTTCTCCCGCTTGGCCTTCGCCGCCAGCAGCTGCTTCTCCTTGTCGCGGAGGGAGGCCGCCTTCTCGAAGTCCTGGGAGTCGATGGCCGACTCCTTGTCGCGGCGGACGCCCGCGATCTTCTCGTCGAACTCGCGCAGGTCCGGCGGCGCGGTCATCCGGCGGATGCGCATCCGGGAGCCGGCCTCGTCGATCAGGTCGATCGCCTTGTCGGGGAGGAAGCGGTCCGAGATGTAGCGGTCGGCGAGCGTCGCCGCCTGCACCAGGGCCTCGTCCGTGATCGAGACGCGGTGGTGCGCCTCGTACCGGTCGCGCAGGCCCTTGAGGATCTCGATGGTGTGCGGCAGGGACGGCTCCGCGACCTGGATGGGCTGGAAGCGGCGCTCAAGGGCCGCGTCCTTCTCCAGGTGCTTGCGGTACTCGTCCAGCGTCGTCGCACCGATGGTCTGGAGTTCGCCGCGCGCGAGCATCGGCTTCAGGATGGAGGCCGCGTCGATGGCGCCCTCGGCCGCGCCCGCACCGACCAGCGTGTGCAGCTCGTCGATGAACAGGATGATGTCGCCGCGGGTGCGGATCTCCTTGAGCACCTTCTTCAGGCGCTCCTCGAAGTCACCGCGGTAGCGGGAGCCGGCCACCAGCGCGCCGAGGTCGAGGGTGTAGAGGTGCTTGTCCTTGAGGGTCTCGGGCACCTCGCCCTTGACGATGGCCTGCGCCAGGCCCTCGACGACCGCCGTCTTGCCGACGCCGGGCTCGCCGATGAGGACCGGGTTGTTCTTGGTGCGGCGGGACAGCACCTGCATGACCCGCTCGATCTCCTTCTCGCGCCCGATGACCGGGTCGAGCTTGGATTCGCGGGCGGCCTGGGTGAGGTTGCGGCCGAACTGGTCCAGGACCAGGGAGGTCGAGGGGGTGCCCTCGGCGGGGCCGCCGGCGGTGGCGGTCTCCTTGCCCTGGTAGCCCGAGAGCAGCTGGATGACCTGCTGGCGCACCCGGTTGAGGTCGGCACCCAGCTTCACCAGGACCTGGGCGGCGACGCCCTCGCCCTCGCGGATCAGGCCGAGCAGGATGTGCTCGGTGCCGATGTAGTTGTGGCCGAGCTGGAGGGCCTCGCGGAGCGACAGCTCCAGGACCTTCTTGGCACGGGGCGTGAAGGGGATGTGGCCGGAGGGGGCCTGCTGGCCCTGGCCGATGATCTCCTCCACCTGCTGGCGGACCGCCTCGAGCGAAATCCCGAGGCTCTCAAGGGCCTTGGCGGCGACACCCTCACCCTCGTGGATCAGGCCCAGGAGGATGTGCTCGGTGCCGATGTAGTTGTGGTTGAGCATCCGGGCTTCTTCCTGAGCCAGGACGACAACCCGCCGCGCGCGGTCGGTGAACCTCTCGAACATCGTTAATCGCTCCTCAGAGCGGTCAGGCAGTGAGGGGACGCTCCCCTCGCTGTCCTTCCGCAGCTTAGTCCCGCAAGCGGGGACCGCTCATTCCAACTGCCGACACCGTCCGGATCACGGCTCACCTCCGCTCTCGCGGAGACAGGTCTGCTGCCTCCTGACGTCGAACGCCGACACTTGCTCCAACCCGATGGTGCGAGATGATGTTCCCGCAGGCCAAGCACTTACCCCAGTCGCCAGTACGCCGATGGCGAACGGAAGACGGCCCGTCCTGCGTGTCGGCCCCTCCCACTAGGGATGTCTTACCCGCGGCCACGGACAGTCCATGCCGTTTACGCGGGTTCCCTCCGCTACGGGCGAACATCCTTGCGTCGCCGCACACCCCCACGCACCCCCTTTCCGGCACTGTGCGCATCGACCGGGCAACCCAGCGTAACTCGCCGGGTCTTCCGGGGGTTGCTCTTGGCATGGTTCACACCGTCACCCCCGCGGTCGTCCCTCTCCCTCGTCGCCCACCGGCCCCGGAAGGCCCTGTCGGCACCGCCGCCACGGCGAACACAAGGCCACCGGCCCCCGACGCGGTGCGCCGGTGGTACGAGAACGAACTGGGGTGGCCGACGGTGCCCGGGTCCCCCGTACGGCTGCCGACGGGCGTCGCGTTCGACGTGCTGGACGTGCCGGCGCGGGCGGGCCGGGCGGCGCTGCGGCATCTGCGGCCGCACTCCCCGGTGGCGCTGCGGGCCGACCGGATGTGGTTCCTGGTGGCCGCGGGCGGCGCGGACGAGGTGCCGGGGCTGCTCGACTGGCTGGAATGGGGCGCGCTGGCCGCGGATCTCCTGACGGACCTCAGAGCGCTGGGCACGGCCGGACACGTGGAGGCACCGGTGCCGCCGGACGCGTACGTCCGCGACGGACTCGGCGCGGGTGGGCCTGGCGCGGGCGGGCCTGGCGCGGGTGGGCCTACTGCGGGTGTTCACGCCCTTGGCACCCGCTCTCAGGGGGCCGCCGTATGGCTGCGGCCCCCCGGGCCGGGGTACGAGGCGCGGTCGTCGCTGCCCGCCGTGTCGGCAGTGGGAGGCGGTGGGGACGCCCCCGATCTCGTACGCCTGGTGGAAACGGTGGCCAATCACTGCCACCGGATCCGGCTGCGGCGTACGGACGATCGGTCGCCTGCCTGTTCTCAGTACCTGCCGGGTACCTGATGGGGCACCCCGTGGGGCGCCCGTCGGCGTACCTGGAGACGTGCCCTTGGGCGCGTCAGCCGTTGGCCTTCTCGTATGCCTCGCGGATGGACGCCGGAACGCGGCCACGGTCGTTGACCTCGTAACCGTTCTCCTTCGCCCACGCGCGGATCTGTGCGGTGTCCTGGCTGCCGCCGGAAGCGACACGCGCCTTTCCGCGTCCGCCGGAAGCACGGCCGCCGGTACGGCGTCCGCCCTTCACGTAGGGCTCGAGAAGTCCACGGAGCTTGTCCGCGTTCGACGTCGTGAGGTCGATCTCGTAGGTCTTGCCGTCCAGAGCGAACGTCACGGTCTCGTCCGCCTCGCCGCCGTCGAGGTCGTCGACAAGAAGGACCTGAACCTTCTGTGCCACCGGATTTCCTTTCATCGATAACTTCAGGGCCGAGGGTCCGCGGCGCGAGCCGCCGTTTCAGTCCCCTGTTATATGCAGTACTGCGTTACGCCGGAAAGCAAACCGCTTTTGCCGAGAAAACACAAACCCCCCGGAGAGACTCGGCGAGACCGGCGGCCCACAGGAAGACCGGAAACATGCGCGTTTCGGACATAGGGCGCCTGGGCAGGGCGGAACGCGGGAGATCCGGAGGAGGGTGGGAAGGGAGGCGGGAAGGAGAGCGGAAGAGGGTGGGAAGAGACGGGGGGAATAGACCACGGCATCCGCGGGGGATCCCCTTGCGTTCGGTAGGGATCCGCACCGGATCAGTAACCGGACAGAGTCCCTCCGGCCCGCTACGGCCCCTTCCGGACACGGGAGATGAGAGCCGGATGAGTACGGATCCCCCGACGATCACAGATGCAGAAGCATGCGGCTGTTGCCCAAGGTGTTCGGTTTCACTCGTTCGAGTCCGAGGAACTCCGCGACACCCTCGTCATAGGAACGCAGCAGCTCCGCGTACACATCGGCGTCAACAGGTGTCTCGCCGATCTCCACGAAACCGTGCTTCCCGAAGAACTCCACTTCGAAGGTCAGACAGAAAACACGCCGAACGCCGAGCCAGCGGGCGGTCTGGAGCAACTTCTCCAGCAACTGATGACCCACACCGAGGCCCCTTGCACCCGGGCCCACCGCAAGTGTCCGCACTTCGGCGAGGTCTTCCCACATCACGTGCAGTGCGCCGCAGCCGACCACCTCGGCGTTGTCGTCGCGTTCGGCCACCCAGAACTCCTGGATGTCCTCGTAAAGGGTCACGGTGGCTTTGTCCAGCAGGATGCGGCGGGAGACGTAGGAGTCGAGCAGTCGTCGTACCGCGGGAACATCGCTGGTCCTGGCCCGCCGGACAGTCACTGCTTTTCCGGCGGCCTTGGCGCTCTCTGCTGGCATGTGCGGACGTTATCGCCCAGTGCGGTCCCCGGTTGCGGCGGGTGGCTCCCGCGGCGGCTCCGGCTCCGGGCCCTGCACGATGCGTACGGCGTCGCGCAGCGCCAGTCGCTGTTCGTCGCTCATCATTCCGAAGAACGCGACCAGAGCGGCGGCCGGGTTGTCGCTCTGCGCCCAGGCGTCGTTCATCAGGGCGGCGGCGTAGGCGGGGCGGGTGGAGACCGCCTCATATCGATAGGCGCGGCCTTCCGCCTCACGGCGTACCCAGCCCTTCTGATGGAGATTGTCCAAAACCGTCATCACGGTGGTGTACGCGATGGACCGTTCCTGCCGGAGGTCTTCGAGGACTTCCCGAACGGTCACCGGGCGGTTCCACTTCCACACCCGCGTCATGACCGCGTCTTCGAGTTCTCCCAATGGGCGAGGCACAGCTCAGCACAATAGGGCAAAGGGCAGGAAATGGGACGGCACGCGACTCTGTACGGGTGCGAGTCGCGTGCCGGGGGGTGTGGGGCCGGTCGCCGGGGCGGGGCGCGCCGCGGGCGGGACGGGCCGGGCGGACGGGTCAGGCGTCGGAGTTCTTCGCCTGGCCGGGCACCGAGCCCGTCGTGGCGGCCACGTCGGGGGCGCCGTCCACGCGCGCGAGGGCCGCGTCGACGTACGCGTCCTCCTTGAACTTGTTGGCGCCGCCCTGGGTCTTCACGATCACCCTGATGACACCGATGAAGAACACGGCCATCACGACCGGGGGCACGAGCGCGGAGACGTAGTCCATGGGTGCAGCGTAGCCAGGGGGTGTCCGATGGATCCCGGTCGGGGTGGGGCTGGGCGGGGTCGGGCGGCTTCGGCCCAGGTCAGCGTGGGCTCAGCCGGCGACCAGCTGGTGCGGTGGGTTCGCGGGGGGGGGGGGGGGCTCGGGGGCCG
>LJCV01000143.1 GCA_001298575.1 Actinobacteria bacterium OK074
TGGCCACGGCGGCGGCGCCCGCCGACTGCTCGGCCGCGGTGACGACCGCGCCCTCGGAGACCCCGGCCTGCCCCGCGGGCAGCGCCGCGGGCCCGTCCTCGACGGGGCTGGGCCGCCCGCGCCGCCGTCCGGACCCCTCGTTCCCCGGCACCGATTCCGGCGCCTCGGCGACCGCGGGCTCCTCGCCACCGGCCCGACGACGCCGTCGTCCGGTGGGGTTGACGGCCGTATCGGGGGAGGCGGGCGGGGCGGACTCAGGAGCGTCCAGGGCATCGTCGTCGGCGTCGAGGAAGGCGTCGACGGAGGAACGCCGCGCCCGACGACGGGCACCCGCCTGCGTACTGTCCGGCTGATCCGCGTCATCGACGGCGACAACGCCATCGACATCGACGTCTGTGTCGGTGGTGACCGTGACCGTGGCCGGGACGGTGCCCGCGCCGCCGCCGAGCGGGACTTCGAGGACGTACGCGCTGCCGCTCATGCCCGGCACCTCGTGCGTCTGCAGGACGCCGCCGTGGGCGCGCACGATGCCCCGCACGATCGGCTGGTGCACCGGGTCTCCCCCGGCGTACGGGCCGCGCACCTCGATCCGGACGACCTCGCCGCGCTGGGCGGCGGCCACGACGACGGTGTTGTCGAGGTAACCACCCGCGGAGACGGGCGAGTTGCCGGTGGCGTCGACTCCGGCAACGTCGGCGATGAGGTGCGCGAGCGCCTGGGCGAGCCGCTGCTGGTCGACCTCGGCCTCGATGGGCGGCGCGTGCACGGCGAACTGGACGCGGCCGGGCCCGATGAGTTCGACGGCGCCGTCGACACCGGCGGCGACGACGGCGTCGAGCATGACGGCGGTGCGGACGAGCTGTTCGTCGCCGGAGTCGAGGAGCTGGTAGCCGAGGACGTTGTCGATGAGGGCGGTGATGCGGGAGTAGCCGGCCGCGAGGTGGTGCAGGACCTGGTTGGCCTCGGGCCACAGCTGGCCGGCGTCGTCGGCGGCGAGCGCGGACAGTTCGCCCCGCAGCTGTTCGAGCGGACCGCGCAGGGCCGGGCCGAGGACGGCGAGGAGCTGCTCGTGCCGGGCGCCGAGCGCCTCGTAACGGTCCTTCTCGCGCTCGCCGAGCGCGGCGTACCGCTCGTCCCCGGCGGCGATCTGCTCGGCCTGCCGCTCGCGCAGGGCGGCGAGTTCGGCGTCGTGCTCGGAACGCATCCGGCCGAGGGCCTGGGCGTTCGCGGCGGCCAGCCGCTCGACCTCGTCCTGGTGCTCGCGTTCGAGCCGCTGGACCTCTTCCCGGTGGCGGCCGGCGGCCTCGTCCCGTTCGGCGACGACGGCGTCGTACGGCCGTCGGTCGGTGAAGGTCAGGACGGCGCCGACGAGTTGGTCGCCGTCGCGGACGGGCGCGGTGGTGAGGTCGACGGAGACCTTCTCGCCGCTCTTGGACCACAGCACCTGCCCGCGCACCCGGTGCTTGCGCCCGGACCGCAGGGTGTCGGCGAGCGGCGACTCGCCGTACGGGAACGGCGAACCGTCCTCGCGCGAGTGCAGGACGAGGGTGTGCAGCTCCTTGCCGCCGAGGTCGCTGGCGCGGTAGCCGAGTATCTGCGCGGCGGCCGGGTTGACGAGCACGATCCGCCCGTCGGTGTCGGTACCGACGACACCCTCGGAGGCGGCCCGCAGAATCATCTCGGTCTGCCGCTGCGACCGCGCGAGTTCGGCTTCCGTGTCGACGGTCCCGGACAGATCCCGTACGACGAGCATGAGCAACTCGTCGCTGGAGTAGCTGTAACTGTCGTACGCCTCGTGGCCGTTCTCCAGGTTGGCGCTGGTGACCTCGACGGGCAGCACGCTGCCGTCGGTACGGCGGGCGAGCATGCGGGTCGGCTTGGTGTGCGCGCGGGGGTCGACGGAGTCGGGGCGCCGCATGGAGCCGGGGATGAGCTTGGAGTCGAACTCCGGCAGCAGATCGAGCAGCCCGCGCCCGACGAGGGAGGTGCCCGGGGCCTCGAAGGTCTCCAGAGCGATGGTGTTGGCGTTGACGACCGTGCCGTTGGCATTGACCAGCACCAATGCGTCGGGCAGTGCGTCCAGTATCGCCGCGAGGCGAGCAGCGCCCCGGGATGGCCTGCTGCTCACGAGACGCTTCCTCCCTGTTACCGCACTGTGCCGACCGCGGGACCAAGCCCCCGGCCGCCCGCGGAGGCCATCTTGCCAACCGCTCCGCTACGTGTCACGCGAGGGAGTCTAAGGGCACGGGTTGCGGTGGCGGCGCTGGATGAGAGCGAGGTCGCACAGGGGATTCGGCCGGGGTGGGGATGGGGTGCCGGTCGGGTGACGGTGGGATGGGGTGACTGTGCAGGTCCCACGGTCCTTATCCCCCGCATCCCCCGCCTACTGCCCGAGTCCGGGCAGAACGGGGACGAGAGCGTCCCAACGGGAGACGGCACACCCGTCGTGCCGGTCGTACGTCACGTCGACGGGCCGCCCGGCCCAGGTCCCGATGACGCGCGCGACGGCGGGCCCGCCGTACTGCATGGTGCACAGCCCGTGCGGCTCCTCGGCCGCGAAGGGGTCCCGCCCCCACCGCGTCCGCCGATCGAGCACCCGACAGGCCCCGGAGGGGTCGGGGTGATCGCCGCCGCCGGGGTGACAGCGCAGCAGGTGCGTCCCATCGGCGGAGCCGGCGTGGCTGACGGTGACAGCGAGCCGATCCCCGCCGTATCGCCCTCCGTGCGCGGCGGCGGGCGATACGACACCGCCGAGCCCGAGGAGTACGACGACGGGGAGAAGAAGGGCACGGGGTGCGGCGACCTGGAACATGACCTGACTAACGGCTGGGCGGGCCGGGGGTTGCGCGCGGAGGGGTTGGGTGTCGGCGGATATCGCTGGGTGTCGATGGGTGTCGGCGGGTGTCAGCGGGTGTCGATGGGCGATCGGAGGGTGGTCCGGGAGGCTTTGCTCTGCGGCCCGCATGCCTAGTACCGTGGGGGCCGATTGGTGACACCCCACGCGGTTGTGTCATCATCTGGACGCACCACTCGCGCTCGCGCGGGCGGTCGTGCTGGAGGCGTCGCCTAGTCCGGTCTATGGCGCCGCACTGCTAATGCGGTTTGGGCCTTCAAGCCCATCGAGGGTTCAAATCCCTCCGCCTCCGCACCTCACCCCGAAGCCCCGGTCCCGCCAACGGACCGGGGCTTCGGCCGTCCCACGGAACGCCACCGCGGGCTCGGCCGCGCGGATCACCCGAACGACTGTTTCCCCAGCTCAGACCACCTACGGCAAACGGATTTCACCTCACGCCGCCAGTCATGTAATGTTGTTCCCGCAACGCCAACCGGGCCGAAAGCCCGCGAAGGAAGAGCAAGCAGAACAAGGCAACACAACAGAACACACAAGCACTCGTAGCTTAACGGATAGAGCATCTGACTACGGATCAGAAGGTTGCAGGTTCGAATCCTGCCGAGTGCACATAGATGAGAGGCCCTCCGGACGTGTCCGGAGGGCCTCTTGCGTTGTCCATTGCAGGGCCGTCGAGCAGGAGGATCAGGGCAGGGGCTCCTGATCTCTCTCGTTGGGCAATGCCCGCAGTGTGCGGAGTGGGGACAGGAAGGTGGGGAGGAAGCTCAGGGTCATGCCGGTGGCGCCGAGGTAGAGGGTGGGGGCTGCGCCGAGTGTTGAGCCTGTGGCTCCGCCCAGGAGGGCGCCCAGGGGGAGGCCGCCCCAGGATATGAAGCGGGCCGTTGCGTTCATTCGGGCCAGGAGGGGGTCTGGGGTCAGGGTTTGTTGGAGGCTTGACTGGGCCACTACGCGGACTACTCCGCCTAGTGAGAGAGCCGCCAGGGCGGTTGCCGCTGCGTACACGCTCCAACCCGGGTGGGCCAGCGGTACCAGGACGGTCGGGGGGCAGGTGAGGAGAGGGGCCAGCCAGATCACCCTGCCTTGGCCTACGTGCCTTGCGATTCTTGTTGCCAGTAGTGCGCCCAGTAATGCTCCGCAACCCATTCCTGAGAGGATCAATCCTATGGCGGGGGAGCTTAGGGCCAGGGTTCTTTTCAGGAAGAGCAATAGCATGGTTTGGTACATGGTCAGGGAGAGGTTGAATATTGCGTCCCCTGATATTGTTGCCAGGAGGATCGGGTGATTTAGGGCGAACTTCCAGCCCTCTTTTATTTCTCTGGTCAGGCTGGGGCTTCTTCTCTGTCTTGGTTTCTGTTCTTGTTTTCTGATGGTCATTGCCAGTAGTGCGGATGCTGTCATCCCTGCTGAACTTATTAGTAGTGTTGCGGGGGCTCCTGTCCAGTTGATCAGTGGGCCTGCTATCGCGGGGCCGCTGATGCTGGTCACCGAGCGGATGGCTGAGAGTTTTGAGTTTCCTTCCAGCAGGCTTTCGCGTCCTATCAAGTGCGGTAGGTAGCTTGCGTATGACACGTCGAAGAAGACCGTCAGTATTCCGTGCAGCAGGGCTACCGCGTACAGCCAGTCGATTGTTAGTTTGTTTGCCTGCCATGCCAGCGGTATCGTCAAGAGGATCAGCGCTCTTGCCAGGTCCGTGCTGATCATCACCGAGCGTTTTCGCATGCGGTCCACCCAGGCGCCTGCCGGTAGTCCTACCAGGAGGTAGCCTGCCGTGGTCGTTGCGGTCAATGCGCCTACCTGGAATTCGGTTGCCCTCAGTGTTGTTATTGATATCAGGGGTAGAGTCAGGAAGATTATGCGGTCGGCCAGTTGGCCCAGCGCTGTGGCTGCGAATAGGCGTCCGAAGTTCGGGTCGCTCAGGAGGTCTGGGGGGCTGGGTGCGCGCACTGTTACCTGTCCACTACGAACTCGTAGAGCACTTCTCGGCGTGCGTCCGGGATGACTATGTCTGCCGTTTCCACGGGGCGGCCGTCCGTGTCGTAGATTGTGCGCTCTATTTGGAGGACCAGGTCGCCTGTGGTTATTCCCAGGAGGTGGGCCTGGGTGTGCGTGGCGCGGGCCGGGCGGGGGATTTCTGCCACTGTTTCGATCTCCACGCCTATCGCGCGCATACGGTGGAGTACGCCCTGTCCTGCCAAGGGGCCCGATTCGGGGAGGAGTATGGGGGTTCCTGCCGTGATTGCCATGGGCTCCCAGGAAGTGGAGAGCTGGACTGGGTGGCCGTCTGACAGGAATTCGTAGTGGGTTCTCACGCAGAGGTCGCCGGGGGTTATGGACAGCCGCTCGGCTATTTGTGGTGGGGCCGGGACCTGGGTCTCCGAGTGGGCGTCCCAGGCGGTTGCCCTGCCCTGTTCGTCCAGGCCGGCGCCACGGCGTTCGCGGTGGCGTGCGCGGATCATGCGGAGGCGTTCGCGCGGTCTGCGGACGTACGTGCCCGAGCCCGCGCGTCCCTCCAGGTGGCCCTCGGCGATCAGACGGTCCACGGCCCGCTGTGTGACGTTGCGGCCGACGCCGTACTCCTCTGCGAGCCGTGCCCGGGACGGGAGTTGCTCCCCTGTTTTCCACTCCCCCGCGAGAATCCTTGTGCGCAGGGCGTCGGCCACTGCGAGGTACGGCGTCTCTCGGGGCATGGTCGGCTCTCCCGTCGCTTGTGCTGCGCTGCGCGGTCGCTCGTCCTTCCAGACCGCATCGGCAAGCTACTGCGCCCGGCGAAAGCTACTTCAGTAGAAACATGTGCAGTGGTTTTGCGTGTACGTGGAGCAGGGGCCCCGGAAACAATCCGGGGCCCCTGCTGTTGGTCAGGTTGGTTCTGGTCAGTTCAGTTCTGGTCAGGTCAGGGCCGGGTGCTGGGTGGCGGGGCGGGGCGGGAGTGACCACACGATCCGCTTCGCGGCCGTCTGCTTCAGGGCCGTCCACTTCAGGGGCGTCCGGTTCGGGGTCGGGAGCGTCGGCTCCGTCTTCGTGGTCGTCGTCGCCACGGCCGTCTTCTCGTTGCGGCCCGTCGCGAAGACGAACACCCGCAGGACCAGGAAGCGGCCGATGCCCGCGAGGCCCGAGGCGCTGAGGTAGACCGCCTGCTCGGTGAGCATGCTCGGCGAGGACTGGACCGCGTGGAGGATGAACACCGCCGCGCAGGTAGCCACGTACGCCGCCGTCGCCGAGCCCGCCGACTGGAGGTGCTGGCGCCAGCCGGGGCGCTTGCCGGTGCCGAAGGTGAACAGGGCGTGCAGTTCGGTGCAGAGGATGGTCGACACGACCGTGATCAGCGCGTTCGACACCGCCCACGGCATCGTCATCGCCAGCAGCGGGACCGCCGCGCTGGAGAGGACTCCCACCCCGCCGCCGCACAGGACGAACCGTGCGAAGGAGGCGATCGGACCCGGGCCCGTCGCCGTAGCCGTACCGGAATCCGTACGCCGCGTCCCGTGTGCCATCTTCGGCTTCGGTGCGAGCAGCGTGTTCATGGGATTTCCTTCCGGGTGGGGCGGGGCCGTCGGCCTCTGGATTTCGGCTTGTTCGGCCGAGATCAACGATGCCGTCGACGGGGCTCCGGAACGAGGACGTGCCCTCCCGAATCAAAGGTGTAGTTCACTACACCCGCGACGTGGCGTCCGCTCTCCGCGCGCCGGAAAACCTGTCGCTCCGCCCTGCCTCGCGACGGATCATGCGGGCATGTACTCGGGAACCCCGTACTCGGGAACTCCGCTCGGGCCCGTTGCCCTTCCGCCGTCGATCGCCCGTATCGCCGACGGCCGGGCCGCCGGTGCGCCGCCGCCCGTGCCCGTCTGGCAGAACGAGGCCGGCGGTCTCACCTTCCGCATTGATGGAGACGGCGTCGGAGACCGCGAGACCCTCTTCGCCAAGTGGGTCCCCGCCGGCACCGCCCTCGACCTCGCCGCCGAGGCCGAACGGCTGCGGTGGGCGCGGCAGTTCACCCCCGTGCCCCGCGTGAAGGAGTACGGGCGCGACGACGACGGCGCCGCCTGGCTCGTCACCTACGCGCTGCCCGGCGAGAGTGCCGTCAGCCCGCGTTGGCTGGCCGAACCCGCCACGGCCGTACGGGCGTTGGGGGCGGGACTGCGGGTGCTGCACGAGCAACTGCCCGTCGCCGACTGCCCGTTCGACTGGTCCGTCGAGGAGCGGCTGGCCCGCGCCGCCCGCCACTCGGGCCGCCCCGTCACCGGGCTGCCGCCCGCCCCGCCGGCCGACCGCCTCGTCGTCTGCCACGGCGACCCGTGCGCCCCCAACACCCTTCTCCACGACGACGGTTCCTGGTCCGGCCACGTCGACCTGGGCACGATGGGCGTCGCGGACCGGTGGGCCGACCTCGCCGTCGCGTCCTGGAACACCCGGATGAACTACGGCCCCGGCTGGGAGGACGCCCTCCTCGACGCGTACGGCATCGCCCGCGACCCCGAGCGCATCGACTTCTACCGGCGCCTGTGGGAGGCGACCTGAGTGGTGCGGCCCTGCACCGCACCTCCGGGTGTGCAGGTGCGGTGTGCGCCAAGTGAACACTCTTGATCCGTATTGCCTACTGATCAGTCATGTTTTAGGCATGTGATCAGCAGTGTTCACAGGAAACACCTAAGTGAGAGGACCACCTCCACCTCCATGAAACCCCCCACCAAGAACACCAAGAACACCAAGAACACCAAGAACACCAAGAACACCAAGAACAGCAGCAGCAAGACTTTGGCTCGCGCCGCCTTCGCCGTGTCCGCCGCCGCGCTCGCCGCCGTCGTCCCGCTGGCCGGTACCGCCAGCGCCGCGCCGCTGGTCGGCCACGCCCACCGCACGGTGACCGGCGCGGACGGCGGCACCTACCACCTGAACCTGGTCGCCGGGCCCACCGTCCTGCCCGCCGACGGCGGCACGGTGCACGTCGCGGGCACCGGGTACAACCGGGCCCAGGGCATCTTCCTGGCGTTCTGCGTCATCCCCGAGGGCGTCAAGGCCGGCGACCCCGCCACCTACACCTCCCTGCCGGGGCCGTGTCTGCCCGGCCGGGTGAACAAGGACGGCTCCTCGCGCTGGATCACCGACACCGGCACGGGCACGGACGGGATCACCTTCCCGTACAAGGAGGGCGGCTCGTTCGTCACGACGCTCGACAACGTCCGGCCCCAGATCGCCGACGGCGTCACCTGCGGCGAGGACGGCGTGCGCTGCGCGGTCGTCACCCGGGCCGACTTCACCGCCACCAACGACCGGACGTACGACCAGTACATCCCGGTGGACTTCGCCCCCGCGGCGCCGTAGACAGCGGGTCGCGAGCGACCAACCCCCTTCGCGCGGCCCGTTGTCAGTGGCACCCCCTACTCTCGGGAGAGATGGCACAGGCGTGGAGATGTACGGGGCTGCGGTGGGCCGGCGAGGGGCCCGTGCTGGCCTGGGAAGGCGGGCGGCGCAGTGCGCTGCCGCGGGGGAAAGGAGTGGCGTTCGGTGTCGTGAGCGGGGGTGGGCGGACGTGCGTGGGGGCGCGGGGGAACGCCTGTCCGCTCCGGGCCGCGGTGTCGGGGCGGAGCACCGGGGCCCGGTGCGAGGAGTGCGCGCGGCTGGAGCGGGCGCACTCCGTGGCGGCGGACACGGTCGCCGACGATCCGCGGCCCTACCACGTGTACCTCGCGTGGTTCGGCCCCGGGATGGTCAAGGTCGGCATCACGGCCGTCGGGCGCGGACCGGCGCGGCTGCTGGAGCAGGGCGCGGTCTGCTTCAGCTGGCTGGGCCGCGGCCCGCTGATGGCGGCCCGGCGGACCGAGGAGGTGTTGCGGGCCGCGCTCGGGGTGCCCGACCGGATCCCGTACGCCGACAAGCGCGCCGTACGGTCCGCCCTGCCCGGGCCCGGCGAACGCGCCGCCGAACTCGCCGACCTGCACGCCCGTGCCCGCGCGCTCACCGGCTGGCCGGAGTCCCTCGCCCGGCTGCCGTACGAACTCGTCGACCACACCGGCGTGTTCGGGCTCGACGGGCTGCCGCGCGCCGACGGTGTGGTGGGCGAACTGGTCGCGGGCGGGGCCGTGAGCGGGGAGGTGCTGGCGGTGGCCGGACCCGATCTGCATCTGGTCACCGTGCGGGGGGTCGTCGTGCTCGACACCCGGCTGATGACGGGGTGGGAGCTGGTGCCGTCGGCCGCCGGGGGAGGGGTCACCGTGCCGGTGCGGGAGGTGAAGGGGGCGGCGGCGGTGACTCAGGACGGGCTGTTCTGAGCACCCCGTCTGAGCACCCCGTCTGAGCACCTTGACGGCCCCCGACCGCCCCGGCTGACCCCACCGCCCTTTCCTGAGCCTCTTCCCGAACCCGTTCCCGAACCCTTCCTGAACCCGTTCCTGAACCCTTCCTCAACCCCTTCCTCAACCCCTTCCTCAACCCCTTCCTGAACCCGTTCCTGAACCCTTCCTCAACCCCTTCCTCAACCCCTTCCTCAACCCCTTCCTCAACCCCTTCCTCAACCCCTTCCTCATCCTCCTCTCACCCGCCTCCCTTACGCTGCCCGCGGCCCGAAAGGCTCCAGATTTCCCTGGTCCGGGGCTCAGGCGGCACACAGTTTTCTCATTTAAGGATCAAGTCGAGGGGCGGCCGAGGGGCAGTCCGTTACTGGTTCCAAACGGGCAAATGCCGATCTTTCCGGCGTTGTCCGTGATCTTTCAAGGTGTTGCCTGAGAGGTCCCTGTGCGTTTCTCAGGCAAATCACAGGTTCCGGAAAGCTTCCTCTCAGAGGGGCCCGACATGGTGTTCACCATGACCACGACCCAGCCCCAGGGGCGCACCGAACTGCTGAGGCCGGACGGGAGCCCCGTCCGGGTGCTAGTGGTGGACGACGAGCTGTCGATCACCGAACTTCTGTCCATGGCCCTGCGCTACGAGGGCTGGCAGATCCGGAGTGCGGGTGACGGACAGGGCGCGGTGCAGACCGCTCGCGAGTTCCGCCCCGACGCCGTCGTCCTGGACATGATGCTCCCGGACATGGACGGCCTCACCGTACTGGGCCGCATGCGGCGCGAGCTGCCCGACGTTCCCGTCCTCTTCCTCACCGCCAAGGACGCCGTCGAGGACCGCATCGCGGGCCTGACCGCCGGCGGCGACGACTACGTCACCAAGCCGTTCAGCCTGGAGGAGGTCGTGGCCCGGCTGCGCGGACTCATCCGGCGCTCCGGAGCGGCCGACCGCCGCTCCGACTCCGTACTCGTCGTCGGCGACCTCACGCTCGACGAGGACAGCCACGAGGTGTCCCGGGCCGGTGAGGGCATTCACCTGACCGCGACCGAATTCGAACTGCTACGGTTTCTCATGCGCAATCCCCGGCGTGTCCTCAGCAAAGCCCAGATACTCGACCGCGTCTGGTCGTACGACTTCGGCGGCCAGGCCAACGTCGTCGAGCTGTACATCTCGTATCTGCGGCGCAAGATCGACGCCGGCCGTGAGCCGATGATCCACACCCGGCGTGGCGCCGGTTACCTGATCAAGCCCGCGGCGTCATGACGAGCCGACGGCGGCCGCGTACGCGTGGTCTCCGCGCGAGCGGAGGTGATCCGCAGCGGCGAGGACGACAACCGCGCACGCTGCGGACGCGGCTCGTCGTCTCCGCGGTGGCGCTCATCGCGGTGGTGTGTGCGGTGATCGGCACGGTCACCACGATCGCGCTGAGCCAGCACCTGAACGACCAGCTCAACGCGTCGGTCACGGAGGTCGCGCGGCGCGCCGCGGGCCAGCCGGAGGGCGGTCCGGACGGGCCGGGGCCGGAGAATCCCGCCGACAACTCGTCCGCCTCCTCCGCGACGGCCACGTCGTCCACCACGACGTCGTCCACCGACGACCAGCTCGACTTCATCGTCACCAAGGCCGGGGCGATGCCCGGCACCGTGGCCGCGGTCGTCGGCAGTGACGGGAACATCACCAAGGCGGTCGTCGCCAAGGAGAACTCCGACAGCACCGAGGGCTTCAAGGGGATGAGCGCCGGTCAGCTGACCACGGCGCAGACCAAGGCGCTCGCCAAGGTGTCCAAGAGCGGTGGCATGCAGACCGTGGACATCCCGGGGCTCGGTGAGTACCGCGTCACCTACGTCGAGGGCGTCCGCGGCCACTTCTACGTCGCGCTGCCCACCAAGGACGTCACCAACACCATCAACACCCTGATCCTCGTCGAGGTCAGCGTCACCGTCGCGGGACTGGTCGCCGCCGGTATCGCCGGCTCCGTCCTCGTCGGTGTCGCCCTGCGGCCGCTGCGCAAGGTCGCCGCCACCGCCACCCGGGTCTCCGAACTCCCGCTGCACAGCGGTGAGGTCACGCTCAACGAGCGCGTGCCCGAGTCCGAGACCGACCAGCACACCGAGGTCGGGCAGGTGGGCGCCTCGCTCAACCGGATGCTCGACCACATCCACAGCGCGCTGCACTCGCGGCAGCAGAGCGAGATGCGGGTACGGCAGTTCGTCGCGGACGCCAGCCACGAGCTGCGGACGCCGCTGGCCTCCATCCGCGGGTACGCCGAGCTGACCCGGCGCGGCCGTGAGGACGTCGGGCCCGACACCCGGCACGCGCTGCGGCGGATCGAGTCCGAGGCGGGGCGGATGACCTTCCTCGTCGAGGACCTGTTGCTGCTGGCCCGGCTGGACGCGGGCAGACCGCTCCAGTTCGAACAGACCGACCTCGTACCGCTCGTCGTCGACACCATCAGCGACGCCCGCGCGGCCGGACCCGACCACCTCTGGCGCCTCGAACTGCCGGACGAGCCCGCCCTCGTATCGGCGGACGCGGCCCGGTTGCAGCAGGTGTTCGTCAACCTGCTGGCCAACGCGCGCACGCACACCCCGCCCGGTACGACGGTCACCGCGCGGGTCCAGCGGCGCGGGCCGTGGCTGTGTGTGGACGTGCAGGACGACGGTCAGGGCATCCCGGCCGATTTGCTGCCGCACGTGTTCGAACGGTTTGCTCGCGGTGACTCCGCCCGCTCCCGCTCCACGGGATCCACGGGACTGGGGCTCGCCATCGTGCAGGCCGTGGCCACCGCGCACGGTGGTGCGGTGACCGTGGACAGCGTTCCGGGACGCACCGTGTTCACCGTCCATCTGCCCGCGCTTCTTCCCGAAACGAACTGGCAACCGCATCCACAGGTGGACCACAGCGCCACCACATGGGCACAACAGGGCGCCTGACGAGAGTCGGTTCCATGCGAACCGACTCTTCTACCGGAACCCTGCCGGCGCGGGAGCACCTCCCGGCCGGAGACGCCGGTACGCCAGTCCTGGATGTGGTCATCCCCGTCTACAACGAGGAGAAGGACCTCCAGCCATGTGTGCTCCGCCTGCACGAGCACCTCAAGCGCACGTTCCCGTACGCGTTCCGCATCACCATCGCGGACAACGCGTCCACGGACACCACCCCCCAGGTGTCGTCGCGGCTGGAGTCCGAGATCCCGGAGGTCAAAGCCTTCCGGCTGGAGCAGAAGGGCCGTGGCCGGGCGCTGCGGACCGTCTGGTCCGCTTCGGACGCCCCGATCCTCGCCTACATGGACGTCGACCTGTCGACCGACCTCAACGCGCTGCTTCCCCTGGTGGCGCCGCTGATCTCGGGTCACTCCGATCTGGCGATCGGTTCCCGGCTGGCCCGCTCGTCGCGTGTCGTGCGCGGCGCCAAGCGGGAGTTCATCAGCCGTACGTACAACATGATTCTGCGCGGCTCGCTCCAGGCCCGTTTCTCGGACGCGCAGTGCGGCTTCAAGGCGATCCGTCGTGATGTCGCGCAGGTGCTGCTGCCGCTCGTCGAGGACACCGGCTGGTTCTTCGACACCGAGATGCTGGTGCTGGCCGAGCGGGCCGGGCTGCGCATCCACGAAGTCCCCGTCGACTGGGTCGACGACCCCGACTCCACCGTCCACATCGTCAAGACGGCCACCGACGACCTCAAGGGCGTGTGGCGGGTCGGCAAGGCGCTCACGACGGGAGCCCTCCCGTTGGAACGGCTGACGCGCCCCTTCGGCGACGACCCCCGCGACCGCGACATCCAGGACGTGCCCAAGGGCCTGGCCCGCCAGCTCGTCGGGTTCTGCGTGATCGGCGGTCTGTCCACCCTCTTCTACCTGCTGCTGTACAGCGGTTTCCGCACCTTCAGCGGCTCCCAGGTGGCCAACGCGCTCGCGCTGCTGGTCTCCGCGGTCGCCAACACCGCCGCCAACCGCCGCCTGACCTTCGGGGTGCGCGGCAAGGGCGGCGCCGTCCGCCACCAGGCGCAGGGCCTGGTCGTGTTCGGCATCGGCCTCGTCCTCACCAGCGGTTCACTGGCCGCCCTGAACGCGGCCACCTCGGACCCCGCGCACTCCACCGAACTGGCGGTGCTGATCGCGGCCAACCTCGCCGCGACCGTCATCAGGTTCCTGCTCTTCCGCGCCTGGGTGTTCTCCGACCGCCGCGAGGCCGACGCGGTGAGCCCCTCGACCGTGGTCGCGCACGGCCCGGCCGGACCCTCCTCCCCCACCTACCGGACGCAGCCGGGGGCCCAACCGCAGCCGCAGTACGGGCAGTCGTACGCCCCGCTGCCGCAGCGCCCGGCAACTCCCCCCCCCCACCCCCCCGCCCCCA
>LJCV01000155.1 GCA_001298575.1 Actinobacteria bacterium OK074
ACCACCCCTCCCCCCCCCCCCGCCGCGCCCTCGGCCCCGCCCGCCCCCGCGCCCGGCGCCGGCAAGATCAACCTCGACAAGGGGCGCGTCAGCCTCCAGAAGAACCAGACGGTGTCCCTGGTCAAGGGCGGCCGTCCGCTCCTCTCCCAGGTCAAGATGGGTCTCGGCTGGGAGCCCGCCTACCGCGGCAAGGACATCGACCTGGACGCGTCGGTCATCGCGTACGGCCCGCAGCGCAACCACATCGACAGCTGCTACTTCGGCCGGCTGTCCATCCTCAACGGCGCGATCAAGCACTCCGGCGACAACCTCACGGGCGAGGGCGGCGGCGACGACGAGGTGATCGTCGTCGACCTCGGCCGTATCCCCCCGGAGGTCACCGGCCTGGTCTTCACCGTGAACTCCTTCACCGGCCAGAAGTTCACCGAGGTCGCCAAGGCATACTGCCGCCTCCTCGACGCCGCCACCGGCGAGGAACTGGTCCGCTTCGACCTCACCAACGCCGAAGCCCAGACCGGCGTCATGATGGCGAAACTCGTCCGGCAATTCTCCGGCGAATGGGACATGACCGCCATGGGCGACTTCGTCAAGTCCCGCACCGTCAGAGGAATGGTGAAGCCCGCGGCACAGGCCCTGTAACCACCGGTCAGGTCTGCCTGGGACCGCACCCGTCGGGGGTGCGGTCCCAGGCAAACGGTCGCCCCCCCCAAAAAATGACGCCGAAGGCGAATTAGGGGCGCGGGACTGTGACATTGTGCGGCTCCGCCGCGCGGGCGCGAGCAACCCCCACCCCACCCGCACCCGCACCCGCCAAACAACCCAAGCCCCCCGAACTACAAGGCGCCCCCGCTACCCCGCAGAGCGCAACCCTTCCGTCAGCAAAGCCAAATACCGCCGAATAAACTTCCCCCCGGCCATTTCCGCCGCCGAAGCCACCCCGTGCGCGAGCCGCAGCACCTCCACCGGCTCCACGTCCGCCCGGAGCGTCCCCTCCCCCTGCGCCGCCTCCACGAGCCGCGTCGCCGCCCCCCGCACGGACTTCCCGCACGCGGTCATCACCGCCGAGCTCCCGTCCGTGACCGCCGATCCCAGCAGCGCCTTCAGGCCCCGCAGCCGGATCGTCGCCTCGGTGAGTTCCACGAGCCACTCCACCAGCGCCTCGCCCGGTGGCAGCGTCGTCGCGATCTCGTCGGCCCGTGCCGCAATCGCGTCGATGTTGTCGACGTACACGGCCTCCAGCAGCGCCTGCCGCGTGGGGAAGTGCCGATACAGCGTCCCCGACCCGACCCCGGCCCGCTTGGCGATGTCGTCCAGCGACGCGTTCTCGCCGTACTCGGCGAAGGCGACCGCCGCCTCCTTGAGCAGCCGCTCGTAGTTGCGCCGCGCGTCGGCCCGCATCGGCTTGGGCTGCACGCTCACCCCCTCGCCTTCCTCCGCCCCCGCTCCGGCCCTCGCTCCCACCTGCGCCATTCACCCACTCCTTGCGAACCGGGGACAGTCTCCGTATCTTATGGCGAGAGCTAACCGGAGACAGTCCCCACTTATCTCCGTGAGCAGTGAGCCGTGCGCGCTGCCCGTACGCCCTCTTCGTACGCCCCTTTTCCGGGCCGTACGCCTCCATTCAACCGGCACAGCAGACCGGGAGCACCCATGCCGACCCCGTCCACACCCCTGCCCGGACCGGGAAACGGACCCGCATCCGCGTCCGTACCCGTCCCCATACCCTCGGGAGACCCGGCACCCGAAGCCGGGCCCCGTCCCCGTCTCGGCGCCGTGCTCATCGTCATCGTCACCGCCTACCTGATGGTCGGGGTCGATTCGACGGTGGTCAATGTGGCCCTCCCCCGCATCCAGCAGGACCTGGACTTCACCCCCACCGGGCTCTCCTGGGTCCTCAACGCCTACACGCTCGCCTTCGGCGGTCTGCTGCTGCTCGGCGGGCGGGTGGGGGACATCGCGGGACGGCGGCGGACCCTGACCGCCGGGGTCCTCGTCTTCGCCGTCGCCTCCCTGCTCGGTGGCCTGGCCGGGGACGGCGGGCTGCTGCTCGCGGCCCGCGCGGCGCAGGGGCTCGGCTCCGCGCTCATCGCGCCCAACACCCTCGCCCTGCTGACGACCAACTTCCCGGAGGGGCCCCGCCGGCACCACGCCCTCGGCGTCTACGCCACGATGGGCACCATCGGCGCCTCCCTCGGTCTGGTCCTCGGCGGCATGCTCACCGACTGGGCGTCCTGGCGCTGGGCCCTGCTGATCAACGTGCCCATCGGCGCCGTCGTGGCCCTCGCGCTGCCCCGGGTCGTGGCCGAACCGCCGCGCCACGCGGGCCACTTCGACGCGGCCGGGGCGCTGACCGGCACCCTCGGGATGAGTTCGCTCGTGTACGCCTTCATCCGCGTCTCGCAAAACGGCTGGACGGATGCGCGGTCCCTGCTGGGCTTCAGCGCGGCGGCGGCCCTGCTCGCCGGGTTCACGATCGTCGAGTCCCGGGCCGTCCAGCCGATCATGCCGTTGCGGCTGTTCGCCGACCGGAACCGGGCCGGGGCCTACGCGGGCGTCCTGCTGGTGCCCGCGGGCATGTTCGGCGCGTTCTACTTCCTCACGCTCATCTCCCAACAGGTGCTGGGATACAGCCCGTTGCGCGCCGGGATCGCCTTCCTGCCGATGACCCTGATGGCCGTGCTGACCCTGCGTTTCGTGCCTCGGCTCGTCCAACGGCACGGCCCCAAGCCGCTGTTGGTCACCGGTACGACGCTTCTCGCGCTGGCGGGCGGCTGGTTGTGGCGGCTCGACCCCGGCGACGGGTACGCCTCGGGCCTGCTCGGTCCGCTCGTGCTGGTGGGGCTGGGCATCGGGATGTGCATGATGCCGCTCAACGCGACGATCCTCACGGCCGTCACCCCGCGCGACGCGGGCTCCGCCTCGGGGCTGCTCCAGACCCTCCAGTGGCTCGGCGGCACGCTCGGGCTCTCCGTCCTGGTCACGGTGTTCGGCACCGCGACCCGGCACGCGACGGGGCCCGGGGCGACGGTGCTGGTCGACGGCTCGGCCCGCGCGTTCGGCGTGGGCGCGCTGATCGCGCTGGCGGCCCTGCTGGTGACGGCGTTCGCCATCACCGGCAGGAAGCCCGCGCCCGCTTCGGCCAGTTGAACCCCAACTCCCGCTAGAACAGCGCGCTGTACGCGTTCAGCGCCGGCTGTCCGCCGAGGTGGGCGTAGAGCACCGTCGCGTCCCGGGCGATCTCACCGCGGGAGACGAGGTCGATCATCCCGGCCATGGACTTGCCCTCGTAGACGGGGTCGGTGACCATCCCCTCGGTGCGGGCGGCGAGCCGCATCGCCTCCAGGGTCGTCTCGTCCGGGATGCCGTACGTACCGGCGTGGTAGCGCTCGTCGAGTTCGACGTCGGCCTCGGTCAACTCCCGCTTGACGCCGATGAGTTCGCCCGTGCCCTGGGCGATCCGGGCGATCTGGGTGCGGGTGCGGGCGGGCGCCGCCGACGCGTCGACGCCGAGGACGCGGCGCGGCCGTCCGCCCGCCTCCTCCAGCGCGGCGAACCCGGCGACCATGCCCGCCTGGGTCGAGCCGGTCACCGAGCACACCACGACCGTGTCGAAGAAGACGCCCAACTCCCGCTCCTGCTCGGCGACTTCGTATGCCCATCCGGCGAAGCCGAGGCCGCCGAGCGGGTGGTCGGAGGCCCCGGCCGGGATGGCGTACGGCTTGCCGCCCGACTCCTCGACCTCCCGCAGCGCCTGCTCCCAGCTCTCCTTGAACCCGATCCCGAACCCGGCCTTCACCAGCCGTACGTCGGCGCCGGCCAGTCGGCTGATCAGGATGTTGCCGACCTTGTCGTAGACGGCGTCGGGCCACTCCACCCAACTCTCCTGCACCAGCACGCACTTGAGCCCGGCGCGGGCGGCCACCGCGGCGACCTGGCGGGTGTGGTTGGACTGCACGCCGCCGATGGAGACGAGGGTGTCGCAGCCCTTGGCGAGGGCGTCGGCGACCAGGTACTCCAGCTTGCGCGTCTTGTTGCCGCCGTACGCGACACCGGAGTTGCAGTCCTCCCGCTTGGCCCACAGGGCGGCGCCGCCGAGGTGTTCGGTGAGCCGGGTCAGCGGGTGCACGGGCGAGGGACCGAAGAGCAGGGGGTAACGCTCGTACGAGGCAAGGGACATGAGAGACCTCCTGGGGGGGAGCCGGGGAGCCGGAGAAGGAGTTGCGGGAGGGCGGGCGTGCCGTCAGTCGGTGTCGGCGAGTTCTTCCAGTGCGCGCCAGATCTCCGCCGTGACGCGGACCGCTCCGTCCACGTCACCGGCGGCGCAGGTGTCGATCAGCCGCTCGTGCAGCCCGGCGGAACGGCAGTTGCCGCCCTCGCCGAAGCGCCTGCGTTCGAGGCGGCGGATGAGCGGGGTGTAGCGGGCGACGGTGGCGGCGGCGGCACGGTTGTCGCTCACCCGGACCAGGACGTCGTGGAGTTCGTCGTCGGCGCGCAGCGCGGTGTCCACGTCACCGGCGTGCACGGCGGCGGCGAAACGGGAGTTGGCCTGCCGCATGGCCTCGACGTCCGCCGGGCGCAGCCGGGGCACCGCGACCCGGGCGGCGAGTTCGTGCATGGCGCCGACCACGGCGGCGGCGTCCCGTACCTCGGCGGCGACCAGCGGGGTGACCCGGGTGTAGCTCTGCGGTTTGGATTCGAGCAACCCCTCGTCGACGAGCCGGGTGAACGCCGCGCGCACCGGCGCCCGGGACAGCCCGAGCCGCTCGGCCAGCTCGCCGTCGCGCACCGCCGCGCCCGGTGCGAGGTCACCGGCCACGATGGCGTCCCGTATCGCCTCGTACGCGTGGTCCCTGAGCAGGGTCCGCGGCACGGGTCGTATCGCCTCCATGAACTGAAATGTTAGATGTCAGTTCCGAACCGCACATCCGAGGCGGGGTCAGCGTTGCTGGCGCTTCCAGGGGCCGGTGATCGCGAGCATGATGCCCGGCGTCTGGATGTTCGCGAACAGGGTCCGGCCGTCCGGCGAGAAGGTGACGCCCGTGAACTCGCTGTATTCGGGCTTCTCTTCGCTGCCGATGTTGAGTTCGTTGCGGGCGATGGGGTATGTGCGACCGCTGTCGGTCGCGCCGAACAGGTGCTGGATGCCCTCGCCGTCCTCGGCGATGACCAGGCCGCCGTACGGGGAGACGGTGATGTTGTCGGGGCCGTCGAAGGCGCCGTCGACGGACGGGTCGGGGTTGACGCCGATGAGGACCTTCAGCGTCAGGGTGCGGCGCTTGGGGTCGTAGAACCAGACGGCGCCGTCGTGCTGGACGGGGCTCTCCGTGCGGGCGTACGAGGAGACGATGTACGCGCCGCCGTCGCCCCACCACATGCCCTCCAGCTTGCGGGCGCGGGTGATCTCACCGGCGGCGAACTGCTTGCGCACGGAGGTGGTCCTGGCGTCGCGGTCGGGTACGTCGATCCAGTCGACGCCGTACACCGTGCCGGTCTTCGTCGCGCGGGAGAGGTCGTCGACGAACCGGCCGCCGGAGTCGAAGCACTTGAACGCCTGGAGGGTGCCGGCGTCGTCGGCGAGGGTGCGCAGCCTGCCGCGGCCGTGCTCGAAGCCCTTGGGCGGAGTCCAGCGGTACAGCAGGCCGTTGGGGGTGGCGGCGTCCTCGGTGAGGTAGAGGTGGCCGCGCTTGGGGTCGACGACGACGGCCTCGTGCGCGTAACGGCCAAGTGCCTTGATCGGCTTGGGGTTCCGGTTGGCGCGGCGGTCCTCGGGGTCGACCTCGAAGACGTAACCGTGGTCCTTGGTGAAGCCGTTGGTGCCGGTCTTGTCCTCGGTCTCCTCGCAGGTCAGCCAGGTGCCCCAAGGGGTGTTGCCGCCCGCGCAGTTGGTGGCGGTGCCCGCGATGCCGACCCATTCGGCGACCTGACCGCCGGGGCGGACCTCGACGACCGTGCAGCCGCCGGCCGCGGCGGGGTCGTAGACCAGGCCCTCGGTGAGCGGCACCGGGTGGGGCCACTGGGCGCGGGGGCCGGCCAGTTCGTGGTTGTTGACCAGGAGCGTGGTGCCGCGCGGCCCGTCGAAGGTGGACGTGCCGTCATGGTTGGACGGCGTGAACTCGCCCGATTCCAGCTTGGTTTTGCCGCTGTAGGTGATGACGCGGTACGCGAACCCGGCGGGCAGCGCGAGCAGGCCCTTGGGGTCGGGGAGCAGCGGGCCGTAGCCGACGCCGCCGTGCCCGTGCGCCGCGGTCGCCTCCGCGCCGCCGGTGCCGGCGTCGGTGCTCTCGTCGGTCGCGGCAAGGGCGTTCGGGGCGGTCGCGAGGGCGCCGACGCTGCCGGCCAGCGCGATGCCGGCACCGGTGAGCGCGGAGCTTCTGGTGAAGTCCCTGCGGGTGAGCGACATGCTGTCTCCTGTGGCGGTGGGGTGACCGTGCGGTGCGGTGACCGTGGAGGGTGGCGGCTGCGGCGCCACGATGGCGCCGCAGCTTGAACGACAGCTGAACGGCGGGCGACTACACGCCCCCAAGTTCCATGAATCCGCAATCCTCCGACCACGGAACCCAAAAGTCACCACCGCCGGAACGGCCGGCTCGACGGCGCCTCCGGCAGGACGGCCGGTTCGACGGCAACGGTCCCGCCCACCAACCGCGGTCTACCCCAGCACCCCTCAACTCCCTTGCTGTGACCGCGCCTTGAACGCCGCCTTCCGTGCTTCCTTCGCGACCCGCTTGTCCGGGTGGAGGCGCCCCATCGCCTCCAGCACGTCCGGCGTGGCGGGGTGGTCGACCCGCCAGGCGGTGCTGAAGAAACCGCTGTGCTGGGCGGCCAACCCCTCGACCAGGGACTGGAGTTCCGCCGAGTTGCCCTCCGCCGCGAGCTGCGCGGCCACCGTGTCGATGGTCAGCCAGAAGATCATCGACTCCGGCGGCGCGGGCACGTCCGTGGCGCCCCGCTCCGCGAGCCAGACCCGGGCGAGGCCGCCCAGTTCCGCGTCGTCCAGCACCTCCCGCAACGCGGGCTCCGCCTCCGTACCGACCAGGGACAGCGCCTGCTGGCAGCGCAGCCTGCGCAGCGGGGCGCCCGCGTCCGCGCCCCGGGCCGCCGCCAGCAACTCCCGTGCCGCGGCGAGGGGTTCGCGGCGGGCCAGCCACTGCTCGGTCTCGGCCCGCGCCGCCCCCTGCGGGAACGTCGCCGTGCCGTCGAGCAGCGCGTCGGCGCCCTTGTCGGCCAGTTCACCGACCGCCGGTGCCGCGAACCCTGCCTCCAGCAGCCGCGCCCGTACGCCGTAGACGCCGAGCGGGGTCAGCCGGACCATGCCGTACCGGGTGACGTCCGTCTCGTCGACGCCCGCCGAACCCGAACCCGAACCCGAAGCCGAACCCGACGCACCCGCCGTCGCCCCCGCCCCCGTCAACGGCTGTGCCGGGTCCTCCTCCGGATCGGCCATCAGCGCCTCGTCCACCGGCTGGTACTCGACCAGCCCGACCGGTTCGAGGAGCCGGAACTGGTCGTCGAGGCGCATCATCGCGTCGGAGACCTGTTCGAGTACGTCGTTGGTGGGCTCCCCCATGTCGTCGGGGACGATCATCGACGCGGCGAGCGCGGGCAGCGGCACCGGACCCTCGCGCGGACCGTCCTCGCCCGCCGTGAGGAGGTACAGGTTGCCGAGGACGCCGTCGAGGAACTCGGCCTCGTCCTCCGGGTCCCAGTCGAGCTGCGAGAAGTCGACCTCGCCGCCCTCGTCCATCGCCCCGACCAGGTCGTCCAGATCGGGCACGCTCGCGTCCGCGAGGACCGTCTCCAGCGCGCCGAGCCAGACGCCGAGCACGTCCTGGGGGCTGCCGGAGGTGAGCAGCGCGAGGTCGGGGCCGGTGGTGACGGTGCCCTCGTCCTCGTCGACGACGGTGACGAGCCCGGTGTCGACGGCCACCCGCCACGCCTCGCTCGCGAACACGACGGCGTCCCCGTCGTCCCCGGCCTCACCGGCGTTCGCGCCGACAAGTCCCAGCACCTCGGCCGCGGCCGGCAACTGCTCCTCGACGAGGTCGCCCCCCGCGTCCACGCGGGTGTCGGGCCCGGCCCAGCGGGCGAGCCGCGCGGCGCGCGCGAGCACCGGTGTGGCGAGCGCGTCCCGCGCGAGCTCCGCTTCGGAGTACAGCCGAACCGGCGGCAGGGGGGAGCTGTCTGACATCGGTTGGGTCTCCTTGAGACGGAAGGGTGGGGGCTCCGCGAACGCCCCGGAAGCGCAGCCTCAGCCTAGACGGATTTCCACCCATGCCGCCCGGTTCATCTCTTCGCCCGGGCCCGTACATGGCTGAAACCTTGACAAGTGGCCTGACCAGGCAGGAGATTGACGCGCGTAGAAACACACAGGTGACTCGCAGCCCGGTTTCTACGCGCGTCACCAACCGCCCCACCGGTTGCCCGGCAAGACCCTTTTCGACGACAGCACCCGCACGCCTCGCTTCGCCACTCCCCCCGCACCGCTGCACCGCTGTACCTCTCTGTATCTTCTCCGTGCCTCTTCACCCCGTCCCGGCACCCAACGCTTTCCCCGGAGGGATCCCGTTGCCGAGCAAGTCTTCCGCGCGTCTCGCGGCGCTGACCGTCGCCACCGTCTGCTCCACGCTCACCGCCGTGGTGCTCACCGCCCCCGCGCACGCCGACACCGTCCGCATCCACGACATCCAGGGCACCACCCGGATCTCCCCGTTCGCGGGCCAGAAGGTCACGGATGTGGCCGGAATCGTCACGGGCGTGCGCACCTACGGCTCGTCCAGAGGTTTCTGGTTCCAGGACCCGGACCCGGACGCCGACCCGGCCACCAGTGAGGGCGTCTTCGTCTTCACCAGCTCCACGCCGAAGGTCGCCGTCGGCGACTCCGTCACCGTGACCGGTACGGTCTCGGAGTACGTCCCCGGTGGCACCTCCACCGGCAACCAGTCACTGACGGAGATCACCAAGCCGACGGTGACCGTGCTCTCCAGCGGCAACGCCGTCCCGGCCCCGGTCGTCGTCGACGCGAAGTCGGTGCCCGCCGCGTACACCCCGGCCGGGGACACGGCCGCGAGCGGCTCGGTCAACGCCCTGCCGCTCCAGCCGACGAAGTACGCGCTGGACTACTACGAGTCCCTGGAGGGCATGAACGTCCAGGTCGGCGACGTCCGGGTGACCACCGCGACCGACCCGTACAGCGAGCTGTGGGTCACGGTGAAGCCGCACGAGAACCCGACCGTGCGCGGCGGCACGATCTACGGTTCGTACGACTCGCAGAACACCGGCCGGCTCCAGATCCAGTCGCTCGGCTCGACCGCCGACTTCCCGGTGGCGAACGTCGGCGACCGGCTGACCGGCACCACCGCCGGACCGCTGGACTACAACGCCTACGGCGGCTACACCCTCGTCGCCAACTCCCTCGGCACCCTGAAGTCGGGCGGCCTGGAGCGGGAGACCACGCGCAAGCAGAAGCGCGACGAGCTGGCGGTGGCGACGTACAACGTCGAGAACCTCGACCCGTCCGACGCCACGTTCGACGCGCACGCCGCCGCGATCGTGAACAACCTGCAGTCGCCCGACATCGTGTCCCTGGAGGAGATCCAGGACAACAACGGTGCCACGGACGACGGCACGGTCGACGCGACCACGACGGTCACCAAGCTGATCGACGCGATCGTCGCGGCGGGCGGCCCGCACTACGAGTGGCGTTCGATCGACCCGGTCAACGACCAGGACGGCGGCGAGCCCGGCGGCAACATCCGCCAGGTGTTCCTGTTCAACCCCGAGCGGGTCTCCTTCACCGACCGCGCGGGCGGCGACTCCACCACCGCGGTCGGCGTCACGAAGGTGCACGGCAAGGCCCAACTGACCGTCTCCCCGGGCCGGATCGACCCGACGAGCACGGCGTGGAACGCCAGCCGCAAGCCGCTGGCGGGCGAGTTCGTCTTCAAGGGCAAGACGGTCTTCGTGATCGCCAACCACCTCACGTCCAAGGGCGGCGACCAGGGCCTGACCTCGCAGTACCAGCCGCCGACGCGCAGCTCGGAGACCCAGCGGCACGCGCAGGCCACCGAGGTGAACGCGTTCGTCAAGTCGATCCTCGCCGTCCAGAAGAACGCGGACGTCGTCACGCTGGGCGACATGAACGACTTCGAGTTCTCCGACACCACCAAGATCCTGGAGGGTGACGGCGCCCTCTGGTCGGCGATCAAGTCGCTGCCGAAGAGCGAGCGTTACACGTACGACTACCAGGGCAACGAGCAGGTTCTGGACCAGATCCTGATCAGCCCGTCGATCAAGTACGGCTCGCTGTTCTCCTACGACAGCGTGCACATCAACTCGGAGTTCAACGACCAGATCAGCGACCACGACCCGCAGGTGCTGCGCTTCCACCCGTAGTCGTACGCAGGTTGTCCTGTTCAGGGCCGGCTGAACACCCCGTTCAGCCAGCCCTGCCAGGCGAGTTCGGTCGCCTTGGCATCGGCGTCCGGCGCGAAGTCGTGGACGCTGATGCCGACCGGGGCACCCCAGTGGTTGCGCCCGAAGAACCGGATCAGCGCGTGGTCGGTGCGCAGCCCGATGAAGTACGGGTCGCGGAAGTCCAGTACGGCGTCGAGGAGTTGACCCTCGGGTCCGTGGGCCTGGACGCGCGCTCCGGCGGCGGTGCCGTCCGCGAGGCCGAGCGCCCGGCCGACGGCGGTGAACGCGTCGGCGGCCGTGGAGGCGGCCGGGCCGTCGAACCCGGCGAAGGCGACCGGGCGGGGCGCGAAGTGGGTCAGGTACTCGCGCAGGGTGTGCAGGTAGAAGTCGGTGTGCCGGTTCGCGCCGTCGTACTGGTTGTCCCAGTCGTCGACGAAGATCCCGCTGTGCACGTACCGCACCCAGGCGCGGCTGCCGCCGTCGCGCGGCTCGATGGTGTGGTCGAGCTGGTTGACGCTCTGGACGGAGAACCCGACGTCCTCACTGCGGGTGGTGAGCCGGTGCGGCGGATCCCAGGCGGTGACCGTCGAACCGAAGGCCGCCGCGCCGCCCACCCGGGGCTCGGGCGGATCCATCGGCCACAGATAGGCCCCGGTGCCGCGCGTGACCGCCTCCCACACATCCTCGGGCGAGGCGTCGACCTCGAACTCGCGGACGATCTCGAATGCCTGTTCCTTCTTCTCCGATGTCCCGGACATGCTGGCCTCCTCGGCACAAGTGGGGTTACTGCTCGGTGAGTTCGGGGGTGGGGCTGGGACCCTCGGAATCCGCCGGTACGGAATCCGCGGATACCGGATCCGCGGGTACGGAATCCGCGGGTACGGGATCCGGCTCCTTGACCGTGGGGTGCACGGCCACCACGATCCGGTGGTCGCGGCCCCCCTCCGCCTCGGGAGCGTCGTACTTGCGGACCAGCGCCGCGACCCCGGCCGTCAGCTCCTGGACGAACGCCGCCCGGTCGGCCGCCGAGCCGAAACGGACCTCGGCGTCCAGCGCGTAGGTCGCGAGCCCCTTGCGCGCCTTCGTCGCCCCGGTGATCAGCGAACCGACGTCCCGCACCAGCCGCGCGCCCAGCGCGAGCAGCCAGCGCGCGGAGAGCTGGTCGCGGAACCGGTCCGGATCCGGCTGCACGGCGGCGAGCGCGAGCGGCGAGATGACGTACGACGCCGCCGTCGCCCGCATCAGCCGCTCGGTGACGTTGCCCTTGCGGCGCTCCCCGGCCAGCTCGATCAGGCCGTGCCGCTCCAGGGCCTTGAGGTGGTAGTTCACCTTCTGCCGGGGCAGCCCGACCCGGCCGGCGAGCATGGTCGCCGACGCGGGTCCGGCCGCGAGCTCCGCCAGCAGCCGGGCCCGTATGGGGTCCAGTGAGACGGCGGCAGCCTCGGCGTTCTCGATGACGGTCACGTCCAACATGACTCCACCGTCCCACCGAACACTTTTTTTGTCCAGACGGTTCCAGTTTTCGGTGAGGGGCCGGCCTTCTTTCGGTTTCGGTGAGGGGCCGCCCTTCTCCGCACCTCAGCCGGGAACGAGCCCCACCGCGTGGTCGAAACGGCTGACCGTGGTGCCCTTCAGACCGGGCCAGGTCTGCACCCGCTCCCAGGCAGCCGTGGCCGATCCGATGCCGTCGCCGGGTGCGGCGAGCGCTTCGAGGTGGGCCTGGGCGCTCTCCCACTCGGCGTAGTTGAGGACCCGGGTGCCGTCGGTACTCAGGTGGAAGTGGGCGGAGATGCCGCCGGGATGCGGGGTCGGCTCGCTCGCCAGCGCCTCGAAGACGGCATCGACCCAGGCGCGCTGCCGGTCGGGGTCGGGGCCCTCGAACTCGATGTCGACGACCACGATGCACCCGGGCACCCGCACCTCGCCCTCCCGGACACCGCTCCGGTACCGCCGGTACCGCGCCAGCCCCACCCGCTCGATCCCCGGTACGGCGGTGTCGATCTCGTCGACCCGCTCCTGCCGCCGCACCTTCACGAACGCCTCGTACGCCTGCTCGCTCGTCCACTGCGAGTAGTGCAGCAAGGTGGAGGCGTCATGCCCGGTGTACACGTGGTAGCCGAGCAGGTCGTCGGCGGGCCAGGGCCGACGCTCCCACGTGGCGGCGACGGCCTCGACGGTCTTCCGCTGGCGCAGCGGCGTGCCCACCCGCCACGTGCTGAAGAGGGGTGCCCCGATCCGGGGGTCGGCGAGGTCGGGGTGTGCGTCGGTACGGCTGGTGTTGCGGCCGGACCTACGGTCGTTCGTACGGCTGGTCACGGGGGCCTCCGATGGTCGGTGACGGATGCGTGCACCAACCACGTTCCGACCTCAACCAAGCTTGAGGTCAAGCCCGTTGCCCCGGTCCGGGTTCACGCCCCGCACTCCGGGCACCCGTTGACCTACTCCCCTCCCCCTACTCCACGTTCCCCTCCCTCCCCTCCCTTCGATCCTTTCGATCCTTTCGTTCTCCCAACCTGGCCAGCTGGCTCTGGAACCAGTCGAGTCGGGCTTGCAACAGGGCCGCCTCGGCCGCCAGTTCGGACACCCCCGGCGCTCCTTGGCCGGCCCCGCCGGAGGCCACCGCCGCGAGCACCTCCGTACCGCCTCCGGCCCTGACCCGCAGCCCCTCCCCCGCGAGCCGGGCGAAGTCGGCCAGGGAGAGCGGGGTCCGGGCGCGGACGCATCCCGCGCAGGTCGGGGCGAGTGCGCGCCAGCCCGGGCGGCCCCAGCCCGCGTCGGCGAGCGCCACCGCCCGGGCCCCGCAGGCGCACGGCCCGACGGTCGCGGTGCGCACCCGCTGCCGGGCGTACCGGAAGCCGCGTTCGAACCGGATGTAGATGCCGAGGACGGAGACCTCCAGGAGCACGGCCGCCCGGTGCTCGGCGGTGCACAACAACGCCTCGGCGGCCGGGCGGTCATGGACGCAGTGGAAGCCGCAGTCGCAGCGGCGCTGTGGTGCACGGTGCCGCAGTCCGTACACGCACTCCGCCTCCGCGACGACCCCGTAGGGCAGGGCGCCGCCCAGGGACACTCCGGTGAACCCGGCCCGGGTGCCGTCCTGGGACAGCACCGGGTGGGCGATCTTGTATCCGGTCGGCGGCTCCGTCGGGCGTTCCTCGGGGAGCCGCCACCTCATCGGGCGACCGGGACCTCTTCGGCCGCCGTCGCATCCAACTCCTCTATCGCCGCCGCGACTTGACGCTCGGTCTCTTCTTCACGGACCTCCGGACGCTCCTCGGCGATCCCGGTGGCGAGTGCCTTGCCCAGCTTCATGACGCCTCCCGCTGTTGGTGACCTCCACGCCATGGTGGCCCATGAAGCCCCCTCTTGGCACCAGGGCCTCACCCGGACCCGACCCCGAGCCGCCCCTTACATCACCCCGAGTCCCACCCCTCACATCACCGCTCGCATCCCCAGGCTCAACCCTTTAGCATCTGCCACGCCAACCTCGTAGCAGAATTAAGTGGAGCTTCACCGTCACGGCTCCGACACTGCTTTCATGACAACCACGACGCCTTTCGGCCGTGCCCTCTGTGCGATGGTCACCCCCTTCACTCCCACCGGCGCCCTGGACCTCGACGGTGCCCAGCGGCTGGCCGAGCGGCTGCTGGCCGGTGGTTGTGACGGGCTCGTGCTGTCCGGTACGACGGGCGAGTCGCCGACCACGACGGACGCGGAGAAGGCGGCGCTCGTCCGGGCGGTCCGGGAGGCGGTCGGGGACCGGGCGGCGGTCGTCGCGGGGATCGGCACCGCCGACACCCGGCACAGCGTCGAGCTGGCCCGGGCGGCCGAAAAGGCGGGCGCCGACGGCCTGTTGGCGGTCACCCCGTACTACAGCCGGCCGCCGCAGGACGCGGTCGAGGCGCACTTCCACGAAGTCGCCGACGCGACCGGACTCCCCCTCATGCTCTACGACATCCCCGGCCGCACCGGCACCCGCATCGAGCCGGACACGATGGTCCGCCTGGCCGCGCACCCACGCGTCGTGGCCGTCAAGGACTGCACCTACGACCTGCTCGGCACCCAAAAGGTCATGGCCCGCACGGAGTTGGCGTACTACACGGGCTGCGACGAGTACGTCCTGGCGCTGTACGCGATCGGCGGCGCCGGATACGTCAGCACGGTGGCGAATGTGACGCCCCGTCACTTCCGTTCGATCATCGACGCGTTCGACGCCGGTGACACCCGTGAGGCCGCCCGACTCCAGCAACTCGCCACACCGCTCGTCGAGTTGATGATGGCCTCCGGCCTGCCGGGCACGGTCACGGCGAAGGCCCTGCTCAACTCCCTCGGGCTGCCCGCCGGTCCGGTCCGCCCGCCGCTGCGGCCCGCCGACTCCCCTGTGGTCGGCGGGCTGCGGGCGGCATACGCGCGACTGGCCGCGTACGAGGAGGAGTTCAGCGTGAGCTGAACAGCGGGACCCAGCGGCCGGGGTAGTCGTCGCTCGCCTTGCGGAAGCCGCTCAGCGGTACGACGCGGCCGGTGCCGATCGTCACGAGGATCAGCTGGTTGTGGAACTCGCCCGTGCCGGAGCACTTCTTCGGGTCGCAGCCCCAGCCGATGAGCCGCTTGTCGTCGGCCCAGGCGAGGAGTTGCTGGGCCGGTACCTTGGCGACGCGCTTGCCGGTCTTCGCGTCGTTGACGGCGGCGGCGATCTCGTCACCGCTGCCCGCGAAGTCCCCCGCCACCAGCTTCCCGTTGGGCGACAGGCCCGCTTCGACCGAGGGCAGCCGGTACTTCTCGCTCGCGGGCACGGGCACCTTGACGCCGTCCTCAAGTCCGTAGAACTCGCGGTACGGCTTGGTCATGGTGTTCACGTAGACGAGCGAGCCGTCGGCGCTGAAGGCGAAGTCCTCACGGGAGTTGCCGAAGCCGAAGTCCCGCTCCTCCTTGCTGATGGGGACCTTGAGCCACGAGTAGTCGCCGGTGGCGATGTCCACCACCGCGTAGCCGTTGCGGCTGAGCACCGGCCCCGGGACCTCCTTGCCGTTCAGGTTCACCGGATGGTCGGCGAAGGAGCGGTCGGGGTTCTTCGCGTACGTCGTCGCGACGAGCTTCTTGCCGTCGGGCGAGAAGGCCAGCCCGGCGAGCCCGCCCGGCCCGTGTCCGACCTCGATCCAGCGGGTGATTTTCCCGGTCGTCAGATCGAGCAACCCGATACGCCCGGTGGGCAGTTGACGCCCCAGCACGGCGGCGGTGCGCAGTCCGGGGGCGACGGCGACGAAGCCCCACTTGTCGGTCTTCCGGTACGTGCCGGTCTTCTGGTTCAGCAGCCCGTAGGTGCGGGTGAGGATGGTGTCGCCGTTCGGCTGCTTGACGTTCTTCGTGACGTAGAAGGCGCCAAGTGCCGTGTCCCCGGCGGCGATCAGGCTCTCGGGCGGCGACTGGTCGGGGTGCCCGATGATGTCGCTCCGGTTCATCCGGCTGGCCGGACGGACGTCCTGGCCACCGGAGTTGAGCATCGGCACCCCGACGGCGACCGCGACGACGGCAGCCGTGGCCACGGCGACGACCGCGATCGTACGGTTGCGGCGGCGCCGGCGCAGGGCGAGGACCCGGTCGGCGAGGCCAGGCGGGACGGACGGGGCGTCCTGGGCCTGCTCGCGCAGGGAGTCGCGGACGAGTTCGTCGAGGTTCACGGGCGCACCTCCGCGGGCGAGAAGTCACGGGACGGCCGCTCGCCGTCGGCGAGGCCGAGCGCGGCGAGTTCGGGCGCGAGGGCGCGCAGCCGGGCCAGCGAACGGTGGGTGGTGGAGCGGACGGTGCCGACCGAGCAGCCCAGGATGCGGGCCACGTCGGCCTCCGGGAGGTCCTCGAAGGTGGGGGTCCCCCCGGTCGAGCGAAGCCGAGAGTGGGGGAGGAGGACCAGGACGGTGCGTTGCCGTGCGGTCAGCCGGGCCAGCGCGCCGCGCAGGACCAGGCGCAGTTCGGCGGCGGAGGTGGGGTCCGGGGGTGTGGGGTGCAACCCGCCGCCGGGTTCCGGTGGTTCGGCGACGGGCAGTTCGCGGCGCGGCCACTTCAGCCGCCAGCGGCTGACCTGCTGCCGGTACAGGATCTGTCGTACGTACGCCTCGGGGTCCTCGATGCGGTGCCAGCGGCCCGCCGCCCTGACGAGCGTGTTCTGCAACAGGTCCTCGGCCGCGTACCGGTCGCCGCCGCTGAGCAGCACGGCCGTCCTCAGCAGCGCGGACGACCGGTTCTGCACGAACTCCCGGAAGCTGTCCTGCGCTTCGGCATCCATCGTCACCTTCTCTTTCCCCCGGGACGGGCCACGCACCCAGCCCCCTTGTACCCCTGATGACGGGTACGGGCCGGGCCCGCTATGCCAGTTGGCGGAAGAAATCCTCCGGGGTGCGCCGCCGCCGTCGTACGGGCCGTACGGGCTGTCGTCGTAGGTCCCACGGCAAAGCGCCCCGCCGACGGCCGTACACCGTCGACGAGGCGCTCAACTCACCTACGGGCTGCGTCAGTTGTGGCTGTGGAGGATCTCGTTCAGGCCGCCCCAGACCGCGTTGTTGGGGCGGGCCTCGACGGCGCCGGACACCGAGTTGCGGCGGAAGAGGATGTTCGAAGCGCCGCTCAGCTCACGGGCCTTGACGATCTGGCCGTCGGGCATGGTGATGCGGGTGCCCGCGGTGACGTACAGGCCCGCCTCGACCACGCACTCGTCGCCCAGCGCGATGCCGACGCCCGCCTCGGCGCCGATCAGGCAGCGCTCGCCGATGGAGATGATGACGCTCCCGCCGCCGGAGAGCGTGCCCATCGTGGAGGCGCCGCCGCCGATGTCCGAGCCGTCGCCGACGACCACGCCCGCGGAGATGCGGCCCTCGACCATCGACGTGCCCAGGGTGCCCGCGTTGAAGTTGACGAAGCCCTCGTGCATGACGGTGGTGCCCTCGGCGAGGTGCGCGCCGAGCCGGACACGGTCGGCGTCGGCGATGCGCACGCCCTTGGGGGCGACGTAGTCCGTCATCCGCGGGAACTTGTCGATCGAGGTCACGGCCAGGTGCAGGCCCTCGGCGCGGGCGTTGAGCCGTACGGTCTCGACGGCGTCGACGGCGACCGGGCCCAGCGAGGTCCAGGCGACGTTGGCGAGGTGGCCGAACATGCCGTCGAGGCTCTGGCCGTGCGGCTTGACCAGGCGGTGCGAGAGCAGGTGCAGGCGCAGGTAGACGTCGTGCGCGTCGAGCGGCTTGTCGTCCAGGGAGGAGATGACCGTGCGGACCGCGACCACCTCGACGCCGCGGCGGGCGTCCGGGCCGATCGCCTTGGCGGCGCCCTCGCCGAGCAGTTCCACGGCACGCTCGGCGGACAGCCGTTCGGTTCCGGCCGGACCGGCCTCGGCGGCCAGTTCGGGGGCCGGGAACCAGGTGTCCAGAACCGTGCCGTCGGCGGCGATCGTGGCGAGGCCGGCGGCAACGGCGCCGGTGGTGCGGGGTGCGGTCGTGTCGGTCATGGGGAAAACCTAACCGGCCGGGGCACATCAGGGCGAACTCGCGCGCGGGGCGTCTCGGGGAGCGGGCACTCCGGCGCACGGACCAGTACGCGAACCGGCATGACGGACCAGTACGTGAACCAGCATGAGCGCCCTGCCCCGTCGTAGACCCTTACCAGTGCGGGCCGATCCGGGGAAACCCCCAGGCACCCCCGAAGTACCCCTGAACTCCCCCGTACACGCCGAAACGGGCGGCCCCCACACCCCCGTGGCGCGGGCCGCCCGTCGTTCGGAGGGGCTCAGCCGGTTTGGCCGGCCTTCGTGACCACCGCCTTGGTGATCGTCGAGTTGCCGCCGACGGCCTTGGCCGTGGCGAGCGTGTCGCCCGTGACCATGCGCGTCCCGACCACGCGGTACGTCTGCGGGTCCAGCAGCCACTGGTCCCACATCCGCCCGTCGCTGCCCTGGGGACCGGGATCGGACGTCTCGTAGCTGACGGCGATCACCCGGCGCCCGGCGGCGTTCTCGACGAGGTGGTCGGTGACGGAGCCGCCCGGGAGGGTCGCCAGCGCCAGGTAGAGCCCGGCGAGTCCCTTCGACGGCAGCACGTCGGCGCCGAGCAGGACGCTGATCTCGCGGTACGCCCGCTGCGTCTTCGTCTCGCCCTTGATGTCCCCGATGGCGTGCGCGGCGCGGATCGCCGCGAGCGTCCTGTCGCCGTCGGCCGGCAGCGTCGCCACGAAGCGGTACAGCTCGCGCGGCGAACGGTCGTCGCCCTCGCCGCCGTTCTCCAAGTGCATCGGGGTGACCTGGAGTTGCTTCTGCATCGGCATGCGGTCGGCCATGGCGCTGCCGTCGTAGCGGATCCAGCTCTCGCTGACGTACAGCTTCCGCGTCGCGCTGTCCTTGCGGGCGTCCTCGCTCTCCTGGACGCTCTTCGTGTAGATCCACTGCTTGGCCGTCGGCACGGTGTCGCCCGGTTCGGCCGCCACCACGCGCGCCGCCCGTTCGAGGAGCTGCGCCGCGCTCAGGCCCCGCAGGTCGACCGGCGCCGCGGGTTCCACTTTCCGTCCGGTGTGCCCGCCGACCAGCACCGACACCGTGACGGCCACCGCGGTGACCGCGGCCGCCACCGCCACGAGGACCAGTCGCCGCCGGGTCCTTCCGGTACGGCGGCGCTGTTCGGTCCCGGCCGCCGCGAGCAGCAGCGCACGGCCCGGCGCGAGCCGTCCGCGGTCCGGGAGGGGCACGGTGGCGCGCAGTTCGCGCAGCCTCGTCATCTCGTCCATGGTCACGCCACCTCCGCCGGGTCGGTCACGAATGCGGGGTCCGCGCCCAGTGCCGTACGTACCTTGCGCCGCGCCCGGTTGAGCCGCGAACGGACCGTGCCGAGCGGGATGTCGAGCGCCTCGGCGACCTCCTGGTAGCTGAGGTCGGCCCAGGCGACCAGCAGCAGCACGTGCCGGTCGCCGGGCGGCAGCGCGGCGAGGGCACCGGCCAGCGGTCCCTGCGCGGCGATACGGCTGTCGGTGTCCTCGACCCAGGTCTCGCTCCACGACTCGGCGACCGGGTCGTGCCCGCCGCGGGCCAGCGCCCTGAGCGCGCGCACCTCGGAACGGCGCTGTTTGCCGATGAGGTTGCCCGCGATGCCGTACAGCCAGGGGCGCGCGTTGGGGCGGGCGAGGTCGTAGCGGGAGCGGATGCGGAAGGCGATGAGGAAGGTCTCGGCGGTGAGGTCGTCGGCCACGTCGGGGCCGAGGCGGCGGGTCGCGTAGCGGTGGATGTCGGCCGCGTACCGGTCGTAGAGGCGGGCGAACAGCTCCGGTTGCTCCAGCGACTGGGCGACGACCTGGGAGTCGTCCTCCCCGCCCGGCTCCTCCGTTCCCTCCGTTGCGGCCGTCTCGTCCGCCGCGGGTGGCGGTGGTTCGCTCACGTGTGCTCCCCCGAATCGTTGCCCAGGCCGTGCCCGAGTGGTCTGTCACCTCCTTGTTCTCCGCGGGGCGGTCAAAGGTTCACGGTTCGGCGAGAAAAATTCGGAAGTCCGTGCGCCCGGCGCGGGTTGGGGAGGTCAGTGCGCGCCGCCAAGGTTGAGTACCACCACTCCGCCGACGATCAGCGCCATCCCGGCGAGCTTCGCGGCGGTCATCCCCTCCCCGAAGGCGACCAGTCCGATGATGGCGATGGCCGCGGTGCCGGCCCCGGACCAGATCGCGTACGCGGTACCGATCTCCACGGTCTTCAGGGTCCGCGAGAGCAGCACGAAGGAGACGAGATAGCCGACGAGGGTCACCACGGTCGGCCACAGCCGGCTGAAGCCCTCGCTGTACTTCATGGCGGACGTGGCCGCGACCTCGGCGGCGATGGCTCCGGCGAGCAGTACGTATCCCATGGGCGCGAGTGTGGTCGGCCGGGCCGGCAACCGCCAACCCGGTTGGCCGGCGGCCCCGTCCCGGTGTTGCTCAGCCGGACGTGGGGCGCCGTCGCCCTCTTGCTCAACTCGGCGCGTAGTACCGCGTGTTACCCGGGGTTACCTTGCGGCTCATGAGCAATGGAGCCGTTTCCCACCACCGTTGGCGCTGGGCCCGCCTGACCTGCGCCGGCGCGCTCGCCCTCGGCGCGCTGAGCGTCGCGCCCGCCGCACCCGTGGCCGCCACCACGGGCGGCACCGACCGCACCGAGACCCCGGTGGCCTCCACCTCGCCGGTCACCGGGGTCGTCGAGACCGAGGTCTCGCTGCGCATCCCGCTGCCCGCCTCGGCCGGTCCGCACCCGGCGGCCTGCGACCGGCTGTCGTACCTGCGCTACCGGTCCGCGTCCGGCCCGGACGACTCCGCCGACGCGGACCGGATCCTGGTGGCCCAGCCCGGCATCCTGGAGGGCGCGGGCGCCTTCGACAGCGTGGCGCGCGACACCGTGACGGCGGCGGCCACGCAAGGGCGGCACATCGAGTTCTGGGCGCTGGACCGCAGGTCCAACTGCCTGGAGGACCACACCGGGACCGCGTCCGGGGACGTGGCGAAGGCCGTCGGCTACTACTACGGCGGCGAACGGGTCCAGGGCCGCACCTTCGGCGGCTTCCTGACGAGCGACCGGACGGGCTGGCTCGCGAACGTCGGCCTCGAACAGACCGTCCGCGACGAGTACGACCTGCTGACCGCGGAGCTGCCCGACCAACAGCTGCGCAAGCGGAAGGTGTTGTGCGGCGGGCACTCGCTGGGCGGGGTCATCACGGGCGCCTTCGCGACCTGGGACTTCGACGGCGACCCGGCGACGACCGCGGACGCGGGATTCAACCAGTGCGCCGGGTACTTCGCCCTGGACACGACGATCTCGACCTCACTGGACGACCTGAACGGGACGTCGGGGAGCGGGAGTTCGGGCAACTCGGCGGCCGGGAGCGGTAGTTCGGTCAACTCGGCCTCGGGAGGCGGGAGTTCGGCCAACTGGGCTTCCGGTACCAGCAGTGCGGTCAACTCGGCTTCCGGCACCAGCAGTTCGGTCACCTCACCCACTGTCAGCGAGAGTTCGAACGTGCTCACCAACGGGACGCTGCTCCCGAAGGGCACCGTCCCGGACGTCGGCATCGGCTACGACGCCGTACTGGCCGCACTGCGCACCGGACTCCTGCCCCGCTTCCTCGCCCTGCCCGTGGTGCTCAACCCCGAGACGATGAACCTGCTCGCGCTCGGCGGTCTGGCCGCGCGCAACGCGCCCGACGCGCAGTCGGAGCTGCTCAGCACCGTCCCGAACAACCTCAACATCGAGGCGACCGGCCGCACTCTCTTCTCCAAGGACGCGGGCACGTTCGCCTCCGGCAGCCCCTCGATCCGCGACTTCAGACTGACCAACGCGGCGGTCCTCGGCGCGTTCATGGACGACAACTCGGCCCCGCTGGCGTTCCTCCAGACCAGCGTGGGGTTCTTCGACAGCCCCGACGGCGGACGGATCGTCGACAAGAACTTCCCCGTCTCCAACGACATCCAGGGCCAACCCGCGCTGTTCGGCACCCAGTTGAAGGCGATACCGGACCAGCCCGACGGCCCCCTGTACACCTGGCGCGACTACGACCGGGTGGGGGCGGCGGACGATCCCGGCTACCGCTCGGCGAACGGCGAGCCGTTCACGTCCGCGGGTGAAGAGGTCTCGGACATCGGGGAGTTGGCGCGCAGCCTGAGCGAACAGCCGCTGGACTTCACGGAACAGTACTTCCCGACGCGGCTGGTGACCGACATCGAGCTGGTGGACGAGCCGCAGCTCGCGGGCAGGCTGGTGCACCCGGAGGGCCTGACCGCGAACCCGACGATCACGTTCATCGCGGGGGACGGCATCCTCTCGGGCCACGTTCCGCAGGACAAGAACCCGGTGGTGGTGCCCGGTTACCAGCACCTGGACGTGCTGACGGCGGCGCCGAAGCAGAACGGCGGCGGCCAGGAGCAAGTATCCGTACGCCTGGCGGAGTTCGCGGCGAAACCCGCGGACTCCTGAACCCGGGCAGTTCCCGAGAAACCGACGGGAATCGCCTCTTCGGTCCCAACAGGCGTGCCCACCGGGGTGGTTGAAGCTTCTTTCAACCACCTCGAAGGGCTGCTCAGGAGCACCGTCGTCCACTACTGTTGCACCGGTCATCCACCGGAACTTCACGGCGACCACCGTGCCGCGCGCATGACCCCCGAACTCGAAGTCCCCGCACATCGAAGTCCTGCACATCGAATTCCCGTACCGCGAAGTCCCGCACATCGAAGTCCCCACACCCCCTGCCCCTCTCCCGCCTCTTGTGCCGCCCCGGCACGATGAATCCGCGTCCGCTCCCGGCGGCGCCGAGGGAACCGCGCATGTCTGAGATGAACCCCGGACCCGATCCGGAGCCGACCCCCTCCTACCTGCCCGTGCACGTGCCACGGCCGCCGCAGGTGTGGGAGACCGGCGAAGACCTGGACCAGGGCCGGGTGCCCGGCACCCGGCGGCTGTATCTGGCCGGAGTGCTCGTACTGGCCACGGTGATCACCTGTGCGACCGCGATAGCCCTGATAGACAAGAGTTCCGACAAACCGTCACACGCCGAGGCGAAGGAACCCGACCCCGTCGCGGACGCCACCGAGGGCCCCGGACTGCTCTCCTTCCCCTCCCCGATCAACAGCACGGGCGCCCAGCCGGACGGCAAGAGCGGCCTGGCATCGCCGGAGACGAGCGGCAAGGCCACGTCCGACGACACCGGAACGGACGCCGGCGCCAACCCCACCAAGTCGACGTCCACCAAGGGCAGTTCGTCCGGCACAAAGGGATCGAAGGGCTCGGCGGGGTCAACCGGCTCAACGGGTTCAACAGGTTCCAAGGGCTCGACCGGCTCCAAGTCCTCCGCCTGGAAGTCCCTCCGCTCGGTCAACTACCCCGACCGCTACTGGCACGTCAGCGGCGGTGTGGTGAAACTCGACCCGGTCGGCTCGCACAGCTCGGAGGCGACCCGGCAGGGCGCCACCTTCAAGGTGGTCAAGGGCCTGGCCAAGTCGTCCTGTTACTCCTTCGCCACCGCGGACGGCACCTACCTCCGCCACCAGAACTTCGTCCTGCGCTCCGAACGCAACGACGGCTCCGCCCTGTTCAAGCAGGACGCCACGTTCTGCCCCCGCGCCTCCACCGTCGACGGCGCGATCAGCCTGGAGTCGGTCAACTACCCGGGCTACTTCCTCCGCCACCGCGACTTCCGCCTGGAACTGGACAAGTTCCAGTACTCCTCCCTCTACTTCCAGGACTCGGCCTTCCGCCTGGTGAACGGCCTGGCCTGAACGCACAATCCCAGGACGCACAGGGCCAGGACGCACAAGACGAGGACACAGCGAAGCGGCGGCACCCACCGGGTACCGCCGCTTCACCAGCTACCGCAACCACAGCAATCACTGTGACTCTCAGACGTTGAACCCCAACGCCCGCAACTGCTCCCGCCCATCGTCCGTGATCTTGTCCGGACCCCACGGCGGCATCCACACCCAGTTGATGCGCAGTTCGTTGACGAGGCCGTCCGTGGCGGACTTGGCCTGGTCCTCGATGACGTCGGTCAGCGGGCAGGCCGCCGAGGTCAGGGTCATGTCGATCGTCGCGATGTTCGCGTCGTCGATGTGAATGCCGTAGATCAGGCCGAGGTTGACGACGTCGATGCCCAACTCGGGGTCGACGACGTCGTACAGCGCCTCGCGGAGTTCGTCCTCCGAGGCGGGTTTGGTCTCGATGGTCTCGGTGTCGCTCATGCCGTCTTCCTCTCGGCTTCGGCCGCGGCCTCGCGGTTCGCTGCGCCCAGCGCCTGGGCCGTCGCGTCCTTCCAGGCCATCCAGCTCAGCAGGGCGCACTTGACCCGTGCCGGGTACTTGGAGACGCCGGCGAACGCGACCGCGTCCTCCAGCACCTCCTCCATCGCGTCGTCCGGCTCGATACGGCCCTTGGACTGCATCAGCTCCAGGAAGGTCTCCTGGATCTTCTGCGCGTCGGCCAGGTCCTTGCCGACCAGCAGGTCGTTCAGTACGGAGGCCGACGCCTGGCTGATCGAGCAGCCCTGGCCCTCGTACGAGACGTCCTCGATCGTCGTGCCGTCGTACTTCACGCGCAGGGTGATCTCGTCGCCGCACGTCGGGTTGACGTGGTGCACCTCGGCGTCGCCGTCCCGAAGACCACGCCCGTGCGGGTGCTTGTAATGGTCCAGGATGACTTCCTGGTACATCGAATCCAGCTTCACGACTCAGCCAGCTCCTCAGCCGAAGAAGTTCCGTACGTGCTCCAGGCCGTCGACCAGTGCGTCGATCTCGGCCGGTGTGGAGTACAGATAGAACGACGCTCGCGTGGTCGCGGGAATTCCGTACCGCAGGCAGACCGGCCGTGCGCAGTGGTGGCCGACCCGGACGGCGATGCCCTGTTCGTCGAGGACCTGGCCCACGTCGTGCGGGTGGATGTCACCGAGCGTGAAGGAGATCGCCGAGCCGCGGTCCTCGGCCGTGGTGGGGCCGATGATCCGCAGGTCCGGCACCTCGCCGAGCCGCTTCACCGCGTACTCGGTGAGCGCGTGCTCGTGCGCGAGGATCTTGTCCATGCCGATCGCCGACAGGTAGTCGATCGCCGCGCCCAGGCCCACCGCCTGTGCGATCGGCGGGGTGCCCGCCTCGAACTTGTGCGGCGCCGGGGCGTACGTCGACGAGTGCATCGACACGGTCTCGATCATCTCGCCGCCGCCCAGGAACGGCGGCAGGTCCTCCAGGAGTTCCTGGCGGCCCCACAGGACGCCGATGCCGGTCGGGCCGCACATCTTGTGGCCGGTGAAGGCCACGAAGTCGGCCTGAAGGGCCTGCACGTCCAGCGGCATGTGCGGCGCGGCCTGCGAGGCGTCGATGCAGACCAGCGCGCCGACCTCCTGCGCACGGCGCACGATCGCCTCGACCGGGTTGACCGTGCCCAGGATGTTCGACACCAGCACGAAGGAGACGATCTTCGTCTTCTCCGTGATGATCTCGTCGATGTTGGAGAGGTCCAGCCGGCCGTCGTCCGTGAGGCCGAACCACTTCAGCTTCGCGCCGGTGCGCTGCGCGAGCAGCTGCCACGGCACGATGTTGGAGTGGTGCTCCATCTCCGTGATGACGATCTCGGTCTCGTGGTCCACGCGGTAGGGCTCGTCGGCCCAGCCGAGCATGTTCGCCACGAGGTTCAGCGACTCGGAGGCGTTCTTGGTGAAGATCACCTCGTCGCGGCTGGGCGCGTTGACGAACGCGGCGACCTTGTCGCGCGCGCCCTCGTACAGCGCCGTGGCCTCCTCGGCGAGCACATGCACACCGCGGTGGACGTTGGCGTTGTAGCGCTCGTAGTACTCGTTCAGGGCGTCCAGCACCTGGCGCGGCTTCTGCGAGGTCGCCGCGTTGTCCAGGTACACGAGCTTCTTACCGTCGTGGACCTGCCGGTCCAGGATGGGGAAGTCCTTACGGATCGCCTCGCCCAGAAGATTGGGCACAGTGAGGAGGCCCGACGGCTGCGTCACGCGGATACGCCACCCTTCGTGTAAACCTCGTAGCCCTCGTTCTCCAACTTGTCGGCGAGTTCGGGGCCACCCGACTCCACGATCCGGCCCGCCGAGAAGACGTGGACGTAGTCGGGCTTGATGTAGCGCAGGATGCGCGTGTAGTGCGTGATCAGCAGGGTGCCGACCTCGCCGGTCTCGCGGACGCGGTTGACGCCCTCGGAGACGATGCGCAGGGCGTCGACGTCGAGACCGGAGTCCGTCTCGTCGAGGATCGCGACCTTCGGCTTGAGCAGTTCCAGCTGGAGGATCTCGTGGCGCTTCTTCTCGCCGCCGGAGAAGCCCTCGTTGACGTTGCGCTCGGCGAAGGCGGGGTCCATGTTGAGCCGCTCCATGGTCTCCCGGACCTCCTTCACCCACGTCCGCAGCTTCGGCGCCTCGCCACGGATGGCGGTCGCGGACGTCCGCAGGAAGTTGGAGACCGAGACGCCCGGGATCTCGACCGGGTACTGCATCGCCAGGAACAGGCCCGCGCGGGCGCGCTCGTCGACGGACATCTCCAGGACGTTCTCGCCGTCGAGGGTGACGGTGCCCCCGGTGATCGTGTACTTGGGGTGGCCCGCGAGCGAGTAGGCGAGGGTCGACTTGCCGGAGCCGTTGGGGCCCATGATGGCGTGCGTCTCGCCCTGCTTCACGGTCAGGTCGACACCCTTGAGGATCTCCTTCGTGGCGTTGTCGGCCTCGACGGTGACGTGCAGGTCTCGGATTTCAAGCGTTGCCATGGGTGTCTCAGGACTCCTGGGTGAGAGAGACGAGCACGTCGTCCCCTTCGATCTTTACGGGGTATACGGGTACGGGGCGTGTCGCGGGCAGGCCGGACGGTTTGCCGGTGCGCAGGTCGAAGGCGGAGCCGTGCAGCCAGCACTCGATCTGGCAGTCCTCCACCTCGCCCTCGGAGAGCGAGACGTTCGCGTGCGAGCAGATGTCGTTGATCGCGAACACCTCGCCCTCGGTACGGACGACCGAGACCGCCGTGCCGTCGAGTTCCACCCGCTTGGGGGTGTCCGTCTCCAGCTCGCTCAGCCCGCAGGCGCGTACGAACGTCGAAGAGGCGGTCATCAGACTGACGCCTCCAGCTCCTCGTCGATCTTCACGAGAAGGCGCTCTTCGATGTCGTCGACGCCGATCTGCTGGACCAGTTCGGCGAAGAAGCCGCGGACCACCAGGCGGCGGGCCTCGTCGGCGGGGATGCCGCGGGCCATCAGGTAGAAGAGCTGCTCGTCGTCGAAGCGGCCGGTCGCGGAGGCGTGTCCGGCGCCGACGATCTCGCCGGTCTCGATCTCCAGGTTCGGCACGGAGTCGACCCGGGCGCCGTCGGTCAGTACGAGGTTGCGGTTCATCTCGTACGTGTCGGTGCCCTCGGCCTTGGCCTCGATCAGCACGTCGCCGATCCACACCGCGTGGGCGTTGTCGCCCTGGAGCGCGCCCTTGTAGGCGACGTTCGACTTGCAGTGCGGGGTGTTGTGGTCGACGAGGAGGCGGTGCTCCTGGTGCTGGCCGGCGTCCGTGAAGTACAGGCCGAACAGCTCGGCGTCGCCGCCGGGTCCGGCGTACGCGACGCGCGGGTGCAGCCGTACGAGGTCGCCGCCGAAGGTGACGACGAAGGACTTGAAGGTGGCGTCCCGGCCGATCAGCGCGTTGTGCTGGCCGACGTGCACCGCCTTGTCGTCCCAGTCCTGGACGGAGACCACAGTGAGCTTGGCGCCGTCGCCGATGACGTAGTCGACGTTGGCGGCGAGCACCGCGTCACCGGTGTGGTCGATGACGACGACGGCCTCGGCGAAGGCGCCGAGTTCGACGACCTGGTGGCCGTAGGCGACCCCGCCCTCGCCGTGCACGGTGATGCGGATCGGCTCGGTGAGGACCGTCTCCTTGGGGACGGTGACGACCCCGGCCTTCTCGAACGCCGAGTACGCCTGGGCGGCGACGCGGTCCACGGGGGTGCCCGCCTTGCCGAGCCGGGCGTCGTCGCGGCCGACGGTCTCGACGGTGACGCCCTCGGGGGCCTGGATGTCGACGCTCACGCCGTCGCCGGTGGCGACCGCGGTGCCGTCGTGCAGGCCGCGCAGCCGCTCCAGCGGCGTGAACCGCCACTCCTCCTCCCGGCCGTGCGGGACCGGGAAGTCCGCCACGTCGAAGGACGGCGGCGCGCTCATGCGCGTGGCGACGGTCGACTCGGCGGCCACCGCGATCGATCCGGCGGTGGTGGAGGAGCCCACCGGGGAGTTCTGAGCCTCAGCCATGGCTGTCGGTCTGCTCGCTTTCTTGCGTAAGGGGTGTGACGGGAGGGGCGGTTGGGGCCTTAGCCGACCGCGCCTTCCATCTGGAGCTCGATCAGCCGGTTGAGTTCGAGCGCGTACTCCATGGGCAGTTCCTTGGCGATCGGCTCGACGAAGCCGCGCACGATCATCGCCATCGCCTCGAACTCGGTCATGCCCCGGCTCATCAGGTAGAAGAGCTGGTCGTCGCTGACCTTGGAGACGGTCGCCTCGTGGCCCATGGACACGTCGTCCTCGCGGACGTCCACGTAGGGGTACGTGTCGGAGCGGGAGATGGTGTCGACGAGCAGCGCGTCACACAGCACGTTCGACTTGGAGCCGTGGGCGCCCTCGCCGATCTCGACCAGGCCGCGGTAGGAGGTACGGCCGCCGCCGCGCGCCACCGACTTCGAGACGATGTTCGACGACGTGTTCGGCGCCATGTGGACCATCTTGGAGCCGGCGTCCTGGTGCTGCCCCTCGCCCGCGAAGGCGATGGAGAGGGTCTCGCCCTTGGCATGCTCGCCCATCAGGTAGACGGCCGGGTACTTCATCGTCACCTTGGAGCCGATGTTGCCGTCGATCCACTCCATGGTCGCGCCCTCGTAGGCGACGGCGCGCTTGGTGACCAGGTTGTAGACGTTGTTCGACCAGTTCTGGATGGTCGTGTAGCGGCAGCGGGCGTTCTTCTTGACGATGATCTCGACGACCGCGGAGTGCAGCGAGTCCGACTTGTAGATCGGCGCCGTACAGCCCTCGACGTAGTGCACGTAGGCGCCCTCGTCGACGATGATCAGGGTCCGCTCGAACTGGCCCATGTTCTCGGTGTTGATGCGGAAGTACGCCTGGAGCGGGATCTCGACGTGCACGCCCTTCGGCACGTAGATGAAGGAACCGCCGGACCACACGGCCGTGTTGAGCGACGCGAACTTGTTGTCGCCGACCGGGATGACGGTGCCGAAGTACTCCTTGAAGAGCTCCGGGTGCTCCTTCAGCGCGGTGTCGGTGTCGAGGAAGATCACGCCCTGCTCCTCCAGGTCCTCGCGGATCTGGTGGTAGACGACCTCGGACTCGTACTGGGCCGCGACACCGGCGACGAGGCGCTGCTTCTCCGCCTCGGGGATGCCGAGCTTGTCGTAGGTGTTCTTGATGTCCTCGGGCAGGTCCTCCCAGGACTCCGCCTGCTTCTCCGTGGAGCGCACGAAGTACTTGATGTTGTCGAAGTCGATGCCCGACAGGTCCGAGCCCCAGTTCGGCATGGGCTTCTTGTCGAACAGGCGCAGGCCCTTGAGCCGGAGCTTGGTCATCCACTCCGGCTCGGACTTCTTGGCGGAGATGTCCTTGACGACGTCCTCGTTGATGCCGCGCTTGGCGGAGGCACCGGCCACGTCGGAGTCGGCCCAGCCGTATTCGTACGTGCCCAGACCCTCGAGCTCGGGGTGGGCGGTCTCCTCGATGGGGAGCGTCATGCGGGGTTCCTCCCGGCCGTGCTGGCGGATGCGTTGTGGGTGGTCGTTTTCGAAAGCTTGGGGATGAACGTCGTGCAGACGCCGTCACCGTGGGCGATGGTCGCCAGTCGCTGGACGTGGGTGCCGAGCAGCTGGGAGAAGATCTCCGTCTCGGCCTCGCACAGCTGCGGGAACTTCTCCGCGACGTGGGCGACCGGGCAGTGGTGCTGGCAGAGCTGTTCACCCTGGTGCGGGAGGGGCGCGCTGCGCGCCGTAGCAGCGTACCCGTCCGCGCTCAGCGCCTTGGCCAGGGCTTTGGTGCGGCCCTCGGGCGGTGCGGCCTCGACCGCCTCGCGGTAGGCGGCGGCCTGCTCGGCGATCCGCGCGCGCGTGAACTCGACGATCGCCTCGTCCCCGCCGCGCTCCTGGATCCAGCGCAGGGCGTCCGCGGCCAGCCGGTCGTACGACTGGTCGAAGGCGTCCCGGCCGCAGGAGGTGAGCGCGAAGACCTTGGCGGGCCGGCCACGCGTGCGCGCGCCGTAGATGCGCTGTTCCTTCGCCTGTACGACATCGTCGGCGACCAGTGCGTCGAGGTGCCGGCGGACGGCGGCGTGGGTGAGGCCGAGGCGTCCGGCGAGTTCGGCGACGGTCGAGGGGCCGTGGTCCAGGATGGACCGGGCGACGCGGTCGCGCGTGGAACGGTCCGAGCGCAACCCAGCCGCCAGCTCCTCCTGGGGGGGCACCGCGGGGGTGTCCCGAGCCTCGCCGACGTTTTTCACAACGCCATTGTTGCGTAATTCCTCAGAGCGGGGCAAGCCGCGTTCCGACCACCCGACGGTGCCGTGCATCACTTAGGTAAACCTAAGCTGACCTGCGGAAACGATCTTTGATCGATCGGCGGGAGGGCTCCGGCACGGGCCGTCCGGGGCCTCCCGAACCGGGCCCGCACCGCCTCCCACCGGCCCTCTTGACATTTTCGGGCACGTTTGGTCATGAACTTTCGGGCGCGGCGGGGGCACCTCCTGGGCTTCGAGGGCGGGGCTCGCTCCGGGTACGGCGCTCAGTGAACCCGGTGGCGCACGCCCGCGCACAACCCGTACGAACTTCGGCCCTTTTCCGCCCTCGGCCGATTTCACCCCTGTCCGACCCCAGAGATCCCGGACCCGCCCGACACACCTCCCACCCGCGTACCTAGACTCTGGACCCATGCGAAGCGAGCCGGTCGTCCAGGTCCAGGGCCTGGTGAAGCGGTACGGCACCAAGACCGCGGTGGACGGTCTCGACCTCACGGCCCGGGCGGGCATCACCGCCGTACTCGGGCCCAACGGGGCGGGCAAGACCACCACCGTCGAGACCTGCGAGGGATACCGCACGCCGGACTCCGGCACCGTGCGCGTCCTGGGCCTCGACCCGGTGCGGCAATCCTCCCGACTGCGGCCCCGGATCGGGGTGATGCTCCAGTCCGGCGGGGTCTACTCGGGCGCCCGCGCCGACGAGATGCTGCGCCATGTGGCGAGACTCCACGCCCACCCGCTGGACGTGGACGCGCTGATCGCGCGCCTCGGCCTCGACAGCTGCGGGCGTACGGCCTACCGGCGGCTGTCCGGCGGCCAGCAGCAGCGGCTGGCGCTCGCGATGGCCGTGGTGGGCCGCCCCGAGCTGGTGTTCCTGGACGAGCCGACCGCGGGTCTGGACCCCCAGGCCCGCCGGGCGACCTGGGACCTCGTCCGGGACCTGCGGGCGGACGGCGTCTCGGTCATCCTCACCACGCACCACATGGACGAGGCCGAACAACTCGCCGACGACGTGGCCATCATCGACGGCGGCCGGGTCATCGCCCAGGGCTCCCCCGAGGATTTGTGCCGCGGCGGCGCCGAGAACACCCTGCGCTTCATGGGCCGCCCCGGACTCGACGTGGGCTCCCTGCTGAAGGCGCTCCCGGCGGACTGCACGGCGGCGGAACTGACCCCGGGCGCCTACCGCGTCGGCGGCAAGGTCAACCCCCAGCTGCTGGCGACCGTGACCTCGTGGTGCGCGCAGCACGGGGTGATGCCGGAGAAGATCTCGGTGGAACGCCACACGCTGGAAGACGTCTTTCTTGAGCTGACCGGCAAGGAGCTGCGCTCGTGACGACCGCCACCGGCACCTACGCCCCCCGGCCGGGCGCCGCCCCGCTCCCCCGCATGATCGCGGCCCAGGCCGTACTCGAAACGAAGATGCTGCTGCGCAACGGCGAACAGCTGCTGCTCACCGTGATCATCCCGGCCCTCCTGCTGGTGCTCTTCAGCTCGGTCGACGTCGTCGACACCGGCAAGGGCAAGGCGGTGGACTTCCTGACCCCCGGCATCCTGGCCCTGGCCGTGATGTCCACGGCGTTCACGGGCCAGGCCATCGCGACCGGCTTCGAACGCCGCTACGGCGTCCTCAAGCGCCTCGCGTCCTCCCCCCTCCCCCGCTGGGCCCTGATGACCGCGAAGACGGCGTCGGTCCTGGTCACAGAGGTCCTCCAGGTCGTCCTCCTGACGGCGATAGCCTTCGCGCTGGGCTGGTCCCCGCACGGCGACCCGGCCGCCGTCCTGCTCCTGCTGGTCCTGGGCACGGCCGCCTTCTCGGGCCTCGGCCTGCTGATGGCGGGCACCCTGAAGGCGGAGGCGACCCTGGCCGCCGCCAACCTCGCCTTCCTGCTGCTGCTCGTGAGCGGCGGCGTCATCGTCCCGATGGACAAGTTCCCGGCGGGCGCCCGGCACGTCCTGGAACTGCTGCCGATCTCGGCCCTGTCGGACGGCCTGCGGGACGTGCTCCAGCACGGGGCGGGGATGCCGTGGGCAGACCTCGGCATCCTGGCGGTGTGGGGGGTCGTGGGCCTGGCGGCGGCGGGCAGGTTCTTCCGCTGGGAGTAGCCCTGACCAGCCGGGAACGGCCGGACCCGACCCTCGTGAAAGCGCGCACAAGCCCCGGCCTACGATGGACGGCGTGCCAAACGTGACCCGCGCCGACGCCGTAGCGGCCGTACGCAACCCGCTCGCCTTCATCGCCGAACGCTGGACCCCGGCCCGGCGGACCGTCCGGCGAGCGGCGCTCTCCGCCGTCGTCATGTCGGTGATCATCGTGGGCACCGGCGGCGCGGTACGGCTGACCGGTTCCGGCCTCGGCTGCCCGACCTGGCCCACGTGCACGGACACCTCGCTGACCACGACGAGCGCGATGGGCGTGCACGGCGTGATCGAGTTCAGCAACCGCATGCTGACGTACGTGCTGTGCGCGGCGGTCGGCTGGGCGATCATCGCGGCCCGCGCCGAGAAGCCGGGCCGCCGGAGCCTGACGCGGCTGGGCTGGGCCCAGTTCTGGATCGTGATGAGCAACGCGGTGCTCGGCGGCATCGTGGTCCTGGTCGGCCTCAACCCCTACACGGTCGCGGCCCACTTCCTGCTCTCGGCGGTCCTGATCGCGGTCGCCACGGTCATGTGGCAGCGCACCCGCGAGGGTGACGCGGCCCCCCGCCCGCTGGTCGGCAAGGCGGTCCAGCAGCTGGTGTGGTTCCTGGTGGCGGCGACCGTGCTGCTGCTGGTCGTGGGCACGGTGGTGACCGGCGCGGGCCCGCACGCGGGCGACTCCCGCGAGGTCGAACGCATGCCGATCGACTGGGAGACGGTGGCCAAGCTGCACGCGGTGCTCGCCTGGATCGTGGTGACCCTGACCTTCGCCCTGTGGTTCGTCCTGAAGGCGGTCGACGCCCCGAAGGGACCCCTGGACCGCACCCGGGAGCTGTTCGTCATCCTGCTGGGCCAGGGCGTCATCGGTTACGTCCAGTACTTCACGAACCTCCCCGAGGTGTTGGTCGGCATCCACCTCGTGGGCGCGGCCCTGGTCTGGATCGGCGTCCTGCGGGTGCTGCTGTCGCTGCGCGAACGCTCCGCGGTGACGGTCGACCTGCCGGGCCCGGCGACGGAGTCGGCCCTCACGAACGCGTGACCGCTCCGTGGGCGGCCACGAAGCCGTCGATCGCCGGTCCCAGGTAACCGCGGGCCAGCTCGCCCCTGCGGACCACGTCCAGGGCGGGCGCCGCGGGGTCCCCGTCCCGGTACCGCCGTCGCCGGATGTCCGCCACCACCTCCACGGGCGCCCCGAACCCCGGCAGCAGGTCCAGCGCCTCCCGCTTGGAGATCAGCCGCCCGTCCTCGATCGTGACGCGGGCACGGGCATGGGTGACCAGCCCGAGGTCGACCCAGATGTCCCGCGTCCACAACTGCGCCTTCCGTACGGCCGGACGCCAGAACTCCGCCTGGTCGCGCACGACGAAATCGGCCAACTCGCGGTCCGGCACCGGCGGCAGCAGGCCCCCGGGCGCCGCCCCGTGCAGAACCCGGCCGAAGGCGTGCAGTTCCCGGCGGGTGACCGGGGTGACCGGGCGGCGCATCACGTGGTCGTGCGCCCAGGTGAGGTGGGCCCGGTCGGCGCCGGCCGCGGTGTGCGGGGTGAGGTAGGTGCAATGCAGCTTGCAGGCGAGTGGCCCGGTCGCCCGCAGTGCCCGGTGCACGCCGATCACCCGGCGGACGACGGCGAGCGACACCGTCTCCTCCAGCACGACGATCAGGTCGAGATCGCTGACACCTTCCTGGTAGTCGCCCCCGGCGAGCGATCCGTGCGCCCATACGGCCACGGGGGCGAGCGCACGCAGGCCGACGAGGAACCGGTCGAGGAGGGCGGCGGTCGGGGCGCCGGGTGTCACGGGCACAAGGGCGCCTGGAGTCGCGGGCGCGAGGACGGCAGTCGGGGCGCCGGGAGTCGCCGGCACAACGGCGTCGGTCGGGCCGCCGGGAGCCGCGGGCACGGAGGCAGGTCTCATCCCGACAGTCTGAACACCACCGCCGGTCCGCACACCGCTCTCCGCGGATTCACCCCAGCCCGTAAACCCGCCGAGCGTTCCCCCCGCCCATCAGTCCCGCCACCCGCTGCGCGTCCCCCAACGCCCACGCCCCTTCCGTGACCCAGCCCCCCAGCACCCGTGCGACCGCCTCACGGAACAAACGGGCGGCGACCACGTGGAGTTCCGGCAGGCCGTGGGTGCCGCTGGAGAAGAGGAGCTTGCCGAAGGGGGCGGCCTCCAGGGTTTCGGCGAGTACGGCGGCGGCGCGGGCGCCCGTGCGGACGAGGGAGGCGCCCAGGTCGGCGTAGACGTGCGGGAAAGTGCCGGCCAGGTGGGCCGTCTGGCGGTGGTACGGGTAGGCGTTCAGCAGGACGAGGTCCGTGCCGAGGCCCGCCGTGGCGCGGACGAAGTCGGTGAGCAGTACCGGGTCGGTGCCGCCGGCGCGGTCGGTGCGCAGGCCGGGTTCGCCCAGGCCCGTGTGGAGTTGGAGCGGCAGCCCGGAGGCGACCGCGATCCACAGCAGGTGGCGCAGGAGTACCGGGTCGTGGAGTTCGCCGCCCACCCGCCGGGCCGCCAGCCAGCGCCCGGCCGCGCCGCGGACCTCGCCGGGGCCCGGCGGTTCGGGCACGATCGCCAGGCCCTGCCGCAGCGCGGCGACCGACGCGAAGGCCACCGCGCTCGCCGCCGCCCCGTGGATCGCCTCGGCGAGGTTGGCGAGGAACGACTCGACGGTGCCGGAGGTGTCGGCGATCTGTTCGGCCAGGGGTTCGAGGCGGACGATCTCGTGGGTCTCGGCGGCGCTCAGCGAGGCCAGTTCCCCGGGTCCGGTGAGGTCGCCGGAGAGCCCGGTGTCCACGAGGTAGGTGCCGATCCCGCTGCCGCGCAGCAGCAGCCGGCTCGTCTCCAGGGCACCGAGTTCACGGCGCCGGGCGAGGTAGCGGGCCGGCGGACAGTGCGGTTCCAGGCCGAGCAGGGGCGGACACCAGCGGCGTACGGCGAAGCCCGTCTGGGTGTCGAAGAAGGTGGTGCCGGGGGCGGGCGGGCCCTCGGTGCGGGCGAGGTGGGCCTCGAAGGTGCCGAGGCCCAGCTCGGTTCTCAGGACGCCGTGGCAGTAGTGGTCCACCAGGGACGGCGTTTCGATCATCCGGATTCCCCCGTCGGCTGGACCACGTCTCCTGAAGGTCCTAACGGGTGAACCGGCATCAGGTGTTGCTCGGACCGCCCAGCTGGATCCCCGCCATGCGCGTCCACTCGTACGGGCCGGTCCGCACCTTGCCCGCGAACTCGCCGTCGAACGACTCGTGCACGGTGAGATCCGCCTTCGCGACGGCCTGCTCGGCGATGGCCCGGGTCGGGGCGACGAGGTCGCCCCAGGCTCCATCGTCGCCCACGAGGACGATGCGGGTACCCCGTTCGCCGATGTAGGCGATGTGGCCCTCGGCCCCTCCGTGCGCCTTGGCGAACGTACCGATCTCCTTGGCCAGGCGGTTCGCCCGGCGCTCGGCCTTGGCCGCTTCCTTGGTGTCTGCCATGGGCAGGATGCTACCGATGGGTAGATCGGCGGGCGACGGTGGGGACACGTGGCCTTGGCCACCGCCTCACTGAAGAAACGAACAACTCACCGCAGGAACGGGTCCACCGCCACCGCCACGAACAGCAGCGAGACATAGGTGATGCTCCAGTGGAACAGGCGCATCTCCTTCAGCTTCACCCCGGTCGCCTCGTCCTTCGCACGGTTCTGCAGCGCGTGCGCCTCCCACAGCCACCAGCCGCCCGCGCCCAGCGCGACGGTCGTGTAGAACCAGCCGGTGTAGCCGAGCGGGGTCAGCAGCAGGGAGACGCCGACCATCACCCAGCTGTAGATGACGATCTGACGGGCCACCACTTTGTTGGAGGCGATGACCGGAAGCATCGGAACGCCCACGCGCGCGTAGTCCGCTTTCACCTTCATGGACAGCGGCCAGTAGTGCGGCGGCGTCCAGAAGAACATGACGAGGAAGAGAACAACGGGGGCCCAGGAGAGCGAATTCGTGACGGCCGACCAGCCGATGAGGACCGGCAGACAGCCCGCGATGCCGCCCCACACGATGTTCTGCGACGTACGCCGTTTGAGGATCATCGTGTAGACGACGACGTAGAAGAGGAGCGCCCCGAGCGAGAGCCAGGCGGACAGCCAGTTGACCGTGAATCCGAACAGCAGCGTCGAGACGACCGCCAGCGTGATGCCGAAGGCGAGGCACTCGCGCGGACTGACCATGCCGGTGACGAGCGGGCGCTGGGAGGTGCGCTCCATGAGGGCGTCGATGTCGCGGTCGATGTACATGTTGAGCGCGTTCGCGCCGCCCGCGGAGAGGTAGCCGCCGAGGCAGGTCAGCAGCACCAGGCTCAGGCTGGGCACGCCCTGCTGGGCCAGGAACATCACCGGGACGGTGGTGATCAGCAGAAGCTCGATGATCCGCGGCTTGGTCAGTGCCACGAACGCCTTGACACGGGCCCCGAACGGCCGCTGGCCCCGGTTGCCGCTCGCGCTGTTCGCCCCGAGAACACCCGGTGGACGGGATTCCACGGCCGTCACGTACACCCCTGACAGAGACATCCCAGCAAGCCCTCCCGGTGTGAACTCCGGGTAAAGGCTCGCGCGTACCACGCCACTGTAGACGTTGCCCATACCCCGCTCTTCGCGGGGGTGGGGTCGTGTTGGGGGACCTCTTCGGGGACATGTTCAGCACCGTATTGAGCACTCGGATGTGTGGCTCCGTATTCAGCTGCCGAATACGAAAGCACGCACTCGGGAGGCGGAACCCGGGCAGCCCCGGCACTCTGGTACGAGTCGAAAAGATGCACGTACTTACGGGGGTAGGCTCGACAGCGGCCGGTTCGCGCCCATGTGCACCGGCATTCGACATCATGTGGAGAGGAGCCCTGACCCAGGGTGAGCACCAAGCCGACCACCACAGACCTCGAGTGGACCGAGTTGGACCAGCGGGCCGTCGACACCGCTCGCGTCCTGGCCGCCGATGCCGTACAGAAGGTCGGCAACGGCCATCCAGGTACGGCGATGAGCCTGGCGCCCGCCGCGTACACCCTCTTCCAGAAGGTGATGCGGCACGACCCGGCGGACGCCGACTGGGTGGGGCGGGACCGCTTCGTCCTGTCCGCCGGTCACTCGTCCCTGACCCTCTACACCCAGCTGTACCTGGCCGGTTTCGGCCTGGAGCTGGACGACCTGAAGGCGTTCCGGACGTGGGGCTCGAAGACCCCGGGGCACCCGGAGTACGGCCACACCACGGGCGTGGAGACGACGACCGGTCCGCTGGGCCAGGGTGTCGCGAACGCCGTGGGCATGGCGATGGCCGCCCGCTACGAGCGCGGCCTGTTCGACCCGGAGGCCCCCGAAGGGACCTCTCCGTTCGACCACTACATCTTCGCCATCGCCGGTGACGGCTGCCTCCAGGAGGGCATCTCCGCGGAGGCGTCCTCGCTGGCCGGGCACCAGCGGCTCGGCAATCTGATCCTCCTGTGGGACGACAACCACATCTCCATCGAGGGCGACACCGAGACGGCCGTCTCCGAGGACACCGCCAAGCGGTACGAGGCGTACGGCTGGCACGTGCAGCGCGTCGCGCCGAAGCCGGACGGCGACCTCGACCCGCACGCCATCTACAACGCCGTCGAGGCCGCGAAGAAGGTGACGGACAAGCCGTCCTTCATCGCGATGCGCTCGATCATCGCCTGGCCCGCCCCGAACGCCCAGAACACCGAGGCCGCGCACGGCTCGGCGCTGGGTGACGACGAGGTGGCGGCCACCAAGCGCGTCCTCGGCTTCGACCCGGAGAAGTCCTTCGAGGTCGCGGGCGAGGTCCTCGATCACACCCGCCAGGCGCTGGAACGGGGCCGCGAGGCCAAGGCCACGTGGGAGAAGTCGTACCAGCTGTGGCGCGACAACAACCCCGAGCGCGCCGCCGAGTTCGACCGCATCGCCGCGGGCGAGCTGCCCAAGGGCTGGGAGGAGAAGCTCCCGGTCTTCGAGACGGGCAAGGGCGTCGCCACGCGTGCCGCCTCCGGCAAGGTGCTCCAGGCGCTCGGCGCGGTGATCCCCGAGCTGTGGGGCGGTTCCGCCGACCTCGCGGGCTCGAACAACACCACGATCGACAAGACGAGTTCGTTCCTCCCGGCGGACAACCCGCTCCCGGAGGCGGACCCGTACGGCCGCACGATCCACTTCGGCATCCGCGAGCACTCGATGGCCGCGGAGATGAACGGCATCGCGCTGCACGGCAACACCCGTATCTACGGCGGTACGTTCCTCGTCTTCTCCGACTACATGCGCAACGCCGTACGCCTCTCCGCGCTGATGCACCTGCCGGTGACGTACGTGTGGACGCACGACTCCATCGGCCTGGGCGAGGACGGCCCCACGCACCAGCCGGTCGAGCACGTCGCCGCGCTGCGCGCGATCCCCGGCCTGAACGTGGTCCGCCCGGCGGACGCGAACGAGACCGCGATCGCCTGGCGCGAGATCCTGCGCCGCTACACGAAGGTGTACGGCAAGGGCGCCCCGCACGGCCTGGCGCTGACCCGGCAGGGCGTGCCGACGTACGAGGCCAACGAGGACACCGTCCGCGGCGGTTACGTGCTGTTCGAGGCGTCCACCGGGACGCCCGAGGTGGTCCTGATCGCGACCGGTTCCGAGGTGCACGTGGCCGTCGAGGCGCGCGAGCGGCTGGAGGCCGAGGGGGTGCCCACGCGCGTGGTGTCGATGCCGTGCGTGGAGTGGTTCGACGAGCAGGACCAGGAGTACCGCGACAGCGTGCTGCCGCCGGCCGTGAAGGCGCGGGTGGCGGTCGAGGCCGGGATCGGCCTGACGTGGTACCGGTTCGTCGGGGACGCGGGGCGCATCGTTTCCCTGGAGCACTTCGGGGCTTCGGCCGACGGCAAGGTGCTCTTCCAGGAGTTCGGCTTCACTGCCGAGAACGTCGCCGCCCACGCCCGGGAATCGATCGCCGCAGCCACGCGCTGACGCTGATACACGACTCGTAGGAGATGCAATTTCCATGACAGACGCACTCAAGCGCCTCTCCGAAGAAGGCGTCGCGATCTGGCTGGACGACCTGTCGCGCCAGCGGATCACGTCCGGCAACCTCGCCGAACTGATCGACCAGCAGCACGTCGTGGGCGTCACCACCAACCCGTCGATCTTCCAGAAGGCGATCAGCAGCGGCGACGGTTACGAGCAGCAGCTCACCGACCTCGCCGCCCGCAAGGTCACCGTCGAAGAAGCCATCCGCATGATCACGACGGCCGACGTCCGTGACGCCGCGGACATCCTGCGCCCGGTGTACGACTCCACCGACGGCCAGGACGGCCGGGTCTCCATCGAGGTGGACCCGCGCCTGGCGCACAACACGGCGGCCACCATCGCCGAGGCCAAGCAGCTGGCCTGGCTGGTCGACCGCCCCAACACGCTGATCAAGATCCCGGCCACCAAGGCGGGTCTCCCGGCGATCACCGAGGTCATCGGCCTCGGCATCAGCGTCAACGTCACGCTGATCTTCTCCCTGGAGCGCTACCGCGAGGTCATGGAGGCGTACCAGGCGGGCCTGGAGAAGGCCAAGGAGCGCGGCCTGGACCTCTCCACCATCCACTCGGTGGCGTCCTTCTTCGTGTCCCGCGTGGACACCGAGATCGACAAGCGGATCGACGCGCTCGGCACCGACGAGGCCAAGGCCGCCCGCGGCAAGGCGGCCCTCGCCAACGCCCGGCTCGCCTACCAGGCATACGAGGAGGTGTTCTCCACCGGCCGGTGGAACATCCTGGAGTCGGCGGGCGCCAACAAGCAGCGCGCCCTGTGGGCGTCGACCGGCGTCAAGGACAAGGCGTACAAGGACACCCTGTACGTCGACGACCTGGTCGCCCCGAACACCGTGAACACCATGCCGGAGGCCACCCTGGAGGCCACCGCGGACCACGGGCAGATCACCGGCAACACGATCGCCGGGACCTACGAGCAGGCGCGCGCCGAACTGGACGCGGTCGAGAAGCTCGGGATCTCGTACGACGAGGTGGTCCAGCTCCTGGAGGACGAGGGCGTCGAGAAGTTCGAGGCGTCCTGGAACGACCTGCTCACCTCGACCGAGGCGGAACTGGCGCGCCTCGCCCCTTCGGAGGGCTGAAACCTTGACATCCGCACACGGAGCGAACCCGCTTCGTGACGCCGCGGACCGACGGCTCCCGCGCATCGCGGGGCCGTCGGGCCTGGTGATCTTCGGCGTTACAGGCGACCTGTCCCGCAAGAAGCTGATGCCCGCCGTCTACGACCTGGCCAACCGCGGCCTGCTGCCACCGGGCTTCTCGCTCGTCGGCTTCGCGCGCCGCGAGTGGGCCCACGAGGACTTCGCGCAAGAGGTCCACGACGCCGTCAAGGAGCACGCCCGCACGCCCTTCCGCGAGGAGGTCTGGCAGCAGCTGGTCCAGGGCATGCGCTTCGTGCAGGGCACCTTCGACGACGACGACGCGTTCGAACGGCTGCGTTCGACCATCGACGAGCTGGACAAGGCACAGGGCACGGGCGGCAACTTCGCCTTCTACCTGTCCGTGCCGCCGGGGGCCTTCCCGGTGGTCATCCAGCAGCTGAAGAAGCACCGCCTCGCGGACCAGGAGAACGGTTCCTGGCGCCGCGCGGTCATCGAGAAGCCCTTCGGTCACGACCTGAAGTCGGCCGAGGAGCTGAACACGACCGTCGAGGAGGTGTTCGCCCCGGACCAGGTCTTCCGCATCGACCACTACCTGGGCAAGGAGACCGTCCAGAACATCCTGGCGCTGCGCTTCGCCAACCAGATGTTCGAGCCGATCTGGAACCGGTCCTTCGTGGACCACGTGCAGATCACGATGGCCGAGGACATCGGCATCGGCGGCCGGGCGGGCTACTACGACGGCATCGGCTCGGCCCGTGACGTCATCCAGAACCACCTGCTCCAGCTGATGGCGCTGACCGCGATGGAGGAGCCCGCCTCCTTCGACGCGGACGCGCTCGCGGCGGAGAAGACCAAGGTGCTGGGCGCGGTGAAGCTGTCGAAGGACCTGGGCGAGAGCACGGTCCGCGGGCAGTACGCGGCGGGCTGGCAGGGCGGCGAGAAGGCCGTCGGCTATCTCCAGGAAGACGGCATCGACCCCAAGTCGAAGACCGACACCTACGCGGCCATCAAGGTCGAGGTGGACAACCGCCGCTGGGCGGGCGTCCCCTTCTACCTGCGCACCGGCAAGCGCCTGGGCCGCCGGGTCACCGAGATCGCGGTGGTCTTCCAGCGGGCCCCGCACTCGCCGTTCGACTCGACGGCCACCGAGGAACTGGGCCAGAACGCGATCGTCATCCGCGTCCAGCCCGACGAGGGCATCACGGTCCGCTTCGGCTCCAAGGTGCCCGGCACCTCGATGGAGATCCGGGACGTGTCCATGGACTTCGCGTACGGCGAGTCCTTCACGGAGTCCAGCCCGGAGGCGTACGAACGCCTGATCCTGGACGTGCTGCTCGGCGACTCGAACCTGTTCCCGCGCACCGAGGAGGTCGAGCTGTCCTGGCGGATCCTCGACCCGATCGAGGAGTACTGGGACAAGCACGGCAAGCCCGCGCAGTACCCGTCGGGCTCCTGGGGTCCGGTGGAGGCCGACCAGATGCTCGCACGAGACGGACGGAGCTGGCGCAGGCCATGAAGATAGACCTCACGGACACCACCGCCGGGAAGGTCAACAAGGCGCTGGTGAAGGGCCGCCGTGCCATCGGCACCCCCGCCGTCGGCATGGTGCTCACCCTCGTCATCGTCACCGACGAGGAGAACGCCTACGACGCCCTGAAGGCGGCCGGCGACGCCTCGCGCGAGCACCCCTCGCGCACCCTGGTGGTCATCAAGCGTGTCTCCCGCTCCCTCCGCGACCGCACCTCGTCGCGGCTGGACGCGGAGGTGCTGATCGGCGCGGACGCGGGCATCGGCGAGACGGTCGTACTGCGCCTGTACGGCGAGGTCGCCGACCACGCGCAGTCGGTGGTCCTGCCGCTGCTGCTGCCGGACGCGCCCGTCGTCGTCTGGTGGCCGGTGGACGCGCCGCTCAACCCGGCGGGCGACCCGCTGGGGGCGCTCGGGCAGCGCCGGATCACGGACAGCTACTCCGCGGAGAAGCCCGTCCACGAGCTGCGCGCCCGCGCGGAGACCTACGAGCCGGGCGACACCGACCTGGCCTGGACCCGGATCACACCGTGGCGCTCCATGCTGGCCGCGGCCCTGGACCAGGTGGAGTGCGAGGTCATCTCGGCCGAGGTGGTGGGCGAGGAGCACAACCCGAGCGTCGAGCTGCTGGCCATGTGGCTCGCCGACCGGCTCCACGTGCACGTCCGGCGCGGGGTCTCCGCGGGCCCCGGTCTGACCGGGGTGCGGATGCTGACGACCGCCGGTCCCATCGCCCTGGACCGGCCGGACGGCGCGATGGCGTCCCTGACGCTTGAGGGCCAGCCGGACCGCGCGGTGGCCCTCAAGCGCCGCGAGACGTCCGAGCTGATGGCGGAGGAGCTGCGCCGGCTGGACCCGGACGACACGTACGCTTCGGCGCTGCGGTTCGGGGTGGACCGGCTGGGCGTGGACCGGCTGGGCGGGGCGGTGGCGGCTTCGGCGACCACAGTTGCCACGGCGGGTGCGTCGGCTTCGGCGGGTGCGTCGGCCTCGGAACCGGCTTCGGAACCTGCCTCGGGTGCGGAACCGGTCGCTTCCGAGTCCGCCCCGGCGTCCGCTCTGCCGCCCGCCGCTCCCTCGTCCGGGGCCTCCGGGTCCTCCGGGTCTTCGGGATCCTCCGGGGACGGCGACACCGAGCGGCCGACCCCGGCACAGATGCCCCCCGTCAAGAAAGCACCGTCCAAGTGAGTACTCCGCAACTGGTCGTCCACCGCGACAAGGAGCTGATGGCGCAGGCCGCGGCCGCCCGGCTGATCACGAAGGTGGTGGACGCGCAGGCTTCGCGCGGCTACGCCTCCGTCGTGCTCACCGGCGGCCGCAACGGCAACGGCCTGCTCGCCGCGCTGGCCGGCGCGCCCGCCCGGGACGCCGTCGACTGGGGCCGCCTCGACCTCTGGTGGGGCGACGAACGGTTCCTGCCGGAGGGCGACCCGGACCGCAACATCGCGCAGGCCCGCGAGGCCCTGCTGGACTCCGTCCCGCTGGACCCGAAGCGCGTGCACGCCATGCCCGCGTCGGACGGCCCCTACGGCACCGACGCGGACGCGGCTGCCGCCGGGTACGCGGAGGAGCTGGCGCTGGCCGCGGGTCCCGAGAACCACGGCTCCGTCCCGGTGTTCGACGTCCTGATGCTGGGCGTGGGCCCCGACACGCACGTCGCCTCCCTGTTCCCGGAACTCCCGGCGGTACGGGAGACCGAGCGCATGGTCGTCGGCGTCCACGGCGCCCCCAAGCCGCCGCCGACCCGCGTCTCGCTCACCCTCCCGGCGATCCGGGCGGCCCGCGAGGTGTGGCTGCTCGCGGCGGGCGAGGACAAGGCACAGGCCGCGGCGATCGCCCTCTCCGGCGCGGGCGAGATCCAGGCCCCGGCGGCGGGCGCGTACGGCCGCTCCCGCACCCTGTGGCTACTGGACTCGGCGGCGGCCTCCCAGCTGCCTCGGTCGCTGTATCCGCCGGCTTCGGCGTAGCGGCCGGCGGCGTAACGGTCGGCAGAACAGCAGCCGGAGAAGCCCCCCGTCAGGACCCGTACAGCCCCCGGCTGTACGGGTCCTGACGTTTCCTCACCCGTTCCCTCGCCCCCTCACCCCGTCAGCCGTCCCCTCAACGCCCCCGCAGCTCCCGGTACTTGGCCACCAGCGCCTTGGTCGACTCGTCAAGGCCCGACACCTCGGCGCCCTCGGTGAGCGCGGGCTCGACCCGCTTGGCGAGGACCTTGCCCAGCTCCACGCCCCACTGGTCGAAGGAGTCGATGTTCCACACCGCGCCCTGCACGAACACCTTGTGCTCGTACAGCGCGATCAGCTGGCCGAGCACCGACGGGGTCAGCTCGCGCGCGAGGATCGTCGTCGTCGGGTGGTTGCCCTTGAACGTCTTGTGCGGCACCAGCTCCTCCGGCGCTCCCTCCGCCCGCACCTCGTCGGGCGTCTTGCCGAAGGCCAGCGCCTGCGTCTGCGCGAAGAAGTTCGCCATCAGCAGGTCATGCTGGGCGACCAGCCCCGGCTGGAGACCGTCGACCGGCTCGGCGAAGCCGATGAAGTCGGCCGGGATCAACTTCGTTCCCTGGTGGATGAGTTGGTAGTACGCGTGCTGCCCGTTGGTGCCCGGCGTGCCCCACACCACGGGCCCGGTCTGCCAGTCGACCTCCTTGCCGTCCCGGCCCACGTACTTGCCGTTGGACTCCATGTCCAGCTGCTGGAGGTAGGCGGTGAACTTGGAGAGGTAGTGGCTGTACGGCAGCACCGCGTGCGACTGGGCGTCGTGGAAGTTGCCGTACCAGATCCCCAACAGGCCAAGGAGCAGCGGCACGTTGGCCTCGGCGGGCGCGGTGCGGAAGTGCTCGTCGACGAGGTGGAAGCCGTCGAGCATCTCCCGGAAGCGGTCCGGGCCGATGGCGATCATCAGCGCGAGCCCGATGGCCGAGTCGTACGAGTAGCGGCCGCCGACCCAGTCCCAGAACTCGAACATGTTGGCCGTGTCGATGCCGAAGTCGGCGACCTTGCCCCCGTTGGTGGACAGCGCCACGAAGTGCTTGGCGACGGCTTCCTGACCGGCCTTCAGCTCACCCAGCAGCCAGGTACGGGCCGAGGTCGCGTTGGTGATCGTCTCGATGGTGGTGAAGGTCTTCGAGGCGATGACGAACAGGGTCTCGGCCGCGTCCAGGTCGCGCACGGCCTCGTGCAGGTCGGCGCCGTCGACGTTCGACACGAACCGGACGGTGAGGTCCCGGTCGGTGTAGCCGCGCAGCGCCTCGTACGCCATCGCGGGGCCCAGGTCGGAGCCGCCGATGCCGACGTTGACAATGTTCTTGATGCGCTTGCCGGTGTGGCCGGTCCACGCGCCGGAGCGGACCCGGGTGGCGAAGTCGGCCATCTTGTCGAGGACTTCGTGCACCGCGGGCACCACGTTGGTGCCGTCGACCTCGATCACCGCGTCCCGCGGGGCGCGCAGCGCGGTGTGCAGCACGGCCCGGTCCTCGGTGACGTTGATCTTCGCGCCGCCGAACATGGCGTCCCGCAGCCCGAACACGTCCGTCGCGTCGGCGAGTTCGCGCAGCAGCCGCAGGGTCTCGTCGGTGACGAGGTGCTTGGAGTAGTCGAGGTACAGGTCGCCGACCTGGAGGGTGTAGCCGGAGCCGCGCCCGGGGTCGGCCGCGAACAGGTCCCGCAGCCGGACGTCCCCGAGTTCGTCGCGGTGCTTGGCCAGCGCGGTCCACTCGGGCCGCTGGTTGAGCCTGGTACGGCTGTCTGCGTTCATCTCGGACTTCCGCCTTCTTCCTTGCTGTGCCTGTGCTGCATGCATGCGCGTGTGCCGCGTGCCGTGGGGGCCGCGCGCCTTGTCCCGTCGGCGCCTCCCCCGGGTGTCCCGTCGGCTTTTCCAACCTAATTGATCAGGTTGACCGAAGGGTGACGTCGGCCGTCGCGGAGTCGTCGCACGGGTCGTCAACAACTACGTCCGGCCGGGCCACGGGTATCAACGCGACGGCGGCGAGCCCGACCAGGGCCGCCGTGAACAGCGCGGGTCCGTTCAGCCCGGCCGTCTTGGCCACGAGCCCGCCGAGCAGCGCGCCCACCGGGGCACCCGAGGTGGAGGCCGTACGGAAGGCGGAGGCGATACGGCCCACCATGTCCTGGGGGCTGCGCTGCTGCATCAGCGTGACCTGGTTGACGTTCCACACCATGTTCATGGCGCCGAGCAGGAACATGCCCACGACGAGCGCGCCCAGGTGCCGGACGGACCCGATGAGTACCAGGGCCGACGTCTGCACGGACACCCCCGCGAGCAGGGCGCGGGTCCGCCCGACCCGGTCGGCGAGCCGCCGGGCGACGAACCCTCCGGTGAAGCTGCCGGCCGAGAACGCGGTCATCGCGACCGCGTACCCCGCGGTCCCGGCGTCCAGCCAGCGTGTCACGTGCAGCACCAGGGTGGCGATCAGGGCGCCCATGCCGATGTTGCACAGCAGGGTGGCCACGCAGGTGGCCCGCAGGACCCGGTCGCGCCACAGCACCCGCAGCCCGGCGCCGATCTCGGAGCGGATGGTGCTGCCTGCCGGGCGCGGCGCGCGCTCGGGCGGCCTGATCCGCAGGGAGGCCACGAGCACGGCGGCCAGCAGGAACGTGGTCGCGTCCGCGGTGAACGGCGCGGCGGCCCCGGCGGCCAGCAGCAACGGCACCAGCGCCCCGCCCAGCAGGCCCCCGGCGAGTTGCTGACCGGTCATCAGCCGGGCGTTGGCACTGCCGAGCGCCTCCCGGTCCACCAGGGACGGCAGCAGTGCGGTGGAGGCGTTGTCGAACAGGGTCTGAAGGGTCGTCAGGGAGAAGGCGAGCGCGATGACCACGGGGATCGACGCGTGCCCGAGCGCCACGACGAGGGCGAACCCGGCGACGAGCAGGCCCCGTACGGTGTCGACCGCCCACATCGCGCGGCGCTGGTCCACCCGGTCCGCGACGGCGCCGCCGAGGAGGCCGAACAACAGCCAGGGGGCGTAACCGCAGGCGGTGACGGAGGCGATGACCAGCGGGTCATCGGTGAGCTGCGAGGCGAGCAGGGGCAGGGCCGCACCGCGCATGGCGTCCCCGAACCGCGACACCACGGCGGCGGTCCACAACCGCCCGAATCCCCCGCGCCAGGCGGGAGTTCGCACGTCCCGCACCACAGCCGTTCCCACTGGGCCCCCTCGCAGCTCCGTATCGGCGAGATCCCGGAGGATCCCGATGCGAGAACCGTAGAGGGCACCACTGACAACGGCCCTGACCTGGGAAAACGGAGCTAGATCTCGCCCCGCAGCTTCGCCAGCGCCTCCGCCAGGATCGCCTCGCCGTCCGCGTCGCTGCGACGCTCACGGACGTAGGCGAGGTGCGTCTTGTAGGGCTCGGTGCGCGGCGGGTCCGGGGGGTTGTCCCGGTCCTGACCGGCAGGAAAGCCGCAGCGCGGGCAGTCCCAGGTGTCGGGGACCTGCGCGTCGCTGGCGAAGCTCGGCTGCGTCTCGTGCTTGTTGGAGCACCAGAAGGAGATGCGCAGACGCGGTGCGGACTCGCCGCGCTCGGCCTCGCCCATCGGCCCCGCCCCGACCCGGCTTCCTCGGATCGCGTTGCCACTTGCCACGGTCGTAACTCCCTGCGTAATGGTGCCGCGAAGCGAGTCGGCGTGACGCTTCGCTGCGAGCGCCTCAGTCTACGTAAGGCCCAACGCGCGTCCAGGGATTGGAGTCACCTCCCGGTCACTGGACGCAAGCCCCATGATAGGCCGCGTCCGAAGACCCGTACCGTACATGGGGCGTTACGTACGGAAAGTGCGACCTCATCGGCTGCCGGACGGGCGGTGCACCGGACGCGAAAGTGCCCGCGCCCGAGTCGGGCGCGGGCACAGACCCACGAACAAAAGCGGCGGACGTCAGCTGGTCTTCATCACGATGCCGAGCACCACGATGCACGCGAACCAGCCCAGACCGATCACGATGGTGATCCGGTCGAGGTTGCGCTCGGCGACCGAGGAGCCGCCGACGGACGACTGCATGCCGCCACCGAACATGTCGGAGAGACCGCCGCCCTTCCCCTTGTGCATCAGCACCAGCAGCATCAGCAGCAGGCTGAAGACGATCAGGGCGATCGAGAACCCCAAAACCACGGCTGGACCAACTTCCTCGGAATCGGATGAGCGAGCGGGGACAGAGCTGTCGCTATGTCCCCGCAAGGGTACGACGGATCCTCGTTACCGCATACTCAGTGCTTGTCGGGTCGCCTCCGGGGCGCTCCAACCCGGGGTCGAGAGGCCGACCGTGCTCAGCCCTTCGGGCCTCCGCGCGCTCGGCCTCTCGACCCCGGCCGCGCCCCTACGGCTCACTGGTCGCGGAAGCGCACGATCTTGACGAACTCGTCGGCGTCCAGCGAGGCCCCGCCGACCAGCGCGCCGTCGATGTCGGGCTTGGCCATGATCTCGGCGACGTTGCCGGCCTTGACGGAGCCGCCGTACTGGATGCGGACGGCGTCGGCCACCTCGGGCGAGTACAGCTCGACGAGCTTGCCGCGGATCGCCGCGCAGACCTCCTGGGCGTCGTCGGCGCCGCAGACCTTGCCGGTGCCGATGGCCCAGACCGGCTCGTAGGCAATGACGATCGTCTCGGCCTGCTCGGCCGGGACGCCCTTGAGGCCGCCCTCGACCTGCTCCAGCGTGTGCGAGACGTGGTTGCCCGCCTCGCGGACGGCGAGTTCCTCGCCGACGCACAGGATCGGGGTGAGGCCGTGCTTGTAGGCGGCCTTGACCTTGGCGTTGACGACGTCGTCGGTCTCGGCGTGGTACTGGCGCCGCTCGGAGTGGCCGACGGCGACGTACGTGCACTTCAGCTTGGCCAGCAGCGGCCCGGAGATCTCGCCGGTGTAGGCGCCCGAGTCGTACGCCGAGATGTCCTGGGCGCCGTACTTGATCTTGAGTTTGTCGCCGTCGACCAGGGTCTGTACGGAGCGCAGGTCGGTGAAGGGCGGCAGGACGGCGACCTCGACGGCCTCGTAGTCCTTGTCGGCCAGGGCGAAGGCGAGCTTCTGGACGTGTGCGATGGCCTCAAGGTGGTTGAGGTTCATCTTCCAGTTGCCCGCCATCAGCGGCGTGCGCGTGCTCATAAGGGGTCAGTCCTCCAGTGCGGCGAGGCCGGGGAGCGTCTTGCCCTCTAGGTATTCGAGGGAGGCGCCGCCGCCGGTCGAGATGTGGCCGAATGCCGTCTCGTCGAAGCCCAGGATGCGGACGGCCGCGGCGGAGTCGCCACCGCCGACGACCGTGAAGGCCGGGGAGTCGAGAAGGGCCTGGGCGACCGCCTTGGTGCCCTCGGCGTAGTCGGGGTGCTCGAAGACGCCCATGGGGCCGTTCCAGAAAATGGTGGCCGCGTCGGCGAGCTTCGAGGCGTACAGGGCACCGGTCTCGGGACCGATGTCGAGGCCCATCCGGTCGGCCGGGATGGCGTCCGCGGCGACGGTGGTGGGGTGGGACGGGGCCTTCGTCTTCAGGTCCGGGAACGCGGTCGCGGCCACGACGTCGACCGGGACGACCAGCTCGACGCCGTTCTTCTCGGCGCGCTCGACGTACTCGGTGACGGCGGGCAGCTGGTCGTCCTGGACCAGGGAGGCGCCGATCTCGTAGCCCTTGGCCTTGAGGAAGGTGAAGGCCATGCCGCCGCCGATGAGGATGCGGTCGGCCTTGTCGAGCAGCTGGTCGATGACGGCGAGCTTGTCGGAGACCTTGGAGCCGCCGAGGGCGACGGCGTAGGGCCGCTTGACGTCCTCGGTGAGCTTCTTCAGGACGCCGACCTCGGTGGCGATGAGGTAGCCGGCGTAGTGCGGCAGGCGGGCCGGGAGGTCGTACACGGAGGCGTGCTTGCGGTGCACGGCGCCGAAGCCGTCGCCCACGTAGATGTCCGCCAGGGCGGCGAGCCGGTCGGCGAACTCGCCGCGCTCGACGTCGTCCTTGGCGGTCTCGCCCGGGTTGAAGCGCAGGTTCTCGATGACCGCGACCTGGCCGGGTTCGAGGCCGTTGACCGCGTCGTGGGCGGCGGGGCCGACGGTGTCCTGGGCGAACGCGACCGGCGCGCCGAGGAGTTCGGCGAGCCGCTCGGCGGGCTGGAGCAGGGAGAAGGCCGGGTCCGGGGCGCCCTTGGGGCGGCCCAGGTGCGAGGCGACGATCACCTTGGCGCCCGCCTCGACGAGGGCCTTGATCGTGGGCAGCACGGCGCGGATACGGCCGTCGTCGGTGATGAGGCCGTCGGCCAGCGGCACGTTCAGGTCGGCGCGGACGAAGACCCGCTTGCCGTCCACGCCTTCGGCGAGAAGTTCGTCGATCGTCTTCATGAGGGGGCTCCTGGGAGGGCTGGCTGATCCATCAGTACGTGCGACAGGGCCCGGGCAGCGCGGCGGTGCGCTGCCCGAGCCCTGTGCTCACATCGAGATGCCGGCTCTGGGACTCAGAGCTGGCCGCCGACGAAGACCGTGAGGTCGACGAGGCGGTTGGAGTAGCCCCACTCGTTGTCGTACCAGCCGAGGATCTTCACCGAGGTGCCCTCCTGGACCATGGTCAGGGAGGAGTCGAAGGTGCAGGACGCCGGGTCGCTGACGATGTCCGAGGAGACGATCTCGTCCTCGGTGTACGACAGGTAGCCCTTGAGGTCGCCGTCCTCGGAAGCCTTCTTGAACGCGGCGTTGACCTCGTCCTTGGTGACCTCGCGGGCCAGCGTCACGACCAGGTCGGTGGCCGAGCCGGTCGGGACCGGGACGCGCATGGCGATGCCGTCCAGCTTGCCCTTGAGCTGCGGGAGCACCAGGGCGGTGGCCTTGGCGGCACCGGTGGTGGTCGGGATGATGTTCTCGGCGGCGGCGCGGGCGCGGCGCAGGTCCGAGTGCGGGAAGTCCAGGATGCGCTGGTCGTTCGTGTACGCGTGGACCGTCGTCATCAGACCCTTGACGATGCCGAAGTTCTCGTCGAGGACCTTGGCCATCGGCGCCACACAGTTGGTGGTGCAGGAGGCGTTGGAGATGACGTGGTGGTTGGCCGCGTCGTACTTGTCCTGGTTGACGCCCATCACGATGGTGATGTCCTCGTCCTTGGCCGGAGCCGAGATGAGGACCTTCTTGGCGCCGCCGGCGATGTGCTTCTCGGCGTCGGCCTTCTTCGTGAAGATGCCCGTCGACTCGATGACGATGTCGACGCCCAGCTCGCCCCACGGAATGTCGGCGGGGTTGCGCTCGGACAGGACCTTGATCGTGTGACCGTCGACGGTGATCGTGTCGGCGGTGTGCGACACCTCGGCCTTGAGGCGGCCCAGGATGGTGTCGTACTTGAGCAGGTGAGCGGTGGTCGCGGTGTCACCCAGGTCGTTGACAGCCACGATCTCGATGTCAGCACCCTGCTCCAGCAGCGCGCGGAAGTAGTTACGACCGATGCGGCCAAAGCCGTTGATGCCTACGCGGATCGTCACGAACCGATCTCCTCGTTAGGTACGCCGGGTCTCGTCCGGCGAGCAGTGTTTGGGATGTCCCCGACCGCCTACGACCCTACCTCCCCCGGAGCCCCGTGGTGACATCGAGATGCCCCATACACGGACGGGCGGCCCGTACCCGCCAGTAGGGGTACGGACCGCCCCGCCACGAAGGCATCACCACTCCTTCGGGCGACAAGGCACCAACTGCCGTTGACCGACCGGTACTGACGCCGGTCGGCTCCTCGGTTCAGCTCTCCAGCGAGGCGAGGGCCCGGCCGACGAGCGCCGTGCGTTCGGCGGGCGTGGCGACCTGTTCCAGGCCGAAGCCGAGCAGCACGGTGTCGTCCGTGGTGACCGCGCCGTACGTCTTGAACAACTCGCCGACGCGCGCCCAGTCCTTGAGCACGGCCGGGCTGCCGGCGGGCGGTCCGGCGACGCTCCACGGCCCGAGCGAGGTCTCGAACCCCTCGGTCCCGGTGGCCGCGCCGTCGACGACGAGCGAGGTGTCGTCGAGCAGCACGCCGTGGCCGCCGGTGCCCGGGTCGGTGACGTAGCTGACGGAGACCTCCACCGTCTTTCCGGCGTAGGCGGAGAGGTCGAAGGAGACCGGCTGCCAGCCCGCGGAGGCCCCGGTGAAGCTGTTCCACGTGCCGCTGGTCCCGGTCGCGGTGCAGCCGCTCTGCGCCACGGTCAGGTAGTGCTTCAGCCAGGGGTGCTCGTTGACGTAGAACCCGGCCTCGCACTCGGTGGGTACGGCGGTGCCGGTGGCCCCGCCCGCCTCGGGCAGCGTCGTCCAGTCGTCGGCGCCCACGGTGTGGATCTCCAGGATCGCGTTGTCGTAGCCGGGCTCGGTGTCCCAGAGCATCCTGGCGGTCAGCTCGGGCGTGTCGGCCGCGCTGACGCCGGTGAGGTCGATGGTGCGGGTGAGCCGCTTGTAGGCGTCGTCGGTGTGGACGGCGGCGGCCATGTAGGACCCCTCGTAGGGCCCGTAGGGGTTGACGGTCCCGGCGTACTGCCCGGCGCCCGCGCTGGCGAACTGCGGGTACGACGACACCGGCAGCGAGTCCGAGGTGACCCCGTAGGACCCGGCCGCGTTCAGCGGGTTGCCGGGGGCGTCCCCGAGGGTGCCGGTGACGCCGTCGAGCGCCCCGGAACCGGCGAATCCGGTGGCCCCGGAGAGCGATGTGCGCGAGTAGGCACCCAGGTAGTACTGGCTGAAGTCGTTGGACAGGGTCCCGTCGCCGAGGTCGACGCTGCCGCCGGCCTGTTCACCGGCCTCGATCAGCCTGCCGCCCTCGTTGAGGAAGGCCCGCAGCTGGATCTGGGTGGGATTTCCGGGCCGCTGCCCGCCCGTGTAGTGGACAACCGTGCCGAAGTGCCCGAGCACCCCGAGCGCGTCGGGCGCACCCTGAGTCGCCACGTCCCACACGATCGCACTGCGTCCGTTGGCCTTGAGGGCGTCGACGTACGTCTGCGCCTGCGTGGCGGCGGCCGTCTCCTCGGCCACGACCAGGGTGTCGGCCTTGGCGCGCGGGGCCACGGTGTAGGTGAAGTGGGTACTGGAGGTGGCCTTCCCCTTACGGGTCTCCCCCGTGAACCACACCTCGACCTTGTCGCCGGGGTCGCCGTCGCGCACCTTGGCCCGGTACTCGTCGAAGTACAGGTTGTCGCCCCCGCCGTACGTCTCACCCCCCTGCCACGCCTTGAGCGCCATGTCCTGCGTACGCCCGCCGTTGACGCGGTACTTCAGTTCCTTGTCCCGCACGGACTTGCGTACGACGACGGAGACCTCCTGGTCGGCGCCGCGGGAGTACGAGGTGGTGAAGGCGGCCGGGGTGAAGTCGGGCGCGTCGAGCCCGACGGAGGAGACCGGCTGGTCGGGCCGGGAGGCGGTCTCCGCGACCGAGAGGGCGAACGGAACGTTCTTCTCGAACTCGTCCTGGATCAGCTTCTCGTCGTCGGGGAAGTTGAAGCCGGACTGGCAGTCGGCGGCGTTCCAGGCGTCGTTCGGGTCGATGTTCGACGCGGTCTGGCACGTCGACATCTCGGGGGTGAACATCGCCATGCCGTTGACGTTGGAGGCGTGCCCGTCGGCCTCGCCGTTCGTCGTGTACAGCTCGGACGAGAGCTGCGAACGGTAGCCGGGGATGGCCGGGTTCTCCGGCGTACCCGCGAGCGCCTTGTAGAGCACGTCGTCCGGGCTGGGCGTGGCGACCTGCCAGCCGACGCCGTAGAGCAGCAGTTCGGCCGCGGAGTGGTAGTTGATGCCGTACGAGAACCCGATGCGCTTCTCGAAGTTGTCGAGCGCCTGGGTCTCGGGCTCGGAGCCGGGGCTCGCGCCGCGGTAGGTCTCGCTGGTGGAGTTCGGTGACGAACCCTCGTCGTCGTAGCCCCACTTGTAGGCGAAGTTCCGGTTGAGGTCGACGCCGTCACCCGTACTGATGACCCCGTCGCCGTTGACGTCGCGCAGGTTCTTGCGCCACAGGCGGGTGTCGTCGCTCTGGAAGGTGTAGTCGTAGCCGTCGGGGTTGGCCGACAGCACGAACCAGAGTTCGGTCGAGTCGACGATCTTCTTGATGCGCTTGTCGGTCGAGTAGTTGTCCAGGTAGTAGTGCAGCAGCCGGCGGTTCATCTCCGGCGTGATCCACTCGCGCGCGTGCTGGTTGGACACGTACAGCACCGACGGCTTGGAGCCGTCCTTGGTCGTACGGGCGCCCTTGGTGAGCTTGAGCGCGAGGATGTCCTGCCCGTCGACGGTCTTCCCGATGGACACGACCTTGGTCAGACCGGGATGCGCCTGCCCGGTCTCGACGATCTCCTGCTCCAGCCCGCCGGCCCCGCTGTACGGCCGGAACACCCCCTCGGCCGCGTCCGCGACCCGGGCCTCGGCCTTGGCCGAAAGCGTCCGCTCGGTGAGCTCGACGCCCTGCTTCTCCAGCTTCTTCGCCTGCGTGTCGGTCAGATAGACCTCGACGGTGGCGGTGCCCTTCTCGGGCGCCTGCTCCGCCAGTTCCTCCCCGTCCTGCCCGGCTTCGAGCAGCAGGGGGATCTGCTTCTTGGTGACCTCGGCATGGAACACCTTGACGGTGTCCGCGTCCCCCGCCCCTGAACTCCCGCTCCGCGCCTGGGCGACGGGCGCGAGCCCGACACCGCCCAACAGCAGCGCACCAACAGCGAGAACCACTCCAGATCTTCGTCTCATGAGCCACCCTCGAATAGATCCATCACAGCAGCCGACCAGACCTGCCAGGTTCATGCCACTTCATGATCTAGTCAAGGGCGCCTCAAGGACAGTAAAGCGGGGGTCCTGTGGGGCGAAGGAGGCGCGACGGCGGGGCCGGAAATCGCCGGAGGCGGATGGGGGGTGGCCCCGGGGGCCGTGCCGGGGGGGCAGGCGCCGTACGGAGCGGGCGTCGGGCCGGACCCCGCCCCGCCCCCCCGACGCCGGACCCGGAGGTGGAAAGGGGCGCGCGGCCGTATCGACAGGCGGCTCCGCCGCGTGGGCGCGGGCAACCCACAACGGCCCGCACCCGCCAACGGCCGACCGGTCCCGGGCTGTCAAGGGCTGTCCGGGCTGTCAGACGCCCGGCCCGAGCACAGCGCGGCGAACGGGCGAACGGCGGACTCAGCCGACGAGGTTGTCGGCCATCTCCTCCGTGATGCTCGCCTCGGTCCCCGGAATCCCCAGGTCCGAAGCCTTCTTGTCGGCCATGGCCAGCAGCCGCCGGATGCGCCCGGCCACGGCGTCCTTGGTCAACGGCGGATCCGCCAGCGCCCCCAACTCCTCCAGCGACGCCTGCTTGTGCTCCATCCGCAACCGCCCCGCCGCGGCGAGGTGCTCGGGCACGTCGTCGGCGAGGATCTCCAGCGCCCGGCCCACCCGCGCCCCGGCCGCGACCGCCGCACGGGCGGACCGCCGCAGATTCGCGTCGTCGAAGTTGGCGAGCCGGTTCGCGGTGGCCCGCACCTCGCGCCGCATCCGCCGCTCTTCCCAGGCGAGCACGGACTCGTGGGCCCCCAGCCGGGTGAGCAGCGCGCCGATGGCGTCGCCGTCGCGTACGACGACGCGGTCCACCCCGCGCACCTCGCGGGCCTTCGCGGCGATGGACAGCCGCCGGGCGGCCCCCACCAGCGCGAGCGCGGCCTCGGGGCCGGGGCAGGTCACTTCGAGCGAGGACGACCGCCCGGGCTCGGTCAGCGAGCCGTGCGCGAGGAAGGCTCCGCGCCAGGCGGCCTCGGCGTCGCAGGTGGCCCCGGAGACGACCTGCGGCGGCAGCCCGCGGATGGGCCGCCCCCGTCCGTCGACCAGCCCGGTCTGCCGCGCCAGTTGGTCCCCGCCCGCGACGACCCGCACCACGTAACGCGAGCCCCGGCGCAGTCCGCCCGGCGCCATCACGATCAGTTCGGAGCCGTGCCCGAAGATCTCCAGGATGTCGCGCTTGAGCCGTCGGGCGGCCATCGCCGTGTCCAGCTCGGCCTCGATCACGATGCGGCCGGAGACGAGGTGCAGCCCGCCGGCGAACCGCAGGATCGACGAGACCTCCGCCTTTCTGCAGCAGGTCCGAGTGACGGGAAGCCGGGAAATCTCATCCTTCACCGCTGCCGTCATCGCCATGGGCCGATCCTTCCATGCATCCGAAAAATACGGTCGTACGCGGCGGCCAACAGCTCCGGATCATGCCGGGGAGTCCCGTCGGTCCGGGCCACCGGCGCCAGCTCGACCGCGGCGCCGAACCGTTTGGCGGCATCGGCGAGCAGGGCGCGATCGGGCACGGCGGCCTCGTCGGCCAGCACCACGTCCATGGCGAGTTTAGGGGCGTGTCGTGCCAAAACCTCCAAATGACGCTGCGGGGAGAAGCCCTCGGTTTCTCCGGGCTGCGGGACGAGGTTGAGTGAAAGTACCCGACGGGCCTTGGTCTCCGTCAAAGCGTCCAGCAGTTCGGGCACCAGCAGATGCGGGATGACCGACGAGAACCAGGACCCCGGCCCGAGCACCACCCAGTCGGCGTCCAGCACCGCGGCGACCGCCTCGGGCACCGCGGGCGGATCGTGCGGCACCAGGTGCACGGACTGCACCTCGCCCGGCGTGAGGGCGACGGTCGCCTGCCCCCGTACGGTGTCGACGTCGTCGGGCCGCTCCGGATCGTCCCCCCGGACGAGCGCCTCCAGCTCCAGCGGTACGGCGGACATGGGCAGCACCCGGCCGTGCGCGCCCAGCAGCTTCCCCACCAGGTCCAGCGCCTGCACATGGTCGCCGAGCTGCTCCCACAGGGCGACGATCAGCAGGTTCCCGACCGCGTGGCCGTGCATCTCGCCCTTGGACTGGAAGCGGTGCTGGATCACCCGCGCCCAGGTCTGCCCCCAGTCGTCGTCGCCGCACAGCGCGGCCAGCGCCTTGCGCAGGTCCCCGGGGGGCAGCACGTCGAGTTCGTCGCGCAGCCGCCCGCTGGAGCCGCCGTCGTCGGCGACGGTGACGACGGCCGTGAGGTCGCCGGTGATCCGGCGCAGTGCGGCGAGCGAGGCGGACAGGCCCATGCCGCCGCCGAGGGCGACCACCTTGGGCTGGGTGCCCCGGCGGCGCACCCGGCCGCCGCGCCCCTCGGGGGTGGAACGGCGCAGCCTGCTCAGCCGCGGTGAACGTCCGGTCATTCGCGTCCCATGTCCCGGTGCACGACCACCGTCTCGACGCCCTCGGCCACCAGCCGCGCCGCGAGCTTCTCCGACGTGGCGACCGAGCGGTGCTTGCCTCCCGTGCAGCCGACGGCGATGGTCACGTACCGCTTGCCCTCACGCCGGTACCCGGCGGCGATGAGCCGCAGCAGCTCGGCGTACCGGTCGAGGAACTCCTTCGCGCCGGGCTGGTTGAAGACGTACGCGGAGACCTCCTCGTTGAGGCCGGTGAAGGGGCGCAGTTCCGGGACCCAGTGCGGGTTGGGCAAAAAGCGCATGTCGACGACCAGGTCGGCGTCGACGGGAAGGCCGTACTTGAAGCCGAACGACATGACGGTGGCCCGGAGTTCGGGCTCCTCCTCGCCCGCGAACTGGGCGTCCATCTTGGCGCGCAGCTCGTGCACGTTCAGGCTGGAGGTGTCGATCACCAGGTCGGCGTCGCCGCGCAGTTCGCGCAGGAGTTCGCGTTCGGCGGCGATGCCGTCGACGATCCGGCCGTCGCCCTGGAGGGGGTGCGGGCGGCGCACCGACTCGAAGCGGCGCACCAGGGCGTCGTCGGAGGACTCCAGGAAGACGATCCGCCGGGTGACGTGCTTGACCTCCAGGTCGGCGAGGGACTCGCGGAGGTTGTCGAAGAAGCGCCGGCCGCGGACGTCGACGACGACCGCGATCCGGGCCACGTTGCCCTGGGAGCGCGCGCCGAGTTCCACCATGGTGGGGATCAGCGCGGGCGGCAGGTTGTCGACGACGAACCAGCCGAGGTCCTCCAGACACTTGGCCGCCGTGGAGCGGCCCGCCCCGGACATGCCGGAAATGATGACCAGCTCGGGGATGGCCGCTTCGGGGACCCCTGCCGATTCGATGCCCGTACTCACCTGTGCTCCGTTGTTCTGGCCTGTGCCGTGCGCCTCGTCGTTCCGAAGGGCGCCTTGCGCGTCTTGTACGTCCGGGTTGTTCTGTACATCCGGTGCGGCGGACGTGACCTCGGGCGTGTCCTGGCTGCCGTGCCGGTCGTGCCGTACGCCGTCCTGGGGCCGATCCTCGCCCACGGGGTCGCGCCGCGCATGATCCTCGCCGGTTTCCTTGTGCGTGGGATGTCGCCGCGCTGTGGGGTCCTGCTCGGGTCGGGTCATCTCTCCTGCCCCCGTCGCTCGTCCGAGGCTCCCGCGGACACGGGTTCCTCCGAAGCGCCCGCCGTCGTGGTGGGCTCCTCGTCTTCCATGATCTCTCCAGTGGCCGTGTTGACGGCGGGGGCGGCCGGGGCCGCCTGGGCGAGGGCCACGGCGATCGTCTCGGCCGTCTTGCGGCCGATGCCGGGCACTTCCTGGATCTGGTCGAGTGTCGCGGACCGCAGTTTCTTCACCGAGCCGAAGTGCTTGATCAGCGCCTGTTTGCGGGTCTCGCCCAGGCCGGGCACGTCGTCCAGGGGGCTGGACCGGAAACGCTTGGCCCGTTTGGTGCGCTGGTAGGTGATCGCGAAGCGGTGGGCCTCGTCGCGGACGCGCTGGAGGAGGTAGAGACCCTCGCTGGTGCGGGGCAGGACCACCGGGTCGTCCTCACCGGGCAGCCAGACCTCCTCCAGCCGCTTGGCCAGGCCGCACACGGCGATGTCGTCGATGCCCAGCTCGTCCAGGGCCCGCTGGGCGGCGGCGACCTGCGGCTGCCCGCCGTCGACGACGACGAGCTGCGGCGGATACGCGAACCGCTTGGGCCGCCCGTCGTCCTCGACGAGCGCCTCCTCCCCGTCGGCCCACTCCCCCGTCTTCTCCTTCTCGGCGAGGTAGCGCCGGAACCGGCGGGTGATGACCTCGTGCATGGACCGGACGTCGTCCTGCCCCTCGAAGCCCTTGATCTGGAACCGCCGGTACTCGCTCTTGCGCTGCAACCCGTCCTCGAAGACCACCATGGAGGCCACCACGTCGTCGCCCTGGAGGTGCGAGATGTCGTAGCACTCGATCCTCAGCGGGGCGCTGTCCAGGTCGAGGGCCTCGGAGATCTCCTCCAGCGCGCGCGAGCGGGTGGTCAGGTCGGAGGCGCGCTTGGTCTTGTGCAGCACGAGCGACTGCTGGGCGTTGCGCTGCACGGTCTCCATCAGCGCCTTCTTGTCGCCGCGCTGCGGGATGCGCAGCGACACGGCGGCGCCCCGGCGGGCGGTGAGCCACTCCTGGACGGGCTCTATGGGCTCGGGCAGCGCCGGAACCAGCACTTCCTTCGGTACGGAGTCGCCGGTCTCCTCGCCGTAGAGCTGCTGGAGCGCGTGTTCGACGAGGGCTCCCGTGGTGACGTCCTCCACCTTGTCGGTCACCCAGCCGCGCTGGCCGCGAACCCGGCCGCCGCGTACGTGGAAGATCTGGACGGCGGCCTCCAACTCGTCCTCGGCGACCGCGATCAGGTCGGCGTCGGTCGCGTCGGTGAGCACGACCGCGCTCTTCTCCATGGCCTTCTTCAAGGCCTCGATGTCGTCACGGAGCCGGGCGGCCCGCTCGTACTCCATCTCCTCGGCCGCCTCCGCCATCAGTTTCTCCTGGCGGCGGATGTAGGTCCCGGTGCGTCCGGCCATGAAGTCGCAGAACTCTTCGGCCAGTTCGCGGTGGTCGTCGGCGGAGATCCGCTCGACGCAGGGGGCCGAGCACTTGCCGATGTAGCCGAGCAGGCAGGGGCGGCCGGTGCGGGTGGCGTTCTTGAAGACGCCCGCGGAGCAGGTGCGGACCGGGAAGACGCGCAGCAGCAGGTCCACGGTGTCGCGGATGGCCCACGCGTGCCCGTACGGGCCGAAGTACCGCACGCCCTTGCGCTTCTGACCACGCATCACCTGCACGCGCGGGAAGTCCTCGTTCATCGTCACCGCGAGGTAGGGGTAGCTCTTGTCGTCGCGGTACTTGACGTTGAACCGGGGGTCGAACTCCTTGATCCAGGTGTACTCCAGCTGGAGCGCCTCGACCTCCGTGGACACCACCGTCCACTCCACGGACGCCGCCGTGGTGACCATGGTGCGGGTGCGCGGGTGCAGGCCCGCCAGGTCCTGGAAGTAGTTCGCCAGGCGCTGGCGCAGGCTCTTGGCCTTCCCGACGTAGATCACCCGGCGGTGCTCGTCGCGGAATTTGTAGACCCCGGGAGAGTCCGGAATCTCCCCCGGCCGGGGGCGGTAGCTGGACGGATCGGCCATGTCACACACCCTACTGGCGGCCACTGACAGCGGGACCGGCCTGTGGACAACGCCCCGTCCGTACGACGAACACACCGGGCCCCCGCGGCGGAGCGCACCACGGCCGCGGGGCCGGGCGCGGCGGCTTCCGAGAGCGGCGCTCGTATCCGGTGTTTCGGGCACGCACCTGAGCACACCCTGCATCAGGTGTTGTCGCAGCTTGGTCAACACGCTTCAATGCGGGGGAACTTCGGGCCATGCGCGGACACGTCCGCCGTCGGGCATGTCCTGCCCGCTCACCCGTGGCCCGGAGGACTCGCGCGAACGGTCCGGCCACGGCCGTGACCAGGTACAGAAAGGCCCCCGCATGCGGCACGGCACACAGCACGCGGACAGTTCCCCGGCCGGAGCGGAGGCGGCGGAACTGGAGGCGGCCCTGCGCGGCGGCCCCTTCCATGTCGCGCTGCGCGCCGCGATCGCCGCACGCGGGCTGCCGTTGCAGCGCATCCAGCACCATCTGTCGCGCCACGGGGTCAAGGTCGGCGTGACAAGCCTGAGTTACTGGCAGCAGGGGGCCCGGCGGCCGCAGCGCCCGGAGTCGCTGCGGGCCGTACGCGTCCTGGAGGAGATCCTGCGGCTGCCGGAGGAGTCGCTGATCCGGCTGCTGACCACGACCGGGGAACGGCCGGGGCCCGACCGCCCCGCCGGGCGTTCCTACCGCTCCCTGGTGGCCGCCTCGGACGTCCTGGAACAGTTCCTGGACGAACTGGAGTTCCCGCCCGACGGAGGACTGCACACCGTGGGCCTCCACGAGCGCGTCCGCATCGGGGCCCGCCGCGAACTCCTGGCCCGCGAGGCGCACCACATCGTGCGCGCCCGCCAGGACAAGGTGGACCGCTTCGTCGCCGTCCACCAGGGCGACGCCGGCTGCGACCCGGAGCGCGTCACGGTGCGCCCGCTGGAGAACTGCCGCACGGGGCGCGTGCTCCGGCACCAGGACACCGGTGTCCTCGTCGCCGAACTGCTCTTCGACACCTGGCTGCACATCGGCGACACCTTCCTCTTCCGCTACGGCTTCGAGGACGGCACGGCCGGCGCGTGCCACGAGTACGGCCGCGGCATCGGCGGCCCGGGCGGGCAGTACACGCTCCAGGTGCGTTTCGACGAGGCTGCGCTGCCGGTGCGCTGCCACCGCTTCACCCAGCCCTCGGCGGCGGCCCCGCGCAGCGTCCACGAGGAGCTGCCGGTGAGCCCGCACCACCACTCGGTCCACGTGGTGGAGCCACGGGTGCGGCCGGGGATCGTGGGCATCGCCTGGGAGTGGGACCCGGCGGAACCCGAGCACGGTTCGAACGTGCCGCCACGTCGGACGTAAGCGTTTGCGGAGGCGTTTACGTCCGGTGCCGCATGGGATAGGTTCCCCCGGGCCGGAGGGGCTCCCGACGGTGCCCCCGACCGGCCCGCCCGCACTCCGCGGCTGCTCCGCGGCCCCGTCCCCGGACCCCGTGCGGCTGTCCGGAACGGCCGGTCGCCGTGCACAACCCCCAGAAGGGACCCCTGTAGTGATCGTCGTCGCCGGTGAGGCCCTGATCGACCTGGTACCGCAGGGCCCGGGCGCCCTGGCGGGCCTGACGCCCGCGCTCGGCGGCGGCCCGTACAACACGGCCGTGGCGCTCGGCCGCCTCGGCACCCCCACCGCCTTCTGCTCGCGCGTCTCCTCCGACGCCTTCGGCGAAGCCCTGCTCGACGGGCTGCGCACGGCCGGGGTGGACGTGTCGGCCGTGCAGCGCGGCCCCGAGCCGACCACCCTGGCGGTCGCCACGATCGACGGCGGTGGCTCGGCCGCGTACTCCTTCTACGTCGAGGGCACCGCCGACCGGCTGTTCACGGCACCGGCCGCGCTCCCGGAGGGCACCCGGGCGGTGTCCTTCGGCACGTGCTCGCTGGTGCTGGAGCCGGGCGCGAGCGCGTACGAGGAACTGATGCGCACCGCCGCCGCGCAGGGCGTGTTCACCCTGCTCGACCCGAACATCCGGGTGGGGCTGATCCCGGACGCGGACGCCTACCGGGCCCGTTTCAAGAGCTGGCTGCCGTCGGTGTCGCTGCTCAAGCTCTCCGAGGAGGACGCGTCCTGGCTGGGCGGTACTCCCCACGAGTGGCTGGCCTCCGGGCCCTCGGCCGTCGTGATCACCCAGGGCGGTGACGGTCTGACGGTCTTCACCCGGGACGGCACGGTGATTCCCGTACCGGGTGAAGCGGTCGAGGTCGTGGACACGATCGGTGCGGGCGACACCGTCAACGCGGCCCTGCTGCACGGTCTGGCCGTGCGGCACGCCCTCTCCCCGGAGGCCCTCGCGGACCTGGACCGCACGGGGTGGGTGAACCTGCTGCGCTTCGCGGCCCGCGCGGCGGCGATCACCTGTTCCCGGGCGGGCGCGGAACCGCCGTACGCGTCCGAACTGGGCTCTCTCTGAATCCTGTTGATCCTGTTGTCAAGGTTCGGCCGGTTCCGTGGTCCGGCGGACCGCGGAGCCGGGGTGGCTGACATGTGAACGCGTGGCGGCCCGCGGGGAGTTCCCGCGGGCCGCCACACTTTTCAGGATTTTTTCCAGGTTTTCCGGATTTGCCGATACTTACCGGGAATTACCGGCCTTCTGGTTCAAGCCTTGTGGTTCAAGCCTTGCGCGCCCGCGTCGTCTTCTTCGCGGCCCCGGCCGTCTTTTTCGCCGCGGTGCCGCTGGTGGCCGTGGTCGCCTTGGCGGTCCTGGCCGTCGTCTTCTTCGCTGCGGCCGCCTTGCGCGGGGCCTTCACCGGCTCGGCGTCGCTGATGCGTTCGGCGCCGAGGATCTCGCGCAGGAACTTGCCGGTGTGGCTGGCCGGGACGCCCGCGACCTGCTCGGGCGTGCCCTCCGCGATCACCAGGCCGCCGCCCGCGCCGCCTTCGGGTCCCATGTCGACGACCCAGTCCGCGGTCTTGACGACATCGAGGTTGTGCTCGATGACGATGACCGTGTTGCCCTTGTCGACCAGGCCGGACAGCACCTTGAGGAGCTTGCTGATGTCCTCGAAGTGCAGGCCGGTGGTCGGCTCGTCCAGGACGTACACCGTGCGTCCGGTGGAGCGCCGCTGCAGTTCGCTGGCGAGCTTGACGCGCTGGGCCTCGCCGCCGGACAGGGTGGTGGCGGACTGCCCGAGGCGGACGTAGCCGAGGCCCACGTCGTTCAGCGTGTTCAGGTAGCGGGCGATCGCCGGGACGGCCTCGAAGAAGTGGCGGGCCTCCTCGATCGGCATGTCCAGGACCTCGGCGATGGACTTGCCCTTGTAGTGGACCTCCAGGGTCTCCCGGTTGTAGCGCGCCCCGTGGCAGACCTCGCAGGGGACGTACACGTCCGGCAGGAAGTTCATCTCGATCTTGATGGTGCCGTCGCCCGAGCAGTTCTCGCAGCGGCCGCCCTTGACGTTGAAGGAGAACCGCCCCGGCAGGTAGCCGCGGACCTTCGCCTCGGTCGTCTCGGCGAACAGCTTGCGGACGTGGTCGAAGACGCCGGTGTACGTCGCCGGGTTGGACCGGGGGGTGCGGCCGATGGGCGACTGGTCGACGTGCACGACCTTGTCGACGAGGTCGTCGCCGTCCACGCGCGTGTGCCGCCCGGGGACGCTGCGCGCGCCGTTGAGTTCACGCGCCAGGTGGGTGTACAGGATGTCGTTGACCAGCGTCGACTTGCCGGATCCGGAGACGCCGGTGACGGCGGTGAACACGCCCAGCGGGAACGACACGTCGATGTCCCGGAGGTTGTTCTCGCGGGCGCCGTGCACCGTGAGCTGCCGGGCGGGGTCGAGCGGGCGGCGGATGTCGGGCAGCGGGATGGCCTTGCGGCCGGAGAGGTACTGCCCGGTCTGCGACTCGTCGTTGGCGAGCAGTTCCTTCAGGGAGCCGCTGTGCACGACCTTGCCGCCGTGCTCGCCGGCGCCGGGGCCGATGTCGACGATCCAGTCGGCCATCTTGATGGTGTCCTCGTCGTGCTCGACGACGATGAGCGTGTTGCCCATGTCGCGCAGCCGGACCAGGGTCTCGATGAGCCGGTGGTTGTCGCGCTGGTGCAGGCCGATGGAGGGTTCGTCGAGGACGTACAGGACGCCGACGAGTCCGGAGCCGATCTGGGTGGCCAGGCGGATGCGCTGGGCCTCTCCGCCGGAGAGCGTGCCGGCCGCGCGGTTCAGCGAGAGGTAGTCCAGACCGACGTCGACGAGGAACCTGAGCCGCTCGTTGACCTCCTTGAGGACCCGCTCGGCGATCTTCTTGTCGCGGGCGTCCAGCTTCAGTTCGCCCAGGAAGTCCGCGCAGTCACTGATGGACATCGCGGAGACCTCGGCGATCGACCTGTCCATGATCGTGACGGCGAGGACGACCGGCTTGAGGCGCGTGCCCTCGCAGGTGGGGCAGGGCACTTCGCGCATGTAGCCCTCGAAGCGTTCGCGGCTGGCGTCGCTCTCGGCCTCGCCGTGGCGCCGCTTGACGAACGGGACGGCCCCCTCGAAGGGGGTCGTGTAGACCCGCTCGCGGCCGTACCTGTTGCGGTACCGCACCTCGATCTGGGTCTTGTGGCCGTACAGGAGGGCCTTCTTGGCGCGCTGCGGCAGGCCCGCGAAGGGGATGTCGGTCCTGAAGCCCAGTGCGTCGGCGAGGGCTCCGATCAGGCGGCCGAAGTAGTCCTTGGTGTGGCCGTGCGACCAGGGGTGGATGGCGCCCTCGTCGAGGGACTTGTCCTCGTCCGGGACGATCAGCTCGGGGTCGACCTCCATGCGCGTACCGATGCCGGTGCACTCGGGGCAGGCGCCGAAGGGCGAGTTGAAGGAGAAGGAGCGGGGCTCCAGTTCCTCGAAGGACAGGTCGTCGTAGGGGCAGTAGAGGTGCTCCGAGTACATGCGTTCGCGCTCGGGGTCGTCCTCGGGGAGGTCGACGAAGTCGAGTACGACCATGCCGCCGGACAGTCCGAGGGCGGTTTCCACGGAGTCGGTGAGCCGGCGCTTGGCGGAGTCCTTCACCGTGAGGCGGTCGATGACGACCTCGATGGTGTGCTTCTCCTGCTTCTTCAGGGTGGGCGGGTTGGAGAGCTGGACGGTCTCGCCGTCGACCCTCGCCCGGCTGTAGCCCTTGGTCTGGAGGTCGGCGAAGAGGTCGACGAACTCGCCCTTGCGCTCGCGCACCAGCGGCGAGAGCACCTGGAAGCGGCTGCCCTCGGGCAGGGCGAGGACCTTGTCGACGACGGCCTGCGGCGACTGACGGGAGATGGGGCGCCCGCACTCGGGGCAGTGCGGCTTGCCGATGCGCGCGAACAGCAGCCGCAGGTAGTCGTAGACCTCGGTGATGGTGCCGACCGTGGAGCGCGGGTTGCGCGAGGTCGACTTCTGGTCGATGGAGACTGCCGGGGAGAGGCCCTCGATGAAGTCGACGTCCGGCTTGTCCATCTGGCCGAGGAACTGCCGGGCGTACGAGGAGAGGGACTCCACGTAGCGCCGCTGGCCCTCGGCGAAGATCGTGTCGAACGCCAGCGAGGACTTGCCCGACCCCGACAGGCCCGTGAAGACGATGAGCGAGTCGCGTGGAAGGTCGAGCGAGACGTTCTTCAGGTTGTGCTCGCGCGCTCCACGGACGATGAGACGGTCGGCCACGCCGGTCCGCACCTTTCTAGAGAAGAAGTCACAGGGGCGAGGCCCCCGCGCTTTCTCAGACTAGGGGGAGCCACTGACAACGCCGGTCGGATTCCTGGTCCGGCAACAATTCCGGGCTCTCCAGCATGCCCGACGCCGACTCCGACGATATAGCACTCACATTCGATTTGCGGGCGCCCTTCACCACCTTCACCCGAAGGTGTGGCTGGGGCTAGGGTCGGCCTCATGACCGATCACGCGCGCGACCTGGCATCTGTACGTGACGCGACGGAGCGGCTGCTGACCGCAGCCGCCAAACTGGACAACGCCTCCGCGGCCGAGCCGTCACGGCTTCCCGGCTGGAGTCGCGGCCATGTCCTGGCCCATCTGGCCCGCAACGCCGACGCGCTCGTGAACGTCTTCGAGGGGCACCTGATGTACGCCTCGGCACAGGCGCGTGACGCCGACATCGACCGGGACGCCCCGCGGCCCGTCGACGTCCAGCTCGCCGACGTGGGCGAGAGCGCGGCCCGTTTCCAGGAGTCGGCGGCCGTGCTCGCGGACTGGTCGCGGACGGTCGAGCTGCGGGGCGGGGTCACCGACCTGGCGTCCAACGTGCCGTTCCGGCGGTGGATCGAGGTCGAGCTGCACCACGTGGACCTGGGGGCCGGGTACGAACTGGAGAGCCTGCCGCCCGAGTTCACGCAGCGCGTGACCGGCGTGCTCGCCGAGCGGTTCTCCGGGCACGCGGACGTCCCCCCGACCCGGCTGACCGACGGCACACACGCGTGGAGCACGGGCCGGGCCGCCGAGGAGCCCGAGGTGACCGTCACGGGCGATCCGGCCGACCTGCTCGGCTGGCTCTCCGGACGCCGCGACGGAGCGGCCCTGACCGTCACCGGCGGGCCCCTGCCGGCGCTGCCGCCGCTATAGGCTGACGACATGACGTACAGCGGAGCGGTGAAGGTCGGCGGGCCCGCCGGCGTGCACGAACTGCAGGACCTGATCATCACCAAGGTCGCGGTCGGCCCGATGGACAACAACGCCTATCTGCTGCGCTGCCGGGCGACGGACGAGCAGTTGCTGATCGACGCGGCCAACGACGCCCACACGCTGCTCGGCACGATCGGCGCGGACGGCATCGCGTCCGTCGTCACCACCCACCGGCACGGCGACCACTGGCAGGCCCTCGCCGAGGTCGTGGCGGCCACGGGCGCGCGCACGTACGCCGGGCGCGAGGACGTCGAGGGCATCCCCGTGCCGACCGACGTGCCGGTCGACGACGGCGGCACGATCAAGGTGGGCAACGTGCATCTCACCGCACGCCACCTGGTCGGCCACACGCCGGGCTCGATCGCCCTCGTCTACGACGACCCGCACGGGCACCCGCACGTGTTCACCGGGGACTGCCTGTTCCCCGGCGGAGTGGGCAACACCCGCAAGGACCCGAGCGCCTTCGCCAGCCTGATCCACGACGTGGAGACCAAGATCTTCGACGTACTGCCGGACGAGACCTGGGTCTACCCGGGCCACGGCAACGACACCACGCTGGGCGCCGAGCGGCCGCACCTGCCGGAGTGGCACGCGCGCGGGTGGTGAAAAACCGGCCGGAGCGGCAGGTGAACGGCGTTCGCACAGGGCCCGCGTGACCCGGTCGCGCACCCCGTGTGAACCGTTCGCAAGCACAGGTGGGGCATGCGCGCTCCCGCCGGACGCCGTCGCACGCTGGACTGGTGGTCGTTGCGCACGGGCGGACGGCACCCGTGCGACGCGGGCCGCCGGTCTTCCCCCCTGCCTCCTCGGCCGGCGGCCCCACCCCCCTTCGGGGGACGTTAAACACCTGCCAGGGTGACCGTCACGAGAAGGCAACGCGCGTTCCCAATATGCGGACAATTGCCGCCGTGACCTGGACAAACGGACTTGTTCACTGTCACCCTCCCGCCATGCACCTCGCCCAACGCTCCCTGCGTCGCGCCGCGTCCGGCGTCTCTGTCGCCCTGCTCGCCCTGGCCGTGGGCTGTGCCCCGCAGCCCGAGGACAAGGCCACCGCCACGGCTTCGGGGACCGGCGCCGCCACGTGTGCGAAGGGTGATCTGGACACGCAGAAGTCCGGCAAGCTGACGATCGCGACCGACGAACCCGCCTACGAGCCCTGGTTCGTGGACGACAAGCCGGCCAACGGCAAGGGCTACGAGTCGGCCGTGTCCTACGCCGTGGCGAAGCAGCTCGGGTACAGCGCCTCCGACGTCGTCTGGCAGAGCGTGCCCTTCAACAAGGCGTTCGCGCCGGGCGAGAAGACGTTCGACTTCGACATCAACCAGGTTTCGATCAGTGCCGAGCGCAAAAAGGCGGTGGATTTCTCCTCCGGCTACTACAACGTGCGTCAGGCCGTCATCGCGCTGAAGGGCACCAAGGCCGCGAAGGCGACGAGCATCGCGGACCTGAAGGACCTCAAGCTGGGCGCCCAGGTCGGCACCACCAGCCTCGACTACATCAGCGACGTGGTGAAGCCGAAGCAGGAGGGGGCGGTGTACTCCAAGAACGACCAGGCGATTTCCGCGCTCAAGAACGGCCAGGTCGACGCCATCGTCGTCGATCTGCCGACGGCGTTCTACATCACCTCGGCCCAGGTGACCAACGCCAAGATCGTCGGCCAGTTCGAGAACCAGAGCGGTACGCCCGAGCAGTTCGGGCTGGTCCTCGACAAGGGCAGCGCGCTCACCTCGTGCGTGACGTCGGCCGTGGACGCCCTGCGCAAGGACGGCACGCTGGCGAAGCTGGAGAAGCAGTGGCTGTCGGACGCCGTCGACGCTCCGGTGCTCAAGTGACCGTCGTGAAGGACGATTCCGGCAAGGAGAGCGCGGACGACAAGGGCGACATGCCCGGCGGCGCCGACGCCCCCGCCCCGTCGGACCCGTACGTCCCCTCGCAGCGCCGCATCGACCGCGAGCGCTACAAGCGCACCCGTGCGCGCCGCGCCACCGCGATCGCCGCCCTGTCGACCCTGGTCACGGGGGTCGTCCTGTACCTGGTCGTGGTCGGCTCGCCGGGCTGGCCGCGCACCAAGGAGACCTTCTTCGACGGGCAGTACGCGCGCGAGGCGCTGCCCAAGGTCCTGGAAGGGCTGTGGCTGAACGTCCGGCTGCTGCTGATCTGCGGCGTGTGCGTGCTCGCCCTGGGCATGCTCATCGCCATCGCGCGCACGCTGCGCGGGCCGGTGTTCTTCCCGCTGCGGGTGCTGGCCGCCGCGTACACGGACTTCTTCCGCGGGCTGCCGTTGATCATCAATCTGATGATCGTGGTCTTCGGGGTGCCCGCGCTCCGGTTGCAGGGCGTGACCGTCGATCCGGTGCTCCTCGGCGGTACCGCGCTGACGCTGACGTACTCGGCGTACGTGGCCGAGGTGTTCCGGGCCGGCATCGAGTCCGTGCACCCCTCGCAGCGCGCCGCGGCCCGCTCGCTGGGCCTGACCAACCGGCAGGCGCTGCGCCACGTGGTGCTCCCCCAGGCCGTACGCCGGCAGGTGCCGCCCCTGCTGAACGACCTCGTGTCCCTCCAGAAGGACACCGGGCTGGTCTCCATCGGCGGCGCGATCGACGCCGTACGGGCGTCCGACATCATCGCGCAGCGGGCCCTGAACTACACGCCGTACATCGTCGCGGGGCTGGTCTTCGTGGCACTGACGATCCCGATGACCCGCTTCACGGACTGGGTGACCGCCAGGATGGACCGGGACCGGGCGCAGGGAGGAAACCTGTGAGCGAGAGCCTCGACAAGGCGGTCGCGCCGGGCGGGCCCGTGCTGCGCATGGAGTCGGTCCGCAAGACGTTCGGCGACACGGTCGTCCTGCGGGACGTCGACCTGGAGGTCGCCCCGCACACGGTGACCGCGCTGATCGGCGCCTCCGGGTCGGGCAAGTCCACCCTGCTGCGCTGCGCCAACCTCCTGGAGGAGATCGACGACGGCGCGATCTGGCTGGACGGCGAGGAGATCACCGACCCGCGGGCCGACCAGAACGCGGTACGGCGGCGCATCGGGGTGGTCTTCCAGGCGTACAACCTCTTCCCGCACATGACCGTGCTGGAGAACATCACGCTCGCCCCGCGCCGGGTGCACGGCACGGACCGCGCGGCTGCCGAGGAGCACGCGCGCGTGCTGCTCGACCGGCTCGGTCTCGCCGGCAAGGCGGGCGCGTACCCGGACCGGCTCAGCGGCGGCCAGCAGCAGCGCGTGGCGATCGTCCGGGCGCTCGCCGTGCGGCCCCGGCTGCTGCTCCTGGACGAGATCACCGCCGCCCTGGACCCGGAGCTCGTGGGTGAAGTACTCGCCGTCGTACGGGATCTGAAGGGCGAGGGCATGACCATGGTGCTCGCCACGCACGAGATGGGCTTCGCCCGGGACGTCGCCGACCAGGTTTGTTTTCTGGACTCGGGTGTGGTCCTGGAACGCGGCACGGCCGAGCAGATCTTCGGGGACCCGCAGCAGGAGCGCACGCAACGCTTCCTGCGGCGGATCGTGGAGGCGGGGCGGCTGTAAGGGGCGCCCGCCTGGTCGTCGGTGCTTACGCGTCGGCCTGCGCCGCCCCGGCGAGCGCAGCGACGCGCTCCACGCCGAACACGTACCCCTGCACACCGCATCCGGCGATGACGCCGTCGGCGCGCAGGGAGACGTACGAGTGGTGCCGGAACTCCTCGCGCCGGTGGATGTTGGAGATGTGGACCTCCAGCACCGGCAGGCCGTCACAGGCGTTGAGCGCGTCCAGGATCGCGACCGACGTGTGCGAGTAGGCGCCCGGGTTGATCACGATGCCGACGTGGCTCAGCCGCGCCTCGTGGATCCAGTCGACCAGTTCGCCCTCGTGGTTGGACTGGCGGAAGTCCACCGTGCCGCCGTGCGTGGCCGCTGCCTTGGCGCACAGGGCCTCGACGTCGGCGAGGGTGTCGCGGCCGTAGATCTCCGGCTGGCGCTGGCCGAGCAGGTTCAGGTTGGGGCCGTTGAGGATCATGATCGGGGCGTTGGCCAGGGTGCGGGGCACGGTTCTCCTCCGGTCCGTTCAAGGGGCGCGGTCCGTTGATGACCGCTGCTCAGACCCGGTTTATCACGGTGCGCCGACCGCGTAAGGGGCCGTACCCTCCCGGCATGACGACGATCGCCTACCCTCCCAAACCGTCGCCCGGCGACCGCGTGGCCGTGATCTCGCCCTCCGCCGGCCTGCCGGGGCTCTTCCCGCGCCCCTACGAACTCGGCCTGGAGCGGCTGCGCGAGGAGTACGGCCTCGAACCGGTCGAGTATCCGGCGACCCGGAAGATGGGCTCGACACCGCGGGAGCGGGCCGACGACATCCACGCGGCCTTCGCCGACCCGGACGTCAAGGCGGTCTTCGCGTCGATCGGCGGCGACGACCAGATCACCGTACTGCCGCTGCTGGACCGGGAGTTGATCCGGGCGCAACCGAAGCCGTTCTTCGGGATGAGCGACAACACGAACCTGCTGGTCCACCTGTACAACACCGGGATCGTCGGGTACCACGGCGCCACCGTCATGGCCCAGTTGGGCCGTCCCGGCGCCATGGACCCGCAGACCGCTCATTCGCTGCGGGCGGCGCTGTTCACCTCGGGCCCCTACGAGTTGCGGCCCGCCGAGCGCTGGCGCGTCGTCGAGCGCGACTGGGCGGACCCGGCGACCTTCGACGCGGAGCCGGAGACCGGGCCGGGCACGGACTGGACCTGGCTGAACGCCGACCGGGTGGTCGAGGGCCGCAGTTGGGGCGGCTGCCTGGAGATCCTCGGCTGGCTGCTGATGGCCGACCGCGAGATCTCCCGCGATCTCTCGGTGTACGACGGCGGCGTGCTCTTCCTGGAGACCTCGGAGGAACTGCCCGGCGCCACGGAGGTCTTCCGCACCCTGCGGAACATGGGCGAGCGCGGGCTGCTGCGGCGCTTCTCCGCGCTTCTGATGGGCCGCCCGGCCGTCTCGTCCTTCGACCGCCCCAACAGCCCGGAGGAAGGCGAACGTTACGCCGCGGAGCAGCGTGAAGCCGTACTGCGCGCACTTGAGGCGTACGCCCCCGAGACCCTGGCCGTCTTCGACGTGCCGCTCGGCCACACCGATCCCCAACTCGTCGTCCCCTACGGAGGCACGATCCGCGTCGACGGCCCCGCCCGGCGCATCACTGTGACCTACTGACCGGCGGTTGCGGGGGCGTGCAGACCCCCACGCCCGGGCGCCCGCACGCCCCCGTAACCGCCGATCACCGTGGGTAGTTGACGCGGCATGCACGATGTACGCACAGTCAGAACACCCTCCATGCCCCGGCTCGCGGCGGCCTCGCTCGTCGGGACGGCCATCGAGTTCTACGACTTCTTCGTCTACGGGACCGCCGCCGCCCTCGTCCTGGGACCGCTGTTCTTTCCGACGTTCTCTCCCCTGGCGGGAACTCTGGCGGCCTTCGCGACATTCGGGGTGGGATTCGTGGCCCGCCCGCTCGGTTCGGTGCTCTTCGGGCACATCGGCGACCGGCGCGGACGACGGCCCGTCCTCGTCGCGTCGCTGCTGCTGACGGGTGCGGCCACCGTCGCGGTCGGCTGCGTACCGACGTACGGCTCCATCGGCGCGGCTGCTCCCGTGCTCCTTCTGGTGCTGCGTTTTCTCCAGGGGCTGGGGCTCGGCGGGGAGTGGGGCGGGGCGGTGCTGCTGACCGCGGAACACGCGCCGCCCGGGCGGCGCGCCCTGTGGTCGAGCTTTCCGCAGATCGGTCCGTCGCTGGGGTTCGTGCTGGCCAACGGGGTGATGCTGGTGCTGTCGGCCACGCTGTCCGACGCGCAGTTCTCGGCGTGGGGGTGGCGGGTGCCGTTCTGGGCGGCCGGGATCCTCGCCACGGCCGGGCTGTGGCTGCGCGCCTCGCTCGCGGAGAGCCCCCGTTTCCTGGAAATCGACGACCACGCGCGTGTGCCGCTCGCCGAGGTCGCCCGCGACCACTGGCGGCTCGTCCTGCTGACCGCCGGTGCCCTCTCGGTCGGGTACGCGGTGTTCTACGCGGTCACGACCTGGTCCCTGGCGTACGGGACGGAACGGCTCGGCGTCGGCCGTACGGTCATGCTGGGCTGCATCATGGCCGCCGTGGTGGTGAAGGGCGCCCTGACCCCGCTCGTGGCGCTGCTGAGCGACCGTCACGGCCGCCGCCCGCTGTGCCTGGCGGGCTGCGCGGGGGCCGCGCTGTGGATGTTCCCGATGGTCGCGCTGCTGTCGACCGGCCGCCCCCTGCCGATGTTCCTGGGCTTCCTGGGCGCGCTGCTCGCCTTCGTCACGATGTTCGCCGTGATCGCCGCCTACCTGCCGGAGCTGTACGAGCCCCGGGTGCGTTGCACGGGCGCGGCGGTCGGCTACAACCTCGGCGGGGTGCTCGGCGGCGCGCTCACGCCCCTCGTGGCGACGGCGCTGGCGGAGCACGGGGGCCGGGTTCCGTGGGCCGTCGGCGCCTATCTGACCGGGGTTGCCCTGCTCAGCCTGGGCTGCTTCGCGCTGCTGCCGGAGACACGGCCGGCGACGTAGGGGATCGCGTCCGGCCGTCACGCCCGCACCCCGCACCACTCTCGGCCTACGGATTGACCGCCAGTTCCAGATACGCCGCGAACAGCACCAGGTGCACGCCGCCCTGGAGTGGTGTCGCCCGCCCCGGGACCACCGTCAGGGAACTCACCACGACGGTCAGCGTGAGCAGGACCAGGTGGAGCGGGCCGAGGCCGAGGACCAGCGGTCCGGACAGCCAGACGGAGGCCACGGCGACGGCCGGGATGGTCAGGCCGATGCTGGCCATGGCCGAGCCGAGCGCGAGGTTGAGGCTGGTCTGCACGCGGTCGCGGGCGGCCGACCGCAGTGCGGCGATCGTCTCCGGCAGGAGGACGAGCAGCGCGATGACGACGCCGACGACGGCATGCGGCATGTCGGCCGCCTCGACGCCGGACTCGATGGTGGGCGAGACGCCCTTGGCGAGCCCGACCACGCCGACGAGCGCGAGCCCGAGCAGACCCAGGCTGATCAAGGTGGTGCGGGCCGAGGGCAGGGTGGCGTGGTCGTCCGCGTGGATCGCCTCGCCCTGCCGGGTGACCGGCAGGAAGTAGTCCCGGTGGCGCACGGTCTGGGTGGCCACGAACAGGCCGTACAGGACGAGGGAGGAGACCGCGGCGAAGGAGAGCTGGGCGGTGGAGAACTCCGGGCCCGGCCTGCTCGTGGTGAAGGTCGGCAGGACCAGGCTGAGCGTGGCCAGCGTCGCGACGGTGGCGAGGGCGGCGCCGGTCCCCTCCGGGTTGAAGACGGCGATGCCGTGGCGCAGCGAGGCGACGAGCAGGCATACGCCGACGATGCCGTTGCAGGCGATCATCACGGCCGCGAAGACGGTGTCGCGGGCGAGGGTGGAGCTCTTGTCGCCGCCGTCGGCCATCAGGGTGACGATCAGGGCCAGTTCGATGACGGTCACGGCGACAGCGAGGACGAGCGACCCGAAGGGCTCGCCGACCCGGTGGGCGACCACCTCGGCGTGGTGGACCGCGGCCAGCACGGCCCCGGCGAGCACCAGCGTCACCAGGGCGACGACGGCGCCGGGCAGGTCACGGCCCCAGGTGAGGGCGAGCAGGACGATCGCGGTCCACGGCACAACGGCCGTCCACCGCGTGGCGAGCGACCGGAGCCGAACGATCATGCAGCGATCGTCGCAGACCCCAGCGGACCCCGCATTCCAGGCCGGGCGCGGCCATGGACTGCCCGTCGGGGTCAGCCGCGTGTCATCGCCGGGCGCGCGGTGGCCGGTGGTGCGGCAGGCACGGTCGGGGGGGACGGCCGACGGGAGCGGTGCGCGGCGAGTAGCCGTGCACCGCTCCCGGTCTGTTCGGGCCGTTCCGTCGATGTGCCCGCCCGTCGTGGTCAGGCGCCGATGCTGTCCTTCGGGGCACACTCGACGTCCTGCTGGGCCGCCTCGGCCGCCGCCTGCTTCCTGGAGGCGCTGAGGCTGGTGATCGTGGTGATGACCAGGACGCCGCAGATCACGCCGAGCGAGACCGGGATGGAGATCTCGGGGACATGGACGCCGGACTCGTGCAGTGCGTGCAGCACCAGTTTGACGCCGATGAAGCCGAGGATCACGGACAGGCCGTACGAGAGGTGGACCAGCTTCCGCAGCAGGCCGCCGATCAGGAAGTACAGCTGCCGCAGACCCATCAGCGCGAACGCGTTGGCCGTGAAGACGATGTACGGGTCCTGCGTGAGGCCGAAGATCGCCGGGATGGAGTCGAGGGCGAACAGGACGTCCGTGGTGCCGATCGCCAGCATCACGACCAGCATCGGCGTCATCACGCGCTTGCCGTTCTGCTCGATCCACAGCTTGGTGCCGTGGTACCGGTCCGCCACCCCGAAGCGGCGCTCGGCGGCCTTGAGCAGCTTGTTCTCCTCGAACTCCTCGTCCTCGTCGTCGGCGCGGGCCTCCTGGATGAGCTTCCAAGCGGTCCAGATCAGGAACGCGCCGAAGATGTAGAAGACCCAGGCGAAGCTGGCGAGGATCGCGGCACCGGCGGCGATGAAGATGGCCCGCAGGACCAGGGCTATGAGCACGCCGACCAGGAGTACGCGCTGCTGGTACTGGGAGGGCACCGAGAACTTCGCCATGATCAGGACGAAGACGAAGAGGTTGTCGACGCTCAGCGACTTCTCGGTGATGAAGCCCGCGAAGAACTCGCCGGACGGCTCACCGCCGCCGAAGACGAGCAGTCCGAGACCGAAGAGTCCGGCCAGGGCGATCCAGACGACCGTCCAGATGCCGGCTTCCTTGATCGACACGTCGTGCGGCTTGCGGCCGATGAAGAAGTCGACCGCGATGAGGGCGGCAAGGCCCACGATGGTCAGGACCCACAGGGTCAACGAAACGTCCATTACGCCTCCGGCAGTAAGTAACGGCAGATTCCAGCGTCGCTACCGGAGGTCTCTTCCACCCGTGGCCGCCGGCGCGCGATGCGCCCGGTGCCTGCGGGCCGACGCCCCGGGATCTGGCCTGATCCGTACTGACGGGTACGCCGCAGCAGGTAGGGAGTACTCCCCTCCGTACGAACGAGACTACCCGAAACACCAAGGGAAGGTAAAGGGATTGGTAAAACAATTCCCAAACTTGCAGGTGGGAGCACCTTTGTTGAACCGGAATCGTACGGCTCTCCCAGGCCCTGGCCCCTTACCGCGGGGGCAGGCCAGGACCGACCGGCGTCCGGACCGGGGGTTTCACTCCGGTCCGGACGCCGGGGGCTCGGGCACGAACGCCGACGGCTCCGGTACGGACGCCGGGGAGGCGGTTCGGGGCTGCCGGGGGCGTCAGGCCAGCCCCGCCTCCTTCATCTGGCGGAGCTCCTTCTTCATCTCGGACACCTCGTCGCGCAGCCGGGCCGCGATCTCGAACTGGAGGTCGGCCGCGGCGGCGCGCATCCGTGCCGTCAGGTCCTCGATCTGCTCGGCCAGGTCGGCCGCCGGGCGGTCGGTCGGAACCGTCTCCTTGGCCTTGCCCCTGGCCGGCTTGGCGCCCTTGGCCGCCTGGCTGCCGAGGGCGGGTACGGGGCTCTTGGCGCCCTTGCCGTCCTTCCCCCCCTTGCGGTAGCCCGAGCCGAGCAGCTGCTCGGTGTCGACGTCCTCGCGGGCGATCTGCGCCACGATGTCGTTGATCTTCTTGCGCAGCGGCTGCGGGTCGATGCCGTGGGCCGTGTTGTACGCGACCTGCTTCTCGCGGCGGCGGTTGGTCTCGTCGATGGCCCGCTCCATCGCCGGGGTGATCTTGTCGGCGTACATGTGGACCTGACCGGAGACGTTTCGGGCCGCGCGGCCGATGGTCTGGATCAGTGAGGTGCCCGACCGCAGGAAGCCCTCCTTGTCGGCGTCCAGGATCGACACCAGGGAGACCTCGGGCAGGTCGAGGCCCTCACGAAGGAGGTTGATGCCGACCAGGACGTCGAACTCGCCGGAGCGCAGCTCGCGCAGCAGCTCGACGCGGCGCAGGGTGTCGACGTCGCTGTGCAGATAGCGCACCTGGATGCCGAGTTCGAGGAAGTAGTCGGTGAGGTCCTCGGCCATCTTCTTGGTGAGGGTGGTGACCAGGACGCGTTCGTCCTTCTCGGTGCGCTTGCGGATCTCGTGCACCAGGTCGTCGATCTGCCCCTCGGTGGGCTTGACCACGACCTCCGGGTCGATGAGGCCGGTGGGGCGGATGATCTGCTCGACGAAGCCGTCCGCCCGCGCCATCTCGTACTTGCCCGGGGTAGCCGACAGGTAGACGGTCTGACCGATGCGCTCCTGGAACTCCTCCCACTTCAGGGGCCGGTTGTCCAGCGCGGACGGCAGCCGGAAGCCGTGTTCGACGAGCGTGCGCTTGCGGGAGGCGTCGCCCTCGTACATGGCACCGATCTGCGGCACGGTGTTGTGCGACTCGTCGATGACGAGCAGGAAGTCGTCCGGGAAGTAGTCGAGGAGCGTGTTCGCCGCGGAGCCGGGCTCTCGGCCGTCGAAGTGCATCGAGTAGTTCTCGACACCGGAGCAGCTGCCGATCTGGCGGAGCATCTCGATGTCGTACGTCGTGCGCATCCGCAGACGCTGGGCCTCCAGGAGCTTGCTCTGCTTCTCCAGCTCGGCCAGGCGCTCCTCCAGCTCCTTCTCGATGCCGTTGATCGCCCGTTCCATGCGCTCGGGGCCGGCGATGTAGTGCGAGGCGGGGAAGACGTGCACCTGCTGGTCGTCGCTGATGACCTCGCCGGTGAGCGGGTGGAGGGTGGAGAGGGCCTCGATCTCGTCGCCGAACATCTCGATGCGGACGGCCAGTTCCTCGTAGACCGGGAAGATCTCGATGGTGTCGCCGCGCACCCGGAAGGTGCCGCGGGCGAAGGCCACGTCGTTGCGCGTGTACTGGATGTCGACGAAGCGGCGCAGCAGCTGGTCGCGGTCGACCTCGTCGCCGACCTTGAGGTTGACCATGCGGTCGACGTACTCCTGCGGCGTGCCCAGGCCGTAGATGCAGGAGACGGAGGCGACCACGACGACATCGCGGCGGGTGAGCAGCGAGTTGGTCGCGGAGTGGCGCAGGCGTTCAACCTCCTCGTTGATCGAGGAGTCCTTCTCGATGTAGGTGTCCGACTGTGGGACGTACGCCTCGGGCTGGTAGTAGTCGTAGTACGAGACGAAGTACTCGACCGCGTTGTTCGGCAGGAGTTCGCGGAACTCGTTGGCCAGCTGGGCGGCCAGCGTCTTGTTCGGCGCCATCACGAGGGTGGGGCGCTGGAGCTGCTCGATCATCCACGCGGTGGTCGCGGACTTTCCGGTGCCGGTCGCGCCCAGCAGGACGACATCCTTCTCACCTGCGCGAATGCGCCGGGTCAGGTCGGCGATGGCCGTGGGCTGGTCGCCGCTTGGCCGATAGGGGCTGACGACCTCGAAAGGCGCCACCGAGCGTTCGATCTTGGAAACGGGCCGCATGACATCCACCGTACGACCCGGCACTGACAACGGGCTCCGATCGCCGGTCCGGCGGGCCCCGGTCCCCCGCGCCGTCAGGTACGGGTGCGCTGGTCCGGGCGGCGGCCGGCCCGGGCCAGGGGACGGCGGCGGCCCGTGTGGGTGATCGCGGGGTGGGCCGGGACGCCGGGCTGCTTGTCGACGGTGATCCGGACCGGCCTGCCCATGACCATCAGCGGGTCGAACAGGACGACGGCCCCGGCGAGGCAGAGGAAGACCACGGGGCCGATCATCATGGGCGTGAGCAGGGCGGCGGACGATTCGCCCGGCGGGACGCCCCCGCCTTGGTGCAGGTGGACGCTGAGGGCGGCCATGCCCATGTAGTGCATGCCGGTGACGGCGACCCCCATGACGAGGCTCGCGCCCACGCTCCACAGGAATCCGCGGACCTGGCCCGCGGCCCAGAGCGCGGCGGTGGCCGCCACGACGGCGATCACCACGGAGGCGCACACGGTGAGGGTGTTGTACTCCAGCTTGCCGTTCAGGCGCATCCCGGCCATGCCCAGGTAGTGCATCGAGGCGATACCGAGGCCGGTGATGGTGCCCCCGGTGAACAGCGCCGTCCCGGACGCGCCCCGGTAGCCGACCATGAACACACCGATGCCGACCATGACGATGGCCACACCGAGGCTGGCGAAGGTGGTGGGCACGTCGTAGCGGATGGGCGTCTCCCGGACGGTGAAGCCCATCATGGCGACGAAGTGCATGGTCCAGATCCCGGAGCTGATCGCGACCGATCCCAGGGCGAGCCAGCCGGCCCGCCAGGAGCTGGCGACCAGCATCGATCTCGCGGTGCAGCGCAGGCCAAGCGCACCCCCCAGGAAGGCCATGAAGTACGCCACCAACGGTGTGACGATTCCGTAACTGAAGCCGTCGACCGTGCCCTGCATGCGCGGCTGCCCTTCCCGCCCTGTTGCGTCCCGGATTTCGCTGACATGCCCCCACCCCAAGGACCGCTGCAACGGTCAGGGTTGACGCAGAGAGTATGACCCCCACCGGAATGGTCGAACGATTTTCCGGCAAAGAATCACGCTCTCACCCCACTTGAGCGGCGCGCGTGAGCGGATTTGGGCAACTCCATTCAATCCGCACCCATCGCGCACACCCTCCCCAATTACTCCCCGATGTCACTCTTGTACTGTCCGTGATCACTCGACGCGAGGAGTACGTATGCACGCGCGCGTTGTCGCCGCCACGACCACCGCGTTCCTGGGGGCTTCCGTCGCCATACTGCCCACTCCCCACGCCGGGGCCGCGACCCACGACCTTCCCGTGGTCGTCGCACATCGCGGCGCCTCCGCGTACGCGCCCGAGAACACCCTCGCAGCCATCGACGAGGCGGCCGCCATGGGCTTCGACTGGGTCGAGAACGACGTGCAGCGCACCAGGGACGGTGAACTCGTCGTCCTGCACGACCCGACGCTGGCCCGTACGACCGATGTGAAGAAGCTGTATCCGAACCGGGCTCCCTGGAACGTGGGGGACTTCACCGCGCGCGAGATCGCACGGCTGGACGCCGGCAGCTGGTTCGGGCGGCGCTACGCGGGCGCGCGCGTGCCGACGCTGAAGCAGTACATGGAGCGGGTGGAGCACAACCACCAGAAGCTCGTCCTGGAGATCAAGAACCCCGAGCTGTACCCCGGGATCGAGCGGCAGACCCTCAAGGTGCTGAGCAACGAGGGCTGGCTGGACCCCGGTCATCTCGGGAACCGGCTGGTCGTGCAGAGTTTCGACGCGGCCAGCCTGCGGACGGTGCACGAGCTGCGGCCCGGGATCAGGACGGCCTACCTGGGGACGCCGTCGGTCGTGCAGCTGCCCGAGTACGCGCGGTTCGCCGACAGCGTCAACTCGGCGTACACCGGGCTGTCCACCGGCTACGTCTCCACGGTGCACGCCTTCGACGGGCCGCACGGCAGCCCGCTGGAGGTGTACGCCTGGACCGTGAACAGCGCGGAGGTCGCCCGCCGGGTCACCGGTTACGGCGTGGACGGCATCATCACGAACACACCCGACGTGGTCGAACGGGCGGTGCGCGCGTACTGAACCGTTTCCGCACCCGTGGCCCCGCGGGTGCGACCGGTGGCGCGGACGCCCTGCGGGTCCGCGCCACCGGCGTTGTCAGTGGCGGGTCGTACGGTGGGCCCATGAACAGTGATGTGCGGCAGGAGCAGCGGGTGGTGTGGACCGTGGTGGCGACGGACATCGGTCCGCTGCTGCTGGCCGCGACCCCCGAGGGCCTGGTGAACGTCGTCTTCCACGCCACCGGCGAGGTCCTCGACAGGGCGCTGGAGCGGCTCGCGTCCCGGCTGGGCACGGCTCCGGTCAAGGACGCCGGCTCCCCGCTGCTGGCCGAGGCGATACGCCAGGTGGCGGCGTACTTCGCGGGCGAGCGGCGGGACTTCGAGCTGCCGCTGGACTGGTCGCTGATCTCCGGCTTCAACCGCCAGGTGCTGCGCGAACTGGCGTCCGGCGTGCCGTACGGCTCGGTGGTGGGGTACGGCGACCTGGCCCGCCGGGTCGGCCAGCCGGGCGCGGCGCAGGCGGTGGGCACGGCCATGGGCGCCAATCCGCTGCCCGTGGTGGTGCCCTGTCACCGGGTGGTGGAGAGCGACGGGGGCATCGGCGGCTTCGGCGGCGGTCTGGAGGCCAAGCGGACGCTGCTGGCGATCGAGGGGGTGCTGCCGCAGCCGCTGTTCTGACGCACCGCCGGGGTGCCCGTCGGCCGATACGGCGTTCACCAGCTGATGTGGTACGCCTTGCGCAGCGTCTCGTGGACCGTCCACGTCGTGCGGTCGCCCTCGCGCAGGACCGCCGCGTCGCCCGGGCCCACCTCGATGACGTCGCCACCCTCGACCTCGATGGTGGCACGGCCGCTGACGACCACGAAGAGTTCGTTCGCCTCGGTGTCGGTGACCACGCCCGGGGTGATCTGCCAGATGCCGCGGACCTGCTTGCCGTCGGCGGACTCCCACAGCACCTTGCCGGTCACGACCGGGGTCCCGGAGACGATCTGGCCCGGATCGAGCGGCTCCGGTTCGAGTTCGACGTCGGGGATGTGCACGGCGAAGGACGGTGTCGGGTGAGCGTTCGTGGTCATGGGCGGTCACCTTAGCCGCAGGTCGCAGCCGGGGTCGCCGCAGGTCACGGCCGGGCCTGGGGCCGGTGCGGGCGCCGTGCCGGGCCGGGTGTGCGCGGGGGCTGGCCGGGCGGCGGGTCCGGTAGCAGACTCCGCGGTGCGCACAGCCACTGGCATCCGGAAGGCACCTCGGTGCCGAAGGGACGGCGAAGACATGAGCGGAAACAGGGCAGTTGCGTATCTCAAGCCGGGAGCGGTGGAGGTGAGGACCGTCGACCACCCGACGCTCGAACTCCAGGACGGCCCCGGCGTCGCACCGGAAAACGTAGGCCGTACATGCCGGCACGGTGTGATCCTCAAGGTGCTCGCCAGCAACATCTGCGGCAGCGACCAGCACATGGTGCGCGGGCGGACGACCGCGCCCGAGGGGCTGGTCCTCGGGCACGAGATCACCGGGGAGGTGGTCGAGCGCGGCCCGGACGTCGAGTTCGTCCAGGTCGGCGACATCGTCTCGGTGCCGTTCAACATCGCCTGCGGGCGGTGCCGCAACTGCAAGGAGGGCAGGACCGGCATCTGCCTGAACGTCAACCCGGCCCGGCCGGGCGCCGCGTACGGCTATGTCGACATGGGCGGCTGGGCCGGCGGTCAGGCCGAGTACGCGATGGTGCCGTACGCGGACTTCAACCTGCTGCGGTTCCCCGACCGGGACCAGGCGCGGGAGAAACTCCTCGACCTGACCATGCTCTCGGACATCTTCCCGACCGGCTTCCACGGCGCGGTCAGCGCGGGCGTCGCGGTCGGCTCGACGGTGTACGTGGCCGGGGCGGGGCCCGTCGGGCTCGCCGCGGCGGCGTCGGCACAGTTCCTGGGCGCCGCGGTCGTCATCGTCGGCGACCTCAACGCCGAACGCCTCGCCCAGGCACGCAGCTTCGGCTGCGAGACCGTCGACGTGTCGCGCGGCGGCGTGGAGGAGCAGCTCGCGCAGATCCTCGGCGAACCCGAGGTGGACGCGGCGGTCGACGCGGTCGGCTTCGAGGCCCGGGCACACGGCCCGGACGCCCCGGAGGCACCCGCCACGGTCCTCAACTCGCTGATGGGCGTCACGCGCGCGGGTGGTGCCCTGGGCATCCCCGGGCTGTACGTCACCGACGACCCGGGCGGCGTCGACGAGGACGCGAGGTCGGGCACGCTCAAGGTGCGCCTGGGCCTCGGCTGGGCCAAGAGCCACAGCTTCACCACCGGTCAGTGCCCGGTCATGCGTTACCACCGGCAGCTGATGATGGCGATCCTGCACGAGCGGGTGCACATCGCCAAGGCCGTCAACGCGACCGTGATCCCGCTGGAGGACGCGCCGCGCGGTTACGCCGAGTTCGACCAGGGGGCGAGCCGCAAGTACGTCCTCGATCCGCACGGGGCGCTCGCCGGGGTACGGCCGGTCTGACGCTGCCGTAGGACCGCAGGGGTGAGGGGTGTTTCTGTCCGCCACGCGTGTGTGGCGGACAGAAACACCCCTGTTTTCGTGCTCGGGAACCGTCCGCTGGTGTCGTGCCCCACAGGGCGGGCGGGTTTGGCCGGGCGTGCCGCTCGCCAGGGATGAGGCAGGAACCGAACGGGAAGACGGGAGGCACGCGCGTGCTGGTGGTGTCCGAGGAAGTACGGGAGGCGCTCGCCGCGAACCGGCCGGTGGTGGCCCTGGAGTCGACGATCATCGCGCACGGCCTGCCCCGTCCGCGCAATCTCCAGGTCGCCCTGGAGCTGGAGGACGTCGTCCGCCAGGAGGGCGCGGTGCCCGCGACGATCGCCGTGCTCGACGGGCAGCCCCATGTCGGCCTCGACAAGGAGCAGTTGGAGCGGGTCGCCAACGAGGACGGGATTCGCAAGCTCGGGCACCGGGACCTGCCGCTCGCGGTGGCCTCCCGGGTGAGCGGCGCGACCACGGTGTCCGCCACGGCCCTTCTCGCGGCCCTCGCGGGCGTACGGGTGTTCGCGACCGGCGGGCTCGGCGGGGTGCACCGGGAGTGGACGGTGACCCAGGACGAGTCCGCGGACCTGGGTCTGCTGGCGCGGGCGCGGATCACCGTGGTGTGCGCGGGGGTGAAGTCCATCCTGGACGTGCCGGCGACCTTGCAGCGTCTGGAGACGCTCGGGGTCGCGGTGGCCGGGTACGGCACGGACCGCTTCCCCGGCTTCTACCTGTCCGACTCCGGATACCCGGTCGAGTGGACGCTGGAGTCCCCGGAGCAGGTCGCGGCGGTCATGCGCGCGCAGGACGCGGTCGGCGGGCCCGAGTCGGCGCTCATCGTCGCCAATCCGGTCCCCGAGGACGAGCAGCTCGATCCCAGCCTCCACGCGCGCGTGCTCGCCGAGGCGCTGCACGCGTGTGCGGCGGAGGGCGTCACCGGCCAGGCGGTCACGCCGTTCCTGCTCGACTACCTGGTACGGCACACCGACGGCGCCTCGCTGAGCGCCAACCTGGCGGCGGTGCGGGGCAACGTGCGGCTCGCCGGGCGGATCGCGGCGGCCTGGGCCGGGGCATGACCGGCGGTCCCGGTGGGGCGCTGCTCGTCGTCGGTGACGTGGTCACGGACGTCGTCGCCCGGTACCGGGGGCCGCTCGCGACGGGCACCGACACGTCCGCGGCCGTGCGGACCGTGGCGGGCGGTGCCGGGGCCAACGTGGCGTGCTGGGCGGCCCACGGCGGCTGTACGGACGTGCGGTTCCTCGGCCGGGTGGGCGCGGAGGCGGCCGACTGGCACACGCGGGAGCTGACGGCCGCCGGGGTGCGGCCACGGCTGGTCGTGGACCCCGAGGCGCCCACCGGGACCGTGCTCTGCCTGGTGGACACGGGCGCCTCGGCCGAACGCACGTTCCTCACCGACGGCGGTGCGTCGGTGCGGCTGGGCCCCGGGGACTGGTCGGACGCGCTGCTCGACGGTGTCGCACGGCTGCACCTGTCGGGGTACCTGCTGTTCGCCGAGCCGGGCCGGGCCCTGGTGGGCGTGGCCGTGGCGGCGGCACGCGCGCGTGGCGTGCCGGTGAGTCTGGATCCCGCCTCGGCGGGGTTCCTCGGCGAGCTGGGCGTGGCCCGGTTCCTGGCGCTGGCCGAGGGCGTCGACGTACTGCTGCCCAGCCGGGACGAGGCGCGGCTGCTGACCGGGCTGCCCGATCCGGCGGACGCGGCGGCCAAGCTGAGCCGCCATGTTCCGCTGGTGGTCGCCAAGCAGGGCCGGGACGGGGCTCTGGTGGCCGCCTCGGGCACCGTGGTGGCCCGGGTGCCGGCGCTGCCCGCGACCGCGCGGGACACGACGGGCGCGGGCGACGCGTTCACCGGGGCGTTCCTGGCCGCCACGCTGGCGGGCGCCGGGCCCGCGGAGGCTGCCGGGGAAGGATGCCGGGCCGGGGCGCTGGCCGTGGCGACGGTGGGCGGCCGGCCACCGGACGGGGCACGTCGGAGGCACACCGCGTGAGGCACCCGCCGTGCACCGCGCGAACCCGCTGAAGCGCACCGTACGGACGACGCGGGCACGCGCCGCGCAGGACAACCGTTACGCCTTGCGTCCCCAGACGGAGATCATCGGGGCCGTGGCCAGGTCCATCGTGCCCGAGGCCACGTTGGCCAGGTGGCGGTCGATGTCGTCGTCGGTGGCCAGGCCGGCGCCGGTCAGCTGGTCGCGGATCTGACGGACCGTCGCGGACTCCAGGGCGGTGCAGGCGGGCGAGGCGACCGGGAAGTACGCGTCGGCCTCCACCCGGCGCAGGCCCGCCTCGCGGAGCAGCCGCGGGAGTTTGCGGCCGTAGGAGAGGTCGGCGCCGCGCTCGGCGAGCAGCGAGCGGAAACCGTTCCGCAGCCGGTTCGCGAGCTGCTGTTCGGGGCCGTACTCCTCGGGGCACAGGAGGGGCTGGAGCGCCGGGTCGGCGTCCTCGACCAGGATCCGGCCGCCGGGGCGCAGTGACTTGATCATCGAGCTCAACGCCCGCTCCCGGTCGCGTACGTGGACCAGGACGAGGCGGGCGTGCACGAGGTCGAAGCCCTCCCCCGGCGGCTCATCGGCGCCCACGTCGTGAACGCGGACCTCGATGGGCGGGCGCGCGGCCCGTGCCGCCCACGACGTGTCGATGTCGGTCGCGACGACCCGGCCCGTCGGGCCGACCTTCTTCGCCAGCCAGGAGACGACGGAGGTGCCGCCCGCGCCGACCTCCCAGCAGCGCCAGCCGGGCCCGATCCCGAAGCCCTCGATGTGCCGGAACGTCGTGGGGTCGAAGAGGGCGGCCAGGGCCTCGAAGCGTTGTCCCGCCTCGGTCTGCCGGTTGTCGAGGAGATACCCGTCGGTTCGCGTCATGCCGCGATCATCCCAGTTCACCCGCTTGTCCGGCAGGGGCGACGCTCCGCGTGGCCGGTCGCGTCACGGGATCGCCCCGCCGTCGCGGAATCCCCCGGCCGTCGCGGGGAAGCAGCAGACACAGCAGGGCCGACGGCGACGGCGGCACCGGTCGAGTGCCGCGTCCCACGCGCCACAAGTGGAGCGGAATGTTCCATTCCCACAGGCTTCCCCGGCCGTCGGGGCGGACTGGCAAACTTGCCTGCGAAGGCGCGAGCAGGCGTCATGAGGAGATCCACGCAAGGAGCCCCAGATGTCCATGGCAGGGAATCTGCGGAAGGTCACCGGCCTCGACAAGGTCGGCGGTCTCCGCAAGGTGGCGCGGTTGGCGCGGCGGCGTACGCGTGTCGACCTGAGCCATCACGCCCGGTCACCGCTGGGCTCCGCGGTGGTCAACTGCGTGCGGTACCAGGACGGTGTCCGGGTCCCCGGCGGACGCGATCTGGTCGAGTCGGTGGAGCAGGCGCGCAAGAGCGACCGCGGCTTCGTCTGGCTCGGACTGCACGAGCCGACGGACGACGAGTTCGCGGGCATCGCCGACCTCTTCGACCTGCACCCGCTGGCCGTCGAGGACGCGGTGGAGGCCCATCAGCGGCCGAAGCTGGAGCGGTACGGCGACACGCTGTTCGCGGTGTTCAAAACGGTCTGCTACGTCGAGCACAAGGAACTGACGGCGACGAGCGAGGTGGTGAACACCGGCGAGATCATGGTCTTCGTCGGCCCGGCCTTCGTGATCACCGTGCGGCACGGCCGGCACGGCTCGCTCGGGCCGCTGCGCGAGGACCTGGAGTCCCGGCCCAAGCAGCTCGCCAAGGGACCGGCCGCGGTGCTGCACGCAATCGCGGACCACGTGGTCGACGACTATCTGCACGTCACGGACGCGGTGCAGGAGGACATCGACCAGGTCGAGTCGGACGTGTTCGCGGAGACCGGTGTGCGGGTCGATCCGGGCCGCATCTACCAGCTCAAGCGTGAACTCCTGGAGCTGAAGCGGGCGGTGGCCCCGTTGTACCGCCCGGTCCAGGAGCTGGCGACACAGCCGATCCGGGTGATCGGCCCCGAGATACAGACGTACTTCCGGGACGTCAGCGACCATCTGCTGCGGGCCACCGAGCAGATCGCGGCCTTCGACGAACTGCTCAACTCCATCCTCCAGGCGCATCTCGCACAGGTCAGCGTCGCGCAGAACGAGGACATGCGGAAGATCACGGCATGGGCCGCGCTCATCGCGGTGCCGACGATGGTCACCGGCGTGTACGGCATGAACTTCAAGCACATGCCCGAGTTGGGCTGGACCTTCGGCTATCCGATGGTCCTGGTCGTGATAGCCGTCGGCTGCCTCGTCCTCTACCGGGGGTTCAAGCGCAACGGCTGGCTGTGAGGGGGCGGTTGGGTCTCCGGCCGCGGGTGGCCGGGGTCAGCGGGTCCCGACCGGGGCGTAGACGCGCTCGGCCCAGCCGGCGAGTTGCTCGGCCGTCAGGTGCTGGGCCAGGTCGGCCTCGCTGATCATGCCGACCAGGCGCTTGTCCTCGATGACGGGGAGCCGGCGGATCTGGTGGTCCCGCATCTCGTGGAGCACCTCGCCGACCTGGGCGTCCGCGGCGATCCAGCGCGGGGTGCCCTGGGCCAGGTCGCCCGCGGTCACCTTCGCCGGGTCGTGGCCCGCCGCGACACAGCCGACCACGATGTCGCGGTCGGTGAGGATGCCGCACAGCCGTTCGTTCTCGTCGCTGATGGGCAGGGCCCCGACGTCGAGTTCGCGCATCAACTGGGCGGCGCGGTCCAGGGTCTCGTGAGCGGGGATCCACTGGGCGCCGCGGTGCATGATCTCTCCGGCGGTGGTCATGGAGTACCTCCCGGTGCCGGACGGCCGGCGCGGCGCGGGACGCACCGCTGTCCGGCGCCCTCCATTCTGGCCGCGCCACCGGACGGGCGCATCCGGAACCGGGGACGGGGGCAGGGGCGGAGCCGGCTACAGCTACGGCTAGGGCTACGGGTCAGCCGTTCCACGCCGGGTGGCGGGGGTCGTCCGCGCGGATCAGGACGTCCGTCGTCGCACCGGGATCGGTCTCTCGCGCGTAGCGCTCGTACGCGGGCAGGGTCCAGTGATCGGAGTCGGGTGTACGGCGGCGCAGGGCGGCCGGAGTGAGCAGGACGTGAAGGGTCAGGTCGAAGGGGAACCAGTGGTGCAGGAGGAGGGGACCGTGCAGCAACAGGATGCCGCCGGGCGGGAGTTGGACGTAGGGGCTGCGGGTGGCGCGGTCGGTGACCGGGTCCCGGAGGTCGGGCAGGACACGGCCGTCGCCGTCGGGTTCGAGGGGGCCGAAGACCTCCCGCCACAGGGCACCGGTGTCGAGCCAGCCGTCGTAGTAGGCGTCCGGGTCCCGGTGGCCGTGTTCGAGCCGGACGGAGGCGGGGCGCAGGAAGCCGTCCACGCCGACGACGAGCGAAGGGCGCCCCCGGGTGCGGAGTTCGTCGGACACGCGCCGGGCCAGGTCGCCGGGTTGGGCGGCCGGGGCGCCGTCGAGGGCGACGCGGGTCCAGGGGCTGCCGTCGGCCGGTTTCAGGTCGAGCAGACGGTCGGCAAGGCGCTCGCCGAGCCGTTCCCAGGTGATCGCTTCGAGTCGCACGCGTCCATGATGCCGGGCGGAGGCGCGAGGACAGAGGGTGGGCCGGGGTCCGGGGAGGCGCACCGGGACTCGGCGCTCTCGTGGGCCCGGCGGGCGGCGAGGAGTTCGGGCAGATGCGCGGTGCTCCAGTCGCGGGCGGCGTCGAGGAGCGGGACGAGGGTGCGGCCGAGAGGGGTGAGGGCGTACTCGACGCGGGGCGGGTTCTCGGCGTAGGGCGTACGGGTCAGCAGGCCGTCGCGCTCCATCGCCCGCAGGGTCTCGCTGAGGACCTTCGGGGTCACCGCTCGCAGGGTGACGCGCAGTTCGGTGAAGCGACGGGGTCCGGCTTCGAGACAACGGACCAGCATGCCGGTCCACTTGTCACCTATGCGGAAGGGCATCACCGACGACGGGCAGAGGGGGTGGAACATGTCGGGGTCCAGAGGGGCCGGAGAGTCCCGAAGGGCCGGAGAGGCCGGAGGTACTGGGGAGGCCGCGGAGAGCGGGGTGTTCGGAGCACTCGAAGAGGGCGGGGAGCACGGGGAGGGCGGGGAGCACGGGGAGGGCGGGGCTGCCTCGGTCATCCGTCGAGGTTAGGGCCCATACCGTTGAAGTAACCGGACACC
>LJCV01000145.1 GCA_001298575.1 Actinobacteria bacterium OK074
GCCCCGGGTACGGGTAGAGGACCTCGGGCGGGCGGGCCACCGCCGCATGGGCCAGGGGCTGCTCGGCGGCGGCGGAGGGGACGCCCTTGACGGTGCCGTCGGGGTCGAGGAAGGCCGGGTCGCCGCCGGGGACCATGCCCAGTTCGCGGGCGCGCTTCTGGAGGGCGTCGGGGGCCGAGTAGGAGTCGACGTCGCGTTGCAGCGCCTGTTCCTCGTCGGTGAGGTTCTTGGTCTGCCGCTGGAGCGAGTCGAGCTTGAACGAGCCTTCGCTGAGCGCCGAGTTCAGCATCAGCAGGCCGATGAGCCCGCTGCCGAGCAGCAGGACGACGAGGAACACGAAGGGGGTGCGGGCGGCCGGTGCGCCCTGGCCGCCGCGGGGGAACAGCCGTGCGAGCCGGGCGGCACGGCCGCGGAGTTCGGGTTTCCTGCCCACGGCTCACGCACCTTCCGGGCGGGCCGGACGCGCGGTGCGGTGCGGGTTCGTTTTTCCAACCCGCACCTCTCTACGAGTTCGGTTCTCCAACTCACTCACTCCCCGGGTGAATCCAGTCCTCCAACCCACGCGCCCGCCCCTTCTCCTTCTCGCTCGTCACTCGGCGTCCTCGCGGATGCGCTGTGCGCCGCGCAGCCGGGCCGGAGCCGCTCTGCGGTTCTCGGCGACCTCTTCCTCGGTGGGAAGTTCGGCACCGCGCGTGAGGAGCTTGAGCCGGGGCTGGTAGCGCTCGGGCACGACCGGCAGTCCGGGCGGCGCGGTGGTGGCGGCTCCGGCCGCGAACACCTGCTTGACGAGGCGGTCCTCCAGCGAGTGGTAGGCGAGCACCGCGATGCGCCCGTCCACCGCGAGCGCCTTGACGGCGGCGGGGATCGCCCGTTCCAGGACGGTCAGTTCGCCGTTGACCTCGATGCGCAGCGCCTGGAAGGTCCGCTTGGCCGGGTTGCCGCCGGTGCGCTTGGCGGCCTGCGGCAGCGCGTCCCGGATCAGCTCCACAAGCCGCGCGCTGTTGCCGAAGGGCTCCTTGTCGCGTTCGCGGACGACGGCGGAGACGATCCGCTTGGCCTGCTTCTCCTCGCCGTACGCCCGCAGGATCCGGACGAGTTCGCCCGCCGGGTAGGTGTTGAGGACCTCGGCCGCGCTGATCCCGGTCGTCTGGTCCATCCGCATGTCCAGGGGCGCGTCCTGCGCGTAGGCGAACCCGCGGTCGGCCTCGTCGAGCTGCATGGAGGAGACGCCGAGGTCGAACAGGACGCCCTGCACGCGCGCGATGCCGAGTTTCCGCAGCACCTCGGGGAGTTCGTCGTAGACGGCGTGCACCAGGGTGGCCCGCTCGCCGTACGGGGCCAGGCGCTCGCCGGACAGGCGCAACGCCTCCTTGTCGCGGTCCAGGGCGACCAGGCGGGCCTCGGGAAAGCGGGCCAGCAGCGCCTCGCTGTGGCCGCCGAGCCCGAGCGTGCAGTCGACGACGACCGCGCCGGGCCGCTCCAGTGCCGGGGCCAGCAGGTCCAGGCAGCGCTGGAGCATCACCGGAACGTGTCGGCTGTCGGTCAAGGGGGCCCTCTCGGATCCGGCGCGGCCCGGTACGCACCGCCGGGTCCCCGCCCGCTCGCGTAAGGGGAGGTCCGCCGGCGCCGCAGGCGTCGGCCGACCGGGAGCGGGAGGAGGCCGAGCCGTACGTACGCGCCGCGCACGCAGGAGGCTCCGGCGCGCGGCCGGGACCTGTGGGGTGAACAGTCCGCAGGGAGCACGTCTCGGCTCCCGCTTCGCGTCACTTTAGTGCACCCTGTCTTACGGTCAATCAACCGGCCTGCGCGTCGCGTACCCCACTTCCTTCAGAGCCGCAATTCGAAATAACGCACCCATACGGGTGAGGTTTCGTCGGCCATGTGGGTTAGGACACAACAAGCCGGGATGACGTTCTTTGTCCTCTCTCACAGCAGGCTCGGACCGCCTGTGACCAGTACCGTCGTCGGTATGACGACTTCCCGCTCCGTTCCCGCAGGTCCCGAAGGCGCCATAGTCGACGGCGACACGGTCACCGACGGTCTCGTTCAGGCCAATCGGCGCTACGCCGCCGCGTTCTCCGATCCCGGGATGGACGCCCGTCCCGTCCTGCGCGTCGCGGTGGTGGCCTGCATGGACGCCCGCCTCGACCTGCACGCGGCGCTCGGCCTGGAGCTGGGCGACTGCCACACCGTCCGCAACGCGGGCGGCGTCGTCACGGACGACGTGATCCGCTCCCTGACCATCAGCCAGCGGGCGCTGGGCACCCGCAGCATCGTCCTCATCCACCACACCGGATGCGGCCTGGAGTCGCTCACCGAGGAGTTCCGGCACGAGCTGGAGATGGAGGTCGGCCAGCGCCCCGCATGGGCGGTGGAGGCGTTCCGGGACGTCGAACAGGACGTGCGCCAGTCGATGCAACGGGTGCGCACCTCCCCGTTCCTGCTGCACACCGACGATGTGCGCGGTTTCGTGTTCGACGTGAAGACCGGCCTGCTGAACGAGGTCGACCCGGCATAGTGTGTGCACGGACTGCCGTACGACGTGTCGCACAAGTGAACGGGCGGTCGTGCCGCTGCGTACGGAAGGGCCCACACTCCGCTGCCCAGGAGACCGTAAACCCGACAGAGACCTGTCAGTTGTCCACAGGCGAGTGACACGAATCGGTAACGGCAGCAAGAATGCGAGTGTGACGTCACGCGGAACTCGTAGGAATCTTCGCGCGGGGCGTCCGTGCATTCGGGGTGGGCCGGTCCGCGAGACAGAGCGTCGGCCCGGAGAAAGAACGGGCCGAGGAGGGCCGGGTGACGACCTATGACGATCGAGCGAGCCTTACGGATCTGACCGCGACTGTGGAGCGTGTCCGCAGTTCGGTAGAGGGAGTGATCGAGGGCAAGCCAGAGGTCGTACGGCTTTCGCTGACCGTGCTGCTCGCCGAGGGACACCTCCTGATCGAGGATGTCCCGGGCGTCGGCAAGACCATGCTCGCCAAGGCACTGGCGCGGTCCATCGACTGCTCGGTGCGGCGGATCCAGTTCACTCCCGACCTGCTGCCGTCCGACATCACGGGCGTGTCCATCTGGGACCAGCAGCGCCGGGACTTCGAGTTCAAGCCGGGTGCGATCTTCGCGCAGATCGTGATCGGCGACGAGATCAACCGCGCCTCGCCCAAGACCCAGTCCGCGCTGCTGGAGTCCCTGGAGGAGCGCCAGGTCACCATCGACGGGCAGACGTACGAACTGCCCAGCCCCTTCATGGTGGTGGCCACGCAGAACCCGGTCGAGATGGAGGGCACCTACCCGCTGCCGGAGGCGCAGCGCGACCGGTTCATGGCCCGGGTCTCCGTCGGCTACCCCAGCGTGGAGGCCGAACTCCAGATGCTGGACGTGCACGGCGGCATCTCCCCGCTGGAGGACCTCCAGCCGGTGGCCCACGCGGACGAGATCCTGAAGCTGATCGAGGCCGTGCGTGGCGTGCACGTGGCCGAGCCGGTGCGCCGCTACGTGGTGGAGCTGGTGGCCGCCACGCGCACCCACCCCGACCTCAGACTCGGCGCCTCGCCGCGCGCCACGCTGCACCTGCTGCGCGCGGCGAAGGCGTCCGCCGCCCTCAGCGGCCGCGAGTACGCCCTGCCGGACGACGTCCAAGGGCTCGCGGTCGCGGTCCTCGCCCACCGCCTGCTGCCCACCGCACAGGCCCAGCTCAACCGCCGTACGGCGGAACAGGTCGTCGAGGAGATCCTCCAGCGCACCGCCGTGCCCACCGCGGCACCGCACCCGGGGCTCGACTCGGGCCGGGGCGCCACCGGCTACGGCCAGCAGCCGCCGCGGAGGCTGTGATGACGCACCCGGCGCCGGATCCCGCCGCCGAGGAGGACAAGGGCGGGCTGCGCGCGGCGCTCACCGGGCTCACCACCCGCGGCCGCTCCTTCCTGGCCGCCGGGATCGCGGCGGCGATCTGCGCGTACGTGCTCGGGCAGCCCGACCTGCTGCGGGTCGGGCTGCTGCTCGCGGTGCTGCCCCTGGTGTGCGCGACCGCGCTGTACCGCACCCGCTACCGGGTCGCGGGCACCCGCAGGCTCTCCCCCGCGCGCGTGCCCGCCGGCAGCGAGGCCCGCGTCCACCTGCGGATGGACAACGTCTCCCGGCTGCCCACCGGCCTGCTGATGCTCCAGGACCGGGTGCCCTACGTGCTCGGCCCGCGCCCCCGCTTCGTGCTGGACCGGGTGGAGCCGGGCGGCCGCCGCGAGGTGTCCTACCGGGTCCGCTCCGACCTGCGCGGCCGCTACCCGCTGGGCCCGCTGCAACTGCGCCTGACCGACCCCTTCGGCATGTGCGAACTGACCCGCTCCTTCTCCTCGTACGACACCCTGACGGTGATCCCGCGCGTGGAGGCACTCCCCCCGCTGCGCCTCAGCGGCGAGGCGAAGGGGTACGGCGACGGGCGGCAGCGCTCGGTGGCGCTGGCGGGCGACGACGACGTGATCCCGCGCGGGTACCGGTACGGCGACGACCTGCGCCGCGTGCACTGGCGTTCGACCGCGCGCTACGGCGAGCTGATGGTGCGCCGCGAGGAACAGCCCCAGCGCGCCCGCTGCACGGTACTGCTCGACACCCGGGGCGGCGCCTTCGCGGGCGCGGGCCCCGACTCGGCGTTCGAGTGGGCGGTCTCGGGCGCCGCGTCGGTCCTGGTGTACATGCTCGAACGGGGCTTCTCCGTACGGCTGTTGACGGACACCGGCAGTTCGGTGCCCGGCGAGGGCGCGGAGGGGTTCGCGGGCGCCAACCAGGAGTCGGCGGACGCGGCCGGGCTGATGATGGACACGCTCGCGGTGATCGACCACTCGGACAACGACAGCCTCGCGCGCGCGTACGACGTGCTGCGCGGCGGCAACGAGGGGCTGCTGGTGGCCTTCCTCGGCGACCTCGACGAGGAGGAGGCCGCGCTCGTGGCCGGTATGCGACGGCGCAGCGGCGGGGCCATCGCCTTCCTGCTGGACAGCGACGTCTGGGGCCGCGAACCGACCGACGTGCCCGGCCCGCTGGACCCCGCCGGCGGCGGCGAGGCCCGGCTGCGGCTGCTGCGCGAGTCGGGCTGGACGGCCCTGCCGGTACCGCGCGGGGCGACTTTGGAAGAACTGTGGCGCGAGGCGGGACGACAGCGTTCGGGCGTCGGCGCCGCGAACGGGGCGGAGGGAACGTCGTGAGCGGGCGTACACGAGGGCGCACGGAGGCCCGGTCGTGAGCGGGCGGGCGCGGCTCGCGCTCTGTGCCGCCGCGGCGACACTGCTGGCCTCCTGTTCGCTGCTGCCGCTGGTCTCCCCGGCGACCTGGATCTTCCAGGCGGCGGTCATGCTGGCCGTGCAGAGCGGGGTGGGCGCGCTGGCCCGGCGGGTGCCGCTGGCCCGGGTGCTGACCATCGCCTGCCAGGCCCTGGCCGGTCTGATGATGCTGACGCTGGCCTTCGCGCGCGAGCAGTCGCTCGCCGGGTTCATCCCGGGGCCCGACACCTTCCCGCAGTTCAGCGCCCTGCTCCAGGCGGGCTCGGACGACGTCAGCCGGTACGCGATACCGGCACCGCTGCACGACGGCATCCGGCTGATGCTGATCGGCGGCGTCCTGCTGGTCGGCCTCGCGGTGGACGCCCTCGCGGTGACCTTCCGCAGCGCCGCCCCCGCCGGACTGCCGCTGCTGGCGCTGTACTCGGTGGCCGCGGGCCTGTCCGACGGCGGCGCCGCCTGGCTGTGGTTCCTGGCCGCGGCCGGCGGCTATCTGATGCTGCTGCTCGCCGAGGGCCGCGACCGGCTCTCCCAGTGGGGTCGCGTCTTCGGCGGCACCGGCGGCCGCCCCGGCGCGGAGACCCCGGGCGGCGCGGTGGCCCCCGTGCGCACGGGCCGCCGGATCGGCCTGGCCACGCTCGGCATCGCCCTGATCGTCCCGCTGGGCCTGCCCACGCTCGACAGCGGCCTGCTGGACGGCACCGGCACGGGTGTCGGCGGCAACGGCAGCGGCGGCACGATCTCCGCGGTCAACCCGCTGGTGTCACTGCGCGACAGCCTGAACGTCGACCAGGACCGCCAGGTCCTGTCGTACCGCACCGACAGCGAGGACACGCAGGACATGTACCTGCGGATCGTGGCCCTCGACGACTTCGACGGTACGACCTGGAAACCCGCCCAGCGGCACATCCAGGCCGTGCCCAGCTCGATCCCGACCCCCACCGGGCTCGACGCCGACGTACGGCGCACGCAGGTGCAGACGCGCGTCTCGGCGGCCGACTGGTACGCCCAGGACTGGCTGCCGATGCCGTACCCGGCGACCAAGGTGGACGTCAACGGCCAGTGGCGGTACGAGCCGATCGGCCGCACCCTCGTCGGCGACCACGGGCAGACCACCCGGGGCGAGCAGTACACGGTCACGAGCCTGATCGTGCAGCCGACGGCGGCACAGCTCGCGGCGGCACCGGCGGCGCCGGAGTCGATCCAGCGCGAGTTCACCGAGGTGCCCAGTTCGCTGCCCGCGGTGGTGGCCAAGACGGCCAAGGAGGTGACCGCGGGCTCGGCGAACCACTACGAGGAGGCGGTCAAGCTCCAGGACTACTTCGCCCTCACCGGCGGGTTCACGTACAACACCCAGGTGTCGGTGGGCACGGGCCCGAACGCAATCGCGCGGTTCCTGAAGGAGAAGGAGGGCTTCTGCGTCCACTTCTCCTTCGCGATGGCCGCGATGGCGCGGACGCTCGGCATTCCGGCCCGGGTCGCGGTGGGCTTCACCCCGGGGTCGCCGCAGGGCGACGGTTCGATGTCGGTGGGGCTGCGGGACGCGCACGCATGGCCCGAGCTGTACTTCGAGGGCGTGGGCTGGACCCGCTTCGAGCCGACCCCCAACCGGGGGACGACGCCGTCGTACACGCAGTCCACGACGCCGTCCGGGGACAGCGCGGAGCTGCCCCGGCCGACGACGTCGGCATCCTCGGCGGCGTCCAGCGAGCCGTCTTCGAACGAGAGCTGCACGGCGGCCTCCTCGCAGGACTCGGCGGCCGGCTGCCCGAGCGACTCCGCGGCGGCGGCCGTGGGTTCGGGTGGCGACGGGTGGCCGTGGCTGCTCCGGCTCGCCCTCTTCTCGCTCGCGGGCCTGGTGGTGCTGGCACTGCCGTTCCTGCCGATGCTGTGGCGGATCCGGGTGCGCGCCCAACGGCTGGGCGCGCATGCCCGGACCGAGTCGGGGGCGGCGGCGCACGCGCTGGCCGCCTGGCAGGAGGTGCTCGACACCGCGTGGGACCACGGGATCCCGCCGGACGAGTCGCAGACGCCCCGCAGGACGGCGGCGCGTCTCGTCCGGCTGGGCCACCTGGACGGCGCGTCCGCGGAGGCGGTCCATCGCCTGGCGGCGGCGGTGGAACAGGTGCTGTACGCACCGCATCCCCGTCCGGCGCCCGGCCTGGCGGAGGATGCCCGCGTGGTGATCGCGGGCCTGCGGGCCGGGGTGAGCGGGGGGGCGCGTCTGCGGGGGTTGCTGTTGCCGCGTTCGGCTGTGCGGGTGGTGTGGGTGGTTTCTGCTCGGTGGGTGGGGGTTGTG
>LJCV01000146.1 GCA_001298575.1 Actinobacteria bacterium OK074
ACACGCGCACCAGCCCCCGCCGAACCAGCCGCCCCCGCCGGGCCCCGACTACCAGGGCCCGGGCCCCTACCCTGGCTACCAGCAGCCCGGTCCCGGTTACCCTCCGCCGGGCTACGGCTACCCCCCGCCCCTGGGCACCTACACCGGCGACCCGAACGCCCCCTACGGCTACGACCCCTACGGGCGGCCGTACTCCGACAAGTCGAAGATCGTCGCGGGAGTGCTCCAGCTCTTCCTCGGGTCCTTCGGCGTCGGGCGGTTCTACATCGGCAACGTCGGCATCGGCATCGCCCAGCTGTTCACCTGCGGCGGCCTCGGCATCTGGGCGCTGATCGACGGCATCATCCTGCTCGCGGGCAACAACGGCACCGACTCCGACGGCCGGATCCTGCGTGGCTGACCCCACGGGGTCGCGGCACCCGGCGGCGGGCCCCCTCGCGGTGCTCGTCGCCGGTGCGGCCGGGTGCGCGTACCTCTACCGCACCGATCCGCACGAACCGGGGCACCTCCTCCCGCGGTGCCCCTTCCGGGCGTTGACCGGGCTGCTCTGCCCGGCCTGCGGCGGCACCCGGATGGTGTACGACCTGATGCACGGCGACTTCGCCCAAGCCTGGCTGGACAACCGGGTGTTGCTGCTGGCGTCGCCGTTCGCCCTTGCCCTGCTGGGCCGTTGGGCGGTCGAGGGACTGCGCGGCCGTCGCTGGCGGCCCGAACTGTCCACCCGTACCCAGCTGTTGATCCTGGCGGTGGCCGTGGCCTGGACGATCGTCCGCAACATCGCCTGATCACACGCCCGTTGCGGCGGTAAACCCCCCGGGCCGGAATTTGGCCGACTCTTTGTCACGGGATGGGAACGATCAAGCCACCCCTCTCCCGCCGACCCCGTCCGCCTCCGTACGCTCGCACGTCTCAGGGGGGATGACGTGCGCACGCTCTCGGGCGATGGGTGAGTTCTGTCATGGCTGGATCCGGCACGGATTCCGCCATGCGCTCCCTCCTGGACCACCAGCCGTTCAGTGCCATTCGTCATCCGGCATCACCCAGGAGCAACTCCATGACCGTCCCCGTCCCCACCCCCGACGCCCCCTACGGCTTCGACCCGCAGGGCCGCCCCTACTCCGACAAGTCGAAGCTCGTCGCGGGCCTCCTCCAGATCTTCCTCGGCGGCTTCGGCATCGGCCGCTTCTACGTCGGCAGCGTCGGCGTCGGCATAGCCCAGCTGCTGACCTGCGGCGGCTTCGGTCTGTGGGCGCTGATCGACGGCATCATGTTCCTCGTCAGCAACGACCGCACCGACAAGCAGGGCCGCGTCCTGCGCGGCTGACGCCGGCCGTCACCCACGTACGACGGCGGGGCCCCGTTCCACAAGGAAACGGGGCCCCGCCGTCGTAGCGAAGAAGAACGATCAGAAGAAGAAACGATCAGAAGCGGCGCGTGATCAGCGCCCGCTTCACTTCCTGGATTGCCTTCGTGACCTCGATGCCACGCGGGCAGGCGTCCGTGCAGTTGAACGTGGTGCGGCAACGCCACACGCCGTCCTTGTCGTTGAGGATTTCGAGCCGCTGCTCGCCCGCCTCGTCACGGCTGTCGAAGATGAAGCGGTGCGCGTTGACGATCGCGGCCGGACCGAAGTACTGGCCGTCGTTCCAGAACACCGGGCACGACGAGGTGCACGCCGCGCACAGGATGCACTTGGTGGTGTCGTCGAACCGCTCGCGGTCCTCCGCCGTCTGGAAGCGCTCGCGCGTCGGTTCGTTCGTGTCCTTCGTGATGAGGAAGGGCATGACGTCCCGGTACGCCTGGAAGAACGGGTCCATGTCGACGACCAGGTCCTTCAGGACCGTGAGGCCCTTGATGGGCTCGACCGTGATCGGCTTCTCGGGGTTGATGTCCTTGATCAGCGTCTTGCACGCGAGGCGGTTCTTGCCGTTGATCCGCATGGCGTCCGAGCCGCAGATGCCGTGCGCGCAGGAGCGGCGGAAGGTCAGGCTGCCGTCGACGTCCCACTTGATCTTGTGCAGGCCGTCGAGGACCCGCTCCTTGGGGTCGATCTCCAGCTGGAAGTCCTCCCACACCGCCTCCGCCGAGACCTCCGGGTTGAACCGGCGGACGCGGAAGGTGACCGTGATGTAGGGGGAGTCGGCGAAGCCGGGCTCGGGCTGGCCGGCCGCTTCTTCCTTGTCCAGAACGGGGGTTGCCATCAGTACTTACGCTCCATCGGCTGGTAGCGGGTCTGGACGACCGGCTTGTAGTCGAGACGGATGGACTCGGTGCCGTCGTCGCCGACCTCGCGGTACGCCATGGTGTGGCGCATGAAGTTGACGTCGTCGCGGTTGGGGTAGTCCTCGCGGTAGTGACCGCCGCGGGACTCCTTGCGCGCGAGCGCCGACACGGCCATGACCTCGGCCAGGTCGAGCAGGTTGCCCAGCTCGACGGCCTCAAGGAGGTCGGTGTTGAACCGCTTGCCCTTGTCCTGGATCGAGACGTTCAGGTAGCGCTCGCGCAGCTCGCCGATCTTCTCGACGGCCGTCTTGATCGTCTGCTCGGTGCGGAACACCATGACGTTGGCGTCCATGGTCTCCTGGAGCTCGCGGCGGATGTCCGCGACCCGCTCGTTGCCGGTGGCCGAGCGCAGGTTCTCGATCTGCTGGACGACCAGCGAGGCCGGGTCCTCGGGCAGCTCCACGAAGTCGGCCTGCTGGCTGTACTCCGCGGCGGCGATGCCCGCCCGGCGCCCGAAGACGTTGATGTCGAGTAGCGAGTTCGTACCGAGCCGGTTGGCGCCGTGCACGGACACGCAGGCGACCTCACCGGCGGCGTACAGACCGGGAACGACGGTCGTGTTGTCGACGAGCACCTCGCCCTCGACGTTCGTCGGGATGCCGCCCATGGCGTAGTGCGCGGTCGGCTGGATCGGGATCGGGTCCGTGTAGGGCTCGATGCCGAGGTAGGTGCGCGCGAACTCGGTGATGTCGGGCAGCTTGGCGTCCAGCTGCTCCGGCGGGAGGTGGGTGAGGTCGAGGTAGACGTGGTCGCCCTCGGGACCACAGCCCCGCCCCTCCCGGATCTCCGTGTAGATGGACCGCGAGACGACGTCACGCGAGGCCAGGTCCTTCATGACCGGCGCGTACTTCTCCATGAAGCGCTCGCCGTCCTTGTTGCGGAGGATGCCGCCCTCACCGCGGGCGCCCTCCGTCAGCAGGATGCCCATGCGCCAGATGCCGGTCGGGTGGAACTGGAAGAACTCCATGTCCTCCAGCGGCAGTCCGCGCCGGTAGACGGCGGCCTGGCCGTCACCGGTCAGGGTGTGCGCGTTGGAGGTCACCTTGAAGAACTTGCCGCAGCCGCCGGAGGCGTAGATGACGGCCTTCGCCTGGAAGACGTGGATCTCACCGGTGGCGAGCTCGTACGCGACCACACCGGCGGACTTCTTGACGCCGTCGACCTCGGTGATCAACTGGTCCAGGACGTAGAACTCGTTGAAGAACTCCACGCCCTCCTTGACGCAGTTCTGGTACAGCGTCTGGAGGATCATGTGACCGGTGCGGTCGGCCGCGTAGCAGGAGCGACGGACCGGCGCCTCACCGTGATTACGGGAGTGCCCACCGAATCGCCGCTGGTCGATCGTCCCGTTCGGCGTCCGGTTGAACGGCAGGCCCATCTTCTCCAGGTCGAGGACGGAGTCGATGGCCTCCTTCGCCAGGATCTCGGCGGCGTCCTGGTCGACCAGGTAGTCGCCGCCCTTGATCGTGTCGAAGGTGTGCCACTCCCAGTTGTCCTCCTCCACGTTGGCGAGCGCGGCGGCCATGCCACCCTGCGCGGCGCCCGTGTGGGAGCGGGTCGGGTACAGCTTCGTCAGTACGGCGGTACGGCTGCGCTTCGTCGACTCGATGGCCGCGCGCATGCCGGCGCCACCCGCGCCGACGATGACGGTGTCGTACTTGTGGATCTTCATGAGTCTCGTAACCCCGTGCCTAGCGGATGTTCGGGTCGAAGGTGAAGATCACCAGCGTGCCCAGCAGGATGGTGAACACCGTGGCGGTGTACAGCAGGCCCTTCAGCCACAGGCGGGTGTTCGGGCGCTCCGCGTAGTCGTTGATGACCGTACGCAGGCCGTTGGCGCCGTGCAGCATCGCCAGCCACAGCATGGTGAGGTCCCAGACCTGCCAGAACGGGGAGGCCCAGCGGCCGGCCACGAAGGCGAAGCCGATCTTGGACACGCCGCCGTCGAGGACGAGCTGGATCAGCAGGTGGCCCAGGACCAGTACGACCAGGACGATGCCCGACAGGCGCATGAAGAGCCAGGCGTACATCTCGAAGTTGCCCCGGGTCGACTTCGGGGTCTTCTTGGTGCGCTTGCGCGGGGGTTCGATGACGGGCGCGGGGTTGTCCGGGCCGTAGCCCAGCACCTCGCCCACGCCCTCGACGGGCCCGATTCCGGAAGCGGCGGTCTCAGTTGCGGACATCGGCGGCCTCAGCTCCCGAACAGTTCACGAGCGGCGTGGCCGAGTACGGGGTAGATCGCCCCGAGCATCAGCACCAACCACAGGCCGACGACGGTCCACAGCATCTGCTTCTGATAGCGCGGCCCCTTCGACCAGAAGTCGACGGCGATGACGCGCAGGCCGTTGAGTGCGTGGAAGAGGATGGCGGCCACGAGGCCGTACTCCAGGCACGCGACGAGAGGCGTCTTGTACGTGGCCACGACCTTGTCGTAGTCCTCGGGAGAGACACGCACGAGAGCGGTGTCCAGCACGTGTACGAACAGGAAGAAGAAAATGAGGACACCGGTGACTCGATGAGCCACCCACGACCACATTCCTTCCCGGCCGCGGTACAGCGTTCCAGCCGGCACGGAAGAACCCTCCGGGAGCGGGGATTGGGGCCTGCCGGCTTCTGTGTCGGTCGGCCCGGCCGGGTACGGTCCACCGGCCCCCAGCATCGTAGCGACGGTTGCCTGCGGCGCTTACGCCGGGTGTGGTGGTGTGATCGATTTGACGCGCAAAGGGGTACGTACGGGCTATTCCGGGGCGGGGCGGGGGGTTCTGCTTCGTTGTCGACTGCGGGTGGTTTTGTGGTTGCTCGCGCAGTTCCCCGCGCCCCTACAGGGGCGCGATTGTCCTCAACAAACGTGTGACGCGCCCTCGTGCCAAGCGCCTCAACTCCTCCGCCACGACGACTCGTTCCTCCTCCGGATCGTTTGCCAAACGTGATCGGAGGGTGGTGAGGACGTGATCGAGGGCTTCGCCGGGGGGTGTGTCGTCGAGGCAGGTGACGAACACGTGTCCGAATCGGGCCTCGTAGGCCGCGCCGGCCGCGCTGAGGGCGGTGTGGGCGGCGCCGTAGGTGTCGTCCGGGAGCGGCGGCAGCGACTCCCCGGCCAGGGCTTCCGCCAGGTCCCCGGGGGTGAGGTCGTACGCCGCCTCGTCGGCCGCGGCCAGGAGGGAGTCGAGGTCCGGGTAGGGACGGCAGGCGGCGATACGGCGGGCCCAGCGGAGGCTGCGGCAGCAGGTCAGGAGGGTGCGTTCGGCGTCGGCGGCCGGGGCGGTGTTGAAACGCGCCAGGTCGACGGTGGGGGCGGCAGCCGGGGTGGCGGCGGGGGCGGCGGCGGGCGCCGCGGGCAGCTGGGCACGGCTCTGTGCGGGTATGGCGAGGCCGGTGCGGTGGCCGGGGAGGCGTGGTGGCGAAGGCAGCGGAGATCCTCGGCGGTGGGATGCGGTGACGTCGGCTCTGACGCCGCGCGGGGGTCGGCGGGTTCCAGGGAAGGGTGGTGAAGATGGTGCGGGAGTGGTGGGGGGAGTGGTTTCGGCGGTGGGGTCGACGTTATCGAGATGGATCGGGAGTTGTCCGACGCATGCGCGAATTTCACCCGAACGGGAGAGTTTAGGAACGGTTGGTGGACGTGGGGAACGGAGTGGGGCCGTAGCGTCGTAAGAGATGTAGGAGGAGACGGGTCGGAACACGGGGGCGGGCGGAAGGGTGTGGTGCTGTGACGACCGGCCGTAGGAGGCGTGTTCCCGAGGGGAAGACGATCCGCAGGCGCGCGGGGTTGCTCCTGGGGGCGGGAGTGGTGCTGGCGGGCGCGGGCGTGGCGGCGGGGGTGACGCTGTGGCCGTCGGACGGGGCCGGGAAGTCGGGCACGGCATCGTCGGCCGCGACGACGACGGCGGAGGCATCCGACCGGACGAGGCCCCCGACGACGGCCGCCTCACAGGGGTCTCCCACCCCCTCCCCGACCCGCTCGTACCCGCTGTCGAAGGCGCCGCAGACGATACCGGCGGTGCGCGACCACACGGCGGCGCGCGGCCCCGGCTGGCGTCCGGCGAAGGGCGCGCGGGTGGTGGTGGACGACAAGGCGCTGGCGGACGAGGGGAAGCTGCTGGCGGGGGAGCTGGGGATGACGTACGCGGGGGAGGGGACGGCGGGCGGCGGTGACGTGGAACTGGGGCTGACGGCGTCCGGGGGCGACGCGGAGTCGTACGCGATGACGGTGAGCGGTGGCCGGGTGCGGATCACGGGCCCCGGCGAGGCGGGCGTCTTCTACGGCACGCGGACGCTGAAGCAGGAGGTGCACGGGGGTGGCACGGCACCGGAGGGCGTGGTGCGGGACGGACCGGCGAAGCACCGGCGGGGCTTCATGCTGGACATCGCGCGCAAGTACTTCACGGAGGGGTGGATAGAGGACCGCATACGCGAACTGGGCGACCTGAAGTACAACGAACTGGGCCTGCACTTCTCGGACGACCAGGGCTTCCGCATCGAGTCGAGCACACACCCGGAGGTGGTGTCGTCCCAGCACCTCACGAAGGCGCAGTTGAAGCGCATAGTGGCGCTGGCGGCGAGCCGCCACATCACGGTCGTCCCGGAGATCGACTCCCCGGGCCACCTGGGCGCGGCCCTGTCGCCCCACCCGGACCTACGGCTGCGGACCGCGGGTGGCACGGTGATCAGCGGGGCAGTGGACATCTCAAAGTCCGGCTCGGCGACGCTGGTGGACGACCTGCTGAAGGAGTACGCGGGCCTGTTCCCCGGCTCGTACTGGAACCTGGGCGGCGACGAGTACACGGCGCTGACGTCGTCGAACCCGTCGGCGACGTATCCGCAACTGGCGACGGCGGCGACGCGCGAGTACGGCGCGGGGGCGGGGGTGGCGGACCTGGCGACGGGCTGGCTGAACGACCGCGCGGCGGTACTGAAGGGCCGCATGCTCCGGGCCTGGAACGACGGCTTCTACAAGGCGGCGAAGGTGGTCGCCCCGTCGTCGTCCCTGGAGGTCGCCTACTGGACGGGCAAGGAGTTGGGCGCCCGCCCACCCACGGACTACCTGACGGCGGGCCGAAAGGTGGTCAACTACAACGACGAGTACCTGTACTACGTCTTGGGCGAACCGAACACGTTCGTCTACCCGACCGGTCGGCGGATCTACGAACAGTGGACGCCACGGGTATTGCGCGGCACGACGGCGGTCTCCGCGCGTTACGACGCCCAGATAGAGGGCGGAGTGTTCGCGGTGTGGTGCGACCGGTCGACCGCGCAGACGGAGGCGCAGGTGGCGGCGGGGGTGCGGATGCCGTTGGCGGCGATGGCACAGAAGGTGTGGGATGCGGGGGCGCCCGGGCTGTCGTGGGCGGGGGAGGGG
>LJCV01000147.1 GCA_001298575.1 Actinobacteria bacterium OK074
CTCCCTACTGACCCCTACCGCCTGGGCCACCTGAGCCTGACTCAGCCGGGCCGTGTGGCGCAGTTGTCTGCGTTCGGCCGGCTGAGGCAGCCCGTCATCGATCGTTACCGAAGCAAGCAAGGCATCCACCGCATCAAAATCCATCCCCGGCCCCATCCCCGGCCCCGCCTCTGGCCCCATCTCCGACCCCATCCCTGGCTCCATCTCCGACTTCCGGTACGCCACCACTACACCCGCAAACACATCACATACAGCCCCGCACGTCACTTCACAACCCGCCCCCAGGCAGACCCGAATACGGGCCGAGGCACGGACCTCCTTGCCTCCCCCAACGCCGGCCGACGACGCCTCGTCCGAGAAGAGCCGGCGCCGGTGGAAACAGGCCAGGCACAAAAAGGAGAAGGTCTATCTGGTACGGGACGGAGACGGGTTACCCGGGCCTCACCCCGAGGTCATCCGTGACTGCGTCGCCCCGGGCACAGCCCCGCAGGACCACTTGCCTACGAGAAGACCGGCTGCCCGCCCGCTGCGTGCCATGGAGCAACGGGCGGGCGACCGCGGCGAACTGCCACGCAGTACCGCCCACCCCGTCGTGGCCGAGCAGGCGCTGCCGCACAGCACGCCGCAGTTGCGGGCGTACGTGCGGGCCCGTGAGGTTCCCCAGACGGAAACGGCCCGGCAGGGAGAGTGCCCGGACGCATGCCCGGCGTCACCAGGAACAGGACGGCATCGCGGCCCGGGACGCCGTCACCGCCAGCCGGCCCACGCCGCTGCGGAGACCCCCTTCGCCGAAGTCACGGGCGACCGCCAAGTCCAAGGTCAACCGGGTGACACTGCCGCCGGACGCCCACCTGATCGCCTCCTTCGGCGAGTTCGCGGGCACCCTGACGCAGCCGGGATTCGCCGCGCGTGCGGTCGGGCTCGGCGCCCTGGCCGCCGAAAAGGGCCTCGACGTCGAGTACCAGCTGAGCGAATACATCGGCCGGGTCAGCGAGGCCCTCTGATCACCCACGACCGCACCCACGACCGGCCGCAGCGCCCCACAGGGCGCCCGTAGGCACCGCAACACCCCGGGCAGCTTTCATCCCCCAGCCATCAGGGTTCCCACGGCGGCCGGGCACGTCTCAACGGCAGCCCGGCCTCCGGCTCTCCCGGGGGGAGGGCCCCGCCGCACCCATCGGGGTCCGAACACGGAAAACGCGACGGCCAATGCCCCACCGTCGTCACGTGCAAATGGGCCGACCGTTCTCGCTTCCGGTGCCGTGACTTCGCCGACGGCACATGAACACCTCTCGGCAGCGGCGCAGACCATCCTTTCAAAGGGCTTCTGCTGCAATGCCGCACCAACGGCTCGAAATCGCAGGCTTTTGCGTCAGTGTCTGACTCTCGGGTGGTCGGCCCTGCGTCGGTCGGCTGCGGTCAGACTTCTGGGCCCAGTGCTGCCGGCTGATCGCTGCTGCCGTGCGCCAGCGAGGCGAGAATCTCCTTGCGGCAGACATCGAGGATTTCGTCCGCCAGCGGAGAATCGTCCGGGCATGCCCGCGACAGTATGATCGCGCCGACCGAATGAGCGAGCACGTCGATCAGCATGGTGCGGTCCACGCGCTGGTCCGCATCCCCCGGCGTGTCGCTTGGGGCCTGAAGGGCCGTCATCAACTGCTCGACCCCGGCGGCGAACTCTCCTTTTATGTCTGCCGGCTGGCGTGCGGCATCGCCGCTCAGGGCCGCGATGGTGCAACCGTCGCCGCGCCCGTCGCGATGCTCCCGGGAGACGTAGCTCTCGACGAACTCGGCCGGGCCCAGACCTTCTGCCCGTGCCGCGATCTGCGAGAGCCCGCTCGCGGACGCTTCGGCCATCAGGTCGGCCTTGGAGCGGAAGTGCTTGTAGAACCCGCCATGGGTGAACCCGGCAGCCGCCATCAACTCCGCCACGCCGACACCGTCATAGCCGCGCTCACGGAACAGCCTGGCCGCTGTCGCGACGATGTGCGCACGGTTCTGCTCCGCCTGCACCTTGGTCACTCGCATGTCCAGCCTCCCCTTCCACGGTCGACACTCGACGGTCAAGCATACATAGATGTCGATCGACATCTAAATGCTTGACTTTTTAGATTACGACCGTCATCGTATTGCCCATCCCCACCAGAAAGGCCGCAGACCATGAGCGACACGCATCTGACCGCACCGACCCAGTACGTCGAGGTCGGCGGCGACCGGTTCGCCTACCGACGCTGGGGCAAGCCGTCCGGCGTCCCGATCCTCCTCGTCCAGCACTTCCGCGGGGGTATGGACAACTGGGACCCCCTGCTGACCGACGGGCTGGCCGAAGGCCGTGAGGTCATCCTGTTCAACGGGCGCGGTATCGCCTCGTCATCCGGCACGCCGCGCAACCGGGTCGAGGACATGGCCGACGACATCGCCGCGGCCATCCGGGCGCTGGGGCTGGAGCAGGTCGATCTGCTCGGCTTCTCGCTCGGCGGTTACCAGGCGCAGGAAGTCACGCTGCGCCACCCCCAACTGGTGCGCAAGCTCCTCCTGCTCGGCACCGGCCTCCGGGGCGGGGACCCGACAATGGATCCCAAGGTGCCCGAGGTGGCCCTGAACCCGGTCCCCGGCCTGGAGGACTTCCTCTTCCTGTTCTTCGGCCGCTCAGAAGCCGCGGTCGAAGCGGGCCGGGCCTTCTGGGAGCGACGCCACCAGCGGGTGGACCAGGACCCGCCGAGCTCACCCGCAGTCGGGCAGGCGCAGTTCGAAGCGTCCATGGCCTATGCGGAGCCGCTGCCGGGCGAGCATCCCTACGCCTACCTGAACGCGATCACCCAGCCGACACTGGTCCTCAACGGCGAGAACGACGTGATGATCGCCTCGATCAACTCCTGGCACCTCGCCCAGAACATCCCCAACGCCCAACTGCTGATCTACCCCGACGCCGGGCACGGAGCGCAGTTCCAGTACCCCGAGCGATTCCTGATGCACGCCCTTCAGTTCCTCGACGAGTAAGCAGCCGCGCGCGCAAGGCGAACGGCACGCCCTCGACCGACGACCGTCCCGGCCGTTCCTGCGCCGCCCACCACCCAGTAAAGTATTATGTGCGTAATATAATTTACCCATGCTCATGGCAGATGCCTCATCGGACTCACAGCCCGGAACGCAGGTCTGCCGGATGTCCGCCACCAACACCTGAGGAACCACGCATGCTCGACAGCCTGTGGACCCCGACCGTCGCCGGAAAGATCTCCCTGCCGCACCGTCTGGCGATGGCCCCCCTGACCCGCAGCAGGGCCACCCCGGACGGCGTGCCGACCGAGCTGAACGCCGAGTACTACGCCCAGCGCGCCTCGCACGCCCTGATCATCACGGAGGGCACCCAGCCCTCCGCCGACGGCCAGGGCTACCCGGTGACCCCGGGCATCTACACCGACGAGCACATCGCGGGCTGGCGCAAGGTCACCGACGCCGTACACAAGGCCGACGGACGCATCGTCATCCAGCTCATGCACGTCGGGCGGATCTCCCACCCCGAAAACACACCCCACCACCGGCAGCCGGTGGCCCCCTCCGCGATCAAGCCGGCGGGCCAGACGTTCACCGGTTCCGGGATGCAGGAGATGCCCGAGCCGCGCGCACTGTCCACCGAGGAGGTCGCCGCGACGGTCGACGACTTCCGCCGCGCCGCCGCGGCCGCCATCGCGGCCGGCGCCGACGGCGTCGAGATCCACGGCGCCAACGGCTACCTGGTCCACCAATTCCTCGCCACCAACACCAACCAGCGCACCGACCAGTACGGCGGCTCCCTCGACAACCGCATCCGCTTCGCGGTGGAGGTCGCCACCGCCGTGGCCGACGAGATCGGAGCCGACCGCACCGGCATCCGGCTCTCCCCCGGCAACCCCTTCCAACTCGGCGACCTCACGGAGGACGACCCCCACGAGCTCTACCCGCACCTCGTGCGCGCCCTCGCCCCCCCTCGACCTCGCCTACCTGCACCTCGCCCACGGCGGCGACGAGGAACTCCTGGGCACACTGCGCGAGCTGTGGCCCCACACGCTGCTCCTCAACCGCGCCGGCACCGACATCGCCACCCGCGCCAAGGACATCGACAACGGCATCGCCGACGTCGTCACCGTGGGCTCAATGGCCCTCGCCAACCCCGACCTGGTCGAGCGCGTACGTGCCGGCGCACCCCTGAACACCCCCGACCCCGCCACCTTCTACGGCGGTGGCGCGGCCGGCTACACCGACTACCCCGCCCACGCAGCCTGACCCAAGCGCCGGCGCCCGAGGCAATCTCCTTCCTCGGGCGCTTCGGCGTACGCACGGCACAGCCAGGCAGCGGTGAACATGCGCTCGCGACGCGAGCGGTATGCCGCCGAGTGACCACGAGGTCCCGCCCCGCGGCTTTGAATCCGCACTCGCCGCACCGGACGTGGACCCGGCCCCCTTCCATGACTGAAGACGAGGCCACGCCCGGAATGGGCACACCGATCGAACCGACGCGGGGCTCCTCGCCGAAACGGGAGAAGGACGCGATCGGCGAGGTCTCGGACAGTCCGTAGCCTTCGAGGATCGTGACGCCGAAGCGGTCCTTGAACTGCTTGTGGATCCCGGCGGGCAGCGCCGCGCCGCCGGCCGCGGCCACACGAAGGTTCGCCGCCAGGCGGGCGACGTCGACCGTCTCGTCGAATGCCGCGAGCAGACCCCAGTACATGGTCGGGACCCCGGCGAAGAACGTCACCTCGTGGTCGAGCATGAGGCGCAGGGCCACCTGCGCCTCGAACCTCGGCTGCATCACGATCGTGCCGCCGAACGCGAAAGCGCCGTTCTGCACGACGGTCTGGCCGAAAGCGTGGAACAGCGGCAGCACACACGTAGGTGTCGGGGCGCCCGGGATGCGCGGCGAACAGGTCGTGGCCGACGAGCGCGTTGTCGTACACGTTGCGGTGGCGCAGCTCCGCGCCCTTGGGATGGCCGGTCGTGCCGGAGGTGTAGAGGACCACCGCGGTGTCGTCCTCGTCGCGCTCGAGTGTCCGGAACCTCACGGGCTGCTCGGCGACGACCGCCTGGTAGGACTCCGGTGTCCGGCTCCCGCCCCCGGCCGGGGCCGCGCCGCCGCTCTCGATCAGGAAGAACCCGGTGCAGCCCTCGGTCGCCCGGAACCCCTCCCACGCGGCCTGCCCGATCGGCAGTTCCGGCGTGCCCTCGAACGCGAAGTACGCCTTCGCGTCGGAGTCGGCGAGGTGACAGGTGACCTCCCGGGCCCTCAGCAGCACGTTCAGCGGCACGACAGCGGCGCCGGCTTTGAGGGTGTCGAAGTAGACGGTGGAGAAGTGCGGGAGGTTGGGGCAGGACGGTGTGACCTTGTCGCCCGGCTGGATCCCGCGCGCAACGAGCAGGTTCGCGACGCGGTTGGCGGCGGCGTCGAGGGCGGCGTACGTGATGCGGTCGTCACCGAGGACGACCGCGGTGCGCTCGGGGTTCGGGACGCGGTGTCCGTCAGCAGTCGTGACACGTCGCGGCTCGGGCCGAGCATCGTTGCTCTCCTGGTTCTGCGGGTGGGGGCGGTCGAGCCGGGCCTGCCGTCTGCTGGGCGACAGACCGGCCAACCATCACCTGCCGAACATAATATTACGCTCGTCAGACCATGGATTAGGATGAGATACAAGTCAATGGTCCGGCAACGTTGGGGAGGAACCCTGTGGCGCGCTACACCAAGGAGCACAAGCAGGTGACGCGACAGCGGATCATCGAGCGGGCCGGCCACCGGTTCAAGCAGGACGGCATCGACGGCTCCGGCATCTCTACGCTGATGTCGGACGCCGGACTCACCAACGGGGCCTTCTACGCCCACTTCGAGTCCAAGGACGACCTCGTCGCCCACGTCGTCGCCGAGCAGCTGCGCGCGCAGGTGGAGCAGTTCGACACGCTGCGGCCCGGCCGCGAGGGCCTAGAGGATCTCATCCGCTCGTATCTGTCGCCCGAGCACCGGGACAACCCCGGCAACGGTTGTCCGAACGCCGCCCTGCTGGACGAGATCGGTCGCTGCGGTGACGGAACCAAGGACGCCTACACCCACGGCGCCAAAGCCATCGTGGACGAGTTCGCCGCCCGCCTGGCACCCGAGGATCCGCAGTCCGCCCGCGGTCAGGCCGTCGGGCTCTTCACCCTGGCGGTGGGAACGCTGCAGCTGTCCCGCGCACTCTCCGACCAAAAGTTCTCCGACGAGGTCCTTAAGCAGGGCATCGAGAACGCCCTCGCCATCGTGCGATGCACGTCAGCACCGGCTGGATGACCTGGCACGGGCCGGGACGCCGGTGCCGCGTGAGCGGGTGGTCCCCGGGGCAACCGCGATCCCGGGAGCGGCCGGCGCGGGGGTCCTGCGCTCGTACGGCGGCCGGCTCTGCGCCCGTTCGACATACGCCGTAGCGGCAGTGCAGGCCCTGGGCCTGGGTCCTGGGGCCCGAACGGGACATCGACCGGTCTACGCATCGCCGTCCTGCACGACAACCGCCTCGGCGCCGCAGGGCCGAGAGGCGAGCAGGTCGGTTACGCCGAACAAGTGACGCGAGCCGTGACGCCCGGCGGGCGTCACGGCTCTGAGTCAGCGTCCTTGGCCCCGTACGCACACCGCACCGCGGCCCTACGGCCGGTCGAAGAACTCGAGAGCCGTCGGCACGAACTGCTCGTGGTACTGGAAGATGCCGCCGTGGCCGCCGTCGGGGTAGATCACCAGCTCGGAGTTGGGCAGTCGCCGGTCCAGGTCGTACGAGTTCGACGTCGGGACCATTCTGTCGTTGTCACCGTTGGCGACGAGCACGGGCTGCTTGATGACGG
>LJCV01000148.1 GCA_001298575.1 Actinobacteria bacterium OK074
CCCCCCGCCGGTGCGGGCCGTGAGCCCGCGGGTGTCCGCTCCCTCCGCCGCTCCGCCCCCGCTCGCCCCCCCCCCCCCCCCCCGCCCCCGCCCCCCCCCCCCCCCCCCCCGCCCGCCCCTCCCAACTCCCCGCCGACCTCCCCGCCTTCACCGGCAGACGGGCCGAACTCGACCGCGCCGCCGCCCTGTTGCCCGCCGAGGGGCCGCCCGTCGCGGTCACCGTCGCCCTCGTGGACGGCATGGCGGGCGCGGGCAAGACCACGCTCGCCGTGCACTGGGCCCACCAGGTCGCCCACCGCTTCCCGGACGGCGCCCTCTACGTCAACCTCCGCGGCTACGACCCCGGCGGCGCGGGCCTGGCCCCGTCGTACGCCATCCAGACGTTCCTGGTCGCCCTCGGGGTCGCCCCGCACTCCGTGCCCGACGGGCTCGACGCACAGGCCGCGCTCTACCGCAGCGTGCTGGCCGACCGGCGGGTGCTGATCCTGCTCGACAACGCCCGCGACGCCGAGCAGGTACGGCCGTTGCTGCCGGGCACCCCGGGCTGCCTGACCGTCGTCACCAGCCGGTCCCGGCTCGGCGCACTGGTCGCCGGGCAGGGCGCCCACCCGATCACCCTGGAGCTGCCGACGGCCGCGGAGGCCCGCGAGATGCTCGTACGGCGGCTGGGGGCGGCCCGGGTCGCGGCCGAACCGGAGGCCGCCGACGACATCGTCGGACTGTGCGCGGGGCTGCCGCTGGCGCTCGCGATCATGGCCGCGCGCGCCGCCCACCACCCCGCCTTCCGGCTCGCCGACATCGCCGGTGAGCTGCGCGAACACCACGGCAGCCTGGACGCGTTCGCGGGCGACGCCGATCTGGACGCGCGCGCCGTCTTCTCCTGGTCCTACCGCGCGCTGCCCACCGCGACCGCGGAACTCTTCCGCCGGCTGTCCCTGCACCCCGGCCCCGACCTCTCCACCGCCTCGGCCGCCGCCCTCGCCGGCGTGCCCGTCCGCCGTGCCCGCGCCCTGCTCGCCGAGCTCACCGGCGCCAACCTCGTCACCGAACGCGCGCCCGGCCGCTTCGCGTTGCACGACCTGCTGCGCGCGTACGCGACCGAGCTGACCGAACTGGAGGACGGCGAGGCCGAGTTGGGCGCCGCGCTGCTGCGGCTGCACGACCACTACCTGCGCGGCGCGCACCACGCCGCCGCCGTACTGGGGCCGTTCCAGGAGATGGTGCCGCTGCCGGCCTCCGTGCCGGGCAGTGTGCCGGTGCGGTTCGCGGACCGGAAGCAGGCCACGACCTGGCTGCGCACCGAACGGCACGTGCTGCGGGCGGTCGTCGCGCACGCCGCCGACCACGGGCACCACGAGCACGCCTGGCGCACCGCCTGCGCCCTCGACCTCTACTTCAACCGGCTCGGCTACTCGCACGACCTGGTCGAGATCAACACCATCGCCCTGCGCGCCGCCCGCGCCCTCGACGACCGCGTCGGCCAGGCCCACGCGCTGCGCGGCCTCGGCTACTCGGCGATGCGGCTCGGCCGCGGCGAGGGGTTACGCGACCTCGAACGCGCCCTCGCGCTCTTCCAGGAGGCCGACGACTCCTTCGGCGAGGCCCTCACCCGCCGCTCCCTCGCCTTCCAGGCCAACCGGTCGGGCCACCACGACACCGCCTTCGGCCACTACGACCGCGCCCGCGCCCTCTACCGCCAACTGGGCCTGCGCAACGGCGAGGCGGGCGTCCTCAACGAGGTCGGCTGGACCCACATCCTCACCGGCGACCCCCAACAGGCCCTGCACGGCTGCGAACAGGCCATCGCGCTGTACCGGGAGACCGGGGACACCTACGGCCTGGCCTCGGCGGAGGACAGCGTCGGCTACGCCCTGCACCACCTCGGCCAGTACGCCGCCGCCGTCGTACGGTTCGAGCGGGCCGTCGCCCTGTACCGGGAGATCGGCGACGGGTACATGGAGGCCGACTCCCTGCGCCACCTGGGCGATTCGCACCGCGCCGCCGACGAGTTGGACGCGGCCCGCACGGCCTGGACCCAGGCGCTCACCCTGCTGACGGACGCGGGCCACCCGGACGCGGACGAAGTGCGGGAGGCGTTGCGGGGGTTGGGGGGCGGGGGGGGGGGTGAGACGGCAGATCAGCGGGAGTCCCTGCCCGCAGGACCCTCCACCGGCTCGTCCGGCGGCCCGTCCGTCTTCGGGGTCGGTGGCAGTGACGGTGGCGGGCCGTCGCCCATGGCTATGCCCCGTTCCTGAAGGGCGAGTTTGAGGCTGCGCAGGGCGTAGTACACCCGGGACTTCACCGTGCCGTGCGGGATGCCGAGGACGTCGGCGGCCTGCTGGGTGGTGCGGTCGGCGAAGTAGGTCGCCTCCAGCACCTCGCGGTGCGCGGGCGTCAGTTCCAGTAACGCCTCCCGCAGCACCATCGCGGACAGGATCCGTTCCACGTGGTCGTTCTCCCCCACTACGACGGACGACTCACCCAGCCAGGTCGAGCCGTCCACCTCCAACGGCCGTGCCCTGCGCATCCGGTGGCCGTCGATGACGAGGTTGCGGGCCACCCGGAACAGCCACGGCCGCTGCGATGTGCCGGTGGCGCCCGCGAGTTGGCGCGGCTGCCAGTTGGCACGGTTCTTCCAGCAGCGCAACAGCGTCTCCTGCACGATGTCCTCCGCACGGTGACAGTCGCCGCCGACCAGCCGGACGACGTAGGCGTACAGGGACGGGCCGTGCGCCAAGTAGAGGTCGTGTAGCGCCCGTTCCTCGGGCGAGACCGCTCCGGCCGATCCGATGACAGTCAGGTTCATGGGCGTTCCTCGGTGTGATCGACCCCCGTGGGCCGAGAAATCCGGTGAGGTTCGGGCAGCGAGTCGAGCAGCTGTCCGTCGAGTGTGGGGCGAGGAGTTCCACGTTCCGTTGACGCTCGATGTACGCCGCGATTGACGGCGGGGGCGGGGGTGTTGACGGGCGCCTCGGTGGATTCGTGGGCGGGTTCGTGCGCCAGGCGGCCGAGTTGGCGGCGGATCTCCCGGGCCAGTTCGGCGGGGGCGTGCGGGAGGAGGCCGAGGCGCTCCAACTCGGCCCAGGTGCGCAGGAGTTCGCGTTCGAGGGCGCGGGCGTCGGGGGTGTACGGGGGCGGTGGGGGCGTCGGGGCTGTCGGCTCGATGGGGGTGGGGACGGCCGGCTGCGGCTCGGGCGGTACGGGCTGCGCGTCGGCCCGTGTCGGTTCGGCGGGCGGCGGTGCGAGGACCCGGCTGGAGCCGTCCGGGGCGACCTGGAGGCGGAAACGGGCCGCGCGCGGGCGGTCGTTGATCCACGCGTCGACCGGCACCCCCCGCCCCGCCGCCCGCCGCTGGATCAGGTCGAGGACGGCCCCGTGCACGGACTGGCCGGGCCCGGGGAACAACGGCTCGCCGTCCACCACGGCGGCGCCGTCGTCGGTGATGAAGACGAACACGTCGGCGGTGTCGGCGTACGGGCCGAACCGGTCGTGCGGCAGCGCGAGTCGGGTGTCGCTGTCACTGGATCGCATGGCTGTGCTCCTCCTTTGGTCCTTCGGCTTTGGTCCTTCGGCTTTGGTCCTTCGGCGGCAACGGGTGTTCAGGCGGCGGGAGTTGGGGCGGCGGCAGCCGGAGCGGGGGCCGGCGCGGGGGCCGGAGTCGGGGTCGCCGACGGCGGCGGCCCGCCGATGCCCTGGTACTTGGCGAGCAGGGCGCGGACGCCGAGGACGTACCCCTGGGCCGCGTTCGTCTGCGGGATGCCCTTGGCCGCGCGGACGGCGTCGAGGCCCTCGTCGTAGCCGACCAGCGTGAGGTCCAGGACGTTTCCCTGCGCCTGGCCGCTCGTGATGAGTTGCTGGGCCTGCCCGGCGAGGTCGCACAGGAAGCGGCCCTGCGCGAGGATCGAGTCCGCCGCGTCGAAGACGGACACCTTGCCGTTGCCGTCCTCGTCCTTGCCGAACTTCGCGAAGACGGCGGGCGGGAGCTGGGCGATGCCCTGGGAGCCGTCGATGCCGACGAGGTTGGCGTTGAAGTTGGACTCGCGCTCGATCTGCGCGGCGATGACGGTCGGGCCGATCGCGTCGCAGAGCTGACCGGCGCGCTGGATGGGGTCGAGCAGGTCGGCGGGGACGGTGGCGGGGTCGAGTTCGCCCTTGCCGTCGCCCTGGAACACGGCGATCACGTCGTCCGCGTCGCCCGGCCCGGCGGTACCGCCCCCGCCCCCACCACCCCCGCCGAACGCCGTCACCACCGCGATGAGCGGGCCGAGGACCACCCCGAAACCGCCGATGACGATCACGACGGCGATGCCGGTGAACAGGGCGACCGGGGCGAGCAGACAGCCGCAGCCGGAGGCCGCGAGGGCGTTGCGCATGAGGACGCTTCCTTCTGGAGTCCTGGGCTTCCCGGAGGTGCCGGGCTTCCGAAACGGGCCGCCGGTGCCTTGAACCGCCCGGGGTGACCGGTGCGTTGTGGGGGCCGACGGGCTCGGGAGACCCAAACGGGCCCAGGAGCAACCAGGTTCAAACCATCGGAAAAGACATGCCGAATGACACGAGAGTCATGACGTACGAGGGGTACGCGGGGCAGGCGGGGCAAGCGGGGGACGACACGGGCTGGGAACGCGGCCCTACGGCACCGCCGGTGTCGACGCCACCGCCGGTATCGACACCACCGCAGACCTCGCCGAAACCGCCGGCACCGCCGACACCACGCGTCGAGACCCGCCCGACGGCGATGCCGCACCCCGAACTCCCCTACTCCGAGCCCGCGTTCGCCAACCCCGCGTTCGCCGAGCCCGCGTTCGCCGAGCCCGCGTTCGCCGAGCCGACGTTCGCCGACCCCGACCCCGCCGACGCCTGGAACGCACCGCCGTCGCAGGCCCCCCGGCGACCCCGGCCCCGGCCCGCACGGTCCCGGACCCCGGCCGCCGTCGGCTGGGTGAAGGCGCACGGCGGTGCCGGAGCCAGCACGCTCGCCAAGGCGCTGGGCGGGGTGGACATCGGCGACCGCTGGCCCGAACCGTCCCGCGGTGAGCCGGGCCGGATCCTGGTCGTCGGCCGGACCAACGCCGAGGGGCTCCAGTCGGTCGCCCAGGCGCTCAACGCGCTGCGCGAGGGGCGCGCCCCCGGCGGACTCGACCTGCTCTCCCTGGTCCTGGTCGCGGACGCCCCCGGACGGCTGCCGTTCAGCCTCGCGCGCCGCGTCCGCGTCATCGGCTCGGTCGCGCCGGTGCACCGGGTGCCGTGGATCCCCGCGTTGCGCGTGGGCGGCCGGCCGAAGGACCTGGCGGACCAACTCGCCGATCTAGCCGCCCTCGTGGGCCACCACGCCGACAACGACCGGGAAGGGGAAAGCCGTTGACCTCCCCCACGCACCGACTCACCGCGCTGGCCGCCGGGTTCGACCCCGGCGCCGACGGCGACCAGATCCTCGGCATCCTCGCCTGGGGCGCCTCCGCCTGCGGGGTCACCGGGCTGATCATCATCGGCATCCAGATGGCGCTCCAACTGCGCCGCGGCGACCCCGGCGAGGGCGGCGAGCACTTCCGCGGGGTCTTCTTCGTCGCCCTCGGCTGCGTGATCGCCACGACGGCGGGCCCGCTCATCGCCGCGCTCGGCAGCCTGTCGATCTGACCGACCCGATCAGCCCGATCAGCCCGATCAGCCTGGCCGATCCGTTCACCCACGCACCCACTCACCCACTCACTCACCCACCCACCCACCCACCCACCCACTCCAACTACCCGGAGAATCCCATGAGTTCACTGCTCACCTCGCTCCACTCCGCCTCCGTGTTCCTCGCCGACGGCGCCGTCCCGCAGCCCCAGAGCGACGCGCCCGACCAGCTCACCGGCAAGGTCAACACCGTGCTGGGCATCGCCGCCTGGGCCGGTACCGCCGCCGGGGTCGCCGGGGTGCTGATCACCGGCGCGATGATGGCCATCTCCGTGAAGCGCGGGGAGAGTTCGGAGCACATGAGCCGACTCGGCATGGTGCTCGGCGGCTGTGTCCTGGTGGCCACCGCGGGCCCGCTGATCCAGTTCGTCTTCGCGTAGGCCGGGGCGACGACCATGTGGGACCAGGAACCGAAACGCCCGTGGCAACCGGCGAGCCCCGCGCAGCCGAAACGCCCGCAGGACCCAAGGCAGGCCCAACCCCCGCCCCGCGCCTGGGACTTCGACGAACCCCGCCCCTTCTACCGGCAGCGCAGCTGGCAGCTCTCCGCCGCCTTCCTCGGCGTCATCGTCGTCGTCGCCGGAATCGTCGCGCTGACCACGGGCGGCGACGACGGCCGTACGGGCGCGGCCGGACGCCCCGCGAGCCCCGGCCCGATGGTCGTGCTGCCGGGCGCGCAGGGCGGCCGGCCCGAGGGGTGCGCCACCGACGACAGCGCGGGCGACGCGCTGCCCACCGCGGCCCCCGACGACGTGCGGTGGCGCGACCTGAGCGGCACCGGCGTGCCGGTCTCCGCGTCGGCCGGGCCGAAGGTGACCGACGGCCCGGTGTGGTGGTGCTTCGCGCACACGCCGACCGGGGCCGCGCTCGCCGCGCACGTCATCCCCTCGCAGATGAGCGGGCCCAACTGGCGTACGGCCGCGGACCAGCAGGTCGTGGCGGGCCGCGGGCGCGACCTGTTCGTGTCGCAGCGCACCGCGGTCGGCGACGTCCCGGCACCCGACGCCGGCTCGGCGGCCACGTACGCCGGGTTCTCGGTGACCTCGTACAAGTCCTCGGCCGCCGCCGTGGCGTTGCTCATCAAGAGCAGCAGCGGTTACTCGACGACCTCCATCAACCTGCGCTGGAGCGGCGGGGACTGGAAGGTCGTGCCCGGCGCCGACGGTTCCCTGCACACGCAGGTGACCTCGGTCGCGGGCCCCACCGGTTTCCTGTTGTGGGGGGCCTGAGATGGCGGCCTGCTCGCTCACCGGCAACCCGGTCGCGGACGTCGCGGTGGGCTTCTTCCAGTTCCTCGGCGACCCGATCGGGACCATCATCAAGGGCGTCGCGAACGGCATCCTCGCCGCCGCGATCGCCGTGTTCGGGGCGCTGACGACGGCGATCCCGACCCTGTCGTCGGTGAACACGTCACGGCAGATCGACGACCAGACGCAGGGCATCGTCGTCTATCTCGCGGTCGGTTCGCTGCTGTTCGCGGCCGGGCGGATGGCGCTGGAGCGGCGCGGCGACGCGGGGCGTACGGCGCTCAAGGGCATCCTCCGGGTGGTGCTCGTCTCGGGCGCCGCCGCCACCGTCGTCACGGCCGCCGCCGGACTCTCCGACCGGTACGCCGACTTCCTGTTCGCGCAGGGCGCGCAGCAGCAGTTGGACGACATCGGCTGCCGCCCCGGCGACGACATCGAGGCCACCCTCCTGCTGATCCTCGCCTTCCTGCTGCTGATCGCCGGAATCGTGCAGACGATTCTGCTGTTCGTCCGGCTCGGCGTGATGATCATCCTGCTCGGTACGCTCCCGCTGGCCGCCGCGGCCTCGATGACCGACTGGGGCGGCGGCTGGTGGCGCAAGCACATCGGCTGGATGATCGCCTGGCTGCTGTACAAACCCGCGGCGGGCCTGGTGATGTTCGCCGGTTCCGCCATGATCAGGGCGGGCGACCAGGGCAACGGCGCCGGCGGCGGCATCAACGAACGCATCGCCGGCATCGGCGTGATGCTGCTGTCCGCCATCGCGCTGCCCGCGCTGCTGAAGCTGGTCGTCCCCGCCACCGCCGCGCTCGGTTCCGGCAACGCCATGTCCACCGCCATGTCGACGGTCGGTTCGCTGGCCTCGGGCGCCAAGTCCGTTGGCGGGGGCGGCGGTTCGGCGGGCCAGGCCGGGCCTTCGGGCGCGACCGGGGCGACCGGTTCGGGCGGCGCCGGGGGCGGTTCCGGGTCGGCCGGGGCCATGGGTTCCGGCGGCTCCTCCGGCGCGGCGGGCACCTCGGGTGCCGCCGGTGGTGCGGGTTCCGCCGGAGCGGCGGGAGCCGGAGCCGCGGGTGCCGCGGCAGCGGCGGCCGGACCCCCGGCGGCCGCGGGCGCCCCCCCGCCGTTCGTCGGGCCGGGCCCCCCCGGGGGGGGCGCGGGCGCGGGCGGGGGACCGGGGCCCC
>LJCV01000149.1 GCA_001298575.1 Actinobacteria bacterium OK074
TTGGGGGTGGGAGCTTTGGGGCTGGGGTGAGGTTCCGGGCCTGGGCAGGAGGCCGCGGGGCCGTCGGTCGGGCGGGGAGCCGCGGGGTCGTCGCGGCTCAGCCAGGTGGGATGGTTCCCGACTTGCGGGACAAAACAGCCCACATACGCTCGGGGCATGCCCGCCGTGCCGACCCCCTCCCCCGCAAACCCCCCGGTCGCGTCCGTCGCGCGGCTGCTGGATGCCATGCGGGCCGTCGGCGGCGGGCTGGAGTTGCCGGTCACGCTGGAGCGGATTCGTGAGGCGGCCGTCGAGCTGACCGGGGCGCGGACCGCGGTGATCGAGGTCGCCGGGGAGGACGCGGCGGGGCCCGGTCCCGCCCGGAACGGCGCCCCGAGCGGTCCGTCGTGGCGCGATCCGTCGTCGCGCGGCTCCCGCGACCGTCTCGACGTGCCCATCCGCGTACAGGGAAAGGTCTTCGGGCAGTTGCGGCTGGCGGGGAAGCCCGGCGGCGGGGCGTTCACCGACCACGACCTCGGCATGGTGCGGGTGCTGGCCGTCGAGGCCGGCATCGCCATCGGCAACGCCCGGTTGTACGAGGCCGCGCGGCAGCGGGAGCGGTGGATCGACGGGTCGGTGGCCGTGACGACCGCGCTGCTGTCGCACGACGCGGCCGAAGACGCCCTGCAAGTCGTCGCCGAGCAGGCCCGCCGGCTCTCCGGGGCGCTCGCCGGGCTGGTGCTGCTGCCCGCGGACGCGGGCGGTCTGGAGATCGTCGCCGTGGCCGCCGAACGGCCCGCGGGCGCGCTCGGCCGTGTCGTCCCACCGGAGAGCGAGGTCGTCGCCGAACTCCTCGCCGGGCGGCCCGTGTTCGTGGCGGACGCGGCCACCGACCCGCGCATGCTCACCGACCTCGCCAAGAGCGTCGGGCCGATGATGATGCTGCCGTTGCAGAGTGGCGGCCGGGTGCTCGGCGCGCTCGTCACGCCCCGGGCCCGCGGCGAGCGGCCCTTCACCCGCGCCGAGCGCGCCCTGGCCGAGCGGTTCGCCTCCCAGGCCGCGCTCGCGCTGATGACCGCCGAGGCACAGCGCGACCGCGAACGGCTCGCGGTGTTCGAGGACCGCGACCGTATCGCCCGTGACCTGCACGATCTCGTGATCCAGCGGCTGTTCGCGACCGGCCTGATGCTGGAGGAGGCCCAACGGCGCACCCGCGTGCCGCAGGTGCGGGAGGGCGTCGGCCAGGCCGTCGGCGAACTCGACGTGACCATCCAGGAGATCCGCACGGCGATCTTCGCGCTCCAGCAGGACCCCGACGAGACGCCGTCCGCACTGCGTACGAAGGTGCTGCGCGAGCTGAGCACCGCCGCCGTACCTCTCGGATTCCGGCCGTCGTACCGCTTCGTCGGGCCGGTGGACACGGTGGTGGGCGACCTCGCCGCGAAGAACCTGATCGCCGCGTTGCGGGAGGCGCTGTCCAACGCGTTCCGGCACGCGGGGGCCTCGCGGATCGACGTCGTCGTCGACGCGACGGTCGTCCTGCCGGACGGGCGGAACGGGGTGCGGCTGGTGGTGGCCGACGACGGGGTCGGGATTCCGGACGGGGGACGGCGCAGCGGGCTGCGGAACCTGAAACGGCGGGCCGAGGCGTTGGGCGGGGACTGCCGGTACGCGGTGGGGGGCGGGACCACGGTGGTTTGGGAGGTGTGGGTGGGGGCCGGGTGAGGGGGGCTCGCTTTGGGCTGCTGCTCGTCGCTGTTCGCGTCGCGGCCCTCGTACGGCTCAGCGTTTACCCCGGGTGTACGACCTGAACAGGGCGGCCGTCCGCCTGCCGGGTCACGATCGCTGACATGGGCTCACCTCGGCGTCACCCGCTGCTCGTTCCGGCTCTGCTGTGCGCGGTCGTGGTGCTGTGGGCCCGGCCCACCACCGCCGACGGGGACGCCGGTGGCGCCGGTGGCGGCGAGCCGGAGGCCGGCGCGCAGGTCGCGCGGCTGTACCAGGACGCGGCCGTGGCCACCCGGCAGTACGAGGAGGGGCGGCGCGAGGCCCGGGTGCGAGAGGCGGAGATGCGGCGGCTGGACGGGCTCCTCGAACGGGAGCGGAGCGAGAGCGCCGTGCTCCGCGCGGACCTGGGGCGGATCGCGCGGGCCCAGTACCGGCAGGGCGGCGGGCTGCCGTTCGCCGCGCAACTGCTGTTCGCCGACAGCCCGGAGGACCTGATGAGCGAACAGCACACGCTGCTGCGGGCGAACCTCGCCGTCGAGCACGCGGTCTCCCGCAGCCGCCGCGCCGAGAGCCGGCTCGCCGCGGACGAGAGCAGGGCGGCGTCGCAGTGGCAGGCGCTGGAGCGGCGCAACGCCCAGCTCGACACGGTGAAGCGGACCATCCAGGCCAAGCTCGACCAGGCCCGGGTGACCCTCCAGGGGCAGGCGGACGCGTCCGCGGCGGCGGGGGCGTGCCGGGGTGCGGTGCGCCTCGATCAGCCGGCGTCGGAGCTGTCGGAGCTGCGGACGACGGGGCGGGCGTGGGTCGCGCCCGTGGAGTCGTACGAGCTGTCGGCCGGGTTCGGCAGCGGGGGTGAGCGTTGGGCGCACCGGCACACCGGGCAGGACTTCGCGGTGCCGATCGGGACGCCGGTGCGGGCGGTGGGGGCCGGGACGGTGGTGAAGGTGTCCTGCGGGGGCGCGTTCGGCATGGAGGTCGTGGTCGAACACCCCGGCGGCTACTACACGCAGTACGCCCACCTGGCCACCGTCGCCGTCGACCAGGGCGAGCGGGTGGCGCCCGGCCAGTGGATCGCGCAGTCCGGCACCACCGGCAACTCGACGGGCCCGCACCTGCACTTCGAGGTCCGCGTGACCCCGGAACTGGGGTCTGCGGTCGATCCGGTGCCGTGGCTGGAGGAGCGCGGGGTCGTCGTGAACCTCGGCGGCGGGGTGGAGCCCTAGGGTTCCGCTGCGGTTGCGGCTACCGCTCCCGTCGCTGTTCCCGCTCCGCGAGGAGTTGTTCGATGACCTGGGCCACGCCGTCCTCGTCGTTGCCCGCGGTGTGGTCGGACGCGGCGGCCAGGACGTCCGGGTGCGCGTTGCCCATCGCGTACGAGCGGCCCGCCCAGGTCAGCATCTCGATGTCGTTGGGCATGTCGCCGAACGCGACGACCTCCTCGTGCGAGATGCCCCGCTCGGCGCAGCACAGCGCGAGCGTGCTGGCCTTGGAGACGCCCGCCGCGCTGATCTCCAGCAGCGCGCTGGGGCTGGACCGGGTCACGGTGGCGCGGTCACCGATGGCGAGGCGGGCCAGGGTGAGGAACGCGTCCGGGTCCAGCTCGGCGTGGTACGCGAGGATCTTCAGCACCGGTTCGGCGCCGCCGATGCCGTCCGGCGCCAGGATCTTCTCCGCGGGCGTCAGCGTGTCCGGGACCTCCATGTGGAGCTTCGGATACTCCGGCTCCTGGTGGAAGCCGTACGTCTGCTCGATCGCGTAGACGGTGCCGGGTGCGGCGTCCCGCAGCAGTCGTACGACGTCGAGGGCGTCGTCGAGTTCCAGCGCGCGCACCTTGACGAAGCGGTGGGCGCCGGGGCCGCCGTGCAGGTCGACGACGGCGGCGCCGTTGCCGCAGATCGCCAGGCCGTGGCCGTGCACGTGGTCGCTGACGGCGTCCATCCAGCGGGCCGGGCGGCCGGTGACGAAGAAGACCTCGATCCCGGCCCGCTCGGCGGCGGCCAGCGCGGCGACCGTCCGCTCGGAGACGGTGCCGCCGCTGTGCAGCAGCGTCCCGTCGAGATCCGTGGCGATCAGCCGGGGCGGAACGGAGGCGCCGGGCATCTCCGGGCGGCGGGTCGCTGAGGTCACGGGGCCATTGTCGCGCACGGGGGCTTTGGGCGAGCGGGCGGCTGCGGGAACTCTCGCGCTTGGAGCCCCCTCCTACACGGTCGAGTTCAACGCAGCTGCACCGGCGCCTCCATGGCGATCTGCTCGAACACCTTCTCGTCCGTCGCGAAGTCGGAGTCCGGGATCGGCCAGTGGACGACGATCTCGGTGAAGCCCAGGTCGCGGTGGCGGCCCGCGAAGTCGACGAACGCGTCCAGCGAGCGCAGCGGCTCCGCGCGGTCGGGCGTGAAACCGGTGAGCAGGATCTTGTCGAGTTCGCCCGCGTCCCGCCCGGTGGCGGCGCAGGCGTCGGCCAGCGCGTCGAGCTGACCGCGCAGCGCCCGCACCGACTGCTCGGGGGTGCCCGTCTCGTACAGCTTCGGGTCGCCGGTCGTCACCCACGCCTGCCCGTGGCGCGCGGCCAGCTTCAGGCCGCGGGGCCCGGTAGCGGCGACGGCGAACGGCAGCCGGGGCCGCTGCACACAGCCGGGGATGTTGCGCGCCTCGTGCGCGGAGTAGTGGTCGCCCTCGTAGGACACCGAGGGCTCGGTGAGCAGCCGGTCGAGCAGCCGTACGAACTCGCCGAACCGGTCGGCGCGCTCGCGCGGGGTCCACGGCTCCTGGCCGAGCGCGGTGGCGTCGAAACCGGTGCCGCCGGCGCCGATCCCGAGCGTGACGCGCCCGCCGGAGACGTCGTCGAGCGAGATCAGGTCCTTGGCGAGGGTCACCGGGTGCCGGAAGTTCGGCGAGGTCACCAGGGTGCCCAGGCGCATCCGGTCGGTGACGGCGGCCGCGGCCGTCAGCGTCGGCACCGCGCCGAACCACGGGCCGTCCCGGAAGGACCGCCACGACAGGTGGTCGTACGTGTACGCGGTGTGGAAGCCGAGTTGCTCCGCGCGCTGCCACGCGGCACGGCCGCCCTCGTGCCAGCGGACGTACGGCAGGATCACGGTGCTCAGACGCAGACTCATGTGTCCGAGCGTATGCGGAGTCCGGGGGAGACCGCGTCCGGCCACCGCCCGACGAGGACTCGCCGCGTGGGGCGGGCCGTGGCCAGGTCGGCGACCGGGATCAGTGCGGTCCCGGAAACCGCAGGTAGCGCGGCGGTACCGCCGCCGTCAGCCACACCCCGTTGGCGCTGACCTTGAACACGTGCCCGTCGCGGTGCATCGCCCCCGCGTCCACGGTCAGGACGATCGCGCGTCCGCGGCGGGCCCCGACCCGGGTGGCGGTCTCGCGGTCGGGCGAGAGGTGCACGTCGTGCCGGTTCATGGGCCGCAGGCCCTCCGCCCGGATCGCGTCCAGAGTGCGGGCCACGGTGCCGTGGTAGAGGTACGGCGGTGGGGTCGCCGCAGCCAGCCCGAGGTCGACCTCGACGCTGTGGCCCTGGCTGGCACGGATCCGGGTGCCCTCGATCGCGAACCGCTGCTTGTCGTTCGCGGCGACGACGTGGTCCAGTTCCGCCCGGCTGATCCGGAAGCCGTGCGCGGCGGCTGCGGCGAGCAGTGCCTCGATCTCGACCCAGCCGCCCTCGTCGAGCACGAGCCCGATGCGGTCGGGCTGGTGCCGGAGGTGCTTCGAGAGGTACTTCGACACCTTCACCGTGCGAGGGTCATATCTGCTGTCTGTCGTTTCATCCCTTTCATCGCGTCTTCTGTTCATCCGCTCAGCGTGCCAGGAGAGATGTGGATCACGCATGTGATTTTCTTCCGAAGGTTTGATCCACAACCAACTGTAGTTTTCCACAGGGGAATTGATGATTCTGTGGATAACTGGCCTTACTTTCTAGGGCTGTTCGCGAACTATGCGGCCATTGGCATGATTTGCGGCAAATTGGTCCAAGGCCCTTGCCTGCACCTCCCGTTCGGCCGCCGCCGCGACGAACGCGGCGACCCGCTCCCCGCCAACCAGCCTCTCCACGGCCCCGATCGTCTCCGCCGGCAACTCCACCGAACACGTCTGTTCCGCCTCGCGCCGCACCCCCTCCGCACCGAGCCCCCGCCGCAGGTGCCGGGTGGCGAACAGCCGCATCGCGCGGGCGAGTTCGGCGTCCACGGTCTGCTGCGCGAGCGGTCGCAACCGCCGTACGAGTGTGGCGGCCTCGGACGTGTCCGCCTCGCTCGGTGTGTGCTCGCCGAGATAGCGGGCGAACACGTGCTCGGTGGTGAACTCCAGGAAACGGGAGGCGATGTGCTCGATCTCGCCCCTCAACTCCCGCAGGTGGCCGGAGATCGCGGACAGCGGTACGCCGGCCGCGTGCAACTCGGCCGCCACCGCCAGCTCTTGGGGGCTCGGCACCAGGAACACGTCCTCCTCGCCGGGCACCCGCTCCAGCACCCCGAGTTCGACGGCCTCCGCCACCGCCGTCTCGTCCGGGCCGCCGCCGAACCGTTCGGCCAGCTCGGCCCTGGACATCCGGGCCGCCCGCTCGTCCGTCCACGGCCCGTCGACCTCCGCCGCCAGCCCCAGCACCCCGCCGAGCCCGCGCCCGGTGTCCCACGCCTCCAGCAGCTCCTTGATCGAGGCCAAGGTGTAGCCGCGGTCCAGGAGTTCGGCGATCTGGTGCAGCCGGACGAGGTGGGCGTCCCCGTAGACGTTCGCCCGGCCCCGGCGCTCCGGGCGGGGGAGCAGCCCGCGGTCCTGGTAGGCCCGGATGGTCCGCACGGTGGCCCCGCTCAGCTGCGCGAGATCCTCTATGCGGTACGCCGCCTCCTCTATGCGGTACGCCGCCGGCGCGCCCGATTCCGTCGACTGCTCCGTCGTCTGCTCCGCCGACCGCGGTGCCCTGCGCGTTCCTTGCGACCTCACCGCACGGTCTTCCATGTCCTTACGCCCCGTCCCCTCATGCCCTCATGCCCTCATGCCGCCTCACGTGCCGCGGCCGTCCGTGCCGCCGGCGACCGTGCCAGATACTCCGCCGCCCTGCTCAAGGACCCCTCCCGCGACGGGTGGTACGACCGCCGCAGGTACCGGGGTATCGCCGCGCCCAGCTGCCGCCACGGCGGCAACAGCCCCTTGCGCACGGCTCTTTCGTGGTCGCCGAACGAGTAGCGCGAGCCGCGCGCCAGCTGGGGATCCCGGCGGACCAGATACACCGTGCCCCAGGCCCACAGCGAGAACATCACGGGTGCCGTGACCGCCATGCCCGCCACCCGGCGCGCGTACCGGGGCAGGCCCTTGCCGCCGCAGTGCTGGAACATGTCGAAGGCGACCGCGCGGTGTTCGACCTCCTCCGCGCCGTGCCAGCGCAGCAGGTCGAGCATGACCTCGTCGGCCCCGGCCCGGTCGAGGCCGTCGGCGGCCAGGATCCAGTCACCGAGCACCGCCGTGAACTGTTCGATCGCCGCGATCACCGACAACCGCAGCCGCAGCCACGCCAGTTCAGACACCGGTACGCGCAGGGGCGGTGCCTCGCCGAGCAGCCGCTCGAAGAGGAACTCCACGTGCCGGGTGAAGTCCGCGGTGTCGAGCCGCTGCGCCGCCAACTGGTCCAGCACATGCGCGTGCTGCACGCTGTGCGTGGCCTCCTGCCCCATGAACCCCTTGACGTCCTTGAGGAGTTCGGGGTCCGTGACCAGCGGCAGCCCCTCCTTGAACACCTTCACGAACCACCGCTCCCCCGACGGCAGCAGCAGATGCAGCACGTTGATGACATGGGTGGCGACCGGCTCGTCCGGGATCCAGTGCAGCGGCGTCCGCTCCCAGTCGAAGGACACGCGCCGGGGGGCGATCGTGTGCGGCTCGCCGGGGGCGTCGGACGCTGCGGGCGTGGCGGGCGGGGGGGGGGGGGTGGGCGTGGGGGG
>LJCV01000150.1 GCA_001298575.1 Actinobacteria bacterium OK074
CGCGGGGGTGGTGCCCCGGCCGGGCGGGCTGCTCGTCGGGCTCGTGGTCGGGGCGGCGGCGGTGGGCGGGGGCGCGTTCTTCGGGGCCGGTGAGGCGCTGCGGGCGCTGGGTGCCGTGGTGCTGGGCACCGCCGCCGCCGAAGCGCTGCTGCGGCACTGCACGCGGCGGTTCGGCGGGGTGACCGGTGACGTGTTCGGCGCGCTGGCGGAGACGGCGGTGACGGTGGCGCTCGTCGTGCTGGTGCTGGGCTGACGCCCGCCCGGTCAGGGCCACTCGCGCCTCACCAGGCCACCGGCAGCTCGTACACCCCGTACACCGATCCGTTGTGCTTGAAGGAGAGTCGCTCCACCTCGGTGGCCAGGCGGAGGGTGGGGATGCGGCGGTAGAGGGTGCTGTAGACGACCTGGAGTTCCAGCCGGGCCAGCGGCTGGCCCAGGCACTGGTGGACGCCGAAGCCGAAGGCCACGTGGCGGCGGGCGTCGCGGGTGAGGTCCAGGCGGCCGGGGTCGGGGAAGACGTCGGCGTCGCGGTTGCCGATGTCGTTCGGGGTGATGATGCCGTCGCCCGCGCGCAGCACCTGCCCGGCGATCTCGATGTCCTCCAGCACGACCCGGCGCCGTCCGCTGTGGGTGATGTTGAGGTAGCGGAGCAGTTCCTCCACCGCCGAGGCGACCAGCTTCGGGTCGTCGGTGTCGCGCAACAGGGCCAGCTGGTCGGGGTGTTCGAGCAGGGCGAGGGTACCGAGCGCGATCATGTTGGCGGTGGTCTCGTGCCCGGCGATCAGCAGCAGCACCCCCATCTGGGCCACCTCGTCGCGGGTCAGTTCGCCCGCCTTCACCCGCTCGCCGAGCCCGGTGAGCAGGGCGTCGGCGGGGGCGGCCGTCTTCTGGCCCACCAGGTCGTCCAGGTAGGCGCGGAGGTTCTCGCCGGCGGCTCCGCGCGCCTCGGGGGTGGCGTCCCGCTGGATGAGGACGCTGCTGTTCTCCTGGAAGAAGTCGTGGTCGGCGTAGGGCACGCCGAGCAGTTCGCAGATCACCAGGGAGGGCACCGGAAGCGCGAACTCCTGGACCAGGTCGGCCGGTTGGGGGCCGGCCAGCAGGTCGTCGATCAGGTCGTCGACGATCTTCTGCACGGCCGGCCGCAGCGCGGCCATCCGCTTGATGGTGAAGGGCGCCGTCACCATCCGCCGCAGCCGGGCGTGGTCGGGGTCGTCCATCATGATGAAGCTGATGGAGCTCTGGCTGGTGACCGGCATGATCCGCGGGTAGCCGGGCCGGGTGGCGTCGGCGCTGACCCGGGGGTCGCCGAGCAGTGTGCGCTGGTCGTCGTAGCGGGTCACCAGCCAGGGCGTACTGCCGTCCCAGAGGCGGACCTTGGCCAGCCGGCCCTCGCGCTGTTTGGCCAGCAGGCCCGGGGGCGGGTCGAAGGGGCAGCCCGCCGCCCTGGCCATGGGGAACTCGGGGATCTCGGGGAGTTCGGCCTGGTGTTCGCCCGTCGGATTCAATGTGCTGGTCATCGTTTCCTCGCTTCACGGCGGCACGGACCGGGCCGGCCGTTTCGACGTCGTCGGCCTGGTCCGTGCCGGTGGGGGCCTCGTCAACTGCCGTGCGGGCAGCGGACGGTGGGGGTTTCCAGCGTCACAGCAATGTTCCCAGTGCGCAAGTTTTCCCAGTGGGCAATTCGGCCCTCGCGGCTTATTCTCACGGTGATGACTACGACCCTGCGCGAACGCAAGAAGGCGGCGACCCGGGAGGCGCTGCACGCGGCGGCCGTGCGGCTCGCCGTGCGCAACGGCGTCGAGAGCCTCACGGTCGAGGCCATCGCCGACGCCGCCACCGTCTCCCGGCGCACCTTCTCCAACTACTTCGCCAGCAAGGAACAGGCGTTGCTGCACCGCGAGCGGACGCGGGTCGCCATGCTGGCCGAGCTGATCCGTGCCGTCCCCGCGGGGGAGACGCTCAGGACCGCGCTCGTGCGTGCCGTGGAGCAGCTGATCACCGAGCACGCCGCCCACCCCGAACAGGACGCGCAGTACTGGGAGTTGCGGCTGCACCCCGCGCTGCTGCCCGAACTCGTCGCCACCTACGCCGCCGTGGAGCAGGACCTGACCGAGGCCATCGCCGGGCGCCTGCCCGCCGAACCGGCGGGAGCGCTGCGCGCCCAGGTGCTCGCCGCCGCCTTCCTCGCGGTGCTGCGCGTCCTCGGCCAGCGGATCCTCGACCGGGGCGAACGGGACGCGCGCAACCTGGTCGACCAGGCCGCCGGCGCCGTCCTGGACGAGTTTCGCTAGCGCCGCGTTCGGCTCAGCACGCCTTGCGCCACACCCCCAGTTCGTACTTCTTCTCCATCGAACTCAGCTTCAGGCGGCGGGACTCGGCACAGAACTTGCTCGGCGGGAGTTCGTACTCGACGTGGAAGACGGCCTTGTCGGCGGCCGTGAACGGCTTCAGCTGCCCGCACTCGTCGTACTGGGCGCACTGTTCGTTGACCGCGAAGTCGAAGTCGCCCACCAGTTGCGGGATTTGGTCGAGGTCGTTCTTCAGCCCGACCGCCATGCCCCGCTCGTGGACGAGTCTCGCGACGAGGCGGTTGTAGCGGAGCTGGTCGGCGGCCTTGAGGGGGAAGCCGGTGTCGTTCTTGTAGCCGTCCATGTTGTCGGGCTCCACGGCGTCGAAGCCCTTCTTGCGGCACATGTCGATGCGGGCGGCCATCAGGGGTTCCAGGGTGTCCGTGGCGCGGATGTCGAGCCAGCGTTCGCCCTCCCAGCCGTTGCCCTTGCCCAGCACGGACTTGGGGAACTTCTTCGCGTCGGGGCGCCAGTCCTCCCAGGCTCCGGTGGAGAGGTAGCAGATGACCTTGCGGCCCTCGCGGTGCAGCGCGGTCACGGTCGCCCGGGGCTGGTCGAAGCCGTCGATGTCGTAGACGGGGACGTCGACGGAGGTGTCGATCTTCTTGCCGCTGAGCTGCCACTGCCAGGCGGTGCCGGGGCGGGGCTGCCAGTGGGAGGCGGTGTCCTTCCCGCTGCCCGCTCCCCCGCATCCGGCGAGCGACAGCAACAGCGCGGTGAACAGGGCGGCTTGGCGTTTCACGAGGTCGGCTCCAGGGCGTGCGGCAGCGTACCCCAGGGATGATCCCCCACGCCGGGCACCGCGCAGTACAGGGCGGCGCCGCGGGCGCGGGTCTCGGCGGCCGGGTCGGCGCCCGGTGGCACGCCGTAGACCAGGTGGCACTGCGGTACCCCGAACTCCCTTGCCGGGGAGGAGAGATACGCCTCCCACGGGCCCTCGAAGGTCACCAGGACGTCGGCGACGCGGGCATAGCCGGGGTCGGGAGCGGTGCCGTGGTTGAGGACGAGGGTGCCGGGGGCGGCCGTGGCGAGACGGCGGTAGTACGGCAAGTCCTCGCGCCCGGCGGCCACTTGGTCGAGGAAGGTGCCGTCGGTGGCGTACCAGTCGCGGTAGCGGGCGAGGTCGCGCAGGACGGCCGCGGTGGGGCGGCGGCCGTAGTCGGTGTCGGCGTAGCCGAGGACCCGGACGTCCGCCGCGCGCAGCCGGGCGGCGACCGCGGCGAACGCCGGGTCAGGGCAACCACCGGGCCCGCTGGCCGGGTTGAGGACCACGCCGTACAGCAGGGGCCCGGCGGCGATCAGGGCCTCCCATGCGGCGGGGCGGGCGGTGGGGTGTTCGTAGTACGGCACCAGGAGCGAGCCGCGGTAGGGCGCCGGAGGCGGGCCGGGGTCGCTCATCGGTGGGCGGTCGCTCTCCCCAACAGGGCGAAGACCAGGGCGGCCTGGACGAGGGCGGCGACCCCGTACACGGCCAGGCCGATGCCGTGCGGGCCGCCCGCGCGGGTGGCCAGGGCGACGGTCTGGGCGAGGGCGGCGGCGCAGGCGACGGTCGCGGAGCCGATGACCGCGCCGAACGACTGGAGCAGCAGTCCGGTCCACAGCACCGCGCCGAGCAGGAGCAGTTTGGCCAGCCGGAAGCCGCCCATGCCCGGGGAGCCGGGCCACAGCGCGGCGGCGGTGACGACCAGCGCGAGCAGGGTGGCGAGGTAGGCGGCCAGGCAGCGGGCCAGCACCCGCACGGTGGTCCGCCAGAACGCGCCGGAGCTGCCGCTGGTGCGCAGTCCCGTCAGGCTGCCGCTGCGGTAGCGGTACAGCAGCCATTCGGCGGGGCCCATGCTGAGGGTGAGCGCGACGGCGGCGGGCGCGGCGATCGGCCGCTGCGGCTGCCCGGCGAGCACGTCGCCGAGCGCCGCGTACAGCACGAGGACCCCGCTGCCGAGCCCGAAGAGGGCGTACGGCAGCGAGGCGGCGAGCCGGGGGCCGCCGTAGTCCTTCCGCACCCGCGCCCCGCCGAAGGGCAGCAGGGCGGTCAGCCCCGGCAGCCAGCTGTCGCTCAAGTCCCGTACGGCAGGGGCGACTTCGCGGGCGGCGAGGGCGACGACCGCGGTGAGCGAGCCGAGCAGGAGCGCGGTGCCCGCGAGTTCGGGCAGCGGGTGGACCAGGGCGGCGAGCGCGCCCGCGGCCATCGGCAACAGGGCCATCAGCAGGGCGCGTTCGCGGCCGAGGACCAGCAGGGCGGTGGCGGCGGCCAGGTAGCAGGACTGTCCGGCGGCGAAGGCGACCGCGCCCGGGTGCGAGGCCCCGGCCGCCGCGAGGGCGACGAGCGCGCCGAGCAGCGCCCCGGCGGGGGCGCCGACCAGCAGGGCCCGGCGGGCGGCCGGGCGGTCGCCCAACCCCAGCCAGGAGTACGCCCGGTGGGCCAGTCCCTGGTTCCAGGTCCAGCCGCACAGGCCGCCGGCGAGCAGCGGGACCGTGCCCGCGGGCAGCCCGAACGCGTCGTCGCGGCCCGCGAGCAGCGGGGCGCCCAGGACGTAGGCGAGGCCGGGCAGGGCGAAGACGATGCCCCGCAACAGGCAGCCCAGCGGGCCGATTTCCCACGGGTTGTGGGCGGGGCCGCGCGGTTCGGGGTAGGTGCGCTCGACGCGTTCGTACAACTCCTCGGCCAGGGCGAAGGAGTTGCGGACGCCGTAGCGTTCGCGGATCTGGACGTCGGAGAGGCCGTCGGACTCCAGCAGGGCGGCTATCTCGTCCGGGTGGACGGCCGCGGCGACGAACTCGCTGAGGCGGGCGGCGAGTTCGTCGATGGGGTCGGGTCCCGACCAGGACGGGGTGCGGCGCCGGCGGGGGATCGCGGGCAGGGCGGCGGGGCCGGAGCCCGGGGGCAGCCGGACGGATCCGCTCACCAGTCGGTTCCCTCGGTGGCGACGGCCGAGTACCAGGGGTCGCGCAGTTCCCGGGTCCAGTCGACGACGGTCTCCAGGGTCGGCTCGTAGGTCTCGGGGCCGCCCGCGAGTTCCTGGTAGATCGTCCGGAAGGCGTCCACGGACCGCTTGAGGGTGAACCGCTCGATGACCCGCTGCCGCGACAACTGCCCCAGTTCCAAGCGCTGTTCGTGGTCGCGCAGCAGGGTCAGGGCGGCGGCGGCCATCTTCTCCGGCTCGCGCGGCGGCACCACCAGACCGGTGTCGCCGACGGCCTCGCCGACCCCGCCGACGTCCGTGGAGACGGTGGTACGGCCGCAGGACATGGCCTCGATGATGGAGAACGGGAAGCCCTCGGAGATCGACGACAGCATGACGACGTGCCCGGCGGCGTAGGCGCGCCACACCTCGTTGATGCGGCCCTCGAAGGTGATGCCGTCGGTGACGCCGAGTTCGGCGGCGAGCTTCTCCAGCCGGGTGCGGTACGCCTCGCCGCCGGCCGGGACCGGGCCGAACAACCGCAGCCGGGTCTCCGGGAGTTCGGCGCGGACGAGGGCGTACGCGCGCAGCAGCGTTTCCAGGTCCTTGATCGGGTCGACGCGGCCGCACCAGCTGAGCGTGGGCACCTCGGGCTCGGGTCCGGCGTGCGGGAAGGCGGCCGGGTCGACGCCGTTGTACACCGTGCGGATGCGGTGGCTGTCGGCGCCGCCGCGCTCCTCCCAGCGGCGGTTGTACTGGTTGCAGGGGGTGATGAGGTCGGCGGCGCGGTAGCCGAGGGAGTTCAGCTCGCGGTAGAAGCCGAGCATGAACGCCTTGACCGGCCAGCGCTGGCTGTCCTTGCCGTAGCCGAGGTAGCGCTCGCGCAGGTAGATGCCGTGCTCGGTGAGGAGGAAGGGCACGCCCTCGAAGTGCCGGGCGGCCAGCGCGGGCAGGGTGGCCAGGCCACTGCTGACCGCGTGCGCCACGGACTGTTCGGGGATGCGGGTGCCGAGCGGGCGAAGTGCGTGTTCCAGCAGGTCCGTTGCGGTGAGGGCGTCGTGAACGGTGGGGCGGGCGGCGGCTGTCGGCAGGTGCGGCATGGTCCAGATCCACATCAGCGAGCGCAGCGCGGTCTCGGTGCGCAGGGCCGCCGACAGCCGTCCGTCGCGGGCGAGTTCGGCGAGTTCGTAGAGCGACTGGCCGAAGTCGCAGGGGGCTTCGGGGTCGAGGAAGGAGAGCAGGAACCGTTCGTAGGTGTCGACGAAGCGGCGGCGGGCCCGGCCGAAGGGGGGCCGGCGGCGGCCGGGGCGGGTTCCCCAGGTCGGGACGGAGGTGTGGCTCCAGACGTTGGGCGGCAGCTCCCAGGTGACGGGTTCGCGTCCGCTGCCGGTGAGCGACACGAGGAAGAAGTCGACTTCGGGCATGCCCTTGACGAGTTGGTCGCACCAGGTGCTGACGCCGCCGTGGACGTGCGGATAGGTGCCTTCGGTGAGCATGGTGACCTGACGGCCCGTGCGGTTCATGCGAGTTCCCCCCAGGAACTTCTGCGGCTCGGGGCCGCGCCCCACCGGTGGGGCGGGGGGGGGGGGCCTACGCGGCACCTGCCCTACGTGGGGGCGGGCAGGGTCAGCGGGGCGGCGGGCTGGAGGAGGGCCGGGGGCGTGCCAGGCCAGGCGTACCCCACGTTGTGGGCTTACTG
>LJCV01000151.1 GCA_001298575.1 Actinobacteria bacterium OK074
CGAAGGCCGACTGGCCCAAGATCCGGCACGAGAACCGCGCGAGCCGCTTCTGGAGCCGCTGGACGCCGGCCGTCGTCCGCCGCCGCTGGCTCGCGGCCGGTACGGCGCTGGCCGCGCTCGCCGCCCTGATCAGCGTCTTCTTCGGCATCAAGATCGGCCTGGCGAACTCGGACTCGCTCTCGAAGAGCGGCCCGGGTTACGAGACCTTCCAGACCCTCGAACGCGGCGGGGTGCCGACCGGCGTCCTGACCCCGATGGAGGTCCTGGTCCGCACCGACCAGGCGAAACCACTCGCCGCCGAACTGGCCAAGATCGACGGCGTCGGCACGGCGCTCGTGCCCTCCGGGACGGCCGGAAACCGCGGCGGACAGAGCATCGTGGTGGTCGTCCCGGACCACGAGACCGTCAACTCCAAGAGCGTCGACGTCGTCAAACGGGTCAAGACCGCGGTGGAGAACCACCCCGGAGCCGTCGGCGTGGCCGGGATCGGCGCGGCCCAGATCGACTTCCTGCACGCGGTGTACGGCAACTTCCCGCTGATGGTCACGATCATCGCGCTGCTGACCTACGTGCTGCTCGTGCGCGCCTTCCGCTCCCTGCTGCTGCCGCTGAAGGCCGTCCTGCTCAACCTGTTCTCCCTCGCGGCCACCCTCGGCCTGATGGTCCTGTTCTGGCAGGACGGCCACGGCTCGGAGGCGGTCTTCGGGATCGCGGCCACCGGCGCGGTCACCTTCTGGATCCCGCTCATGGTCTTCGCGTTCCTGTTCGGACTCTCCATGGACTACGAGGTGTTCATCCTCTCCCGCGTCCGCGAGGAGTACGACGCCGGGCGCCCGACCGACGCCGCCGTCATCGAGGGCATCGGCCGCACCGGCCGCCTCGTCACCAGCGCCGCCCTGATCCTCTTCCTCGCCTTCGCCGCGCTCGCCTCCGGCCCCGGCACCGACCTCAAGACCCTCGCCACCGGCCTCGGCATCGGCATCCTGCTGGACGCGACGATCGTACGGATGCTGCTGGTGCCGTCCCTGGTGTCCCTGTTCGGCCGCTGGAACTGGTACCTGCCGGCGTGGGCGGCCCGGCCCCTGCGCGTACGGCCGTCCTACCCGCACGCGGAGGGCACCGGGACCGACAACTAAAGCCATACGTACGGCAGTTACGCGCCCACCGCCTTCAGCACCGCCGCCGCCATCCCCTTCTCCCCGCGCTCGTTGGGGTGCACGGCGGCGGCGGGCGAGGCCGGTACCAGCGGCTCGACCCAGCGGGTGTCCGGGTCCGAGCAGGCGTTGTGGTGCTCGGAGGGGGAGTACGTGTCGACGAACCCCGCCCCGGCCGCCTTCGCCCGGGCCCGCAACTCGTCGTTGAGGTGCTGCTCCTTCTCGCTGAGGTACTTCACGTCACCCGGGGCCATCGCCATCTCGGCGCCGCAGTTCTTGCCGTCGGCGGGCAGGATCTCCGGGTAACCGACCACGTAGACACGGGCCTTGGGCGCCCGGTCCTTGATCTCGGCGAGTACGTCGGCGAGTTGGCCGCCCGCCTTGTCGATGCGCTGCTCGACCTCGTCGGTGCCGCCGTCGACGTACTCCTTCTCGCACGGCGCGTCCCCGGTGCCGAAGAACTTGCCCGAGCCGGTCGCGTAGTAGAAGGCGCCCGCCTTGACGCAGCTCTTCACCAGGGCGCTGAAGCCGATGTCGTTGCCGCCGATGCCGAGGGTGACGAAGCGGGTGTCGTCCGAAAGTGCCTTCAGCTGGGCGGGGTTGGTGCCGTCGTCGGTGGACTGGGCGGCGGTCAGGTCTTCGGTCGTGGCGCCGCTGCAACTGACGTCGGTGAAGTCGTCGCCGGAGAGGCCGAGTTGGCGGGCGACCACCGAGGGGTAGTTGTTGCTCGAACGGTCGCAGCCCGCCGGGGAGTTGTCCTGGTCGGGGACCTTGGGGGCCGCGGTGTAGGAGTCCCCGAGGGCCACGTACGGGCCCTTCGGCGGGGTCGGGTCGTCGTTGCCGCCACCGGTGTTGCGCGCGACACCGACCGTGGCCACCAGTGCGCCGCAGGCGAGGAGGAGCCCCGCCAGCAGGGCCCGCATGTGAGTCGTCATCCAACTGTCCTGTCAGATCAGTGAGTTCGGTGGGTTCAGTGAGCTGTGGGAACGGACGGAGATGAGCGGTCTCAGCCATGGGGAGTGGCGTCGTGGGACATGGGCCGGGCGGCCGCCGTGGTGAACAGCGGCCGCCCGTGGGGGAGTTGGGTTACTTCACGGAGGTGAGTTCGACGCCCGCGGACGCCCCGTCCCCGTCCCTGTCCGCCGAAGCCGAAGCGGCAGCCGCAGCGACCTCGTGCTTACGGGTAAGCGCCTCCCCCTCGACATCGATGTTCGGCAGCACCCGGTCCAGCCAGCGCGGCAGGTACCACGCCTTGTCGCCGAGGAGGGCGAGGATCGCGGGCACGATCGCCATGCGGACGACGAAGGCGTCGAAGAAGACCGCGATGGCGAGCCCGAAGCCGATCATCTTGATCATCGACTCGCCGGCCCCGATGAAGCCGGAGAACACCGCCATCATGATCAGGGCCGCGGCCACGACCACCCGGGCGCTGTGCCGGAACCCGGAGACGATCGACGGCTTGGCGCCCTCGCCGTGGACGTACGCCTCGCGCATCCGGGAGACCAGGAAGACCTCGTAGTCCATCGCGAGTCCGAAGACGATGCCCACCAGGAAGATCGGCATCATGCTCATGATCGGGCCGCTGGTCTCGACGCCCAGCAGCGAGGCGCCGTGTCCCTCCTGGAAGACGAAGACCACCGCGCCGAGCGCCGCGAGCACCGAGAGCAGGAAGCCGAGGGCCGCCTTCAGCGGGACCAGCAGCGAGCGGAAGACCAGCAGGAGCAGCACGATCGCGAGGCCGACCACCACGATCAGGTAGGGGATCAGCGCCCCCTGCACCTTCTTGGCGACGTCGATGTTGAGCGCGGTCGTACCGGTGACCTCGAAGCTCGCCCCGGTCGCCGACTCGGTGGCCGGGCGCTCGTCGCGGATCTTGGTGACCAGGTCCTCGGTCTTCTTGTCGGTCGGCGCGGTCGACGGGGTCGCGGAGAAGATCGCGGTGTCACCGGCCTGGTTGAAGGTCGCCGTCGAGACCGAGACGATCCCGTCCGTGGCCGCGATCTTCTTCTCGATCGTCGCGACGGCGGTCTTGGCGTTCGCGGTGCCCTTGGCGTCCACGACGATGGTCAGCGGCCCGTTGAAGCCGGGGCCGAAGCCCTTGGCCAGGTCGTCGTAGGCCCGGCGCTCGGTGGTGGAGGTCGGCTTGGCCTCGTCGCCCGGCATCCCCAGTTGCAGGCCCAGCATCGGCACCGCGACCGCGCCCAGACCGACCACGCTCAGCAGCAGCACCGGCAGCGGGCGCCGCGTCACGAACCGCGCCCAGCGCGAACCGCCGTTGTTCTCCGTGCCCTTGCGGCTGCGCTTGGTGTTGCGGCGCACACCGCGGGAGAGCACCTTGTTGGGCCAGAAGCCGAGGATCGCGGGGACGAGGGTCAGCGAGATCAGTACGGCGACGAGCACGGCGCCGGCCGCGGCGAGCCCCATCTTCGTCAGCAGCGGGATGCCGACCACCGTCAGCCCGGCGAGCGCGATGACGACGGTGAGCCCGGCGAAGACCACCGCGGATCCGGCGGTGCCCGCGGCCATCCCGGCCGCCTCCTGTGGCGTACGGCCCTTGGCGCGTTCCTCGCGGTAGCGGGAGACGACGAACAGGGCGTAGTCGATGCCGCAGGCCAGGCCCAGCATGGTGGCGAGGGTGCCGGTGGTCTCGGAGAGGCCGAAGGTGGTGCCGAGCGCCAGGATCGCGCTCATGCTGATGCCGACGCCGAGGACCGCGGTCAGCAGCGGCAGCCCGGCCGCGGCCAGCGAACCGAAGGTGATGAGCAGGACCACGGCCGCGATGGCGATGCCGATGGCCTCGGCGGAACCGCCCGCTGCGGGCTTCGTGGCCAGCGCGTCACCGCCGACCTCGACGGTCAGACCCGCGTGCCGGGCCACCTCGATCGCGCTCTCCAGGTGCTTCTTCGCGCCGTCGGAGAGGTCGTCGGCCTTCACCTTGAAGTTGACGGTCGAGTAGGCGACCGTGCCGTCCTTGCTGACGGCCTTCGCCTGGAAGGGGTCGACGGCGTTGGAGACCTGGGCACCGTCCGCGGCCGATCCGACGAGGGTCTCGATGACCTTCTTGTTCTCGGCGGCGGTGACCTTCTCGCCGTTCGGGGCGACGAAGACGATACGGGCGCTCGCCCCGTCGGCCGCGGCCCCCGGGAAGCGCTGTTCCATCAGGTCGAACGCCTTCTGGGACTCGATGCCGGGCATCGTGAAGCCGTCGTCGGGCGCGGTGGGCGCCTTGGCCGCGGCGAATCCGACCGCCCCGAGGACGGCTATCCACAGGAAGGTGACGAGCCAGCGCCAGCGGAAGGACACGCGGCCCAGGTGGTAAAGGACAGTAGCCATGGCAGGGGGAAGCCTCCACAAAACAGCGGTACGGATCAGCGGAAGAAGTTCAGGGAGCAGAAGACGAAGAAGGGGGAGGAAAGAAGCCGCCTGCGGGAGGGCGGACCACTTGCCATGTCCTCTACGATCCCGTCCGCCGGGCCGCGCCACGAGGGAGCTTGTGCCCGAATCGGGGGTGTAGCGGGCTACACCACGTACGCGGAGTTCGTACGGGTTCAGACCGCGCGTGGCTTCGCGATATCGGCCATGTCGGCCAACTCGGCGAGCGGCAGCGTGTGTTGCGTCTGGAGGACCTTCGCGCGCAGGTAGCGCACGTTGTGCGCGGTGGTGAACACCCCGGTGGGCACCCGGTCGCGGACGTCGATGCCCAGGTCGCGCAACTGCCCTGCCTTGTCGGGGTTGTTGGAGAGCAGGTCGAGCCGCTCGACGTCCAGCGCCCGCAGCATCTGCGCGGCGGCGGTGTAGTCGCGGGCGTCCTCGGGCAGCCCGAGCGCGGTGTTGGCGGCGTAGGTGTCGAGCCCCTGGTCCTGGAGGGCGTACGCGTCGAGCTTGTTGTAGAGCCCGATGCCACGGCCCTCCTGCCGCAGGTACAGCAGCACCCCGCCCCGCTCGGCGATCCGCTCGACCGCCTCGCGCAGCTGCGGCCCGCAGTCGCACCGGGCCGAGCCGAACACGTCACCGGTGAGGCACTCGGAGTGCAGCCGCACGAGCGGTACGGCACCGGGCTCGCCGACCGGCCCGAGCACGACGGCCACGTGCTCCTGCCCGTCGGCCAGCCCGTGGAAGGTCACGAGTTCCGCGTCGACGCGGTAGCCGTCGCCGAAGCGCAACGGAACCCGGACGCGGGAGCGGAGGGTGGCGGTGGTGGGCTGCTCGGGCATGCGGGTCTCCCGGGGCGGGTCGGTTCCGACGACTGCTTCAGATTTGAAGCATGTCTACGGTTCAGGACCCTACCCCATGCTTCAAAATTGAATCAATGGAATTGCGATGCAGGTCACGTGGCGCCGGCGATGGGACCCGGCCTACGAGCCCGGGCTCACGTACAGGCGGACGACGACGATGACGACGGCGATGACGACGATGACGACGGCGATGGCGATGGCGACGATGACGATGACGATGACGACGATGGCGATGGCGATGGCGGTGCGGACCGCCGTCGCCACGGCACCTCGTCCGCCGCCGCCCGCTCCCCCTCGTCCCCGCCGAGCGCCCGGGCGACCTTCGTGCAGATCGCCTCCAGCTGCCCGACTTCCCCCTCGCTGAGCTGGTCGAAGAGGGAGGCACGCACGGTCTCGACATGACCGGGCGCCGTACGTTCCAGCACCGCCATCCCCTCGTCGGTCAGTATCGCGACGCGCCCCCGTTTGTCCGAGGGACACTCCTCGCTCCGCACCAGCCCGTCCTTCTCCAGCCGCGCGACGGCGTACGTCAGCCGGCTGCGGGTGATCTTCACCAGCTCCGCGAGTTCGGTCATGCGCAGACCGCGGCGCGGTGCCTCGGAGAGGTTGGCGAGGATGGAGTAGTACAGGTGCGGCATGCCGGCGTCCTGCTGGAGCTGCCGGTCGATCGCGTCCTCAAGAAGGTGCGTCGCGGCGATGTAGGCGCGCCAGGCGCGCTGCTCCGCGGGGGAGAGCCAGCGAGTCGTCATGACACCAGTGTAGGTTTGCTTAAAACTTGAACCAAGCCCGCCACCGTCCGAAGAGCCCGCCACCGTCCAAAGAGCCGGGAACCAGCCGATGCCCCACCCGCACCCGCGTGCGCACCCGCACCCCCACGTCCTCCTCTCCGCCGCGATCTCCCTCGACGGCCACCTGGACGACACCGGCCCCGACCGCCTGCTCCTCTCCAGCCCGGCCGACTTCGACCGGGTCGACGAGGTACGGGCGTCCGTGGACGCGATCCTGGTCGGCGCGGGCACGATCCGCACGGACAACCCCCGCCTCCTGGTCAACTCCGCGGAACGCCGAGCGGCCCGGGTGGCGGCGGGGCGGCCGGAGTACCCCCTGAAGGTCACGGTCAGCGCATCGGGCGACCTGGACCCGCAGGCGCGGTTCTGGCACACGGGCGGCGCGAAACTCATCTATACGACGGACAAGGGCGCCCCCCACCTCACGGCCACCCTGCCGGACACGGTCCAAGTGGTCTCCCTGGGCGAGGAGTTGGACTGGCGCACGATCCTCGCGCACCTCGGCGGGACGATGGCCGTACGCCGCCTGATGGTCGAGGGCGGCGGCCGGGTCCACACCCAACTGCTCCAGCAGGGCCTGGCGGACGAACTCCACCTGGTGGTGGCCCCCCTGTTCGTCGGCGACGAGACGGCACCGCGCATGCTCGGCCCCGGCGCCTACCCGCCCGGCCGCATGCGCCTGCTGGAAACCCGCCAGATCGACGACGTAGTCCTGATCCGCTACGCCCCCACGGCCCCCGGCACGGGCCCCCTCCCCACCGCCGCCGACCACCGCTGGCTCGCCGAGGCATGCGCACTGGCGGCGGACTGCCCGCCCTCGGAGACGGCGTTCAGCGTGGGCGCGGTGATCGTCGCGTCCGACGGCACGGAACTGGCCCGCGGCCACTCCCGCGAGGCGGGCGACCCGGTGGTCCACGCGGAGGAGGCGGCCCTGGCGAAACTCCCCCCGACCGACCCCCGCCTGACCACGGCCACGATCTACAGCAGCCTGGAGCCTTGCGCCCACCGAGCTTCCCGCCCCAAGCCGTGCGCCCGCCTGATCCTGGACGCAGGCATCAGGCGCGTGGTGACGGCCTGGCGCGAACCGGACACGTTCGTGACGGCGGCGGACGGGAGCGGGTTGTTGGCGGGGGAGGGGGTGGAGGTGGTCGTACTCCAGGAGCACGAGGAGACGGCGAAGGCCCCGAACAAGCATTTGTCGCGCTGAACCGTGGTCGTGTGGAGGGCCGTTGGCCGCCGTCCCGGACCTGCGACGAAGGCCGGACGGGGTGACTACTCTGTCCGCTATGACGTTATGAACGGACACAGCCGGGATGCTGCCGCCGGCCCGAAGTCGGCCCGAAGTCGGCCGGTCTCGGCGAGCGAGGGGCCGATGCGCCGAGGAGACGAGGAGATGGGGAAGACCGATGGCACCCAGGAAACCACCGACCGAACGGCAGCAACGGCTGGGTGCTGAGCTGCGCAAGATGCGTGAGCACGTCGGGCTGTCGTTGACCGAGGCCATGGAACTGCACCGCGTCGACAAGGCCACGATCGGCAACACGGAGTCCGCCCGCTACGGCGTGAGTTCGGACCGTGTCCGGGTGTGGGCCGCCAACTACTCCTGCGCCGACCGCAAGTTCGTCGACGCGCTTGCCGACATGGCACGGGAACGCGGCACGAACTGGTGGGACGAGTACCGGGGTCTGGTCCCGGCGGGCCTCCTGGACCTGGCGGAGCTGGAGCACCACGCCGTCTCGCTCCGTATCGTGCAGCTCACCCACATGCCGGGGCTGCTCCAACACGAGGACTACGTACGTGCGGTCATCGGGGAGGCGGTCCCCGAACTCGCTCCCGAGGACTTCGACCGCAAGGTCGAGTTCCGTGTCAGGCGAAGCGCTGTACTCGACGCGGAGGAGCCGCCTTCGTGCACGTTTCTCATCCACGAGGCGGCGTTGCGCATGTTGTTCGGCGGTGTCCGGGTGGCCAAGATCCAACTGGCGTACCTCCTGGAGCAGTCCATGCGGGAGAATGTGACCGTGCGGATCCTCCCGTTCGCGGCGGGCGGGTTCCCGAATGTCGGAAACTCGACGATGTACGCCTGCGGCCCGGTCGCGCAGCTCGACACGGTGCAGTCGGACACGCGTCACGGGTCGCGGTTCATCCACGCCGAGACGCACCTCGCGAACTACCGCAAGGTTCTGGACCGCGTGGAGGAGCGCTGTCTGGACCCGGAGCGTTCACGGGAGTTCATCCGCGAAGTGGCACAGCAACTCTGAAGGCGTGAGAAGAGAAGGCGTGAGAAGAGTGGATCTCCAGTGGCGCAAGTCCTCGTTCTCCGATGACACCGACGCCGGTAACTGCGTCGAAGTCGCCCGGTTCGGCGACGACTTGCTGATACGTGAGAGCGACGAGCCGGGCGCGATCGTGACGACCGCCCCGGAACTGCTCCGCACGTTTCTGGCCGGCATCAAGGCAAGGGCGGCAGACCGCTCGGTGTAGATGCTCCCCGGTCGACGGGCCTCCACCTGATCCCTTGGGTTCAGGCGGGGGCCCGCCGCATGTCCGGCATATGCCAATTCACTTATTGGGTGGGGCTCCTTATTGAGATTTCGCGTACCGTGTGGCTAGAGTCTCAACTACGCAACGTGACCCATTGGTTGCGGGCAAAAAAGATGCCCCGGCGGCGTGTCCGCGCCCCGAGGCAAGGCCAACGCCGCAACGGAGCGTCAGCATGTCCAAGCGTATCCCGCCGCCCGGAGCCGGGCGAACACTCGTGCAGTTGCAGTCCGCGGGGGTCCTCCTCGCCTGCCTCCAGTACGTACTCGCCCTCGTACTCCTCCCGCAGAACCCGCAGAGCCAGCAGCCGCCGCGCCCGCTGACTCCTCGGCACCCCCAGGGTCACCACCAGGGCCGAGCCCCGCGGGGCGCACTCGCCTGGGTTCGCGCGTGCCTCCGGCGGCTGTCCGCCCCCGTAGCAACCGTGCCCGCACGCGGCGCGTTCCCGGCCGCCGCATCCGCCGACGGCACCGCGACGAGCACCAACACGCCCTTGTGTGGCCTGGGTTGGGGCGTCGGCGCACCCCCGCTCCCGGGCGCCGTCCGCACGGTCGGTCCCGCCCGTGCGGAGGTGACGGCGTGACGACTCTGCCGCGCGACCCGGACGTCCAAGTCAGTCGAGTCCCCAGCAAGCCGGTGCGCCGCGAGGACGACGGAGCCATCGCCGTCGACCTCTGGGTCCGCCGGGATGGAACCTTCGAGTCGGACGTGGCGCTACGGCTGACACCCGCCGAGGCGGAGGTCCTGCACGCGCAACTCTGCTACGCGCTCGACGACGACACGGTGTCGTTGATCGTGCCCGAGGCGGACCTGCCGGATTGCCGTAAGGGGGCGCTGGCGGCGCGTCGGCGACGGTGAGCTGAGCCGAGTCGAGCCGCCGTGCCGGTGCGGGAGGCAGCTCATGGAGGCCTCTGTCCTGCGAACCTCTCGTGGGACAGAGGCGCCCCTCGATCAGCCCGCTCCCGGCCCGTCCGCGCGGCTATGGTCGTCAGTACACCGCCGTCCAAGGAGCAGATACCCGTGACGACACAGCCCGACCACGGGCACGAACTGATCCCGCGCCCCGAACGAACCCCTGACGCCGTCCGCGTCGCGCTGGCCGTGGTGCACAGCACCAGCAGCAGGGAGGATCCGGCGTTCCGCCCGGCCATGGACGAACTCCGTGCTGTCGAAGCTGATGCGGAGAGGGCGGTGTCCGCATGACCGCGCTGCCTGCTGAGCCGTATGCCGACGAGCCGCTCATCCCCATGCCCGCGCTCACTCCCGAAGCCCTGCGGACCGCTGTCGAGCGGTTGACACCGAGCCGCATGCAGGCGTTCGTCCGAGACCTCGTCGACGCGACCACCAGTGCTCAACAGGTCCAGTCCCTTGCACCGCTGCGTACCTTTGTCCATACCTGGGGGGTGTTCGTGGCGATCCAGCGGTACCCGTCGCGAGCCGCACGCCTGAGTCAACTGGAAGACATCGTGAGCGCCGGCGTAGAGGATCCGACGGACGCGATCGCGGAGATCAGGAAGATCCATACGGACGCGGCGGCCGAGGCGGGACTTTGACCGACTGGAAGTGGGACTACAACCCGAGCGAGGAGTACCTGACCGACGGGCTTCCGGTCGGTGTGGTCGCCGAGGTGGAGCGGATCGCCATCGAACTCGCTGCCCTGGGACGTGATGCCGAGACCGTGGGCAGCAGGCCGGAGGAGAAACCGGGCGGGCTGAGAAACTTCCCCATCTTCGGCGGACGCGGTTTCATCCAGTTTCTCGCCGTACCCAGGAATGAGTGCGTGTACATCTGCAACATCGTCTGGAACGGCTGACACATGCCCATTTCCTTGGGGTGTGCTCTCAGTTCGGGGTGGCGGGTTCGTTTACGGGACTGGTGAAGGCCACCGTCCGGAGAATGTCCACGATCATGTCGCAGAACTCGCCCCAGTATTCGGTGGATGCCGTGTGGAGGGTGAAGACGGCGGTGTAGGGGCCGGCGGGGAACGGGACGTGGGCCTGGATCTGTCCGGTGAGGAGTTGCTCCTCGTTGCCGCTGGCGGTGATCTCGGGGGAGAGGGTCACCTCGCGCAGGGTCACGCAGGTGACGGCTGGTCCGCACGGGAGGTCCAGCAAGCGGGCGTCGTTGGTGGGGTCGGAGGCGAGTGCGGCGAGGATTCCGTGCGCGGCGGTCTCCGGGTCCGTCTGGTCGGTCTCGACGGCGGCCACGGTGAAGGCGCACTGGACGACTCCGCCGTCGTCGCCGTCGTCGGTGGAGAAGAGCCCTATCGCGGAGTAGGAGAGTCCGCTCAGGGCGAGTTGTTCGGCGAGGGCGGCGTAGTAGGGGGCGGCCGGGGTCCAGAGGGAGTCGTCGCCCCGGGAGTAGAGGTCGCGGACGAAGGCGGCGGAGAGGGTGGCGCGTTCGTCGGGGGTGGGGGCGAGGGGGAGGGGGAAGAAGGATTCGGGGGTGGAGAAGGTGAGCGGGGGG